>NZ_AP018223.1:846448-1531696 GCF_002368035.1 Nostoc linckia NIES-25 | reverse complement strand
CCCTTTCCCCTTCCCCCTTTCCCCTTCCCCCTTTCCCCTTCCCCCTTTCCCCTTCCCCCTTTCCCTTTCCCCTTGTCCTCTTCCTATGCCCCATGCCCCATGCCCAGATCGAATTTATTAGCGATCGCGTCTATTATTTCCTGCTCTACTGGTGTAGTCTGGTTGTCAACCTGGGCAATTTTACGGCACTGAGCTAACAACGGTATGGCAAAATCACGGCTTAGCTGATTAAGGAGTGTATCTAAAGGCTTGGGTGATTTGATGTTTTCGGCAATGGCTTTTAGGGATGCAGGGCTTAAATTTGCAGCTTGCAATTGTGGCAAAATTTCTTGCCAAGTTTTTTCGGGATGGCTGGCGAGGATCATGTGAACTAAAATTTGATCCATAACGGCTTGTTGAGCGATCGCACTTTGCAGATACTCTTCACTTTGTTGTTTTAATGTTGCCAATGTCTCTGGAGAATTGAGGGAAGTTGATTCATCTAGTTTGGCTTCATAAAATCGACAAGCAGCATATCCCAATGAATAGATCATTGTTGCATTTGAACTAGCGGCGATCGCTGCACCCGCAAAGGGCACATTTCGTAACAAGCCTAATCCCGCAGCTTTCAACAGACGGCCTCCACCCAAAGCCAAACCAAAAATTGCTAAAACTTCACCTCTGCGGGCAGGATCTTTTAAATCTAGCCCATAGTCAGATGCAATCTCATAAACCATTTCTGACTGCAATTTTGTTGTGGCTGCTAAATCAATTGCCAAAAATGTCAGTGCAAATCCTGGTAAAATACTCGTTGCCAATCCAATCCCACCGGCTCTTGCTGCTTTCTCCATCATGATGCGGTGAGCAATTTGGCTGGGTGATTCATTGGGATACTTTTCCTTGAGCTTTTTAACTGCCACTTCTGCTTTTTCTAAATCAACATTATCAGTGGCACCAAATAGCCAATTAAGATTTAATACTCCAGATAGTTTTCTAATCAGCCAATTATCGCTCAGGTAATTTACAACTGAACCACTGGCTTGAGTTGTTTGTTCAATTAGCTTGTGTGTTTGTTTAGTTGCTGCTTGTCCTACAGCTATTGCTGTGTCTAAAACTGCTTTACCAGTCTCAGCGACAGTTTTAGCAAAAGATTCTAATATAAAAGGTTGATTTTCAACTGATGATTGAGGTTGAATTGTTACTTTGTTTGTTTCTGTCGATGAATTAACTAATTTTTTTGCTTCTATTTCTTGGGTTCGATCTGTCATTGCTATACACCATTCTCTAAACGCTTTCTATGTTATTTTGTAGCGGATTGCTATCGGCTTAACATCCCTCGACAAGTACAAGTTATGGATTAAAAATTCCTCTGACCTTTTATCAAAAGATATGTCACTCATATAATCCCATTGAGTATGACGTTTAAATGGTCAATCTAGACACAGGCACTATGTTTGCATTTATTTCTGAAGCCTCACCTGTACGCTATCAATTACGAGAATATGTACAAGGACAACAAATGGTAATAACTCAAACAGCTTTGAAAGAAGTTACCGATATTATTCAATGGTCAGGCGGACTATCAGAACAGGCAAGAGTAAGTAGATTAAGTAAATCAGCGCTAATATTTCAAACTATGTAAATAAGTTTAAATTTAGGGTGCGTTGTCGCCAAGCGCAACGCACCGTCAACAGTTTCAGGTGCGTTAGCCTACGGCATAACACACGCTACTACATCAAATTTATATTTATTCATATACCTCACTCTATCCTCTCACTTCTTGCTGTGTAACAGCATCAGCTCTACTTTCTAAAAAGTCGTTAGTCTTCAGAATTTCATAGAGATTAATATCTTGCTCTAGCAAACAAGCGTGTCCGCAATTTTGCAGCACTACAATCTCGGTATTTGGTATGATATTCCCTAAGCGCTTGGCTTCAGTTACAGAAGGCAAAAGGCGATCGCTACCACCAGCAATCAACAAAACTGGCTGCTTTAGGCGGCGCAATTGCTCCTCATCAATCTCAAACTCCCGCAATAAAGACAATCGCCAATGAACGGTTTCTAGTGGCACAGAACGCATAGTTCTTAACAATTCATGGCGATCGCTGCGAGAAATCCGTGGCAAAGATGCTAAAAATGGCAATAACCCCAGTGCGCCGACATCATATAATCCGGATGGGACTAAGTAAGTAATTTGCGATGCCCAATTCAACAAAGGACGAAGCTGAAAAGCGGAAGCTGGATTAATTAAAATAATTCGTTTAAATAGGTGCGGTGCTTTGATTGCAACTTTCATCGCTAAGCAACCGCCAAAGGATTCACCACACAAGTAAACTGGTCTGTGGGAACTTTTTTCTAATTCGGCGTGGATTAAGTCTAATACGCTGTTCGCTAGCACATCCCAGCTGGTGAGGTCTTTTCGGGGAATGGCAAAACAGCGGACATCAAAGCCAACTTCTAATCCAGCGGTTTGCGATCGCAATAATTGACCCGTTCCATCCATTCCTGGTAAATATACAAACAGCGGATACTCTGGTCGTAGTCGTTTCGGTGTAAGGAAACAAGGCTTGAGTTCAACTTCTGGGGTAGTCATTGGTCACTTTGTACTGAGCGGAGTCGTTGGCGTAGCCTCTCGTAGAGAAGTATTAGTCATTGGTCATTAGTTAATGGTATAAAACTTTTGGATTGTTGATTGTTCGGTGCTTGTGACCAGACGCAAAAACTCCCTCCCAACAAGCAACTCAAAGCCTTGACATTCAGAGACTACCCAATCAAAAGACATCAAACTTTTCTTGTGGGGTGGACATCTTGTCTGCTTTCTGAACTGGGCGGGCGAGACGCCCACCCCACAAGATGAGATAATTGATCTGTTGGTAATCCAAAATCTCAAATCTAAAATCCAAAATGCACTAGCCTTGACGCAATAAGTCGCTAATTTCGTTGTGGCAATATTCGGTTAGTTCAGCCACAACAGTTCTGGCTTGTTTGCCATGATATCTTTTTTGATGTTGAGGCGTAATCCAATAAGGGCGGCCAATTAACACGGCAACCCGGCGATACACTACTAAAGGATGCCAACCTGATTGTTGAAATAAAGGTTCTGAAGGGTCGAATAAACTCAACAGCCTAAGGGGAAAACCAGAAGTGTTGACTTCTTCAATTGAAGCGATCGCAACTGGCAAAATTGCTAAATCCTGCACATCAGCCCGCAATGCCAAATGAGCAAATCCCCGTTGAAATTCACCAACTGTGTTCGGCACAGTAAATTTTACCATTGGTTCTGTTCCTTCGGGAAATACTCCCACCATTTGCCGAGATTGCAATAACGTCTGTGATTGCACAAAAAAGCTTTGTTGGCGGTTTTGGGGTTCCTCTAAAGGAAAACAACCCAATTGTCCGGTAACAATCTCGCGCATGATCGGCACTTGTCCCATGTAGTGATGACAAGCAAAGCGAATTGGATTCGATAACGCCGCCATTAAAATCGGTGCATCCATAAAGCTGCGGTGATTGCTAACCACCAAGACGCTACCATCTCGCGGAATGCGATCTTCGTAGTAGCGAAACATTTGTGTTGAAAGCCCCGCTAACAAAGCTTGCGAAATCAGAGTCGGACTATTTAGACTCATACCTAATCAATATATATTCCGGTAAATATGGCAGTTTATCTTAATTTAAGTTTTACATTTCTTTACCACTGCTATGACCGTCTTAAGATAGAAATGTCTGAATCTACAAAGGGAGTTAGATTTTTTCTGAGTATTTATGTATTCGTAAACACAATAATATTATGTAATAAAAAGTATTCCGGAAATTTATTTAATAGTAAATTTCTGTATTTTAGGGAAAAACCACTTGAATTAATGCATATTATAAAACAATTGCTGACCGGATAAATTTGCTAATATTAAGGTGTTATTGGAAAAAATGGTAGTAATGTTATATAATTGCGTGGTTTTGCTCACAAAACTAAGATGTAAAACGTTTTAATAAGTTGATTTTATTTTGCATGAATCTAGTGAATAAAACACAAAAGACATTTGCACTGACAACACCCTTATATTATGTAAACGATGTCCCCCATATAGGCAGCGCTTATACAACGATCGCTGCTGATGTAGTGGCGCGATTTCAAAGATTGCTAGGGCATGAGGTACTGTTAATTACGGGTACAGATGAGCATGGGCAAAAAATTCAGCGATCGGCAGAAAGTTTAGGCAAAGCCCCACAAGATTTTTGCGATGAAATTGTGCCTAGCTTTGTGAGTTTATGGCAATTGCTTGATATTCAATACGATCGCTTTAGTCGGACTACAGCACCTCGTCATGCAGCGATCGTTAAAGAATTCTTTGAGCGAGTATGGGAATCTGGTGATATCTATCAAGGACAACAACAAGGTTGGTACTGCGTATCTTGTGAAGAATTTAAAGAAGAACGAGAACTTTTAGAAGGACATCGTTGCCCAATTCATATCAATAAAGAAGTCGAATGGCGAGACGAAAAAAACTATTTTTTCCGCCTATCTAAATATCAAAATAAACTCACAGAATTTTATCAGTTAAAACCAGATTTTATTCAACCAGAAACTCGGCGTAACGAAGTCCTAAGCTTTGTCAATCAAGGTCTGCAAGACTTTTCAATTTCACGAGTAAATTTAGATTGGGGCTTTCCAGTACCAACCGATCCCCAGCACACCCTTTATGTTTGGTTTGATGCGCTATTGGGTTATGTAACTGCATTACTCGAACCAGATGCCGAACCAACTTTAGCAAATGCTCTTGAGACATGGTGGCCAATTAATTTGCATTTAATTGGTAAAGATATTCTGCGCTTCCATGCAGTTTACTGGCCAGCAATGCTTTTTTCAGCTGGTTTACCTTTGCCAGATCGGGTATTTGGACACGGCTTTTTAACCAAAGATGGTCAAAAAATGGGTAAAAGCCTGGGTAACACCCTCGATCCTGTAGAGCTAGTTAAACGCTATGGTAGTGATGCCGTTCGTTATTACTTCCTTAAGGAAATCGAATTTGGCAAAGATGGCGACTTTAATGAAATTAGGTTCATCAATTCTCTGAATGCAGATTTAGCAGATAAATTAGGTAATTTGCTCAATCGCACCTTGAGTATGGTCAAAAAATACTGTGCTGAGAATAATGTACCACCAATCAGCAACGAAACAATCTCTGAGGAAAATCCGTTAAAAACAATTGGTTTACGTCTGGGGGGACAGGTAAAAGAAGCATACGAACAACTAGCTTTCAGCCAAGCCTGCGAGTCCATCCTTTTACTGGTGCAAGCTAGTAATAAGTTTATTGATGAGCAAGCTCCTTGGTCGTTATATAAACAGGGACAGCAGCAGGAAGTCGAAAAAGTTCTGTATGCAGCTCTAGAATCAGTTAGACTAGCAGCTTACCTGCTATCTCCAATTATTCCGAACATCAGTAGCGATATTTATCAGCAGCTAGGCTTCGGAATCAACTTTAACGATCGAATACAAACTTCCTTTAATGCTCCTTTTGCTACCCATTCAACATGGGGAGTACTATCTGGTAAACAACAGTTGGGTAAAGCCCAACCAATTTTTAAGCGCATAGAACCACCAAAAAACGATTAGTCCATATCAAACTCTGATTTTGTTCGATTTCTAATTCTCTGGTAAAAATTTATCGGGGCTGAACTCAATTAGCCCCGGAACATTATCATAAACCGCTGTGACTAGAATGTAAAACTCGTTAATTTGTATCAAAAATAACAGGGATAAAAATTGAGGTATGACAACAATGTTGAATAATTTAGAAAATGACTCGATATTTACACCAGAACAAGTTTTGGAGAATCGGGGTAGGGTCGCCATATTTATTGATGGCTCAAATCTATTCTACGCTGCATTACAATTAGGAATTGAAATCGATTACACAAAGTTATTGTGTCGATTAACTGGAGGTTCTCGGCTACTTCGTGCTTTTTTCTACACTGGTGTAGACCGAACAAACGAGAAGCAACAGGGATTTTTGCTGTGGATGCGTCGCAATGGCTATCGAGTAATTGCGAAAGACTTGGTGCAGCTGCCAGATGGCTCTAAAAAAGCCAACCTGGATGTAGAAATAGCAGTCGATATGATGGCGTTAGTCGATTCTTATGATACCGCAGTTTTAGTCAGCGGTGATGGCGATTTGGCTTATGCAGTGAATTCCGTAAGCTATCGTGGTGTAAGGGTAGAGGTGGTGAGTTTGCGTTCCATGACTAGTGACAGCTTAATTAATGTAAGCGATCGCTACATTGATTTAGAAGCCATCAAAGAGGATATTCAAAAAACCCCTCGTCAAAGCTATCCATATCGACCGTTATCGAGTATGGGATTTTTGGAAGACCCAAGAACGACCGATGGACACCTGGAAATCCAAGAATGAAGTATCAGTTTAATCAGAAAACGAAAGAGGTAAAGGGGCAGGAAACAGGAGGCAAAGAAAATGAATTTTCCTTTTTCCCCAGTTTCCAACTCTCCTCTTTCTTTATTTTGCTTTTGACATTTTTTTTAGGAATTGGATTAGTTAGCTGCGGGGGAAAGCCCCCCACAGCTTCTCAAACAAATACTCCTGATTCATCTAACCAAGATAGTAAATTGACATTTTTTGATGTCACTTTAGAACAAGCAGATGAAGTTGGACGGCCGATTTGGAAAGTCCAAGCCAAACGAGCAAAATACACCAAAGAAAAACAAATTGGTCAAGCGGAAAATCCTTATGGAGAACTGTACCAAGATGGCAAAATAGTTTACCAAGTCAAAGCAGATGTAGCAGACATCGAACAAAATGGAAAACAGCTATTTCTCAAGGGTAAAATATTTGCCACAGACCCTACCAATGGAGTTGTGTTGCAAGGTAATGAGTTAGAATGGCGTCCCCAAGAAGGTTTGTTGATTGTCCGCAACCAGATTAACGGAAGTCATAAAAAACTACAAGCCGTGGCAAAAGAAGCGCGAGTAAAAACTAGAGAACAGCGGATAGAATTTTCTGGAGGAGTAATAGCAAATTCCGCCGATCCCCAATTGCAAATGCGAACTGAGAATTTAAATTGGAATATTAAAGAAGAAAAATTAATTGCCGAGCGCCCCATAGAAATTGACCGTTATAAAAATAATAAAATTAGCGATCGCGCCAAGGGAAATGCAGCCGAAGTCAACTTAAAAACCAAAATAGCGATCGTTCAAAAAAATGCCCAACTAGATTTACTAGACCCACCATTGCAAATAGCTAGTAACTCTATGACCTGGAACATGAACGCAGAAACCATCACCACAAACACCCCCACGCGCATGTTCCAGCGCGCCGAAAATGTCACCGTCACAGCCAATCAAGGGGAAATGAAAATCCCGCAAAAAACGGTTTATTTAACAGGTAACGTCAACGCCGTTGGTCAGCGTAGCCAGTCATTGAGATCTAATAAATTAACTTGGTATTTAGACAATAAATTAGTTGAAGCTCAAGGAAATATAGTTTATCGACAAATTGACCCACCGTTAAATTTTACTGGTGAAACAGCAGTTGGCAATTTGCAGACAGAAAATATTGTTGTCAAAGGCGGAAATTCTGGCGGTAGAGTAATAACAGAGATTATTCCTCAAGAAAGGGCGAATCGTCAGTAAAGATAAGGGGGTGGGGAGATGGGGAGATGGGGAAGAGTTTTAGAATTGTGTTCATCTAGTTCAAAGGATCATTAATGGAGTTCAAATACTCATTCACGAGTATCAAAGGCTCGTTAACCAAGTTAAAATACTCCCTCATCTCCCCACCTCCCTATCTCCCCATCCCCTCATCCCCACCTTCCCACCTCCCCAATTTTCGGTCAATTACTAGGCTAGGATCTTAGTACTACAAGTCCTTTGATAACCCATGAATGGCTCAAACCGATTAGGTAAAGAATCCTTGCCAACATCCCAGCAAGCAGAACACTCTCATAATCACCATACAGACCGCGAACATGCAGACCATACTCATGAGCATGGAGAGTTAAGCCATCCTCACGTCCATAGCGAAGAGTCATTACGGCGAATTGTCAATCGGCTGTCGCGGATAGAAGGACATATTCGTGGTATTAAAACAATGGTGCAACAAAATAGCCCTTGTCCTGATGTTTTGTTACAAATTGCCGCAGTGCGGGGTGCATTAGATAAGGTTGCGCGAATTGTTCTAGATGAACATTTAAGCGAGTGTATTGCTAGAGCAGCAAAAGAAGGCAATATGGAAGTTGAAATCGAACAATTAAAAGCTGCTTTAGATCGGTTTTTGCCTTAAATCAGAATTCAGAAGTCAAAGAGGCTTTAGTCACTTCACCCAGTCCCCAGTCCCCAGTCCCTTGCTATATGCCAAAATTAACACAAGTGTATCACAGTCATAGCTGATGGTTTGGGCAGTTCCAAAGCAGTTGCAGGGGGGTAAATATACCCTCGAAAGTGTATTAGGGCGGGGACGTTTTGGCATTACTTATCTCGCCAAAGATGAAAAGGGCGATCGCATTGTCGTCAAAACCCTGGACAATCAATTATTGAACCAACCAGACTTCAAAAGGTTGCAGGAAAGATTTGTCCAAGAAGCCTTCAAATTAGCTAAATGCAAACATCCCCATATCGTGCGCCTCTTGGAAGATCCCTTTCAGGAGGACGATTTGTGGTGCATAGCGATGGAGTACATCGCCGGCATCGATCTCGCCCATCGCCCACAGAATATTTTGCCAGAAGCAGACGCCCTGCGATACATTCAACAAATTGGCGAAGCATTAACAGTAGTGCATCAAAATAACTTGGTGCATAGAGATGTCAAACCAGCCAATATTATGATTAGGGCTGGTTCAAAAGAAGCCGTGTTAATTGACTTTGGGCTAGCACGAGGAATCGACAGTAAAAAACTGAGTGTCAGCAACCTAGAAACAGAAGCCGAAGCCGGTTTTACACCCCCAGAACTGTATTCACACACAATTGAACTAGGGGCGTACACCGACGTTTATTCACTTGCAGCCACACTTTATAACTTATTAACAGGACAAGTACCAACCAGCGCCAAAGAACGCTTGCAAAATCATACCCCATTGCCAGAACCAAAAGACTTGAATCCTCAAATTAGCGATAACATCAATCGTGATATTCTTTGGGCAATGGATTTAGACCCCAAAAAACGCCCCCAATCGATTCAAGCTTGGCTAGATTCACTAGGATTAAAACCGACACCTGCTGTTCAGCCACAACCAAGACAAATTAATTACGATGCGTTAGGCCTATGGATTGGAATAATAGGTTTAATTCTCGCAGTCATAGCAATATTCACAGGAATTTTCCAAGGAGATATTCGAGAATTATTCATCAAACCTTCGCCTTCACCTACAGAAAAATCCACACCAACACCACCGCTAACAAAACCACCAAATTAACTCCTATCTCTCTCTTCTCTCTGCGCCTCTGCGCCTCTGCGTGATATACAAAACTTTTAACTAATAAAAATATGTACTGGAATAAAGGTCATCAACTACACAATGGTAAATACATCATTGAAGACGAATTAGGACAAGGCGCTTTCGGCATTACCTATAAAGCTATACACAGCCGAATTAACCTACCAGTTGTCATTAAAACTCCTAACATGCGCCTCAAACGCGATAGACAATATCCCCGCTATGTAGAGAAATTTATCCAAGAAGCTGAATTATTAGGGCAACTTTGCCAAGAACCTCATCCAAATATTGTGCGGGTAATTGATTATTTTGAGGAAGGCGACAGCAATACACCTTGTTTGGTAATGGAATTTATTGCTGGAAAAAATTTATTTGATTTAATTGAAGGTGCAGTTATAACACCACTATCAGAAACAGAAGCTATAAAATACATTTGTCAAATTGGTGATGCACTAGCAGCAATGCATCAAAATTCAATAGTGCATCGTGATATTCATCCTGGTAATATCATGTTGCGAAGTGGTAACCAACCTGTTTTAATAGACTTTGGTTTAGCTGGAGATATTGCCCCAGCAACTTCATTTTCTAGAAGTTTTGGTAATAAAAACTTTGCCCCTTATGAGCAAATGAAGGGAAGTAAAGATATAACAGTTGATATTTACGGTTTGGCGGCAACACTTTACTATGTAGTAACAGGTGAATATCCTACAACTTCCTGGGATCGCAAATATCATCAAGCTGATTTAATTCAACCAAAGCAACATAACTCAAGAATTAGCGAACAATTAAATCTGGCAATTATTGAGGGAATGAGGTTAGAAGCAAATGAACGCCCACAATCAATGCAAGAATGGTTAAATCTATTAGTTAACCCAACAAATTTATTAGTTGATGAAACTACATCTGATGATTTGAGTTCAGAAGTAGGCGTAGATTACAGAAAACTACGCGACTACCTAGCAGCAGAAAATTGGAAAAATGCTGATTATGAAACTTATTTACTGATGCTTCAAGCTGTAGGTCGTAGAGAACCTGATTTGATTAGAGACGAAGAACTCTTGAACTTCCCTTGTAAAGACCTCCGCACAATTGACCGCTTGTGGGTAAAATATAGCAATGGGCGTTTTGGCTTCAACGTTCAGAAGGAAATTTACCTCAGCGTTGGTGGTAAGGTAGATGGTAAATATTACAAAGAAGCTTGGGAAAAGTTTGGCGATCGTGTTGGATGGAGAATGAATAGTAACTGGAGAAATTATAATGAAGTTACTTTTGATATATTAGTCCCTGTGGGACACCTCCCCAATTTTGTCATAGTTTCATTGTGTAGAGACCCGTTTTTCACCTCGCCAATTTTGGGTGATCGACCGGTGCGTTTGCGTTGCTGTGGTCTCTCTTCTCTCGCATCGAGACTTGTAAAGTGTAGCATTTAAAGCTTTCAAAAATTTGTAAACATTAATTACAGCCGACTTTTTCACGAATTAATCAACATTTGAGAAATCTGATATCTGGCACTAATGACAGATAATTGTTGACTTACTCAACTAAATTCTGACTCCTGAATTTTGAATTCCGATACTATCACCACTTCGCCACTTCTTGCCGTACTTCTTCCATATCTAAATAATCATTAATAAAAGCCTTTCGTAAAAGTGGATGAGGAATAAATTTATCATACTTTTGAATTTCTGGCGCTTCTGAACTACTAACTAAATCTTCTGCACTAATTCTTTGCTCGCATAATGAAGCAATTTCACCAGAAAGATATTCAAATTTACCCTTGCCTAATTTAATTGTCAAATAATAAGGACTTACCCCACCAATACTTTTAATTTCCAACGATTCCCGACAAAAAGAGTTAAGTAATCTTTCCAAGGTGCGATAACCAACAGTACCCATCCAAGGAAAAATGCAACATTTACCTTTTTCCAATTCCAAAATATTCTGCTTCTCTAATCCCGCCCGTCGCACCAATTGACGAACCGTCTGTAATCTTTGCAAAGCATTCTTTTGCAAATAGCTATACTCCACATCCTCAAATAAAACTTGCCGCATTCGTTGTAAAACTCTTGTATGAATAGTGCCACCACCACCACGCCAATAAACACTAGCTTTACCCTCAGCTTGTTTCACAACAATAGCTCTTTTTTTGAAGTCAACTTCTACAACTTCCCAAGTTCTCCCAGCTAAACCAAATTGATTACCAACAGGAACCGGTGCAGCAATACTGCCAATTTCCGTTGTACCGTGCTTCACAATATATTCTTGTTGTTCGGCAAACACAGCATAAAACTGAAATCTCCTCACCACTTTTTCTCCTGCCAAGCCCAGGATTAATTTACCTTGTTCGGTATGTTGAATATGACCGATATCAATTAAGTAACGTAGCAATAACCGAAAATCTTCTTGGCAAATAGCGGCAAACGGCGGCAAACTAAAAATTTGTTTAGCTAAAGCATTAGGGGAAATTTCCCCCATTGCTGTTAAAATACTCATTGTTTGGTGATAAAGCAAACTCAAAGGATATTTAATCGGTTTAATTGGTTCAATCCACTTTTCCTCTACATAAAGTTGAATAATAGCGATACATTGTAAAAGTTGCCAGGGAATTTGCTCTGGGAAAGAAGCTTCTGGTAATGGCTGTTCTTCAGTGCAAATAAAACGCATATCAGCAGCTTCACCTCTTCTACCACTGCGTCCCAAACGCTGTAAAAAACTAGCTACAGACATGGGTGAATCTAACTGAATCACTCGCTCTAAATGACCGATATCTATGCCTAATTCTAGAGTCAGAGTTGCAGCAGTCACAGCAGGATTATTGGGTTCGCGCATGGCATTTTCAGCAGCTTGCCGCAAACTCGCAGCTATACTCCCGTGATGGACATGATAGATGTCTGGTAATTTTTGTTCTGCGGCAATTTTTCGTAAAGATGCAATTATAGATTCGGTGCGGGTGCGATTATTTGCAAATATTAAACATTTACGAGAATTGCTGAGGTTAAAAATATATTGTTCGTAAGCTGTCGCCTCTGATTCGTCAACTTCATCATTAATATAAAAGTGTTCTACAGCTAGTTTTATTTGGCGTTTTATCCCATCTATTTGAGGAGTAATTACTTCCTTGTCAGTTCCAGAACGCAACCACTCTTCAGCTAAGGAATAATCACCGAGAGTTGCAGATAAACCAATACGGCGGGGTTGTTTTTGTGTGGCTTTTGCTAAACGTTGTAATTGGCAAATAATTTGACAACCGCGTTCTGAACCCATAAAGGCGTGGATTTCATCGATAATTACAAATCTTAAATCGCCAAATAAGCGAAGTAGGTCGTTATTTTTATTAATTAATAAACTTTCTAGAGATTCTGGTGTAATTTGTAATATGCCTTGAGGATTTTTTAAAAGTTTATTTTTTCGACTTTGAGAAACATCGCCGTGCCAGTGCCAAACTGGAATATTTGCTTCTTTGAGTAAGTCGTTGAGACGCTCAAATTGGTCGTTAATTAATGCTTTGATTGGACTAATATATAACGCACCTATGGTAGAAGCAGGGTAGGTGTGTAATAAAGTCAAAACTGGGAGAAAGGCTGCTTCTGTTTTACCGGCGGCGGTTACAGCAGCAACTAGTAAGTGAGCATCGGTGTCAAATATGACTTGACAAGCAGCAATTTGGACTGGTCGTAATTCAGTCCATTGGTGATGATAAATGTATTCTTGGATGAATGGTGCGAGTCGGTTGAAGGCGTTGGTCATGTTTTTTATATCACGCAGAGGCGCAGAGGCGCAGAGAAGAGAACGCTAAGAAGGCTATTGGTTAATATTTTCATCCTATGGACTCAAGGCAGATTCAGCATTTGTCGGTCAAACTGAAGTTATAGCGGTAAGTATATAATGAGGCAAAACTGATGAATCAGCATAAGGAACGTTTACGTGTCATCCTTTCTATAGCAATTATTTTCGTTGGAGTGACGCATTTTCTGATTCCAGAACCTTATGTCAAAATTATGCCACCGCAACTTCCTTATCCTTTGGAATTAGTTTATCTGAGTGGTTTTTATGAAATTTTAGGTGGTATTGGTTTATTAGTCCCGCCTGTAAGTCAAGCTGCTGCTTGGGGACTTATTGCTCTTTTTATTGCGGTTTTCCCTGCCAATATTAATATGGCAGTTAATCATATTAAGTTGGAATATATACCAAATTCACCTTGGGTACACGCATTCAGACTTCCTTTTCAAGCAGTTTTAATTGCTTGGGCTTGGTGGTACACGAAACCTTCTGATTTGGAAAAACAAGTTTCTATTATTCCCAAATCACTGATTCCCAAAGAACTAGAATTGAAATAAGGGTGTTTTTTTACCAACTTCACTTACTATTATTGATATCCGGCTATGCGCGTTGCAAGTTTGTTTGGCATAACACTTTCGTTAGCAATTGGTATTGCGGAAGTTACTGTTCCAGTGACTCAAGCAGTGCAACTCAGAGATGGCACAGTGTATTTTGTCCAACCACCGAAGCTGGTTGAGGCAGTAACTATTTACAAAGATGTAAATTTTCCAGGTGGGACTTACTATTTTACTATTAATGTGCCGGAAAATGCTGGAGAATCTCTTGGGAAGGTAACGATCGCTCAACGTGAAGGAGGAGAGAATATCCAATACCATCTTGATGATACACGTGCATTTGTGGGAACGCGCGATCGCAAAGGGACACCATTAACGCTAGGTTTAGTCACCAAAGAACGCAAAACACGCACAATTACTGTCAACTTTGACCCACCTGTAACTCCAGGACAAACAATTACAATTGGCCTCCGTCCCTATAGTAATCCCAGTTTCTCTGGTGTTTACTTACTAGGTGTCACAGCATTTCCAGTGGGTGAAAAATCCCACGGTCAATTTCTTGGCTTTGGGCGGTTTCAGTTCCAAGGTAGTGGAAGAGACCTCTGGTTTCCTTAAGAAAGGTAGTAGGCAATAGGGTTAAAAGTCTGTTTTGTCAGGGTCTATAATCAGTCGAGGCAATTGCTACATTACCTCATTCAATTAAATATGAAAAGATTATTAATCACTGGAGCCAGTGGTTTTTTAGGATGGCATCTTTGGCAGCTTGCAAAACAAGAATGGGAAATTTATGGTACTTATTTATCCCATCCTGTAGAAATTCCTGGGATTAAAATATTAAAAGTTAATTTAACAGACTTTCAAGAATTACAGCAGATATTTAATACTATCAAACCAGCAGCGGTGATTCATACAGCTGCTCATTCACAACCGAACTTTTGTCAAACTCACCCTGAAGAATCACACGCAGTTAATGTCACAGCATCATGCAATATTGCTGGGCTTTGTGCTGATAATTCTATCCCTTGCGCTTTTACTTCAACAGATTTGGTTTTTGATGGCTTAAATGCTCCTTATTCCGAAACAGATTCTGTCTGTCCTGTAAACATTTACGGCGAACAAAAAGCCATCGCTGAAGCCGGTATGCTAGAGCGATATCCCATGACCGCAGTGTGCCGAATGCCCTTAATGTTTGGTGCAGAAACACCCACAGCAAAAAGCTTTATTCAGCCATTTATTCAAACTTTAAAAGACGGAAAAGAACTAAATTTATTTGTTGATGAATTTCGGACGCCCGTAAGTGGAAAAACTGCGGTCAAAGGACTTTTATTAGCATTGGATAAAGTCAACGGTATTATTCATTTGGGTGGAAAAGAGCGACTGTCACGCTACGATTTTGGTGTGCTATTAGCAGAAGTATTTGAGCTATCAGCTAGTGGAATAAAAGCCTGTCGGCAACAAGATGTGAAAATGGCAGCACCTAGACCAGCAGATGTTTCTTTAGATAGTTCTAAAGCATTTGCGTTGGGGTATCAGCCTTTATCTATTAAAGAAGAATTAAGAATGCTATAGTTACTTGCACTTAAAGAATGACGCTTAGCGAAACTTATAGGACTAATTACCCGGACATGATATTACCATCGCCTTGGGTTAACCTTTAAAACGTTCTTGTGCTGCCTTAAAAGCTTCTTGCATCACCGATTGAATTCTCTGGGGATCTGGTTTTTTACCTCCCATTAAATCGCCAAAGTAAACGCAGGCTGCTTCCCCTAATGCCCAGGTGTAGGCGGCTGCCCAAGATGCGGCGATCGCACTACCAAAAAGTGGTATAAATTTAACTAATTCCCGTCCGATTGCTTGTGCGAGGAAACCACCGGCGATGGCACTCACAACGCCCCCGGCTTGCGATGGCGTAAGTGTTTGCCCATATAATTTTCCTAGCAGGCCTACCATCGAAACTTGTAGTGCGGTTAGCACCGGCATTGTGGTAAATGGCAATGGCACAGCAGCTAGGGTTGCAGACATAATCGCAAAAGGCAAAATGTAACGGCGTGCTGTGTCGCGGTAAAGGTTGCCAATTTGGTTACCAGCTTCTTCCCGATTCAATAGCTGATAAATTGCTTGAGCTTCTGCTTGTGGGAGTAGTTCTGAGAGCGTATCTCTTAGGGCTTCCAACCCATAAAATACGGGGTTGTAGCCATCTTCTTCTAAAGTAAAGTCAATGAGTACGCAGCGATCGTACAGTCCAGTAAAAGTTTCTTGTATGCCAGTAAATGCACGGTTGACTTCCTGAAAGTCTGGCGGATAAGCAGGATGATCGACAGTATCGGCGGGATAAACTTCGTGTAAGCACGTAACTGCTAACAAACATGGAATATCTGGATATTGCTGACGCAGCTTTTGAGCAATTTGTCGTAGAGTATCAGTTGCAAAATCATTGATTTTGACTGTCAAAACTAAGATTCTGGCGGAACGAGTCTCCTGTTGTAAATCGCCAACTAGTTCGTGAATGATTACTTCAGTATCCTGGCGAACATCACCCAATCCTACAGTATCAGTAAAAATCAGTAACGGCAGGTCATTGGAAGGATAGGCGTAGCGCTGGGTGTGTTGAGTATGGGGGCGAAATCCTTGACCGACAATTTCGGCAGAAACTCCCGTCAGTCCCCGGACAATTGAGCTTTTTCCGGCTTGGGGTTTCCCAATTAACAGCGCTTCTGTAGTTGGTAGTTCCGCTCGAACTTTCTCTAAAATCTCTGCAACTTCAGCCTCACTGACACTAAACCATCCAATAACCGTTTGTGCCGCTTGTTCTACAGGTAAGAATTGCGTCAAACTTGTTGTTGCTTTGTTCCAGACACCAGCAACGCGATTTTTCCAGGAATTACCGACCGATTTGTTGGTTGCACTATCGGTGAGTTCACTGAATTGCTGAGAGTCAGAATCGTGTTGCTCAGTCATTCCCATGAGAACGGTAGATAGAATTTAAATCCCGTTTATATTTATCCTAACGTTAAACTGGGTTCAACTTCGGTTAATTTACTGATGACGGGAAGGTTCGCAGCCCGTTTCGTTGTTTAAGTGCGTAGTGGCGGTGTGGCACAGCTAAAATGAACATGATAAATTTTGTTGTGGTGTGGGTCGAAAAGCCTGCACCGTACAGCCGATAAGCGCATACCACAAGAGTTTGCTGATAGATTGTTTTAGGCTGACCACGCCACTAAATTAGCTAATTTTGTCAAAAAAAATAGGAATTCTATATACAGGACTAACATAGGAATCCGATTTGATTGCGTGAAGAATCTATAGCAATTTGCAGTAGGGGCGCACAGCTGTGCGCCCCTACAATGATTTGATTTTCTTTCGGTGTATTCCATTCAATTGAAAATCGCTATAAGTAAGTATATGTAGTGGCGTGACAAGACTAAAATGTTGCAATAGATTTTATTGTGGGATGGGTGTCCTCACCCGTCCGGGCGGGCAGGATGCCCACCCTACAAGAGTTTACTAATGCACTATTTTAAGCTTGTCACGCCAGTAGTAGCGTGACAAGGCTAAAATGTTGCAATAGATTTTATTGTGGGATGGGTGTCCTCACCCGTCCGGGCGGGCAGGATGCCCACCCTACAAGAGTTTATTAATGCACTATTTTAAACTTGTCACGCCAGTAGGATTTGTTAGACGGAACGTCTAACGCACCAAAGCCTTGAGATGATGCCGTATCCTCAGACATAATACACCATACGTGTATTTCAAAATTCAAATATGAATCCTATACGAGTTCTATAGATTGATGTAGAACTTTGTTTTTCTCGATGAAACTGACTTGAGTTGTCGGAAAGTATGTTTGTTTTAAAATTGGCATTTCTTGCCAGCATGTTCGGCAAAAAAAATAAATTTCATGACGCCGGATATGGCGCAAAAGTTGATGAGAACAGCAAGGACAATTATTCATTGTTGTTTAAATTTATCAAAATGTTTTTAAAAAAATATGTTAGATAATTAATAAATTACTCATCTAACTATTTAAATAATTATGGTTTTGTTAAATAATATCTTCTGTAAAAACACTTAAAATCAACAGAGGATTTTTCCCTAGCCGAAATTTCAAGTAGATTTACTTAAGTAAATCTTACGTAAGTAAAATTTCTTATCAAATATATAGTACTGAGATAAAAGAGAAATTGAAGCTATCAGTTATCGACAGTATTTAAGAGGGTTACTTAGTAACAGCTTGGTTCATCAAACCAACGATCGCCTCGACTAATTCATCTGGATCGATTGGTTTCGGAATATGTAGTTGAAATCCTGCTTCTAATGCTTGCTGCTGATTGATTTCCCCAGCATAAGCGGTGAGAGCGATCGCTGGTACGTGTCCTCCTTCTTGAGGCGATCGCTTTCTCACTTCACGCATCAGCATATAACCATCTGTCTTTGGCATTCCAATATCACTGATCAAAACATCAGGTATCGATTCAGACAGGGCTTGTAATGCTTCTTGTGCTGATGCAACTGCGGTTACTTCTACACCGTAATCTTGCAGAATAAAGGTTACTAAATCGCGAATGTCAGGTTCATCATCTACTATCAAAATTTGAGTTTCACTCGGAAATGGGGTATCAGGGTCAGAAATAAAAGATTCATCTTCCTCATACCCAAGCTGTTCATTTGTGACTAAAAGCGGTAACTTGGTGGTGAAAGTTGGATTACATTCTTCTCCAAGACTTTCTGCTTGAACCTTTTCACTGTAAATTAAATTAACATTTAACATCTGACGTACCGTTTATAACTAAACAATACTGACTTTAACAGTAGGCATCCGCTAGTGTGATGAGTATCGATTTTTCAGATAAAAAATACAATCTATCAAAAGGTACAGAAAGAATCAAAAATTGTGAAATATTGCTGACTTCTTGATTATAATTTCTGCTTATATCCTTTGTTTTGCCGGGGTAATCGAGAAATTTCAGCCAAAAGACATATAGCAATTTTATTTAATTTGTGAAATGGACAAGTCTGGTATTGAGTCAAACTAATTCATAATTTATAATTAATAATTCATAATTGCAATCAGTTGTTGGTTAAACTTTCCACTGCATTGTTGCACCACGCTCCTTTTTAATGAACGTGGGGGATTGTACCCGTTTTTAATTATGAATTATGAATTAATAATTATTTAGTCACCCGATCAACGTCCTAAATCGCATGAAACCCGCACCAAAGAGCAATCCTACAACCTGACCCCAGTAAATAACACCAGATTGATTTACACCAACGGGGGGAATATTTAAACTACCTATACCATAAAATAGCTGTTGAACAAACCACCATAATATATATAAAAAAGCTGGAAGTTCAAGGGGTATATACAAAATTATTAACGGCAGAACTGAGTAGATTTTGGCTTGAGAAAACTTGATGATATAGGCTCCTAAAATAGCTGCGATCGCTCCATTTGCACCAATCAATGGAACTCTCAAACCCGGTTGGGCTAAAATTTGTGCCACCCCCGTCACAACGCCAGCCGCTAAGTAAAATTCTAGATAGCGCCTGTGTCCGAGAATATTTTCTACAGTCTTACCAAAAACCCATAAAAATAGCAAATTTCCCAATATTTGACTAAAACTTCCATGCAAAAATATACTAAAAATTAGCGAGAATATACGCCAAACTACTACTATCCAAGCAGCAAAGTTCAAAGAAATAGCATTGGCGATCGCTCCACTAAGCTGGACAGGAATCAATCCCCAACTATTGACAAAATAGCCCAATTCATCGCTAAATTCTAGTTTCAGTTCCCATAAAAACACGCCAATATTAATACCAATTAGCCAATAATTAATTATCGGCTTATTCCAACAACGAACATTATCACTAATAGGAATCATGGATTTGTCATTTGTTATTGGTCATTAGTCATTGGGCATTAGGTATGGAGAATGGGAAAGGGGTAAGCGGTAAGGGGGAAAGGCTAAATTTATCCCTTTACCCTTTACCCTTTAACCTTTTCCCCTACCTGCCCTGCCCCCCAGTCCCCCTTAACCTGTGGCAAAATCAAAATCAGATCGCACTTATACTGGGCAAACGAGATGTTGGGAAACACACTTGTTGGAAGATACCAAATTATTAGTAACTTGGGAGGTGGGGGTTTTGGTGAAACTTTTGTTGCTTATGATACTCAATTACCTGGTTCGCCTCAATGTGTGGTTAAGAAACTCAAGCCCCAAGCTAACGATCCAGTAACTTTGGAAACGGCGAGGCGTTTATTTGATACAGAAGCTCAAGTTCTGTACAAATTAGGCACTCACGATCGCATTCCCCAACTTTTAGCTTATTTTGAAGAAAATGCCGAGTTTTATCTCGTACAGGAATTAATTGAAGGTCATGACTTGAGTGAAGAATTAATCCCAGGGAAAACCTGGAGTCAAGACCAAGTGATTTCACTTTTACAAGAAATTTTGACAATCTTAGAATTTGTCCATCAACAGAATGTAATTCACCGTGATGTCAATCCCCGAAATATTCTCAGACGGGATACTGATGGCAAGTTAATATTAATTGATTTTGGTGCAGTTAAACAAATTGCTACCCAAATTATTACTCCCCAAGCTTCAACGCAATGTACCGTTGCCATCGGTACGCCTGGATATATTCCTGGCGAACAAGCTCATGGTACGCCAAAATTAAGCAGTGATATCTATGCGACAGGGATAATTGCTATTCAAGCCCTCACTGGATTATCTTCTGAAGAAATAGTCAAAGATCCCGATACTAATGAAATTGTCTGGCAGGATAAAACCACGGTAACGCCAGAGTTTGCTCAATTTTTAGATAGAATGGTGCGCTATGATTTTCGACAACGCTACCCTTCGGCAACGGTGGCATTAAAAGCGCTGCAAGAGTTAACGCAACCCCCGGCTGAAACAATAGCCTTGGCTCCTATTTCGCCACCAAATAAGATAAAAAAACCTCAACCGAAAAAAGGTTTATTGGGTAAGTTGCTATTAGCAATATTTTTGTTTGGCGTGACTGGAATAGCATCCATATTGATTTTGAATCAAATTAATTCCAAGAATGCCATAGAATTATCTAAACAAGGAAATACACTTTTTGATTTGCAACGTTATCAAGAAGCGTTAGCAGTATATGAAAAAGCAGTTAATATTAGACCAGATTACGCTCAAGCATGGAATGGTCAGGGCAAAACGCTTTCGGAATTGAAAAAATATAAAGATGCTTTAGCAGCATATGACAAAGCAATTCAAATCAAGCCAGATTATTTAGAAGCTTGGGTTGGACGAGGTTTAGCATTTGACAATTTACAACGATATCAAGATGCGATCGCTTCTTTTAACAAAGCCTTAGAATTAAATAGTCAAAATCCCCAAGTCTGGAATGCCAAAGGAGACGCTTTAGGTAATTTAAGACAATACGACCAGGCAATTGAATCTTATGCAAAAGCGATTGAATTTAAATCTGATGATTTTGAAGCTTGGTACAAAAAAGGATTAGCCTTACAAAATCTCAAACGATATAGTGAAGCGATCGCCGCTTATGAAAAGGTTGTTGAATTAAAACCAGATTACGTTTCAGCTTGGTACAATTGGGGGAATGCTCTAGTCAATTTACAACGCTACAAAGATGCGTTTACAGCTTATGATAAAGCAGTACAATACAAGCCGAATTTTTATCAAGCTTGGTTGTCTAGAGGTAATGTACTCATGAATTTACAGCGTTACCCCGAAGCAATTGAATCTTTTAACCAAGTAATTAAATATAACGCCAGCAACTATCAAGCATGGTATAATATAGGCTGGTCAATGCATCAAACCCAACGTTATGACGCTGCAATAGAATATTATAATAAAGCGGCGAATTTTAAGAGAAACGATTATCAACTTTGGTATAACTTGGGTAATTCACAATATATTTTGCAAAAATACGAAGACGCCATCGCATCTTATGATAAAGCAGTTCGTTATAAACCAGATCATTACGAAAGCTGGTATAGTAAAGGCAATGCTCTATTAAATTTGCAACGCTATCAAGATGCGATCGCTTCTTACAATCGAGCGATCAAATATAAGCCTGATTACCACCAAGCAATAAACGCCCGCGACCAAGCCCAAATTCAATTGCAAAGCCAAAAATCAAAGCCTGTAATTGTACCAATTCTCCCAACTCCTAATTCCACCAATCCACCGCAGACGACACCCTAATAACAATTCAAAATTCAAAACTTGTACTGAGCTTGTCGAAGTATTAAAAATTAAAAAATAATTGTAGGGGCACAACATGTTGTGCCCCTACGCGCGTACTTCATTTATTTCAAATATGCTGTATTAATTATTCTATTAAAATCTGTGAGCATCGGTAGTATCTTGGGCAATCTAAAGATAACTAGAATTTCTGCTTACCGAATTATGTGATTCAGGAGCTAGCCCTTGATACAAGAAAAATCCAGGCTATCAGCATTTGATAGAGAAAATCATCCCTCACGAAATTTATTGATTCGATTTATTCTGGGTGGTACTACTCTTGTAGTTAGCATCTCTGCTTATTTTAGCTATCAAGCTGCTAGAAATCTGATGCTCAAAGATTTGAGACAGAGTGCTTTTTTAGAAGTACGCAGAGGAGTTGATGAAATTGAGGAGTGGTTACACGTCCGTCAAGTGGAGGTAGAAACCCTAGCGAATACTTCAACTGTACGTTCCTTAAATTGGTCTGTGGCAGAACCCTATTTAAAGGCAGAAGTAAAGCGGATCGATGAATTTTTCTTTTTCCAAATAGCTACCCCAGACGGTTCATATTCCAATACAAAAGTTGGTCGAGCAAATAAAAATGTTCGGGATCGAGACTATTTTCAAAAAGCAATTGCAGGAAAGAGCAACATTTCCGATCCCTTCATTAGCCGTTCTACAGGAATTCCTTTAATTGCGATCGCCGCGCCGATTTGGTCTAATTCTGCTAGCAATAGTTCGCCAATTGGGACTTTCCAGGGCAATGTCAGAGTCGATCGCATTGCAGAGGTTGTCAACTCACTGCAATACGGCGCGAATAGCTATGCTTTTGCCCTCAATTCCCAAGGAGAGGCCATCGTCCATCCTGACTCGGCATTAATGTCAACGGTAGAAAAACCTGCACCCAGCCTGCTAAAAATTGGCGATCGCAATTTAAATGCGATCGTCCAGCAAATGGTAAACAAAAAACAGGCAATTGAGTTGATGGAAATTGACGGCACTCAAAAGTATGTAGCTTATCTGCCGTTAACACAAGCTAATTGGTCTGTGGCTTTGGTAATTCCTCGCCAAAATATCGAATCTCGATTGCAATTTCTGGATTTGATTGCCTTAATTGTCGGTGGACTGACAGTTACTATGATTACTGTCTTATGGAACGTACAAGCATTTGAACAAGCTCAACTAAAAAAGTCCAAAGCAGCAGCTGATACAGCTAACCATGCTAAAAGCGAATTTTTAGCCAACATGAGTCACGAACTGCGGACGCCTTTGAATGGCATTCTCGGCTGTGCCCAAATTTTGCTGCGTTCCCCAACTTTAGCTGAGCAAGAGCAATATCATGTCAGTATTATTGAACAATGCGGCTCTCATCTGCTGACTTTAATTAATGACATATTGGATCTCTCCAAAATTGAAGCAAAAAAGCTAGAATTGCAGCCGCAGGACGCGTATTTTCCCTCTTTTCTCCAAGGAATTGTCGAAATATGCCACATTCGGGCAAAACAAAACGACATTTTGTTTGTCTATAAACCCGCGATTAATTTGCCTACAGCGGTTAGCGTCGATGTCAAAAGATTACGTCAAGTACTATTGAATCTACTAGGAAATGCGATCAAATTTACAGATGAGGGTGAGGTTACTTTCAATGTTGAAGTCCTCGATCTACCTCCTAGTGACGAACAGACAGCGAAACATCGCCTTCGGTTTACAGTCGAAGACACAGGAATTGGTATAAGTCCCGCAGAATTGAGCCAGATTTTCTTGCCATTTGAACAAGTAGGTGAGAAAAAGCGTCAAGCTGAAGGTACAGGTTTAGGTTTAGCTATTACTCGACAGTTAGTGCAAATGATGGGTAGCGATATCCATGTTCAAAGTCAGATTGGTCAGGGGAGTAGCTTCTGGTTTGAATTGGAAATTCCTAAAGCCAGCGACTGGGTAAAATCTGCGATCGCTGCATCAGATAAACAAATCATTGGCTTTGAGGCTGGCCCCTACACTATCCTGATGGTTGACGATCGCTGGGAAAATCGCACAGTAATTACAAACTTACTGCAACCACTGGGTTTTAATGTAATTGAAGCTAGCAACGGTCAAGAAGGTCTAGAAAAAGCGATCGCCTTCAAGCCAGACTTAATTATCACAGATTTACTGATGCCACAAATGAATGGGTTTGAATTGATTCAACACCTGCGTTACACTCCAAAAACTCAAGATGTGAAAATTATCGTCTCTTCTGCGAGTGTTTTTGAAGCCGACCAACATCGCAGCCTGCAAGCTGGAGGTAACAAGTTCCTCAGCAAACCTGTACAGGCAGATGAATTATTGCAGCAATTACAAAGCCTCTTAAATTTGGTATGGATTTACAAGCAGTGTCAGCCTGAAGAACTAAAAACCAAACAAGCAACTACAGCAAATAGCCAATCTACTCAATTAACCCCTCCTTCCCCCGAAGTATTGCAAGAACTAGTTACCCTAGCCAATAAAGGTAACTTCAATGCAATTCTCAAGTGGGCCGATCGACTGGAGGAAACAGACACAACCTTCGCGCTATTTGCTAGCGAACTACGGCAACTAGCAAGGCAATTTGATGAAGATTTAATCCTCAGTTTCTTGACTCAATATGCGGTGGAAACAGTATGAAAACGACTATTGAAGACCAAAAAAATTCGATGGATTACTCTGCTTCTAGGGGAATTGTTTTAGTCGTTGACGATAACCCTGCCAATTTAGAAGTTTTATCCAGTTTTCTGGATCGGTCTAGCTTTGAAGTTTGGGCAGCACGCAGCGGAGAGAAAGCCCTTAGGCGATTAGAAAATGGCGATCTACCCGATTTAATTTTGCTGGATGTGATGATGCCCGAATTAGACGGTTTTGAAACCTGCAAACAGCTAAAAAGTAATCCTCGTCTCCAAGATATTCCGGTGATTTTTATGACAGCCCTCTCAGAAACTGCCGATAAAATCAAAGGTTTGCAATTGGGAGCTGTAGACTACATAACCAAACCTTTTCAGTATGAAGAAGTCTTGCTGCGGATCGAAAATCACCTCAAGTTAAGAAATTTGACGAAAACCTTAATCGCTAAAAATGCGGAATTACAACAGACTCAAACTCAACTGATTCAGGCAGAAAAGGTAGCAGCATTAGGTCAACTGACAGCTGGAATTGCTCATGAAGTTAATAATCCCATCAATTTTATAGCTGGCAACTTAAATTTTGTGGAAAAATATGTACAAGAGATAGTTAGTTTACTGCATCTCTATCAAAAATATCTGCCGGAACCACCAGAAGAAATTAAAGCTGCGATTAACCAAAGCGAAATTAATTTTTTATTAGATGATTTATTTAAAGTTATTCAATCCATGCAAGTCGGAACGAACCGCGTTACAGAAATTGTTTCATCTTTGAACAATTTTTCTCGGCACAGAGAAGCAGGTAAAAAACTAACTAACTTGCATGAAGGAATAGAAAGTACGCTACTGATTCTCGGACATCGATTTAAAGCAAATACTCATCGTCCAGCCATCCAAATAATTAAAGAATATGGAAATTTACCTCTGGTTGAATGTTTTCCTGGGGAAATTAATCAGGTTCTTATGAATTTGGTTTGTAATGCGATCGATGCAATTGAAGAAACACATAAAAATAAAAGTTTTCAAGAAATTTCTCTACATCCTGGTATAATTAAAATCAAAACAGAGGTAATTGGAGAGCAAGCTATTTTAAGAATTGCCGACAATGGCCCAGGTATAAACAAAGCAGACCAAGGAAAAATATTCGATGCCTTTTACACAACAAAACCCGTTGGTAAAGGAACAGGGCTTGGTCTATCTATTGCTTACCAGATTGTGGTGAATAATCATCATGGCAAGCTCACATATCATTCCAACCCAGGTGAAGGCATAGAGTTTATTATTGAACTACCCATCTAATAAATTCAACCGAACTCTTAACGCCACTCAAACAAAAATTAAGCCCAAATGTAACCCAAACTGGACTGGCGATATAGTTTTTGCAATCATGAATTCTTTTCCAGTCAAGCGATATGGCGGAATTTTTTATGAATCGTTGCAATACCCCACTAGACCAAAATAAATCCGACAATCACACTTGAGTTTATAAACAACTATCACATTAAACCTCTTGCAATCAATTGCTTTTTGCACTTTTTTGGTCAAATGGACTCATCTTTATTGCGGAAAGTAAAAATACCAAACCTTTCCCCCTTTCCCCTTTTCCCGACTTCTGCAAGAAGTCTATTAAACAAGCCTGACGTACTCAGTCCAAAGGCAGAAGCTTCTTGACTAAGTTTTTATACTTTCCGAGTTAAAAGCTACGCAACTGCTGACGATCTCAACCCAGAATTTCCCGAAAGTGGCATTATCGGCATTTTACGTGGAGCGATCGCACTTTTAGCGACATCTAACCACAAGCCGTTATTCCGGCTCGTTGCCGTATGTCACACAAGGACTATCAACTTCCTGCATCGGTTGGAATGAATTGCAGAAATTGACAGTAGCGCAATTAACACCTGCTTCATCGGGGTGAATACACTGCACAACGCCCTCCAAAACATGAAAGGCACAGTGATTACAGATAGTTTTACATAGCAATGGTTGAGCGTCGATTGAGTTTGACATAGATCCAAATTTTTAACAGAGGAAACAGCAGTAATAGCAGGCATAAAGCTGAGATGCCTTTTAGCTTCAGTGAAAACCATGATAATTGGGCGTCAATACTGCTCGGTTTGTGCATTTTTAACTCGGAATTGGGTTTTGGGAAAAGGTTAAAGGGTAAAGGTTAAAGGTTTTTTCTTTCCCCCGCCCCTTATCCCCAGAGGGGGCCCCACCTTCCCCTTTTCCCCTTAACCGACAAGTATTGAATTGGCCGTATACTGCTAAGCAACACCTACGACATTCCTAATGGCGATCGCAGCCTCATCAAAAAATACCTTAAAACAGCTAGTATTAATTTAATTGTGAGAAAAACCGCAAATTTCAATTTCTTCTTCGCTAAAAGTATCCTTCAATATCTTGCGGAGAACGCGCTGAATATGAAGGTGTTTTCCAGGCTTGACTTTTGTCAGCGTCAGCAGCAATATGTTATTCTCAGCAAAATTTTCTATTCCAGCTACTCGCGTAGGTTCTAGAACATCCTGTTCATCCGCCTTTAACTGCTGTCCTACCTTCTCAACCACCCTATACACGCGATCTAAATTCGAGTCATAGGAAACGCTAACTTCAACCCTTGCATATATATACTGCTTAGAGAAATTAATAATCGATCCAATATCCCCATTCCGAACAATCTGCAATTGACCATCGGGATGGCGGACGTGAGTAGTTCGCAGTTCAATCGCCTCTACAATCCCCTCAATATTTCTCTCTTCCACTTTCCCAACTTCAACATAATCACCCACTAAGTAATAGTTTTCAAACAAAATCAAAAATCCACAAACGATATCATTAATCAAGTTTTGCGCCCCAAGACCAACTGCTATACCCACAATTCCTGCACCTGCTAAGATAGGCGCAGGATCGATGCCAATGAGGTTGAGTATAGTAACTCCGCCAGTGAAGTAGACAAAATATTTGGCAAAACTCCGGATTAAAGGAATCAGCGTCAACCGTTTCTGTCGCTGTGATTCATCAGTATCTGTAGTTTTTAAGTAGAACTCATCAAGAAAGAAGTAAACGACTTCAATCAAAACATTGCTAATAAAATAAACCCCAATAATCTGCACAATTTTAGAGGTATAAACACTTATCCAAGCGATAGGTTCTATTTCTGGAACAACGAGATTTACTATACCGATATAGAGAACATATTGCAGGCATTTTTTGAAGAGGGGTATAAGATGACGCAAACGTTCGTATAAACGCAGTAGATTGTTAGAAGTAGAATATTTAAGACTTAGGGCATCAAGAGTATCAACAATAGTAGCAACAGCTTTGGCAATAAGTAAACCAACTGAGATAATAATGTATATTTTTAAAGCAATATAAAGATATTTTTGAATGACTTCTGGAAGGTAGAGAAATTTAGCACAGATGATAGCAGAAGATATCCATATAGTATGAATAGTAATTCTTTTTAATACCCGAAAAAAAGCCTCGGTACTTCGATCGTTAGCTTTGATTTGATCGGCTTTCTTAGCATAGTCACAAACCCAGTCTATACCACGTTTTAAGGGTGGTATGCTAAGTTTAACCAGTATTAGCAAGCTCAGAGTTTTAAAGCTTGCCGTGAATAGATTTACCCAAAATTGAGTAGGAAGACTGCGAATAAGATTAAGTTGAAATTCTTGAATGTTTCCACCTCGATAAATCACTGTCCCATTCACACCAATCAGCGCAAGACACAGTACCACTGAAATTAAAATTAAAAGTCTACTGATAGTCCGGCGCAGAAATGTGATATTTGCAGTTATTCCTTGAAGCCAAGAAAGTTTAGCAACCTGCTTGAAAATTATGCCAATCAGCCAGTTAAACACTGAGAAAATGACTATTAAAAATATGACTTCGCCCAAGATAATTAATAGATTCATAGTTTGAGTATAAATGTTTGAAAAAAGGCGATTAGATTCCGAACTTACGCTCGTTGCAACACAAATTCTGTCAACGGTTGTTCAAAAATATGAATGTCAGGATGTGGACTGCTAAAGATCGTATAATTTTTTTATTCAATAGAATCTTCTTTGCTTATTGTTATGGTTATTACTTCAAATTGTTTGGAATGTATAAAACTCTAATCTTTTAAAAATCTCAAACTTTTAAGAAAAATGCAAGGACATTTAAGACAGTTAAGACATTTCTTGTTAAACATAATTTTATGTAACTTGTTTTTATTCTCACATAAGCTAAACTTATAACTTAAAATGATTTGTAAAAAATAGCTGAGTTCAATAAGCCCAACAGATAACATTAAAGCAACATTCAATTAGCTATATATTAAACTTCTTGCAAAAGTCCTTATTCTTACCTTCTTCTTTGCACGGCAGTTGCTACCCTTCTCCTAACGGAGACGCTGCGCGAACGGGAACGAGCGAACAAGTCGGGGAACCCGCAGACAGCGCTGTCTCCCGAACACAGTGGCTCGTCTTTGCGTCAGATAAAAACTTATAAAAGATATTTGATACATCTATCGCGTCATTTTACCCTATTCTGCACAAGGGCTAACAGCAAATAAGAACGCTTAACTATACTTGTCCTTGAATAATTTGAGTCAATTCAGTGCGGCTGTGATTGGCTTCTAACCAAAAAGCTAGCCAAAAGATGATTAGCATCAGTATGGGCATCCCTAAAAATACCGGAACCATATGCTTAGGCATAGCACCTGTTAATATTATGGGAGCGATCGCACCATACCAGCAGAAAAACCAGAATCCTAAAAATGCCATAACAAAAGGATGTACGCTCATTTCTATATGAATTATTGTTTGATGCGATTCTACTTCAAAGCGTCCTCTAATCATTGGTAAAAAGGAATTGCGATAGTGAATTATACGCCGTATTTGAAAGCCTTCTTCAGAAATGCTTCCTTGATAAGGCGCGTGTTTTGTAGAAAATCTGAATGCTTTAGTAGCTTCAACTTTTGCATTTAGCCGTTGCAAAACTACAGACAGCGGATCGGATGTCGAAATCGTAAAGGTATTGTACGGTAATACTTTCATTTTGATTAAGTTTGCTAACTGTTACCAAAACTCTATAAAATTGCACTTAATAATTATTCTCTTCCTTGGCGTACTTCTCTTCGAGACGCTTCGCGTTGGCGCAAGCCTCTCGTAGAGAAGGCGGTTCGTAATCAAAAAATTGAGTGCATCTTCATGAAGAATTGATATGACTACCATTCTACGTATAAAATATTATCCATCCACGGCAGTTTGATAACCTGTATACTCCAAGGAATTCTATCTAGTAAAATATCGTAAGTTTCACGTTCAACCTGTAGCAGCCAGCCATCATTATGAAGTCTCAAAATGCCGTTTCTACGTAAAAAGGCTTTTCTAAATCCTTCTATAGATATATTTTTCAAAATAGACCAATTTTGAATCACAGCAGATAACAAATTCTCACATTCTGCTTGTTCCTCCGTAGTGATTTCTAAATTCGTGTTTAGTGCTTCTAATAAATCTATACCGCAAAGTATTTTGTTTAGGGGAAGAACATGTTCGGATGATTCTGTTGAATCCTCAACTAAATACTGGAGTAAAAGAGATGCTCGTTCAGCAGACATCTTGTTAATAAAAAAATTATTTGCTACTAGCCCTATTTTGACTAAAAAACGATTCAAAAATGGCCATAGTAAAATTAGCCCTGCATTGTAAATATAGATTTCATCAGATTGACTAAAAGTATTAACAGCATTTAGAAGTGTAGATTGCTGATAATTTGTCTCTTTTTGGATTTTAGTTTTAAGAGTTTGAGTAATTTGTGAAAGTTGGTTTAGGCGTGTCGTCTGGTTTGTAGCAGAATCTTTTATTTCGTTTATTAATATTTTTAGTTCATTTTTAAGTTGATTTATTTGCTGTGTATATTGCGCTGATATCGGGGTGCCTACACTTAGTTGTTGCAATTCGCTTAATAGTAGATTTGCTTCTTTATCTTCTCTAAAAAATTGTGTTTCTTCGCTAGGCAATTTAATTTTTGTTATAATTTTTGAAAGCTTACTTTTGAAGCGTTTACCTTCTTTGATTAAAGAATTTATTTGGGCAACAATACTATTTAAAAAACCCGAATAATTAATTCCATTGTTAGTGGTAATATGTAACAGATTTGCTTGTGTTAATCTAAGTTTATTTAGTTTAGTATTACTATCTGAAGAAAGGCTGAAAAATATTCCCTGCCATTTATCCAATCTCAATTTTGCTTCTGGAATATTTTTAGTTTGCTCTAGCTGTTTAAAAATAAGCTTTGTATCTGTATTATAATCTGTGATAAACTCGATAAAATCGGCATCCGCAGTGAATAATTCTACTATTCTTAGCAGTATTGAATCAGAAAATTGGTAAATAATGCGTTGCAGTTGGTTTGTATCTTTAAAACTTTGCTCAACAAGATATTTAATTTTATTTGGTGAATTTGTTATAAGGCGATCGCAACATTCTTCTATCTGTTGTTTGCTTAACTTTTCACTCCACCAAGGTAGCATACCTGTTTGGATAAAGTAGCTAAAAATATTTAATTGTGAGGCTTGTCCATCGGCAGTTTCTAGTATTCCAATTTTATTAAACGAACTTTTATACCAAGTTGTATCCATACTAACTTGATTTTCTCCTGTATTTTTATCCCTCCCTCTCCTTTCATCAGACAAACCTTCTATGCCAGGTAGCAATATTGAAGATTCATGTAAGTTAGTATCTGGTTGTGTTTGTGCTGAAGAAATATAAGTTGATACGCCAATTTCTTTTAGTAATTGTTGCTCAAGTTTATGTGTAATTTTATCAATTAATTCCTGTTCTATATTATTAATATCAATATTTCCTAAATTAATTTCTAAGGTATTAATCCTATATATTATCTCTGAACTGCTCAACTGACTCAACAAATTATCAATAATAGGAATAAGTTTATGGCGATATATTCTACTTAGTTCATTTTGCAGTTCAAAAGCACCAGTCTGCGAACTAACATTAATTTCTATAATTTGTTTTTTAATTAAATGTCGTTGTTGGTTCACTTGCAAAAATTTTCATCAACTCACTACAAAATCTGTGCCGATAGTCATATATCCCAGAACATTAAACTCTCTAATATCAACACTAGCGATTTCCAAAGCTTTAATCAGGTTATTACTTGTATTCTTAAGATTTTCAGGTGTGGCATTTTTGTCTACAATTGTATTCAGCCAATGAGTGTAATATCTTTCAAAATCTTGCATTTTTGATTTATCGAACCAATGAAAGTAAGGAGTTATATGTGCGGGAATCTCTGCGCTGATAATTTTATAAATCAGCTTTCTAAAGTTTTCATTTTGAAACTGCCAGTCAGGGAATACAAAACTGAGTTGAAAAGAGTAAGGATCTAGGGGTCGATCTACTTGTACCCACTGTCCTTCTTCTGATTTTACAAATCCAGTTTCTATTTCTATATCAAAGGTATCTTCTTGAACATTGGTAACGAAATAAATTCCATTGTAATTATCTGTGTCAAATATTTCTATTTGTTCGTTTTCAGAAAGTCCGTGTTGCTGAGAAACGCAAGTTACTATTTTGTTTGGAATTGTGCTTGACTTAAATTCCGAAATTTGATAGCCAAAATTTAAAAAACTCGGATTGCGATCTGAATTTTGACTGCTGTAAGGACGAAGTAAAATATGTTCGACTATATGAAATCCTGCTATTTCATTCGATTCATTGGAGAGAGCTAAAGTTCGTCGCTTGTAGGGGATTCCAAGTAAGCTGCAAATTCTTTGTTTTAATCCCGATACATTGTCTGTATCCCAAACTTCACTGGAGTCAGCGTAATTAAATGCTTTACCCCTTCCAGCACTCATTTGAGGATAGTTTTGTAAAAAAGTAACTTTATTATTAATTAATTTTTCTTCTATAATTGAGTTATATAAAAGTAAGGAATAATCTGTAAATTTTTCACAATACTGTGCTATTAAATGATTCAAAAAACGATTTTTTCTTTCTAAATCAATGTTATTCCATCGATCTACTGATGAATTTTTATCAACCTTTAAGATTTCAGATGCGCCTGGAAACGTGGAAATATCCTGAGAAAAGTAAGTTGTCTTCTTATTATTTTGGAAAGAAAATAGCTCTTTCGTATGTTCTAATTGAGCAAAATAGTTAGCTAAAATTCGATCGAAAAACATTAAATAAGCTTGCAGTTGCTTAGCTTGAGCTTTGCGTTGAGGAGATGCAGAAGCTGGTAAACCTAATTCTCCAATACCATAATTAGCAGGAAAATCATTTTGGATTGATTCATAGTCTGATAATTCTCTATATTGTCCCAACGGGACTGGAATATCTTTTATTTGTGTAGTTGATATTGATTTTGTATTTTGCTGTTGTAATAATTGTAGATAACTTTTAGCTTTAGCCAGGTTCAGATTGCAGGGAATTTGTCCTTTATAAAAACTAATATTACTTGTTAAACGATCTATATCTTTGAGTTGGGGTGTAAAATTAGGGTCTAATGCTAACGCCCATTCTTCTAATTGAGATGACTTGTTGCTTGAAATAGTAATATCTCTAACTGTATTTATTCCTGGAATATCTAAAATAATCCTAATTAAATCAGAAATGTAAAGTTCATATTTCTTAGTAAAACTATCAAGTTGTTCGTTATCGATAAAGCCATGCTCAAGGGGAAACCCATCAAAAACCGCTTCAGGAATTTTACCTAGATCTAGTAGTTCTTTTAAACTAAAAAATTGTAAGTTAGGAGAAATAAAATTTTCTAACCCAAAATATATCTTTGCCATTAATTCGTTGACATCAAAGCCTTCTTCTACTTCTATCTCCGCCTTGATAGTAATTTCTTCAATGGGCAATATTTGAATTGAAGCAAAATCTTCACAGAGATTGCGATGTTCATTAAGCTTTGTTATTATTTTTGCTATTAAACTAGCCTCATCAGATATGTTTTTTTCTTTTTCAATCATTACCCGATAAAGTCCATTCAAATTTACTTCTTCTGTAAAATCAGAAGCTTTAAAAGTTAATGTATGAAGAATCGAATCATAATATATGGGAGGTTGTGAATTATTAATGGGTTCTAACCAAGCATTTTTAACACCATCAATGTCAATTAATAGTTTGCGATAATCATTAATTGTGAGAGGATTAACAGTCAGGATTTCTCTGGCTGTAAAAAACTGTTTCCTGCTATCTCCAGTTTTTTCTCTAGGAGAAGGTGCAAGTAAATCTTTCATCTCGAAGTCAAGCCGATAGCTTAAATCCGTGATGGCATAGCAGAGTTGTTCTAGGATAGTAATACCAGGATCGTGGGTGTTGTAATCTGTCCATAATTTTCCTGCTAAGCGTTCAATGTACTTTATGCCTTCTTGTCGCAATAAGGCAAAATTCATCCCAGGATGTTCGGGGAGAGTGCTGGAGATAGTGAGGTGTTCAGTCATGGTGATTTTGTAGTTTTGGCTAGTGATTTAACTCCCATTTACTCTGTTTCTAAAAGTTCTACTTTTTCTCTTTCAGTTACAGCACCATTATTTTTACTTAATTCTTCTTCTAATACCTGAATTGCTCCTTGAATGCGGAGTAAAGTTTCTCGGACATTGATTTGTTTGGCTTCTAAATCTGAGAGGACTTTTTGTCCTGAGGCAAATTCAGCTTTGAGTTGTTGAAGGCGATTTTCTAGTTGTTGTCTCATTGCTTTAAGTTTATTGTTGCTGGTATTAACTAAATACAGTTTAGTTAATACTAAAAATTAAAACTAGTGTTGCTTATAGAGAGTTCGCTGCTTCTGCTATGTCTCGATTAATTGCCATTAGCCAAATCGTCCAGTTTTCAGCCTTGTTGTGAGTCAAAAAATCTGCCCTAATATACCACCAACCATCGGAGTTAGGATAAGTATAAACCTGAATAATGTCGGCAACAGCTCCCTCATTTATATCACCAGGGCCTGAGTAAAATCCGGCAATGCTACAAATCCATTGAGACGTGGGATAGTCAGTTTTGTAATTAATATTATCACCAAGATTGCTATACTTTTTAAATGAAATTAGTTTTGTTGTGAGTTTTAGACTACTTGCTTTCAAACTGCCATTAACATCTAGCTTCGCACCTGGACTTGTAGTACCAAGACCCAAATTGCCGTCAGGGCTAATGGTAATTGCATCTACAATAGCCGGTTTGCTATCACTTTTCTTTTGGGTTCTAATTCTTAAACCAATGTCTCGATTTGATAAGTCATCTCTTGCTTGGAAAAAAGCCAGGTTTTGTGTGCTATATTCTTTGAGTTGCACATGACCTGATAAATCGATATTTACTGTACTACCAGAAGATCCAGCAACGGACAATGAGTCGGTTACAGTTAAAGTTCCTGAGACATTTAGGTTTTTTGTATAAAAACTTTGGTTAGACGATCCTGCAAGAGACCAAACAGCTTTATTGCCTTCTGGCTGGGTATCATCGTAAATAACTAAATTGCGATCGCTCTGCATTACCAAAGTACATTTATTATCAGATGAAGTTAATCGATCGATCGCACCCGAAATCCTACCTTTTACAGTTAGATTATTTGTTTGAAAATCCTGCGTAGCAGAACCCGCCACAAGTGCTTTAGTATCTGCATAGGTTTTGATTGCTTTTTCTGTGGGGATGGCAAGGTCGCTATTTCCTGCTAGAGTCCCATCATTAGAAATTTTATTGATTGTTACTCCCTGCTGTAGCTTGAAATTGCTATTTACAGTTAGGCTTTTTGTTTGAAAATCCTGGTTAGCAGAACCAGCTACAAGTGCTTTAGTATCTGCATAAGTTTTGATTGCTTTCTCTGTTGGGATGGTAAGGTCGCTATTCCCTGCTAGAGTACTATCATTAGAAATTTGATTAACAGCTACTCCCTGTTGTAGCTTAAAATTGCCATTGACTTCTAACTTTGTTCCTGGAGTAGCTGTCCCAATTCCTACATTGCCATCTTTATTAATTACAAAAGGAGTCGTATCCTTTAACTCATCATCTATCCGCAAAGCATCTTCATTTGCTGTCTGTTGAATATGCAATTTCGCCGTTGGCTGGTCGATACTCAGTCCCACATTTCCATTACTGTTAGCAATAAAAAGCCTGCTACCTCCAGAATTAGATATATTGAATCCTTGCTTATCTCCTGATTTTTGATTAAAACTCCAGGTTTTTGCCTCACCTGCATAAAAATCTATTAATTTCTCATCGGTACCCTGCGCCGCAATCTTCAGGGGAGTATCTGCCCCAGATGGCTTTTCTATGCCATCATCTTTAATATTGAGAGTAGATTCGATGAAATCGGCAAAATCCTGTTGAGAAGGCTTTGTTCCAGTTTTGAATAATCCTTGCAGTTCACTTCTACTTTTTTGACTCACGCTCTTTACTCCTTTTAACTAATAACAAAATCAATACCGACAATCATGTAGCCAATACCTTCAAAGTTCTCCTCCTCATAATTTTCTGTGCCAATTAAATCAATAATATGTTCGGGCGCAGAAACCAAAATTGAATCTTGGTGTTGCACTTGGGCCAGGTTAGATTGATTCACCCGATAATAAGTATCTGATTTACCTTGAGAACCAGCTTTGATCCCAATTTGCTCAATTAATTTTAGATTTGCAACATAATCCACATAAGGTCTGTTCTCAATAAAATAAATGAGTGAGGAACTGTGAATTGAACTTCCAAAGGTAATGTCAGCTTGTTCTTCATACGCCCAAGGAGACAAAAAGCGTTTAATATCTTCGTTAAGTTGATTGAGATAGTAACCTTGTTCGTAACCGTGGCGAAAACGAATACCAACTCTGTATTTAATGCGTTCGTAGCGGGGATTTTTAACCACAATTTGCACAAAAGGTGAAGTATATTTTTGCAAATATGCTTCAATTTCCTTGAGCAAATATAAAGGTGCTTTGGGTTCGAGGGGAAAGAATGGCGCAGTATTAGAAATATCAGGAATTACCACCACTGTTACCTTTGCAGCAGCCGGATTATTGGAGCCAGCAGCAGAGGTGATACATTTAACTTTATAAATTTGGGGAAAATGTTCCAGTACCAGACGTTCGTAATCCCAAGGAGTTATTGCTCTTTGTTTATGACGCAGTCTTTCACTCACCCGCATAGTAAAAGCGCGGTTATCTTCTTTGGGTTTCCCACCAAAAGATGTGTATGGTTGTTGTACTGTTTTGATGGCAGGATCTCGCGTCACAAATCCTTGAATAGAATTAGCTGCCAGGGGTTTACTGAAATGTTCGGCTGCGTTCCCTTGATTAACAAAAGTAGCCCTAACTGCCTGAGTTCTGATGTCTAAAGTATCAGGAATAGCGGTGGTATTTTCCTTAATAGTGGCTCGTAACCAATGCAATCCACTGGGTAATAATTGATGGTTATTGGTAGCTTTTTCTGGCATACTCAAGCGGATAATTCCCGGATCGACTAATCCGTTGGTACTATCAAAAAGTATCTCTGTGTCTTGAAATTCTCGCCAATTATTACCACTCAAGTAACTCCAGCAAATTTGTGGCGGAGTTAGTTCGCCATTGCCACTTCCTGCTATCATTTGGAAGAGGATGGAAATGTTTTGTGGCGGTCGCAAATTGCGGATACCTATGTATAAAGTGCCTTCTTCTTGATATTGAGGTAGGAGATAATATTGGTTATTTGTTGAGTTATCTTGATTAGAGGCTTGGATATCTGCATAGCCAAAGGGATGAAGATGGAAGATTTGGCTAGATTCATCATTGGTTGAATGCGCTTGCAAGTCAACTTCGACTGAAGCGGTATAGTCGAGGGAGATAGCTTTAATTTGAGGGGTGTAGGGAGGATAAACTGTCAGATTTTTCTTATCATCGGTTGCTAAAGCAACCTTATTTAACACTACCGGATATAACTCATGTGCAAAATCAGGATTTTCTAATTCCAATTTGAAGTATCTACTTTGCTCAAAAGGATCGTCTGTAGCAATTTCTACAGTAGAACTGTCGAGAGTATAGCCAGGAATATTAAATTTTTGATATTTGAGATGGATTAAATTACTTAAATTGTTCCCATCCTCAGAAAAAATAGGTTTATCATTTTCAATGTCTACCCAGCTTCTATTATTGAAAATTTTCAAACTTGCTTGAAAGGTATTATTAGCAACTTTCGTAATTACCCCAGTATCTGAATAAGCCTTGTAGTATTCTTCAAATTTTTTGGGAAGTCCCATCCACTCAATATTTATGCAAAGACTATCTAATTTTTTATAACTAATTTCTCTATTGGCAAAGTAAAAACTCGAACCTGCTTTAGGGATATTACCAAAAGGCTGAAAAGGCGTTTTTGTATTGAGAATTGAGTTATCATTCCGCAATTGTAAAGCCTGAATATTTGCAACTTGAATTTGTATGTTTACTTTTTTTAAAAGTACCGATCGCAGTTGCTGGTAATAAATAACTTTTTCTTGAGGATTGTCTAATTCTGATATTTGGCTCAACAGAATTTTGACCACTGGATAGGGACTAGCCATTAAAGAAGTTGATTCCTCTGCTTTTGGTGGCAAAATAGCAGGGAAGGTGGCATCAATGGTTAATTGAAATTGTAAACTGTTGAGATAGATGGCAGAAGGTTTATATAATTTAACCTTGTCATTGCTAATAACTTCTTGAGAAAATATTCCCTTATCAATTTGCTGAATGTTAGCTTGTTTGCTATTTACTATTTCTGTAATTTCAAATATTTTACCGTCATTCCAGACAAGAATTTGCCCGACATTGCTAGAATCAAATGTATCATTAGGAGCCGCCAAAGACACACTTGTAAAGATCCGATTTTCCGGAGCGATCGCACCCAAATTTATCTGCGAACTATTATAAGATTTAACTGGATCTTCTAAAATAAAGTCACCAATTTCATACTTAAATGATTTAAGCTGTATCCATTGCTTTCCACTACTTAAATAAATCTCAAAAGCTTGAGCTTTACTACTTATCATCTGTTGAAAAGCATCTCGATTCAACGTCTTTCCAGAAGATGCGAAAGTAAGGGTAATAGTACGCGTACCTTCTGACAATAAAAATATAGGTGAAGTGAGTGCAAAACCAAGAGAATTTTGTGAAGTTTGAGTAATATTTCCGAAAGTATTAAATCGTTGGAATTTAGCCGCTTCTCCCTCTTTTATATTAACTGGATAATTAGGATAAATATTTTTAATTTCCGTTCTGCCAATGGGGGGATAAATAAAATTTCTTTTCTTAGTTTGTGCTTTTTCAACGAGGCGATAAACTTCTTCCCAATTAGGATTGACTGTAGTAGCTTGGATTTCCATAATCTTCCGGAAATCTTCTACACTCATATAAAGTTGTTCTTTAATATATCTAATAACTGGTTCTTGGTTAATATTATCAAATATCTGAACGAGTGTTTGATAATTATTCGGCATTTCCGGTAAAGCATCGCCAGGATTAGGACTACCGACAGCCAACTTCATCATCTTCTCGAAGCCTGATTTTTCTCGTTCTTCCTTTAAAGTATTACGCCTAGCGAAAGTAATTTTTTTTCTGTAGGCTTTTTCTGTTATTTTATAAACCTCTTGCCATTCTAAATCGGTAGGTTTTTTGAGATCTGGATTATCCTGAGTTATTTCGCGATCGTGTATTTCAAAGCAATATTGAAAGCTTTCTATCGTATCAAAAAACAGGTTGTTTTCAACATAATTTTTTGCTTCTTGAGATATTTGTTTATTATTTTTCAGGGGTTGATAAATATATTTTTTGAGATAATTAATATCAACTGTTTCGCCATTAAAATCAGGTAATCTATCTCCTTGATTAGGGCTACCGATTGCCCATCGCAGCATATTTTCAAAACTGCGATTGCTTCTGTTATCTTGCTGATGAATTTCTTCTAAGGTGATATATTTTTTTTCTACAAATAAAGTTTTAACACTCGCTACACTAGCTTGATTAACGATGATATTTTCATCAGTAGCGTAATTCAGATTAATACCTTGACTATCTTGACCTGCATTCAGCAAAGTACCCTGTTTAATTAGATGTGTCTCTTCTCCTTGCACTAACTCAAAAATGACATTGATTTTGTCTGCAACTTCCGCTTTTGTCGTTAATTTCAGTACCTCTTGATAGTAAAAATCAAGATATCTTTGAGTCAGTGCTTTAAACTGTTGCTGCGGATAACGTAATAATTGTAAAAACGTAAATAATAAAACTAGATGAGGTTGAGATAATTGCCTGAGTGCTGCTTCATCATCGGCGAAACTTTCCGGATTATTAATGTAAGCAACCATTTGCTTCACATCTCCCGCAAAGAAACGCGACCAATCACCCTTTATCGTATTGAACTCATCAAAATAGTTGAGTTTTGTAGCATATTCTTGCACAAAAGCTAGCAAATCTGATGTATCGCGCTCATCAACTGCAACATAATCTGGTTCCAGTTCTCTAAGTAAGCGATCGCGCTGACTAACACCATCTCGAAAAATCCGATCTTTAATTTGCTTATTAGTATTCATGACCATTTATTCGCGTTTGGAATTGCATCCGGCCCGTACAACCACCCTGCCACCTGGGTAGTATCGTCTTTATTGCCTTTATAGATGAGCTTCGTTTTTGCTAATGGAATGGTAGTGAAAAAAGTTGTTTCTCCAGACATATCACCACCAACCCCTTTCACTGCTATCACCGTCGCGTCCTCTAGCGTATCTGCATTGATTACCAACGTTGGTTTCATCTCTTTCGATGCTGTCAACGGCACGCCTAAAATTTGTTCAGTTATCTCGGAGCCAGGTATCTCTTTTAGACCACCTATTTTTATTTGCCTAACATATCGATCTCCGCCTACTCCATATCCCATACAGTCTTTATCATTACCGGTAGCTATTAAGGTTCTCTTGCCATTCAATGTTTCATTCTTTCTAATCCAGGCAACGTGTTCTGAAAAAGGAATACCTCCTTTCCCAAACCAACGGCGAACCTGTTCTCTGGCTTCTTCCACAGTCAACGGCTCGCGTGCTGTATACCCTCCTCGGTCTAGTGCTTTGTTGTCACTTTCCCCTCGGTAGTATGTTCCAAGCTCGTTACCGGGATACTCTGTGTCATACCAAGCTTTATTCTCTCGTTTTATCCGCTCTTGTTCTTCTTGTTTTTTCTTTGCCTCCAGCGCCTCACGTGCCTTGGTGGCGCATTCTTCATCTGGCCACAAAGCCATGACAATCTCTTCATAAGTGCTGAACTTTGTTTTGTGTTCGTGAGCTTTCTTGAGCCATGATTGTACTTCAGAGAACTTTAGTTTTTTATAGGGTTCAATTCCTTTTTGAAACTGTCCTTTATCTTTAGCTATGTTGCCAACAATTTCCCTCTGTACAGATTCCTGGTTTTGGCTTCCAATTGTCGAAATCTGGGTTGTCATAGAACTAGCTTCTGACTGTCGCTGCGCCACTTCCCCATTCTGCTGCACCACATGGGTCAATTCATGGGCAATTAACTCTTGCCCTCCGCGACTTTCTGGCTCATAAGCCCCCTGCCGAAAAAATACATCCTGCCCTACCGTAAAGGCTTTCGCCTGAATCGATTGATTCAATTGGTCAGATTTTCCATCGGTGTGAACCTTCACCCCACTAAAATCGGCTCCCATCGTCTGCCCCATTGAACGTTGCAATCCTGGTGACAAAGGCTGTCCGCTTCCCTTGGCACTGTTAATGGCAGATGCCAACTCCGTTGATGCCTCACCGCCACCTATGGCTCCCTGACGCTGCACCATTAACTGCGGCTTCTTCCTCAGTCCATGCCCTTCCTTTTCCTTTCCCTGCACCACTTCACCTTGAGTCCCAGAAGGAAGATTTATTTGCCGTGCTACCGATGTTGCGACCCTGTTAGCTTCCTGTTCGTAACGGTCATTGGGTTTGCCTATGGTCAGCTTTGTTTGAACTACCTCAGCCGTTGGTAAGCTGAGCCTTGATGCTGCTTTTAGCTGATTTGTCGGAGAAAAATTGGCTTCGCTATCTTGACGTTTTGGTGCTAATAACTGGTTACCATCTGTCAAGGTGGCAGTTGATGTAGAGTTTGGGGTTAAGTGCGATCGCATTACATTGGCTATCATTTCCCCTGACTCCGGTTGGTGGTGGTCAGATAAATCGGTTGTAGCTGTTGGTGCTGTAACATTCTGCACCACCTCAGGGAATTTGCTTTGCTCAACAACGCTCTTTTTCTGAACTAATTTGGATTTTTGCCTTGATGAGACTTGTTGCTTACCGAGATTTCCCATATGTAATGCCTTTTTTATTTTCAAGTCTGTTTTATCTAAAATTCCCCCGATTTATCGAGATAGCATCAAACCGTTTGAGCTTCATTAATATAAAAAGGATAAACCAGATTAAATCGAGAATTGGTCACTCGCACGCGATAAATCACACTTATAAGCAATAAACCTGCTTCACTTTCATCAATATTAATTTCCTCCACATCAATACGCGGTTCATGGTACAAAAGAGCATCAGAAATTGTCCCTTTAATACCAGTAATTAAACCTTGACTAATTTCTTCAAAGACAAACTGACTTAATTCACAACCAAAATCCGGCTGCATAATCCTTTCTGCTGGACGAGTTGAGAGAATAATTTCTAAACTTTGAAAAATATCTTCCTCATCCCATACCATCTCCACTGTTCCACTATCCTGGTTAAATGTGGGAGGAAAACTCCATCCCGTTCCTAAAAAAGAGCTATTTGTTTTCATATTCTATAGATATTTATACTCAATCAAAATTAATTTATATATACTTTCTCACCTTTAATAGTTATATTTTTACCTTCGATCGCAATGTCTTCAGTTGATTGAATTTTCAATCCTTTGTCGTTCATAGTTATAGCATTACCATTTTCATCGGTTAGATTAATACCTTTGCCCTCCTCAGATAACTTCAAAATATTGCCTTTTGGCGTACTAAGTTCAATTAACTTATTTTCATCATCCAAAAGTATTTTTAGTGCTTTTTTGGTGACAATGCCTTTTTTATTATTTTCCTGGGTTACTGCAAAACCAGGGGGTAAAGCATTTTTTTCGCTATGCACTGCACCTAGAATTATGGCTTGTCGAGGATCGTCATTGATAAAGCCGAGAATCACTTCATCACCTAATTCCGGTCTAAAGAAAATACCTCTTTCATTCCCAGCTTCTAAAGAAGCTAATCTAGCCCAAATAATACCATCTTTTTCAATTGAGGGAATTCTCACTTTTACCCTAAACTGTTTATCGCGATCGTCTTGGTAATTATCAACAATACCAATTTGTAAACCATGAATTGCCGGAACTAATCCTGCTGCTGGGATATCAATAATATTATGATTCTGTTGAGCAAAAAATTCCGCAGATAAACCAAATTGTATGTCTGTTTGCCAGCCTTGTTCATTAACTTGATGCCGAATCGCTGTCACTAATGTTTTGCCATTGAAGCGTTTACTTATACCAGTAATTTCCATCACTTCTCCTGGTTTAACATCAGCAAAGCCAGGAACTTTCAGACGACCATTGAACATTGACAAACGACTTTTAAGTAACTTTGCATCAGCCCAAATTTGTTTTTCTTGTTCGTCTAATTCTCCTGAGCCAATTAATTGATATTTGTCTGCACCAATAGCTTTTGCTAATTCTTCTGCTTTTAAATTACCTTGACTAAGAGAAACGTTTTTAGCTTTTTGAGGTGGAGATATACTTTGTGTTTTAACATCCCAAGCCGTACTTTCTACCGATGCATATTGATGGCGAATATCAGCTGACATTTCAAATTCATAAATATCACTGATACCGTATTCAAAGGTATGTTTTGGTAACCCCTTGAGATTAGGCTTTCCTACAGTAATTTTACCATCATCAGCTAAAACCCACTGACCATTTACATCGGCACGAGATAAAATAAAATCCCAGTCAGTGCAGTAATATTGCACCATTTCTTTATGCTTTGGTTCAGTTGCAGCAATAGATGTAATTTCCAATCCCCAAAGTTCAATAATTTTATTGATAATTTCGTTGTCTCCCATCTCTCGAAACACAGCACTTTTTCTTTGATGAGTTAGTTTAATTGCTGCATCTTTTAAGTCAATAGTTAGCAGAGAACCATATAGATCTGATTGCAGAGAATGTCTAACTACAATACCCTTAAAAACTGTCTCTTCGTTTTGCCGTTCCCCTTCATAGCGCAGCTTGATTTCAATATTATTACCAGGTTTAAAAAAATCTGTGTTACTAATAGCAAACTCTCGTTTTGTGGCGTCACCATCTAATAAAATTATTTGAGCTATGGGGATTTTATTCACCTCTTTGATAATGTCAATTGACATGACGTTATATTCAGGGTTCATTGTTGACCCATCATTCAAAATTGTTACTGTGACAACACCACTCATTATTTTTATATTTCTTTGACTGGGGGTAACTTTATATTTATTCCTGGTTTTAACTTTCTGAAGTTATTAAGATTATTAGCACGAGCAAGCTGAATGTAATAGGCAGAATTACCGTATATTTCTTGAGCCATCACAGGCAATTTATCTCCACCTTTGATAGTTCTAGAGTGAGATAAATCTGGCGAGTTTTTATTTTCTTGTTTAATGCGCTTTGAATCTTGGATGTCACCGATAAAAACTGTATCTAACTCAGCCCTTATCGGTTGTCCACTGCGGTTAAAAAGCGTATAGTTAACATTAACCGATTGCAGACGGCAATCAAAAATTAAATCACCCCATTCAATTTTGAGAAATTTAGGTTCATGGCTTTTGCCATCCATATAAGTAGTTAACTCCAGAAAACGATTTACTTGTTTGTAAATATCTTTCGTTCCTTTCAGCTTACCAAGGAATGCAGCAGCCGCAAACCCAGAAAGCCCATAATCTGCTACTCCTGTGTCATCTAAAATCAACTTGAGGGATAATTTCTGCGGTTTGCTTAGAGAATATTTGGCAGTGCGCCCACTAGTATTAATCCCTTGATAAGATTGATAAACATTCTCGTATGTTAAGGAATAAGATTCAGGATTAAACATAGCTTCAAAGGTTTCTTGTGGTAAACCAATCCGAAGTCTATTTCCATAAACACAAATCTTCAGTTTCTCTAGTTTAAAAGGGTTTTTAAGCATATGTTTCCCTTATCTTTCTTGCTTCCGCTCCAAGATTTTTAGTACTTGTGCTACACAAGCAGCAATTATTTCTTGTTTTTGGTCATAATTGCCTTCAATTGCGGATTGATGATTGGTATCATTACTATCAACAATGTTGGCACGAATAATTAATTCTTTAATTTCTACAGGCATAGCTAAATACTCACACTTTGAAATCTTGCGTAGGCTAATTCCATCGTATCTATAACTATTGCATTGGCACTAGCATCTAGATCCGATACTGTCCATTTCACGGGATAAGCTCTTTTAAATAACCAGCTAGAAACAGGAATACTATTCTCATTTAGCAACATAACTAAGACATTGCTGGGTGTAAATCTCATGGAACTCATGGCAATATTAAACTCTGCATTCAGAGGGGAGCCAATCACCATTCCTCTTTCTAAAACTAGATTATTATAAGTGACATGAGTAGGCAAACGATGTCTGAATATATTTTCACCACCTTCACGAATGTCTGTTGTCTCTATTTCGGCAGAAATTCCTGATACTTTTTGAAAGCGAATATCTAACGGATTAGGCACAATTCCGGCAATGAAAAAGACCACCATAAAATAAAATCCAACAGGGGGAGTTTCTGTTAAAGTCAGTTCCGCAATAGGAAATTTATCTGCCATCACACTAGAATTTTTGCAAAAGTCAACGTAAAGAATAAAAATGATTGATTATCCGGGATAGTCAATCTTAAGATCGTTAGCCATTAGATCTAAACTTTCAATAGCAACTTCATTACTAGTCGCATTAAATGACGGTGCATCTAATTTCTTAGGAAAAGCATTTATAGCTGTCCAAGAGACAACTGCTGTACCTGTCTCGTCTAATAAATCAATACGAATATCGCGCTTGGCGACAGTATTCAATTTCACGGTACTAATCCAGTTAAATAAATAGCTGTCTTTTCTGACTATGCCTTTTTTTAGGCTTAAGCTAACAGGAGTGCTTAATCCTGGCATGTGCTTTGCTCCATCTTTATAACTCATGCCATCTCTATAAGTTATGGTTTCATATTCAATGCTTAATCCCGATACTTCTGAGAAAGCGTGAGAATCATCTCCATCTATGGTGACTCGATAATAAAAGACAGGAATCGGATAATTATTTTTGATATCTTCTGCTGAGGTTGCCATGATTTATTTGTCCTTAATTTAAGTGTTCTTAGTTATTTGAAGGGGCTAAAAAAATAAATTATCGAATTTACTTAGATAATATTTTTTTCTCCACTGCCCCCTGCTCCCTTTCCATCAAAGCAATGGGATATTTTTTTATTGGTAAGTCCCTGAATTTCTCTATGCTTCCTGTAACTTATGGGAGAATTTTAGAATAATGAACTCAGCCGGACGAACTGCTGCAAGACCAATTTCTACAACCATGCGTCCTTCTAAAATATCCTGTGCGGTCATGCTTTTACCGAGTCCAATATTCACAAAATAAGCTTGTTCTGGTGTAGTACCAGCCAGCGCACCTTGCCGCCATAATCCCTCTAAATAACTTTCAATGAGAGATTTCACTTTTAGCCAAGTGATGGCGTTATTGGACTCAAAAACAACAAATGCAGTGGCTTTTTGAATTGATTCTTCAATGAGATTGAACAGTCGGCGCACAGGTATATAGCGCCATTCATTGTCATTACCAGCTAAAGTTCTTGCACCCCAAATTAAGGTTCCTTTTCCGGTAAAACTGCGAATAGCATTGATAGATTTACCTGCGGTGGGATCTATGTTGAGATTCTCTTGTTCCTCGTTGCTAATTTTTACCGTAGGAGCAAGTACCGATGTCAAGCTAACATTAGCAGGTGCTTTCCAAACTCCCTTGTCCCTATCTACTCTGGCATATACTCCTGCTACAGCAGCACTTGGAGGTAATACAACTCGCTTTTTACCTATTTCAGTCTGAATTTTGTTGTAGAGATCGGTTCTTTGGGTTTTGCTATCAATCAGCTTTTCATCTTGTACATCAGCAGTGTCTCCAACTGCCTTAATAGTTACAGAATCATCGGTGTAATAGTAGTTAAGTGAGGTTTGCAAATAAGGATAATAAGCTGCGCCATACTTTAATTCATCTGTTTCTGTGCCAATAGCATCTCGGAATTTATTAACCCCTCCTGTTTTATCTTTTTTCTCTTCCAAAACATCGAAAATGGCAAATCTATCTTTTAACTTATTGCATTGCTTCAAAGCTTGCTGACAAAGCGCGTAGTAATCGATTTCGCTTAAATTGATTGCATCAGTCAGTAGTATTAAGGTAGGTTCATCTTCTTTTTCTAAAGCTGATAAACCTGCTTCAAAATCAGCTTTTTTTAGAGGTTCTGTGCCATATTGTCCCACCGAAACTATATAACAACTACCCCCACCATTATCAAAATACAGGCGCAAGGCATAATACATTAAATATTTGAGTTCAGGAGTGCTAATGCTACTAATTACACCTGCATCAGTTGTCACCTCAAAATTAGATGCTTGAGCTTTTCCAAACAAAGTTTCATACTCAAGGAGGGAACTAATGCGAGTTGGTTTTTTAGTTAAACCTTCATCATCTTTTTGAGCTTTTTCTGTGTAACCGATAAAAGCAGGAATCGCTGTAGATACATCGGCGACTGAGGGGGGAAATGTTGAAATTTCTTCAACATAAACGTTGGGAGTTTTATAAGTTACCATGTTTCAATCCTTGTTTTTCAATTTTTATAGATATTTGAGGGCATTAATGACTTGGATGCCATTATAATTAGGCGGGTTAGGTAAATGTTCTATCCAGACAGTTGGATTGCTGCTTTCACTGTTTTTCTTCTTTAAAAGTTGAATATTTTTTATCCCTGCTTCCTGACAAGCAATTTCTGAGTCAGATATAAAGAGATATTGTTGAGCTTGAGGAAATTGTTGTTTAAGAAGCGAAAATGTAGGGTCTGTTTTTTCAGCTTCGGCGCTTGCAAATCTGGTAAATTTAATTTCTGTTTTCCTAGATGTATCTTTATCTTTAATCAAGAACTCATCGCCATTAGTTTCACTATCAGCGAGTAAGTAATAATGCCATTGTTGTTTTTTTGCTTTAAAATTAATTTTATATTGATTCCATTGATTCAAAATTGGAGATATGAATGAGGGATTATAAATATCGACAATACCAAAAATATTTTGTCCTTTAGGCAATTTGCGATCGCACAATTTAATTTGAGTTATTTCTAAGTCCGAACCTTCAATATTCTTCTGATTATTAAACTGATATATAACATCATTAATAGGTTTCCAATCAACTTCGGTAAAATCTATAAATTCTTTATTTTTTAGTTTCAATATAAAATTAAATTGCAGATTTTCAGCAAGTTCTATCCAAGGCTTGCTTTCTGAATCTACTGGTGCAATTATCACTATTCCGTTAACTTGATTTTTGACAATCAGACGATGGCCGCTAAGTATCTTATGACATTGACTTGTTGGTTCAATACTGAAGTCAGGGCATCTTTTATCCCGATAATATTCGTGAATAATCCTCAATTCAAATAGTTGTTTATAATGCATAATCAAGACGATATGTATTATTTTTTTATCAAAAATTTAGATATTTGAAGTTATAACTACGTTATCAGCTATATCAGAGCCAACTTCTACCGTATCCGCATCTGTAAACACAACCATTCTGATTTTATAAATGGCTGAGGGCATGTAAGACATTCCTAAACCAGCCCAAACCTCTCTTTGTTCTGTAAAAGATAAATTAACAAGTTCGAGAGTTAATTTTTCTATTTCAGAATTCAGCGTTGGAGAGTTGTGCTGATTGAATGACCTATGACTTTGAAAAAATTTGATAATTAGAGACAAAAATTGTAAAGATTGGCTGTAATCATTAAAATTTGCAGCAAATAGAACATATAAATTCAGGTAAATATTAGGGCTTTTTGGCGGGTTACCACCTTGAGTAGGCATCCGTTCATAGGCTGCTCCAGAACGAAAAGTATAGTCTTCTTCTACGTTGACTAGCAAGGTAGTAATGGCATCATTTTGGAAAGAAACGTCTTTCTGATTTCGTTCCTGAACAAATACTACCTCAAAGTCCTGCGCTCCGGTTTTAACTCGGATGTAGCTGTTGAGTTGTTCTTTGAGGAATGAAAGGACATGCTCTATCATAAGCAATAATAATTAATTTTTCCTATTCAAACCAATACGCTATTTTTAGAACATGAAAATAGTTAGCTACCAAAAACAGTTTTGATAACTAATCAGGAGCTAAGAGTTTATTTATAAAGTAAATATTAAGTAGGAGAGGCAAGATAAGCAGAGGTTTCATCTGTTGACGTAGCCCAACTTAGGCATCGCAATTGCCATTGTGTTCTGGTTGTGCGAGGATTTAGCAGTTTGAGAAAGTGAGAATTACCCGCAGAACACGCTATTTATCACTGCGTTATAGCACAGCTTAACGCAACCTCAAATTTAAGGTTTACTTTATAAATCTGCTCTAATTTAGTAAAAGAAAGAACTCGTATTGTTTTTGACTATTTACTACTGAAACAATAGTCGTGAGTATAACAACAACATTGTCTGTCAAGTTCAACACAAAATATATCTTTACATTTTCTAATTACTTAAAAATATATTTTGAAATTATTGACGTTGTTGAATTTAGGGATGAGAATGGTTAAGCGATCTGTGTGATTTGAAAACTCTTATTACAGACGCTTAAAACAGCGTATGTTGACACTACAAATCATACATATAATCAACAATGCCAAATGATTAATCTTAATTCTAGCGATCGCCAACTAAAAACCAAATTACTACATACCAATTTAGTATCTAAAATTGTGGCGATGGAACTAGCTCCATCCTTTAGTTTCTTCATCATTTAATAATCTTTTCAATTTGAGATACTCCCGTTGTGCGGCTTGCAGGATGTGTTTCATCATCACTGCTTCATCCGTATCGGCTGCGAGAAAAGCGGCATTCATGGCAATATTGCGGATATTACCGCCAGCAACCTTGAGTTGTCCTAATTTTTCGTAGTCTAAACCTTGGGTGGGTGTTTGAGATGGGAAAATGCGCTGCCAAATTTCGGTACGCGAGGAGGCTTCAGGGAATGGAAAAGCAACCATAAAGCGGATACGGCGCAAAAAAGCAGAATCTAAAGCATTTTTTAAATTTGTAGTCAGAATAGCCAAACCTTGATATGCTTCCATACGCTGTAGTAAATAAGATACTTCTACATTGGCATGGCGATCGCGACTATCTTGAACTTCTGTACGTTTGCCAAATAAGGCATCTGCTTCATCAAATAGTAAGATTATTCCTCCGGTTTCGGCTGCTGTAAATATACGCTCCAAATTCTTTTCTGTTTCACCGATATATTTACTCACTACAGCACTTAAGTCAATGCGATAAAGATCGAGACGAAATTGATTTGCTAATACCTCTGCTGCCATAGTTTTACCAGTTCCGCTTTCCCCGTGGAATAGGGCGCTAATCCCTAAACCGCGGCTACCTTTGCCAGCAAAACCCCATTCTTGATAAACTTTCGCGCGTTGTCGCAGCTGAGTGGCGATATCTGCGAGTACCTGACGTTGTTGTTCCGGTAACACTAAGTCATCCCAAGTAGCGGATGTATCTATGCGTTGGGCTAAACCATCAATACCAGGGCGGGCTTGATGGCGGCAGAAATCCCATAAGTTGGCGGCGGGAGTGTCAGAAGTATCGGGATGTGCTTTTTGAAGTTTGAATTGCAGACAGGCTGCTTGAATGGTGGCGTTGCTGAGGTTAAATTGAGATACTAACTTGGTAATCTCTCCATTGAATTCCTTGCTTTGGATACCAAGATGGGTTGCCCAAATTTCTGCTTGTTCTTGATAGCTGAGTTGGGGCACATCAAAGGTAATGAGATGATTGTGTTTAGTGTGTAGTCGTTGCCCGCTAGAAATAATCACAGGTGTTTGCAGATATTCTACAAATTGGGAAACAGTGAAAGCAGGTTTAGGTTCGTTCGGGAAAATATCATCACACTCAAGTAACAGCAGACTATTATTTAATAAAGCTTCCCTTTCCCAACGTTGTTTGATTTGGTAAATTTCGTTCGGGGATTGGGTAAGCACCGCCGCAGACATGATATGCAAATTATAGCCAAGGCGAATAGATGCAGTTTTGGCTATGGCATATTTAGCGGTTATTTCCCCACCACATAGTTGCAAGGTGGGAGAAGAGGAGGAAAGCTCAGACCAAATAGCAACTAATTGTTCTACAATCTTTTCCTGAGAGGGAGCTAAGGGTATTTGCTCAAGGTGAAGGGGAAGCGGATGGACAAAACCCATTAATTGCTCGTCGAAAGCTGCTTCTCCAACTAGATAACTGAGAATTCGTGGATTGATGCGGAGGGGGGCTTGGGTAAGGGTAAAGCCTGTACCAATTTCAATTAATTTCCACGATTGTAAAGGATTTTGGAGAGAAAGCACAGACCAACTGGCTTGGGGAAAGCTAGTTAAAGCTAAGGCAAGGGTAGGATAATTTAGTTGCGGATTTCCCTGGAGTTTGCCACATAATTGGGCAAGGGTGGGGTCAATCTCCAGGGCAGCGCACAGAAGAAGAATATCCCGTTCAAATTCAGTGAGGTAGAAGAGGCGACATAAATTCGCCAAGGCGGATGTAGGTAATATTGTTTCCGCAGGGAGGGGCTGTGACGCTTTATTTTCAAGCTTATTTTCTAGATATTGACGGATATAGCCAGTAGCTTGAATCAGTGTAGCAAGGTTTTCTTGATGCCAATGAGATATGGGGGATGTTTTCATAAGGCTTTAGAGCAAAGACCCTGTAATATCATGTTCGGATAATCGCCTATGATAAAGCCAGCGATATCGTCTCCGGGTAATTAGTTATGATTTTGGTAATCATTAGACCCCACCCTTTAATCCCCTAATACCAATTTTTTATGAAGCTGCATAGAATTCGCTCCCCCCTAGCCCCCCTTAATAAGGGGGGAACCGCAGACAATCTCTCAAAGTCCCCCAATAAATTGGGGGATTTAGGGGGATCTAGATATGTGCAACCTCACATTAAATTGGTATAAGCTCGACTTTATCCAAAATTAAGAATTTGTTTTCTTTATTCGGCAAAAACCCTGGCTTTTTGGCAAATACTTTTTACGCGTCATAGATTCTCGATAATACTAGAGAATTACAGCGTGTTAATAACTTGCGGATTAAAGATTGGGAAATAAATAATTGATAAAAAATGTTAACAAATAGAATTTCACAATTTTGAACGATTGTTATCTTGTAAAAATAGGGGATGAATCTTATGAGAAAGCGATCGCTTATCGAACAGTATTGGTTATCAGCGATCTAAAGTCAAAAATTATACATATAATTGGCAATAATTATGATTTTGCAACATTAACGCAATAATTCACAAGTCAAACAATTTTGGATTTTAAATCTTATTAACAGGACTTAGGCAAAATTATGAAAAAACGTAGACGCGGAGCGGCTTGCCGCAGGCTACCGCAAAGGACGCATAGACGCGGAGCGGCTTCCCGCAGGGTAGGACACAAAGAAATAAGAGTTTGAGAGAGTTTTTGCGTAAGTCCTAATTCATTCTGAATTATGAATTCTAAATTTTTCGCAATTTAAAATTCCTTAACAAAGTTACTTTAACCTGACTGCAAAGTAGCACATATAAAGCCTTGCCACTGCCACGCTTACGCTATTGTATTATATAAATCCCAGGAATGTACTACAAGTTGACATAGACATAATGAAACATAAATTTTGGGCAAGTTGTATGCTTGCGGCTTTAGCATTTTTACCCCTAGAACCTCTCAGTATGACTCAGGTTTTAGCAACAGAGTCGGTTTATAAACTGGCACAAAACAGAGCTGCTTATACCCAATATATGCAGTTAGGTTATAGCGAAACCAAACGAAGAAATTATCGAAAAGCTTTAGGATATTTTCAGCAAGCACAACGCCTACGTCCTGGAGATAAATATGCTACTGCGGCAATTAGAAATGTTACCAGTTATATTCAACGTGGCAGTGCTAGAAATCGTATTGCTTTTGTTCCAGGTAAACCTGGTAGAGTTAGGTCAGCAGGAACGCGGGGGAGTTGCGTTGAAATTGGACAATCTATCATTCCTTTGACACCAACAGATAAAGAAGCTCAACGAACTACAGCAGAACATCCTACGTTCTATTTCTATATTCCTCAAACTTCTACAAAACCAGAAGCACTAGAATTTGTTTTGCAGGATGATAATAGCATCGATCCGTTGTATAAAGAAACCTTCAAGCCTGCTGGGCAAAATGGTATTGTGAGTGTAACTGTACCTGCTAATAAATCATCTCTACAAATCGGCAAAGAATATAGTTGGACTTTCTCAATGATTTGCGATCTTGCTAACCGCGATAAAGATTCATATACAGAAGGTACAATAGTGCGATCGCAGGATGAAAATCTAGCCCTGCAACTCAAAGAACCAAACACAGATTTGGATCGTGCAGTTTTATTTGCCACAGCTGGATTTTGGGAAGACTCTTTAAGAACTTTAGCTAATTTACGCCGCCAGCATCCTAACGATCCCGAAGTCCAGAAATATTGGGAAGATTTGTTAAATTCTGTAGACATTAAAGAAGTTGTAAATAAGCCTCTATTGCCCTGTTGTACTGCCCAAAGATAAATTAATAATTATCTAAAAACCCGGTTTCGATATGAAAATCGGGTTTTTTAAAGCCTATTTTTAAAGTAAGTATTAAGGTAGGGTATCTTACCCTGGGAGCAAGGGTTTGGGACTTTGAGAGAGTAAAGATTAGCCGCAGGGCATCATGTATTTCGGTGCGTTAAGCGTTGCTACGTAGGCTAATCCGATAGACTCTACTATATCAACTAAGGTGCGTTGCGCTTTGCGACAACGCACCCTACTATTGTTTTATGTTTAATTAAGTTGACCTACTTATAAGTGGTGTATAACGGTAATCAGCGATGCATCTGGGTATTTAATTATCGTTAAACTGTAATTTGAGCGATCGTATAAATCTTCTTCAGGATGTAAATATGGCTTTTAGTAGTTACAAAACTATCAGTGAAGTTCTCAAAGAGTTTTTAATTAGTTATACTGAATCAAATTTTATCAAAGAAGCTGAATTTAGGATTACTGATTACTTTCGAGAAGACTTAGAAATAGTAATGAGTGAAGGAGTAGTGGATAATTCAGAGTTTGCTATTTGCGAAAATTTGATTTATCCAGTTTTGAAGGAAGTTTGGAAGAAATACAGTAGCAAGTTTACTTTATGGAGTCATCATTCATTAAATTATGATGAAAAATTATCAGGATTTCCTGAATATATTTTGGCTCAACGTTCTCCTTTAGGTAAAGTTGTATTTGACAAGCCCTACTTGATTTTAGTAGAAGCAAAGCAAGATAATTTTGAAGCTGGCTGGGCACAATGTCTGGCAGAAATGATTGCTGCACAGAGATTAAATGATGAATTGACAATCACTATCTTTGGTATTGTTTCTAATGGCGATCGCTGGCAATTTGCCAAGCTCAACGCTCAAGTATTTACTAGAAATATCACATTTTACTCTATTCAAGAGTTAGATAAACTATTTGCTGCTGTCAATTATCTATTTCAACAGTGCGAATTGCAGGTAAACAATCTGATGCCTGCTTAAAAATTCGGGGAGTGTAGGAAGGTTAGGAAGCTTTTTTACAATCTCACCTATCTCCCCATCTCCCTCACAATGAAACTATGCTGCAACCAATTCTGTAATTTTCGCACGAGCTTTTGCGATGGATTCAGCCAAACTTGTACCGCCTAACTCGTCATTTTCAACATGGATAAAGCTGATATCAGTGATGCCTATAAAACCAAAAACCGTTCTTAAATAAGGGTCTTGATGATTCATCGTTCCGTAGCGTTCGCCAGGTTCAAAGCCAGAAGCGCCACGTGCGGTAATAATCCACATTTTCTTATTCAATACCAGAGGCTTATAAGGATTCTCAGTATCTTCTGGTTTATAGGCAACAGTTCGTCCTATCCGCACAATTTGATCGATATACGCCTTGAGGGTGCTGGGAATGCTGAAATTGTACATGGGAACGCCTATGACGTAGAAATCAGCAGCTAAAAATTCATCCACTAGCAAATCACTGATGCGAATCGCCTCTTTTAATTGAGGAGTGTGTTGTTCTGGTGGCGTAAAAGCAGCAGCAATCCAGGGTTCATCTACATGGGGAACTGGCTTTCGTCCAATATCTCGGTTAGTTATGGTATCAGTTGGATGAGACTGTTTCCAAGCTGCAACGAATTCTTGTGTAAGTTTGCGAGAGTGGGAACGCTCACCACGAGGACTAGAATCAATATGCAATAGATGTGCCATAGTTCTTTTTGCTCAGTGACAATTCCACCTTAGATAAATCACCCATACTTAACTATCTGATTTTTGTGCAATTATCAAAATCTTGCTGTCGATTTTTAGGCTAATCGCTGGAAGTCTTTTATAATGTACTTAAATACATAATGTAAGCAGGAGTCAATAGCGACTGGAAATCTGTGTTTAAGCGATCTACTAGTTTTTACACTACTGTAATATTGACAACTTTTCAGGTTATAGTGCATTCACTGTGAAACTATGGCTCGTGATTTATTCCACAATATTGTGAAGTCTGCATTAGAAAAAGATGGTTGGGTAATTACAGACGATCCGCTAAATATTCGGTGTGGTGGAGTTGATATTCAGATTGATTTAGGCGCAGAGAAACTTATAGCTGCTGAAAAAGCCGGAGAAAAAATAGCAGTTGAAATCAAAAATTTTGTCAGCGCATCAAAAATTTCAGAATTTCATATGGCACTAGAACAGTTCATTAATTATCGTACTGCCTTACGTGTTGAAGAGCCAAATAGAATTTTATACTTAGCAGTGCCATTAGCAATTTATAATGAATTCTTTAACTTACGTTTTATTCAAACTGTAGTCACTGAAAACTTTCTAAAATTGATTATTTATAATGTAGAAACTGAGGAAATAGATCAATGGGTAAATTAAATGAATATCGGAAAAAAGTTAAACAAATATTAAGTAAATATCTCCAGTATAAACCGAGCTATGGTGATGTTGAAGTCGAACAGATTTTTGATACTGAACGTGACCATTACCAAATTATTAGTCTCGGATGGAATAATCAAAAGCGAATTTATGGGCCAATAATGCATCTTGATATCAAAAATGAGAAAATCTGGATTCAGCAAAATACAACTGAAGTTGATATTGCTTTAGAGTTGATGGAAATGGGTGTGCCCAAACAAGATATTGTTATTGGTTTTCATACACCAAAGATGCGTAAATTATCAGGATTTGCTGTAGAATAAAATTAATTATATAGCGGAAAATTATAATATTTTACCAAATTATAACTTAGAGATCATTTATAAAGTAAATCTTAAGTAGGGTGTGTTACGGCTTTAGCCTAACGCACCGCTATATAAGACGGTGCGTTAGGCGCTCATCTCATATTTTTCGTGACAAATAATCTCAAAATACGCGCCTAACACACCCTACGATAATTTTATTTTTACTTTATAAATAGCCTCTTATAGTAGAATGAAAATTTTATTCATAAGAATTAATAGTAATAATTTTCGATCGAGTTAAACATAAAATAGTAAAATGGCTAAATTAATGCAATAGATTTAGCCAAGAAAATTATAAAGATAGATTCTTTGTTCCGATCGTGAAAATTCCAACTGGCTGTCAGACTCAAACAACCTGCTTGCCTATCCTGTCTAGCCAAAACCAGGGTTGGGAAAATATTCTGGTGGAGGAATTCCAACACCCCGCAGGTGAAGGAAGAAGTTATTACAGCGATGAACATGCAATTTGTCTGTCTCTTGCACCCCGTCCAGTGCCTTCGCTGCAAATTCAAGGAGGCAAAACTTATACAGGGTTGTACGGTAAAGGCGACATTTCCATAACCCCAGCAAAAACGCCATTTTTTGCGCGTTGGGATCTAGAAGACCATTACTTGCAGATTCGCATTGCATCTGGTTTCATCGAGAGTGTTGCTAGAGAAACTATCGATACAAATCCCGAACGGCTAGAATTAGTTAGAGAATTCCGGACTCGCGATCGCCACATTGAATCCATCGCCATGATGCTCTTGTCTGAGCTAAAACAAGAAAATTTAGGCGAAAGGCTTTACATTGAATCGCTAACAAATGTCTTGGCTGTGCATTTGCTCAGACAATATTCTGCTATCAAACCCCGGCTTGCTGTTTACAACGGTGGTTTACCCGATCGCCAACTAATTCAAGTCTTAGAGTACATTGACGGACATCTGCATCGAGACATCAAGCTTGCAGATTTAGCCCAATTGCTAAACATGAGTCAGTTTCATTTCAGCCATCTGTTCAAACAAGCTATGGGCATTGCTCCCTACCAATATCTGCTTGGGCAACGAATCGAACGCGCAAAACAGTTGTTGAAAAAAAGCGATCGCTCGATTATCGAAATTGCTTTAGTGTGCGGCTTCAACAGCCACAGCCATTTGAGTAAACAGTTTCGCCAAATCACAGGTATGACACCCAAAACCTACAGGCAAAACTAGTGGTCTGCCAACCCAAAAATGCGCTTGTGAGGGCTGGGGAAAGGGGAAAGGGAAAAGGGTAAAGGATTCCCAAAGCCTACAGACAAAACTAGTGGTCTGCCAACCCAAAAATGCGCTTGTGAGGGCTGGGGAAAGGGGAAAGGGAAAAGGGTAAAGGATTTAAACCCTTTCCCCCTTCCCCCTTCCCCTTTACCCCGCAAAGTTCGCGATTGCGAACTAATAGTCTTTGTTTCGAGATAAGCTCAATGTAGCGTTCATACACGATGGGGTTATATGCCAAAGTTGTTGGTAGTTACCGCCTATGTGATGATTACTGTTGCGGCTTTCTCGGTGTCTAGCTGTACGCGGGAGAAAACCAAAAAAATTGTCGGATTTTCGCAGACTGAGAATATTGGCCCGTGGCGCATTGCCGAAACGAACAGCATTAAGGAAGAGGCCGCCAAGCGTAAGAAAACTTATGATTTTCTGATGACGGATGCTCAGGGGCAAACATCCAAGCAATTTGCCGACATTGAGGATCTGATTGCACGACAAGTTGATGTTATATTTCTTGCACCACGTGAGTATGAAGGTCTTACCCCAGCCTTGGAAGCAGCGAGAGCGGCAAAAATACCGGTTTTTCTAATCGACCGTGAAGCGGCGGGAAAACCAGGCGAACATTTCGTCAGCTTTCTGGGGTCGGACTTTATCGCCCAAGGTCGTCGCGTTGGTGAATGGCTGGCCCAGGCGACCGATGGCAAAGCCTCCATCGTGGAACTCACTGGAACAGCGGGTTCATCGGTTGCAATCGATCGCGCTAAGGGATTTCGTGACGCGATCGCTAGTTATCCTAACATGAAGATCGTTGCTACACAGACAGCAGATTTTTCGCGGGCTGCGGCCCAGCGTGTCATGGAAAACATCATCCAAGCCAAGGGTTCCGACATTACCGCTGTGTATGCTCACAACGACGAAATGGCTTTAGGTGCTATCCAGGCTCTCAAATCCGCAGGCATCAAGCCTGGTAAGGATGTAATGGTCGGTTCAATTGACGGTCAGAAAACCGCACTCCAAGCAATTATCCGTGGTGAGCTTGGGGTGAGTGTCGAATCAAACCCCCGTTTTGGCCCGCTTGTTTTCCTCACAATGGAGGAGTATTTTGCTGGCAAAAAAATCCCTCCTAGAATCATTCTCAAGGACAGACTTTTCGATGTGACCAATGCCAAGGATTTCGTAGATGAAGCATACTAATAGCAATTCTATATGAAGCTGCATAGAAATGTAGAATAGAGAATATGGAAGATAAAACAGTAAAAGCAAACAATTATGCATCTTCATAGAGAATTGGTATAAGCCGTGGGAAAGTAGAAGTAACAACTCAAAGCACCTTCCCACAACCGGAGGATAGTATGAAGTCCGAAAAGAGATTAGGTAATAATAACTAGAAATAAATAAATTGATTGGAGTTAGTCAGACTAAGATCGAACTTATCCTTTACTAGGGCAACTAAGTCTGTACCAAAACGTATTCCCGTTCCTTCAACTCCATTAAGCGTCATACGGTCAAGCGAGTATTCACTTGGACTACCAGCTAGTTGAATACGGTCATACCCATAACCACCCTGAAAGTCACGAATAATAGCATAGTCCGCATTACCTCCACCTTGATAATCCTGTATCGTACGAAGCACACCGTTGTACGTTACACGATAACCAAAGCTGAATGTATCACCTTCAGTTCCACCCCAAAGATTATCTACAGTATTCCTACTCCAATTAGAGAAATCAGAATAGGTAATCTTAGAGGCTGCACGTATAAGGTCATAACCCGCACCACCATAAACGCTATCATTATTAGAACCACCAATAAGGAGGTCGTCGCCATTGTCTCCATAGAGAGTATCATTACCTTCTTCTCCATAAAGGTCATCATTACCTCCACCACCACGGATATTATCATTACCTAAACCACCGAATATATAATCTCTACCATCCCCACCATTAGCTAAGTCTGTACCAGAGTATAAGTAAATCCTATCAGTATCTTGACCACCAATAACTGTATCATTACCATCACCAGCATCGACAAGATTAAACTCGTTACCGATGATTAATTGAGCTCTGCCTAGTTCTATGTAATCGTTACCATTACCAGCGCGTACTGTGTCAGCACCATCGCCACCGTAAATTCTATCGTTACCATCATTACCATCAAGTCTATCATTACCACCTAAACCGTAGATAGTGTCATCACCACCCAAGCCTTGGATAGTATCAGCACTATTAGTACCAGTGAGCGTGTTAGCATTGTTATCGCCATTGATAATAGCCATATTTTGATTCTCCTTGAGTACACAGGTTTTAGTGAAGCACATTCATCAATGGAAATCAAAACCTTCATTGCCAAGTGGAGTTGTTGAGATTGTGGATCTTTCTTCTTCTTCAATCTGTTTGTTTCTTCCGTCCAATACTCCAGGAATTTCAATGCCTTCGCCTGAGGTTCTTTACCTGCCTTACCGATTTACTTCCAGAATCAAAACCGAATCACTGGCTTGATGTTTTTGTTAAATATCGCTTTGCGAGTTTTTACCTTGATGGAGTTTGTTGTCAGGCTTGCACTCCAACAAGCTCAAGATTCTTTGCAAGGTCTTTATGATGGCAATCCCAAGCGCAAAACGGATCGACCTTCTGCCGAGCAAATGCTTAAGGCTTTTTGTCACATAACTCTTTACTTTCTCCCTGATTTTAAGGTCTTCATTACACCTATCAACCAGCTTCAAAACGCGAGCGCATCCAAGAAATATTTGACCAACTTACATTTGAACAAGTAATTTCTGTTTCTTCTTACAACTTCATATTGGAAGCCCTATTCTATGCAACTTCATATTAAATTGGTATTATAGCAATTCATAATTTTTAATTCTTAATTCTTAATTTGTAATTACACAGGTTAATTACGAATTACGAATTAGTATAATTCCCGCCCTAAAATAAAGAAAAGATAACCTGGAACTATCCTGAGCCTCCACGATAGACAAGATTACTGTGGTGCGAAGTGAAGGATCTCCACTATCGGCAATGAAGACAGAAATTAGGTAAAGCCGATGAATCAGGCGACTCGAACTATCCTGTACATGACGGGTATAAAAAAAAGTTTTTCTGGTGTGCCAGCGCTGTGGGGGGTAGATTTTGAACTGAAGGCAGGCGAGATCCATGCACTGGTGGGAGAAAATGGTGCTGGAAAATCGACGCTGATCAAGATTATGACGGGGGCTTATCGACGGGACTCCGGTGTTATGGAGTATGACCAGAAAAGTGTTGCCTTCCAGAATCCCACCGAAGCGCAGGCGGCAGGTATTGTAGCCGTCTACCAGGAGATCCAACTGGTGGGTTTCCGAACCGTTGCTGAGAATATTTTTCTGGGCAGAGAGCCGCATCGCTTCGGCATCATCGATAGACGGGCGATGAATGTTGAAGCAGCCGAAATCCTAAAGCGCCTGGGATTGGATATCGACCCACAGTCAGCGGTTGGTTCCCTCAATATTGCCCATCGCCAGATGGTGGCGATCGCCCGCGCTATATCTTTTGGTGCGCGGGTGCTGATCCTCGATGAACCCACAAGTTCCCTGACAGAAACTGAGGTCTGCGTGCTTTTTGATGTCATGCGTCGGCTCAAGTCGCAAGGGACATCCATTGTCTACATCAGCCACCGTTTTGAAGAACTCTACGCTGTGTGCGATCGCGTGACGGTACTGCGTGATGGGCGCAATATCATCACGCGATCGCTGACTGCGCTCAATCGTCTGCAACTTGTTTGCCATATGTTAGGCCGCCAGCCTGAAGAAGTGAGCAAAGGAGTCACGGCATTTGCAGAACAATCCCAAAACACCTTGCCTCAGCCAGTGCTGCTCCAGGCGGAAGCTCTCAAATATAAAAAACGGCTCAATGGTGTTTCCATTGAAATGCGGCATGGCGAAATCGTCGGGCTTGCAGGTTTGCTCGGTTCTGGCCGCAGCGAAACGGCACGCGTCCTGTTTGGAGCCGAACCACTTGATGGTGGAACTGTAAAACTCGAAGGTAATCTTTTGTCTGTGCGCGATCCTCATGATGCTATTGACAGTGGAATAGCTTTCCTTTCAGAGGATCGCAAGGCAGATGGCATCATTCCAGAGCTTTCGGTGCGGGAAAACCTCACACTTGCCGCGCTACCGTCCCTTACCCAATGGGGCATCGTTTCCAAGAAACGACAGAGCGAGCTTGTCAACCGTTTCATGCACCGTCTTGGCATCAAGGCAGCCAGCACCGAGCAGAAGATCCACGAACTATCGGGCGGCAATCAACAGAAGGTACTTCTGGCACGATGGCTGTGCAAGAATACAAAACTTCTTCTCCTCGATGAGCCGACTCGCGGAATCGACGTTGGTGCAAAGCGCGAGATCCAGCAGGCGATCGCCGAACTAGCAAAGCAAGGACTGGGGATTCTGATGATTTCATCGGAACTCGAAGAGCTAGTTGAAGGCTCGCAACGTGTAGTAGTTCTGCGTGAGGGGCGATCGATTGCGGAACTTAGTGGCGAACAGAAGACCATAAAGGCAATTTTGCACGCAATGGCGGAAAATGCAGATCATCAGGAAGCTGTCGGTAGATAGTAGACTTCTTGCAGAAGTAGGGAAAAGGGTAAGGGGGAAAGGGAAAAGGAATAAAAAAACCTTTCTTCTTTTCCCGCCTCTTGCAAAAGTAACTTTTGCAAGAGGTTTAGTTAAAAACACAGCACAATAAACAATGAATATCAAAAAGCCCGATCTGCGTTGGGGAACTCTATGGAACCCTAACTTCGGTGCATTTGCGGCACTCTTAATTGTTTATGTTGCGAACGCCATCTTCACTCCGCGTTTCGCAACAGTTAGCAACACATTAAATATGTTGCTGCAAGTATCGACAACAATGTTAGTTGCCGTAGGGATGACCTTTGTCATCGCCTCCCGTGGCATCGACCTCACGGTCGGCTCGACTATGGCATTGGTTTCAGTGATTGTGGCATTGCTGATTAAGTATGGTATGGGTGTTGCCGTTTCCTTTGCCCTGAGTGCTGCTCTGTTGGTTGGTTTTGTCAATGGCTTTCTGATTTCACGTCTGAAACTGGATGCTTTGATCGTCACCTTGGCGGCTTTGATTATGTGGCGCGGCATCGCTCAGGTTGTCGGTGACGGTAAGCTCGTTCCCTTCGTCCATCCAACATTTGAGGCGCTCGGAAAGGGATATCTCGGTTCTATACCAATTCAGGTGGCGATCGCAGCAGTTGTCATTGCAGGAGCTTTCTTCTGTATCCGCTCTACGCTGTTCGGGCATCAGCTCGTTGCTGTGGGTGGCAACGAAGAGGCCGCCCGGCTGGCGGGTATCCGTGCAGAGCGCGTGAAATATATAGTTTATTTAATTAGCGCCTTGCTTGCCGGATTTGCCGGACTCGTGGAGACAGCGAGGCTTGGTATGGGCGATCCCAGCAAGGTTGGTGTCAACGCGGAATTTGATGCGATCGCCGCTGTTGTTGTTGGCGGTACGCCCTTTTCCGGCGGTCGTGCAAATGTCCTGGGCACTGTTGTAGGAGCGTTGCTCATGCAGATGATTTCCACAAGTTTCAATATGCTCCTGATTCCCTTCACCTGGTCATTAGTTTTGAAATCTGTAATCATTCTGTTCGCGATTTTTTTGCAGCGTCCTCAGGAGGTATAACGCATCATGGCTGCCACAAGGTCTTTTACGCTTGCAAGTCTGCGGCTGTTGAAGCATCTCGCCAAGTTCGTCACCTCCCAAGGCGTGCTGCTCATACTCCTGAGTTTGGTTATTTTCGCATCCTTTCGCTATCAAACCTTCCTGACACCTGTTAATCTCATGAACATCATGCGACAGAACAGTATGCTTGCCATCGTGGCGCTGGGCATGACTGTCGTAATCGTCAGTGGAGGAATCGATTTGTCTGTAGGTTCCTTTGTTGCTCTAGGTGGTGTTGTGGCAGCAATGCTGGCCGGACAAGGAAGCTTCGTGGCGATCGCCAGCGGCATTGCCAGCACCACTTTATTAGGTCTAGTCAATGGTCTTCTCGTGTCTCGCGCGCGGCTCCAGCCATTCGTTGTGACGTTATTCACTGCCAGCGCAGCCCGCGGACTGGCATTGAGCATCACTCAGGAGAAATCCATTGCCGTATCATCAGCAGCATCGGGGTTTGTTTGGTTGGGTAGGGGGTTCATCGGTTTTGTTCCTGTCCCCGTGCTGATAGTCGCACTGTTATATTTTGCAGCTTGGTTTATGCTGCACAGAAGCCAATTAGGGTTGCACATATTCGCTATTGGCAATAACGAGGAGGCATCCCGGCTGATGGGCGTCAACCCAAACCGAGTAAAGCTGGCAGTTTACACATTTAGCGGTTTGCTGTCAGGGCTGGCTGGTGTTATTCTCGCAGGTCGTCTAGGGGCGGGTCAGCCTGTAGCTGCCTTTGGCTGGGAAACAGATGCGATCGCCGCGACCGTTATGGGGGGCACGTTTCTCGCAGGGGGTCAGGGAAGCGTTTTCCCGACGCTGGTCGGCGTGCTTTTACTAGGAATGATGTACAATCTTTTGAATCTTGAGGGAACCATCACTCCTTGGTGGCAACTCGTACTCCGCGGTGGTTTTCTACTTGTGGTGGTAATCTTCCAGAAGCGCATCTCTCAGAGGGGCTAGCTGCGGCAATCCCCATTGAATTGGGAAGCCCACGCTGTACCGTCAGGTCAGTGTAGGTAGTTCACAACATAATCAAACCTAAACGGACACCAGCCGTCACAGCCTCAGTACGCGTAGAGACACCAAGCTTTTGAAAAATTGATGAAACATGAAATTTCACCGTATGTTCGGAAATTTGTAGGCGTTTGGCGATCGCTTTATTCCCCAACCCATAACCCAGCATTCCTAAAACCTCCATTTCCCGATGCGTCAAAGTTTGCACGGGGTTAGGTAGTGCTTTTTCCCGCATCGGTAGCAATTGCAAAACATCAGGGTGCAGCACTACCAAACCAGAAGCCACTGCCTCAACACCTGCAATAATTTCCGCCTCTGTGCTGGTACTAGATAATATACCTTGGATACCCAAACGGAATGCTGCCTCTAGATCGATACTATCGATATCCTCAGCGATCGCTATAATTTGCTGTTCTTGAATTAACTGCAATTTTGACCAAATTGGTTCTGGATTACTGCCTAAATCGAGCAAAACTACATCTGGCTGTAATTGATCAATTTCTTTAGACACCACATCCAAGTCAGATGCACTGGCCACCACTGTCAGTTGCGGATTGCTACTTACTACCGCTGATAAACCTGCCCGCACCACGGGAGAAGTAGCAACCACCATCACCCGAATCATCTAGCCTCCACAGTAGTTTGTCCGGTGATATAAACTACCAATTGCTGACCATTCCGCAGGACTTGTAATGCGATAGACTTGTCACTTTGATGCAGATATTTAGCCAAGTCATCAGGTCGAGTAAAAGCCTGTCCAGAAACTCCAACTAATACATCACCAATTTGTAACCCCACATTTTTCGCTACACTCCCAGGAAGTATTGATAACACTAGTAAACCTAGAGTACGTCTGCCTAAAACTACTGGTTGCAGCGTCACTCCTAATTGCAGACGATGACTGCCCTGTAAAAGGCGGTTGACAGTATTGCTGGGAATCGCCACAGCCAAATTGTTGACAATCATCGTGTTAATGCCAACCACTCGACCGAGACAGTCAGCCAAGGGGCCGCCAGAATTACCAGGGTACAACTGTAAATCTGCCATTACAGTGCGTGGATGATTAGTGTGAACAATCCCCATTGTGACTGCACCACTATCAGCTAAAGGATTTCCCACCGCCAAGACTAGTTCTCCAACTCGTAACTTATCTGAATCGCCGATAGTTGCAGTATTTAAATCCGTGGCGTTAATTTTCAGTGCTGCTAAATCCTGCTGGGGGTCGAAGTGCGATCGCACTGCTTCAAATACCCTACCATCCGATAATTCCACACTTGCCCGGTTGCTAGTTGCTACATGGGCATTAGTAATAATCAGCCCGTCAGCTTGCCAGATAACACCAGAACCCACTGCTGTAGCACTAGTTTTAACTTTGACTGTGCTTTGACGGAGTTTAGTGGCTACTGCTGACAGTTCATCATTGAATTGCGTAATCATAATTGCCTATATTTTGCGGTAATTACTTAAGGGAACTCCAAAAATAAATAATCCAAATTTTTGGATTCAACACGATTTTTCTTCCCCCCTGCTCCCTGGTTACTGAGCGCAGCGATGCACTGAGCTTGTCGAAGTGCCGAAGTATGCTCCCCTGCCCTCAACGAAGTCCCTAATCAACAGGGCGTTCGCCAATCAGGATGTCTAAATCAACTAATGCGCCACCTCGAACAAACTGCACGTTGATTAGTTTACCAATGCGATCGCTATTATTTAGTAGTGCTAGCACGTCATCTGTATCACTCACCGCAATACCATCAAATTTGACTAACACATCCCCCAGCAACAAACCAGCATTATCAGCAGGGCCGGAGGGTTCGACATTAACAACAATCACCCCCGTGGCTGTAGGTAAATTTAAGGCAGTTTTCAGGTTGCTAGGCAAGCGTACAGGCTGCATTCCCACACCCAAATAGCCTCGTGAAATATGCCCTTTAGTCAGTAATTGATTAACCACGCGATCGATTGTAACCGCAGGGATAGTTAAAACTGTACCGCGCCGCCCCGATGTATTCATCCCAACTATATAACCAGCCGCATCTACCAGGGGCCCCCCTGCAAAACCAGGATAAAAAGTGATATCCGGGCGGATGAATTGGTCAATATTACCACCGCTCATACTCCGCCACGCACCAGTAACTACACTTACAACTCCCATTGCTGCCCGTAAGTCACCTTGGCTACCCCTTGCCAGTCCCAGTACCAAATGGCCGACTTTGAGATTTGTCGCATCGCCAATTTGTACCGCAGGAAGTTGATGATTTTCGAGTTGAAATACAGCTATATCAGTGCTAGGGTCATGGCCGAGGAAAGAAACTGGTCGGGTCACTCCATCTGATAGAGTGATGGTAATTTCTTCATAACGCCCAAGCGACTCATCCGAAGTAATAATAATACCGTTGCGCCAATGAATCCCACTTGGGGAAATGCGTTTACCAGCGTTGACAGCAACTACAGCACTCCCCGCTTGTTCTACTGTGTCGGCTAAACTGTTAGACAGTGCCAGCAATGAAGACATAAACTTCTCCAGCAATATTTTGTGATGCTTCTATCGTGCCGTTTTAGATTTACAGATAGCATCGGAAAAATGGAGAGAATTCTACCTAGCAAAATGGCTAGTTGCGTTTAGTTTTGCTTGCTTCACACTTCAAAGGGCTATTACAATACGGTTAGGTTAAGATCCCCCCGCCTGCGGCGACCCCCTTAAAAAGGGGGTAAAAGAGGGTTATGAGCAAGCCTTTTTAAGCTACGGTGTATACACATCTCTGTAGGAAACCAAAATCCTCCTAGATCCTCCTAAATCCTCCTTAAAAAGGAGGACTTTGAGAGGTTTTTGCCCCCCTTTTTAAGGGGGGTTGGGGGGATCAAAAGTTTACGGCGCAACTCTAGAAGACTTGTGTGTACACCGTAGCTTTTAAGGGGGGTTGGGGGGATCTTGAAAAGATTAGAACTTAACCGAATCGTATTGAGGGCTATTAGAGGCAGGGAAATGTTCTCTAAGAAAGTATTTGTATCATAATTTCAGGAAAATTTTATCAGTAGTCAGCAAAGGCGATATAGCTAATACTCATGATTGATAATGCAATTGTGAGTTTATGGTTATGCGATCGAACTGAATGCACTTACGAAATATGACAATTAAACCACGTATATATGCTGATTTAGATTTATGTGGCTATTATTCAAAACTGATTAGCTGTTTTGGTTTCTCAGCAATTTTACTGTATTCATAATTGAGGTTGAAAAATTCAATAAATAATCTCGTAATTCTACTATGTTTTTCCTGAAAAATAGTAGTAATTTGATAGGGGTAACAGATTGATTGAAGGAAATTTCTATGATGAACTTATCAGCAAAAACTCAATCGAATAACAAATTATTCAACCAGCTACGATATCAGCTTGAAATTCTAGAAATACATAATGATAAACTTGCCAGACTGTTATGTAAAATCATTCCCTCTCATTGTCCATTTGAGAGAACTGTGACATTTTTAGGACGGATACTTTTTCGCATTCCACCTTTGTGTAAGTTAAATCCTCTTTATGAAGAAATAGTTGGTCTTCGTTTCAAATGTTTGACGTTTTTAGCAGATGAATGTGGTGAAGATGTAACAAAATACTGCTAAACATATAATTTACGAAAGAATATCGTTGCCAATTTACTAAGGTTCAAGACTTATAGAAACAGGATGAATACCATCGTTAGCAATAGGCTTGGCAAAAATTTTGATTAATAAAATATTACTGCGGAGTCCCTATCTTTTAATACTCTGTTTTTAGCGAAGGTATTGGATGAGCATTTTTGTAATTATGGTCAACCGCAAGCAGCAACTACGTTTACTTGTTATTGTCATAAGTATAGTAGCTATTCTCAGCCTTCACTATTCACCTACTTCCAGTCAAATCGTAACGCGAGACAAGTTTTTGTGGCCTTTTTCATCTAGATCGCCTTGGAATATGCCTATTGGTTCAAATGCGCGTTACATCAGCGCAAATATTGAAAAGGCAGAGAATATCGGCATCGATCGCGAGTACTTTTACAAAATAAATTCTAACCATCCATTACGTCCAGTTTATGCTCCTGGTACTTGGGGTCAAGGACGCTGTACAGGCACTCAATCAATGAATATTTATTTACCAATACCAGATACTTTGATTATTGCAGATGCCACAACATATCCATACCATACACCTAACAATGTTTCAGCCTTTTTGATGCCAGATGGTAAAACTTTAGTGCAGCTTGAACCTTTGACTCGTTGTCAAAAAGGAGGTTCAGTCTATGGTTGGCGTTACTATCCCGATATAAATATTTATGGAGATGGAATAGGCGGCGCACATTTTGGTTCTGGACTTTCTTCTATTGGTGGTTCTATTCGCAAAGGTGAACTTACTAATAATCAACCCATTCGCCATGCTTTAAAAGTTCTGCTGTGGGCTAAAAAATATCTTTACTACACAAATTCTATTCCTGGGTATCGTTGGCCAGCAAATCGCGCTGATAATTATGCAGCTCAAGTTTATGGTGGTAAAAACCCTGCCCTTGTGCAAGGAACTTTATTAGCCATTCCGCCAAAAGTAAGGACATATACTCTCAAGTTGCAAACACCCGCAGCTAAAAAAATCTTTCATGCACTACAAGATTATGGGGCTTATGTAGTTGATGATTCAGGATGGGACTCTCATGATATTGCAGTTGAACAAGGAGTTAACGAAGAGTTTCATCAAATATATGGCTATGATATGAAAGATAAAAATGGTAATTTTTATGAGGAAGTGATGAGATTATTTCAATCACTTTATATTGTTGAAAACAACAGTGCAAATAGCGTTGGTGGTGGCGGTATTCCGCGTGTAGCGCTGGCTCCACCTATTGCTAACTAATATCAATATCAGGCGATCGCGCTTGGCATTTCAATCCCTAATAGGGATTTTGATTAATTGCAATCCGGGGATAACACAAGTGGTCACCTTACCCGGATTGTCAGCGTTTCAATCCCTAATAGGGATTTTGATTAATTGCAATGATTTTTCGTTCTCAAGGATGGTTGTCTTGCTTAAAAGCAAGTTTCAATCCCTAATAGGGATTTTGATTAATTGCAATAGAAGAAAGGAATTCTACACAAAGGGGAAGTTTGCGTTTCAATCCCTAATAGGGATTTTGATCAATTGCAATCAGTTGATGGCAATGTGTTTGTCTTTCATGCTTGGTTTCAATCCCTAATAGGGATTTTGATCAATTGCAATAAAAGCTCTTTTTATGTACCTGATGCCCAAAACCTGTTTCAATCCCTAATAGGGATTTTGATCAATTGCAATTTAGGAACCCTTGGGCTTGAACAATCAAATTTATCCAGTTTCAATCCCTAATAGGGATTTTGATCAATTGCAATTGTGTTTGGGTTGTTTAACACTTATAAACCATAATGTTTCAATCCCTAATAGGGATTTTGATCAATTGCAATGTTAGGCAAGAGTAATTCAGAACCGCTGACCTCTGAAGTTTCAATCCCTAATAGGGATTTTGATCAATTGCAATTTTGCAGGGTGACTTCCTGTTTAACTATCCTGCAAGGTTAGTTTCAATCCCTAATAGGGATTTTGATCAATTGCAATTCTAAGTACGAGAAAGTGATTGAGCGAATCAAAAATTTCGTTTCAATCCCTAATAGGGATTTTGATCAATTGCAATGTTTTGAAGGGGAGTTTCAGCATATTTTAAGAATAGTTTCAATCCCTAATAGGGATTTTGATCAATTGCAATGGCAGCATGATGGAGCGAAGTCCGCCATATCAAACGCGTTTCAATCCCTAATAGGGATTTTGATCAATTGCAATAAGATACTGAGTTTAACCAGTTACCAAAGGACTTACGTTTCAATCCCTAATAGGGATTTTGATCAATTGCAATAATCCTTAGGGGTTAACCCATGCGTTAGACCGTTAGTTTCAATCCCTAATAGGGATTTTGATCAATTGCAATTATACAACTGTTGGGCTACTTGTCCAAGTCTACGGGTTTCAATCCCTAATAGGGATTTTGATCAATTGCAATAGCCTGGAAGGCTTTAACCAACAGTGGAAGCCTGGTTTCAATCCCTAATAGGGATTTTGATCAATTGCAATTTATTGCTCAACTGGTTGTGGGTTCCGTCTACTTCTGTTTCAATCCCTAATAGGGATTTTGATCAATTGCAATATATTAGAAAAAGATGAGTTTGGGGCGATCGCCTCTGTTTCAATCCCTAATAGGGATTTTGATCAATTGCAATTGTTAGATATTTATTTGATATTTTTTTTAATGAGTTTCAATCCCTAATAGGGATTTTGATCAATTGCAATTAGGAGGGCTGTCTCAAAAAGATGCGGTTAGGCTAGCGTTTCAATCCCTAATAGGGATTTTGATCAATTGCAATGTAAGGTCTTTGAATCAAGATATCTTGAATATTGGTTTCAATCCCTAATAGGGATTTTGATCAATTGCAATTGGAGTAGCTATCAGGCGACTTCTACTGGCGTGTTTCAATCCCTAATAGGGATTTTGATCAATTGCAATCTACGTGCAACGCGCTTTATTTTGATTATGGATAGACGTTTCAATCCCTAATAGGGATTTTGATCAATTGCAATCTTGGATAACGATACTTATCAGCACTTAGATGAAAGTTTCAATCCCTAATAGGGATTTTGATCAATTGCAATTTTAGGAATTGGATATTGATAGAAAGTCGCTGTAACTGTTTCAATCCCTAATAGGGATTTTGATCAATTGCAATTAGTGTCAATGTTTATATAGATACGGTATCTACCGTTTCGTTTCAATCCCTAATAGGGATTTTGATCAATTGCAATACAAATCCCTCAATCAGGTATGGCCCAAGGTGTAGGTGTTTCAATCCCTAATAGGGATTTTGATCAATTGCAATGGAGTTGTAATCTACCTAAATCATCAATAAATTGTTTCAATCCCTAATAGGGATTTTGATCAATTGCAATTGCTGCGGCTGCGGCTTGCAGTGCCCGTCCAAATATCGATTGTTTCAATCCCTAATAGGGATTTTGATCAATTGCAATCGCTGTTGGCTGAAAGCAGTGTGATATTTGGTTTTCAAGGTTCTGTCGCGCGGATGGGGTAATCATAACACAAGAAGTTGTAATTTTAGTAGATGTAAATCGCTGAAAGCTAAGCCCAGTAAGGTGCGCGGATGAGTTTCATGTGCTATTGACGCCAAATCCTTACACAGAAAGCAATTAAGGCATTTTTGTCGCCGCCTGCTTATAAACACCTACCCATCCGCGCACTCAGCAAAAAAATTAGTCTAATTGTGAAGCTGCTTACTTTCAAAAAGACAGGAGTGGGGACGAAGAGATAAGGAAGCAAACGAGATGAGGGATAAAAGAAAGGACGCAATTCCTAACTCAAGACTCAACACTTCCATCTAAGACGTTAAAACTGTTAATAAAACTTAAACTTTTTACTTAGTAGCTAACATCTGTACAATTTTGTCTACACGATCCAAGTCTCCAACGATTCGGCGAATTGGGTGAGGCCAAACCTTAACGAGAGTAGGAGTAGCAGAAACCTGATTAATTTCTGCTTGTTCTGGATGAGTTAAAACATCAATCACTTTTAAAGTATAAGGGTGTCCGAGCGATCGCTCTAACAATTCGTGTAGATTCTGAAGGATGCGTTCGGTAGTTCCGCTATGCCCTGCAACAAATAAGCGCAGGACATAGCCTTGTGTCGTTAATTGCTCTTTTTGTGCTATTACTGGCTGGTGGTATTTTGGCACAGGTTCAGAAAGATCCAAACGTACAATTAGATCGCGATCTTCCCAAAGCTGCGGGAATGAGGAACGATAAGTTGATAGTACCATGCGATCGCACAACCCTTCTTGCCAAGGAGCTGCTTGCCATACTAACTCCTCTGTACCAAAAATGGCATTCAGCAAAGGTTGATATTTCATCACAGCCGGATAAGCCTCGGCGAAAGTTCGCACTCGTTGAGTACGCGGATCTAACCAGTGGTCAATAGTGGCAGTATAACAAGGCACTAAAAAGTGCGGTGGCTCTGGTAAATCTAGAATTTCCTGCAAAGCAGAACACAAATGCAAATGCCATCGACCTTGCTTGCTAGGGTCGATGCAGTAAATTAAATCTCCTCCAGGTGTAAATAGCGCAATGCCTTTGAACAACTGGGGTGTAGATAGTTTGTTTGTCTTCAAGTTATTCACAGGAGGCTAAGGAACTAAAAAGTAAAAACTAAAAAATTTACTCTTTTACCTTTTACCTTAGCGATAACCGCAACCAGGAACACAAAGATATTTGGGCATCGGGCATGGGGAAAGGGGTAAGGGGAAAAGGGTAAGGGGAAAAGGGGAAAAGGGGAAAAGGGTAAGGGGAAAAGGGGAAAGATTAAATTTATTTCTTTTCCCTTTAACCTTTAACCTTTTCCCTTGCCCCTTGTCCCCTTGTCCCCAGTCCCCAATATTAAACCCGACCTCGGAGAAATTGCGCCATTTCGTTAGGAGTTGGTGACATTTCTAAAGCAATTTCTTCAGTAATGCGACCGTCTTGATAAAGATTGAGCAAGGACTGATTCATTGTGATCATGCCGTCAAAGCTGGCTTGTTTCATCAATTCGGTAATTTCATCATACTTACCATCTTTGATCCATTCCTTGATTGCCTCAGTGTTAATCAAGATATCGTGAAAAGCAGCCCGCTTTCCGTCTGTTGTACGGCACAAACCTTGGGCAATTACAGCTACTAAAGACTCAGAAATTGCCACGCGCATTGCATCCTGTTCTTCACCGGAGTAAAGGTTGAGTATCCGCTCAATAGTTTTTACAGCACTATTGGTGTGCAACGTTCCCATTACCAAGTGACCAGTTTGAGCAGCTTTGAGGGCAGTGTTAACTGTTTCTTTATCCCGCATTTCCCCCACCAGAATCAAATCTGGGTCTTCCCGTAAGGCTGCTTTCAAAGCGTTGTCAAATTTCCGGGTGTGCATTCCCACTTCCCGCTGTTTAACTAAGGATTTGCGGCTTTGATGAACAAATTCTATGGGGTCTTCAATGGTGATGATATGCTTAGCCATCTCTTTATTGATGTAGTCAATCATCGCTGCCATTGTTGTGGACTTACCAGAACCAGTCGGCCCGGTTACCAAAATTAAGCCTTTGTGGTGATGACAAATATCCCGAAAAATAGGGGGTAATCTCAACTGTTCCATAGTTAAGATTTTCAACGGAATCAACCGCAACACCATTGCAGGGCCTTTGAGGGAACCAAAGACGTTAATCCGCACGCGTGCAAATTCGTACTGAGTTGCCCCGTCAAATTCTAGATGTTCTTCAAAGCGTTGAATCTCTGCCTCCGTCATTACCTCCCTCAACCAACTCATCAAAGCCTCTTTATCCGTTTCTGGATATTCTGTTGATTGAATTTCTCCTCGGTTGCGGAAACGAGGTACTTCGCCTACACCCAGGTGAATATCGGAATATCCTTGATCGTAAGCTTCCCTGATGATCTGTGCTAAAGTCAGTCCCGGAGGGCTACTTTTAGGGCGAGCTGAACTAGGTATTGGTGGTGGTGTACCCGGACGATGGCCTGATACTGGCGCAGAGTTAGCACCAGGAGAGTTAGCACTCATATCCAATGTTTGTGTCATTTGGCGCTGCGTGCTCATACCCGGTGGTGGTGGTGGTGGTGCTGGTGGCGCTGGTGGCGCTGGTGGCATGTTACGACCGGCAGCAGAGTTAGAATTTAATGGAGACTGTGATTCTGTCATATATCTTCACATTTGGCAGTTCAGAAGTTGAATTAGTGAGAAGTCAAGTAACTTTCTGAGATGAGTTCTCAAAGACGCTGGCGTACAAGCCCTAAAGGCAATGCAAGGCGATTGAAACTCTAGAACCACGGTCAATACATTTCATGCACCTCGACTTGTATCTTTTTTACCGGCAATTTGACTACTCAGAAGTTTTATAAAAACTGTTTAGCCTATCTAAACTGGTTTAACACATGCAAGGCTACACAATACCTCAGTAAATACTCTAGAGTAAAAAGTTCTATACAGCACTAAAAAGCTAGAAAGTAAATATTCTATTGCTATTAAATGAGAAATCCATCGCAAGTATCGAGTTTAATTGCTAGCAGTTAACAACACAAACATTAGCAGTTCGTGAATTCAGGGGATCTTCGGATTATGAGAGAAAGTGCTTGTTATTATAAGAAATGTTAAGCTAAGTCGGAATGATGCCCTGGGGATCAAACTTGAAAGCTGATGCCTTTTACCTTCTATTCCTGAAGACAGATGCAGTAAGCAAGCTTTTTGAACAAAAAGCAACTTGACTTTACATTCATAATTACAAAAAATTAACTGTAAAGTTTAGTAAAAAAATGCTCATTTTACTAATTAGTTTTTATATACTGAACTTCACTAAATGATTCAGTTTATTCGCAAAAAGCGAGAAAAAACTGAAAATTAAAACTTGCTGTGTATTTTTGGGAGGAAAAGTCATGGTTTCGGCTCAGAGCTCTAATCTAGGAAAGACCTACTCCTTGATGATGGTTAAAAGCTTTTTAATATGGACTTTCACATTGGCAGTATGTTTGCTGGTTGTCGGTTTTCCTTTAGTTGTTTTGATGGCTACGGTCGGATGTCTGTTGTCGATTGTTTTGCAATCTGTAATGCCTGTTAGTGCTGTTTTGCTGGTTGCAGGCGCTTTAGTGATGTTCAATGTTATGGCTGTTGTATTTGCTGCGGGTGTGCTAACTGCTAAAGGAGTTCATCCTAGCGATGTTAAATGGTTAAGCTGGCTGCATGGAGAGGCAGACCAAGCGCAGACTACTGTTTACGCATCTTGCCCTTTAACCTGTGAGATTAAAATCTAGTCATTTCTAGTCATTAGAATTGAATTCGACAAACAGTGCGTCTGCCCGGTTAAGCCGGGTTTTTTCATTTTTAATAAAAATTATTGACCAAAAAAAGGCAGAGGGCAGGAGGAAAGAATTTATTTTCCCTCTGCAAAAGGGTACAAGCCCCTCTGTTGCGAAGTTCAGATGCCACCAAGTCAGCGCTCTGACTTCGCGCTAAATTTATTTATGAGAAAATAAAAAGATTTTATTCGATATGCGTAAGCGCAAGAAAAAAGGTGTCCTTATTAAGGGACTCCCAGAAAATAAATTATCCAATTTACTCAGATAATATTTTTTTGTCTTCCCCCTGCTCCCTGGTTACTGAGCGCAGCGATGCACTGAGCTTGTCGAAGTGTCGAAGTATGCTCCCCTGCCTACCCAGCGATGGGATATTTTTTTAGTTGGAAGTCCGTAAGGCAGGTTTTTTGAGGTTTTTTATAATTTATACTTTGATATTTATGGTTTTTGTGATGATTAGCAGTTAACTATTGACTAATAAGCCTAGACCGTTGACCATAGCCTTTGACAAGTTACAACGGACAAATGACTAATCGAAAGCAAGTTTGCATTATTTTGGGTACTCGTCCGGAAGCGATTAAACTAGCTCCGGTAATTCAAGTTTTCCAAAAATGTTCAGATTTTGAGTCCCAAGTAATTTTAACTGGACAACATCGGGAAATGGTTGAGCAGGTCATGGAACTGTTTAATATCAAGGCAGATTATGACTTGGAAATTATGCAAGCTCGGCAATCTTTAAATGATATTACTTGTCGCAGTTTACAAGGTTTAGAAGCATTATTCCAGCAGAAAAAGCCAGATTTAGTGGTGGTGCAGGGAGATACTACCACGGCTTTTGCCGCAGCTTTAGCAGCTTTTTATCAAAAAATTCCTGTTGGTCACGTAGAAGCAGGGTTGAGAACTGATGATATATTCAATCCTTATCCAGAAGAAGCTAATCGGCGGTTAATTTCTCAAATTACTCAGTTACACTTTGCACCCACTCCTTGGGCTGTAGAAAATTTGCAGCGTTCTGGTGTTTTAGGTGAAATTCACTTGACTGGGAACACTGTAATTGATGCTTTGTTGAATGTTGCAGGAACCCAAGTTAGCTGTAATGTACCAGGCTTAGATTGGAATTCATATCGTGTTTTGTTAGCAACGGTGCATCGTCGGGAGAATTGGGGAGAACCACTAGAAGCGATCGCTGCTGGATTTTTACAAATTTTAGACAAGTTTCCCGATACAGCATTGCTGTTACCATTACACCGCAATCCAACGGTGCGAGTACCATTACAACAACTTTTAGGAAATCATCCGCGAATTTTCTTGACGGAACCTCTCGATTATGGTGAATTGGTGGGAGCAATTGGGCGATCGCACCTTTTACTTACTGATTCTGGTGGATTGCAGGAAGAAGCCCCCAGCTTAGGAAAACCAGTACTAGTTTTAAGAGACACCACAGAAAGACCAGAGGCTGTTACAGCCGGTACCGCCAAACTTGTGGGAACTGAGAGTGCAAATATTTTTGCAGCTGCTAGCGAGTTACTCAGCGATCGAGCTGCATATCAAGCAATGGCAAATGCTATTAATCCTTTTGGCGACGGTCATGCAGCAGAACGCATCTTGCAGATTGTCCAAAATTATTTGGGTCTTTGATTATCAACATCAATTTAGTAACCTAAATTAAATAAAATCCTCAGTTTTTAATTTATTAGGGTGCATTCTTCAATACTATCAGGCAACTAAAGCACTCTCATATAGTGCGTTACCTTCATAAAGCGCTATACGAGAGTGCTAATTTATGCAAAGATAACATCAAAATTTTAATTTAACGTGAGTTCGACGGCTCTAAAAACCCCACTTCCATTCCTCTCCCCCACAGGGAGAGAGGCTTTGAAACCCTCATTTTTTCGTTGTTAACTAAAAATATTTCTGCCCCTCTGCGCCTCCAAGAGGGGTTGGGGAGAGGTTCATCGAACTCACGTTAATTTAGAGATTCTAGTGGTCTGCCAACCCAAAAATACGCTTGTGAGAGCTGGGGATAAGGGGCGGGGGTAAAGGGTAAGGGTTAAAGGTTTTTTCTTTCCCTTTTCCCCTTCCCCTTTTCCCCAAAACCCGACAAGTATTGGATGTGGAACAGCTTATTAAATACCCAAGGCTAATCTCGTTTCGGGGCCGACGACACCATCTACAAGTAAACCTTTACTTGCTTGAAAGTTTCGTACTTGACGAACAGTTTCTGGGCCGTAAATTCCATCAATTCTCAGGTTACCTAAAGCTGTTTGAAGGTCTCTGACAAGCTGACCTCTGGAACCAGGGGTGAGAATAAATGAACCACCAACCCCACCAGGTCTACTGGTAGTGGGAATATTAGGTTTATCGCCAACCCATCGGGCAAAAATATATCTACCTGTAGAAAGCCTAGCAAAACCGTTTTCATACCCTTCAATTGCTGGAAGTGGCGCTCCATTTTTTACACAGTCTACATAAGAATAGTTAACGCTTGGGCCTGTACGAATACGTAGACAACTACCGTTAGTTCTGACATATGCTGCCGAAGCTATTTGAATTTGGCTGACAGCAATAAGTAATACTCCGACACCAGCTAAAGCTAACCAAGCAGAAGATTTAAGAAGTTTTTTCCAATTGAATTTAGGCTGAAAGAAATTATATTTGCTGTTTGTAGATGCCTGTTTTTTAGTAATAACCACAGAAGAAGATTTCAGAGGTTTTGTCCAACTAAATTCAGGTTTGGAAAGTTTATATTCAATGTTTCTAGATGCCTCTTCTTGAGCAATAAACATGTGGGAATAAGCAAGATATTCCATAATGCGCTCCTGTATATCAAAAAATGAGTGCTGACAGAGAATTACTTGGCTTGTCTCTGTATTTATTCTTGGTATATTTTATAGCAATTACTAGAAAAAACTTTTTACTGGTAGTAAAATTCACAAAAAATAAAATTATTAAAAGGCAATAGGCAATGGGCAATAGGAGAATCCCATAATCAAAATTAAGGAATTTTAAAAAGGGCGCATTAAAACATATAAAACATATACACCAGATTGAAATTTGGTGAGGTGGAGATCATCGTAGGGGCTTTACAGCTGTACATTGGTGTCAACTTAACGTGAAACCCTGATGAAAACGTGATGAGCGAGTTCTACTCACTTACCATCAAGATCTGCGTTACCCCACCCCGGCTTTGCTGACGCAAAACCTCCCCTCCCCTTAGCAAGGGGAGGGGTTGGGGGTGGGGTAAAATGCCTCTGGGGCAACAGTTTGAGCTTAAGTTGACACGTATGACACCTGTAAAGCCCCTACCCATGTACTTAATTTATCTCAAAAACGCTGTAGATAAGGCATCTCCTATCAAATGCTTAATTTTATCCATAATTAAAATTAGGGATTAATAGTCTGATTATTCGGGCAGGTTCTTTTCCCTATTGCCTTTTTACCTATTCCCTATTCTTAATCAAAGAGGTAACTTCATGTAAAAACTGCTGCCTACTCCTACCGTACTTTCAACCCACATTTGTCCGTTGTGTTGCTCTACGATATTGCGGCAAATAGCTAGACCTAAACCCGTTCCCCCTTGTTTGCGGGAATCGGAGGCATCTACTTGATGAAAACGCTCAAAAATAGCTTCTATTTTGTCAGCAGGAATACCTCTACCTCGATCTTGTACCTTAAATAAAGCAGATGCAGTTTCAGCGTCTTTTGCTGGAATTTTTTCTACTGCCATATATACAGTAGAGCCTGGAAGGGAGAACTTAACGGCATTACTCAGCAGATTTGTGAGGACTTGAATAATGCGATCTTTATCAACTAACAACTCAATTGATTGAGGAGAAACCGATAAATTAGTTTCAGCTTTTTGGAATATTAGTTGCATCAAATCTGCTGCTTGGGATAATAATTCACTAGCGTCAGCTTTTTGCTTATTTAAAGTAAATCTTCCTGATTGTAATCTCTCTAAATCTAAAATATCGTTAACTAATCTAACTAAGCGTTCGGCATTGTCTGATGCGATTTGAATAATGCGCTTACCTTTATCGGAGTCAAGTTTTACTAATCCTTTCGCTAATAAATTTAATCCTCCCTGAATTGAGGTCATAGGAGTACGAAGTTCATGGCTAACAACTGATATAAACTCGTTTTTCATTTTATCTAATGCTTGGCGTTTAGTAATATCTTCACCAATAGTCATAGTACCGATGATTTGCTCTTGTGAATCTCGCAACAGTGTGTTGTTCCAAGCAATTACTCGTGGTGTTTGGGATTTAGTGAGAAGTGAACTTTGATGGTGAGGATTTAATCCTTGGTCTAACATTTCTAAAAACAATTTGTGTATTTGCTGTTGTTGCTCTTGAGGGATAAAATCTCTTACCCAATCCTTCCCTAAAACTTCTTCTTGGGTATATCCAGTTAATTCTAAAAAGAAAGGATTGGCATATTCAACTTTGCCTGCACTATCAAGTCCCACAACTAACAACTGCACATTTTCTAATAAGCTACGCCAACGACGTTCTGCTTCACGCAATTGAGCTTCAATTTTGGTCTGTTGATTAATAGTTGTTGTTAAAATATTGATTAATCTATGTAGGTGGTTATTAGCTTTTGTTAATTCAGCAGTTCGTTGTGCAACTTGAATTTCGAGTTCTGCTTTGGAACGTTGTAAAATTGCTTCTGCTTGTTTGCGATCGCTAATATCCATAACAGCACCAAGCATCCGTACTGCTTGACCTTCATCATCATAGAAAAATTTGCCTTTACCCCCAATCCAGTGCCGGCTACCATCAGGCCAAATAACTCTATATTCCTGAGAATAATCGCATTTCTCGTTTTGAGATAACATGACTGCTTGCTGAAGTGCTTTTCTATCTTCCGGAGCGATACAACTAATAAAAGCTTTATAGTTACCCACAAATGTACCTGGTACTAGACCAAATAACTGCTCATGTCTAGTTGACCACTTGATATTGTTAGTGACCATGTTCCAATCCCAAGTTCCCATTTGAGCCGCTTCTAAAGCCAACCTTAAATGCTCCTCACTTTCTTTTAAAGCAATCTCAGTTTGCTTTTGCTGAGTTATTTCTTTCAAAAAAATTGATACACCATCTCCAGAAGGATAAATACGATTTTCAAACCAACGCTGAATTGATGGGTAATATGCTTCTAACTGAACAAAACTTTTCTCAGTAAAAGCTTGAGTATAAGCTTGGTAAGAATGCTGTCTAAATTCTTCACTAACTTCTTGCCAAATATTTTTACCAATTAAATCTTCTGGTTTTCTACCAAAAATTTCTGCTGCTTTTTGGTTAATGTAGGTGTAGCACCATTTACTATCTACAGCGATAAAAGCATCACTAATACTCTCTAAAATATTTGATAAGTGTGTTTTAGTTGCTTCTGCATCTGCACAAGCAGCTTGCTCCCGCATCACCAGCTGTGCCATTTGTTCTTCTATCTGTTTACGCTCGGTGATATTTGTCAATGTCACCACACTACCAATAATCTGGTTTTCTGAGTCTAATAGTGGGGAAGCACCCAACAATAAATTCGATTCTGTGCCATCTTCTCTGCTTAATAATACTTCTATTCCTTGAAAAGATTGACCTTGCATTAAGCTAGATAGTGAAAATCCTCGTAAATTTTGGTTTTGAGATACTGCTTGTCCATGACTAAAAAAACAAGCTTCTATTTTTTGAAAGCTACTGCAATGGTCATATTGCAGAGGAAATACCACATCAAATTGTTGAAATAATGGATTCTTGCCACACACTTGCTGTGCTGCTTGATTGGCGCGAATAATTTGTCTATTTCCATCGCATACAATGATTGCTTCAGCAGCTTGTTCGAGAATCGAAGTTGCTAGCCTTTCAGAAGCAACAATTTCTGCGTGAAGTTTTTGCTCCGTTAAATCTGTTACTACTAAGCAAGTCACTGTTACATTGTCTATTTGCAATTCTTTAAAAGATAAATAAACAGGTATGTGGGTCTCATCATCAGCGATTAAGTTTAATTCACCGCGATTAGCTGCTGGCTTTTCTTGCTGAAATAACCCTCTAAACACCTGTTTTTCTAATGATGCTATGTACTCTTCAAAATTAGAACCAATAATTTTCTGTAGTGGCTTTTTGAGCATTGTTGCTAAATGGTGATTACAGTAAAGAATTGTTCCATGCTCATCTAGAGTCACAGCACCTTCGTGCATTTCTTGGACAAAAACACGGTAAGGATAATCAGCATCTTCCAAGGTGAAAACTCTTTCGCCTTGAGGGCTAGATATAACTAAAGCATCTACTTCACCCATTTTGATGGCTTTAAAAATCTCTTCTAGGGTTTGTATTTGCTGACGTAGAGCTATATTCTCATTTTCAAGTTCTTGGACTGTTCTCACTGTCATCAACCTATTAACCTACAATCAGACATCAGAAAATTTTGAACAAGAAATAATTCAGGATTCAAGAGTAGGGAGCCAGAATTAATTTTATATAACTTACGGATCGAAAAGCAATGAAATACCACGCAAAATTTTAAATTTGATGGTCTAAAACTAGTAGTGAATCTAAATTTTAGACTAATTTATTCTGAATTTTCACTACTGAATTCTGTTTTAAGCAATATCTAAAGCAACGATTACTTTATCAACATTTGTCAAATCGCCAATTAATTTCTGTAAAGGTGGTGGTAGCTCTTTGATCAGAGTAGGCACAGCAAATACATGGTCTTTTTCTAAAACTTCAGGCTGTTGGTATATATCAATAATTTCAATTTCATAATGTCCTGCTAAGTATTTTTCACAAATGTTTTTCAACATTGCAATAGCACGCATAGAACGGAGACTATTACCGGCAACATACAGACGTAAAACATATTTTTCTAAATCTGTTTTTGCTGCGAGTTTTTCAAATTCTGCCGTAGATTCTATAATCATCTCATCATAATTATCATTGCGTTGATTTAAATTATTCATAGCTCACCTTTGCTTATATTTACAGAACATGACGCAAGTCCAACCCTACTAAAACTTTTTCAGTATTGGATAAATCTCCAATAATTTGCTTTACAGGCTCTGGGAGTTTTCGCACTAAAGTTGGGACAGCTAGAATTTGGTCTCCCTTAGCTAATTGGGGATTTTCTATGAGGTCAATTACTTCAATGCGATATTTACCTTCAAGATGCTCTTCGCAGATTTTCTTGAGATTGGCAAATGCCTTTATAGATTTAGGAGTTTGCCCAGCTACATACAGTCTTAACTCCCAAGTATCTATTTCTGCGCTGCTAGATTTATCTTGGCAATCTATGGATTCCATGATTAAATATCACCTTAATAATTAAGAGTCAGATTGACGTAGTTTTGCTCTTTTCTGTTTTTCTAAAATTAAAAAACTTTGTTGATTTTCTTCTATGTCAATTAGTCTTTTAATTTCTTTTTGTTCAATTTCAAATTGGGCTTCTATAGCTTGAATCTGCGCTTGCATTAATAAACGTTTGCGTTCAATTTCACGCTGTTTTTGCTCAATTTTTTGCTGCTGGACTAAAGCAGCAGCTTTGTCTTTAGCTTCTTGTACAATTCTTGCTGTACCTGTGAGTACTCCTTCTGCTCCTAGATAAACATCTAATAATTGCATTCCTTGATTTGTCAAAAGAAATTCCCGCACTTGGTTAGAGTGTGATGTCCCGCGAGATTTTAAGATATGAATTAAACGGTTGCGCTCGCCATTACTTTCTATGGCTCGTAGTAATATCCAAGTATCTGCTAACGAAGAAACTCCTATTTCTGTATATTCTAAGAAAGCATTATTACCTTCGGTTAAATTGGTAAATATTGTTGTGATTGTTTTGCTTTTTAAATAATCAATTAGGCGCATCATAAACGTTTTAACCTGAATATCATTACTGCCGAATGTGAGATTAGATATGGGATCAAGAATAACTACATCAGGTTGAAATTCATTAACTATACTGAGAATATTTACGAGGTGCATTTCTAAGCCGTAAAACGTCGGACGTAAAGCTTGGAATTTTAGTAACCCATGATTAACAGCAGCCTCTAAATAAATTCCAATGGAACTCATATTGCGAATAATCTGTTGTGGAGATTCTTCAAATACGAAAAATAGGCATTTTTCTCCCCTTTGACAAGTAGCATCAGCAAAATGAGCAGAAAATGAACTTTTTCCAGTTCCAGCTGTACCGGAGATTAAGATGCTACTACCACGATAGAAACCTTTTCCTCCCAACATTTCATCTAAGCGTTTGATACCGCTAGAAATCCATTCGTTTGTGACTGAATAATCTAAGCCGACTGAGGTAATGGGAAGAACAGAAATCCCATTTTCCTTAATTAAAAATGGATACTCGTTTGAGCCGTGCTTAGAGCCACGATATTTAATAATTTGTAACCGCCGAGTTGAAAGTTCATTAACGACGCGCTGATCGAGCCGGATTACACAATCGGAAACATATTCTTCCAAGCCGTGGCGTGTGAGGGTATTGTCGCCACTTTCGCTAGTAATGATGGCTGTAACGCCTTTAGATTTCAGCCAGAGAAATAGCCGTCGCAATTCCGATCGCACGATCGCCGCATTATCCAACCCACCAAACAACACTTCTAGAGTATCAATAACAACTCTTTTAGCAGCGATCGCATCAATTTCAAATCCTAATCTAATAAATAGTGCTTCTAAATCGTATTCCCCTGTTTCTTCAATCTCACTACGTTTGACCCGAATATGATCGATGGCTAATTTTTTTTCTTTGATTAGTTCTGCTAAATCCCAGCCTAAAGAAGCGACATTTTGTCTTAATTCCTCGGCAGTTTCTTCAAACGCCATGAAGACACCTGGTTCGTCAAACTGTGTAGCACCCCGCACTAAAAATTCCATTGCCATTAGCGTTTTGCCACACCCTGCTTTACCACACAGTAATACTGGTCTTCCTTGTGGCAACCCTCCAAAAGTAATTTCATCTATCCCTTGAATTCCTGTCGGGCATTTGGCAAGCATGGTTATTTTTGTTTGTGTATCAGTTTTTGCTTTATTCATGTTCAGCTAAATACTTATTGGCGAGAAATAACAATAAATACTCAGGATTGAAGTCGTTACTATAAATCGAACTCACTCTTCCACGGTTAACCTATACAATCTTTGTGAAGAATTTGTGAAGAAATACGTTGATTTACAAATCTCAAATTTTATGATGAGATAAATATCTGATTTCGTCCTGCTGCTTTTGCTTGATACAATGCAGTATCAGCAGCATGATAAAGCATTTCCACACTATGGCCATCTTTGGGATACTCTGCCATGCCTCCGCTGAAGGTTATACCAAAGGTTTGATGATTATTCGTGTGAAATTTTAGTTTCTGCACAGTTTCTAACAAGTCATTAAGTCGTTTTAAGGCGTTTTTTGAGGTGATGCCATAAAACCCAATGACAAATTCTTCTCCTCCCCAACGCGCCACGACATCTTCAGTGCGAAATGACTGCTTTAGGAGTTTTCCTAATTCACTTAAAACGCGATCGCCGATGTCGTGACCATAGCGATCGTTAATTTGTTTAAAGTGGTCTAAATCCAAAATTACAAAATAGAAAGGTTTACCTTGTCGTTGTGCTAAATGCAGCAATCGGGTGATATCCTGCACTGATTTGCGACGATTAGAAATTCCACTTAAGGGATCGATTTCTGCTAATTTACGATGAATTTGGCTGCGTTCTAACCGACATAAAACACGAGCTAGTAATTCCGGTTCGAGAATTGGCTTATGGATATAATCATCAGCACCAGCCACAAATAACTGTTGCACTGTCTGAGCATCTGTCTGTGCAGATATAAATAGTACGGGTAAATTGCTCCAACGGGGGTCATTTCGCACCACTTGGCACAAATCGATACCACTAAAGTTTGGCATTTGTGCATCGAGAATTAACATATCAGGGGCTGATTTTTCTAAGGTGTCCCAAAACTGGCGCGGATCGTCTAACAAATAAAGTGTAAATCCCCAAGGTTCTAGTAACGTGCGGATAATATCTAATATTTGTGCGTCGTCATCTACAACCAAAATCTTGCCTTCTGGTGCATGAGATTTTTGGAAAACAGAAGCGATCGCTTCCATAATTTGAGAGGGAAATACAGGCTTTTGTAAAAAGCTTTTGCCCCCCATTCTTGCTACTTTCACCCGTTCTGCGAAACTTTCTTGAGATGTAATTACTAATACAGGTACAGGGGGATGCAACGCTGTTAATTCTGCCAGCAATGCAAAACCATTTTCTGCGGATTCTGGAAAGCACAAATCCAACAATACTACATCTGGTCGAGCGCAAACAATTTCTTCTCTAGCCGCAGATATACAATCAGCAATTACAGATTCGATTCCCCAAAGTTTAGCTTCTGTGGCTACTTGTTGGGCTAATGTGGTATCGTCATCTACAATTAGCAATCGATATTGCTGGTCTAAATGAGAGCGTTGAATTACTGGCTGTTGTTGAGTTTCTGTCAGTTGTTGCTCCAATACTTGGCGTAACTCTAAAATCAGTGCTTGTAGATTTTGTCCGTCTAGTTGACCTAGTTTTGCTTCTGATTTCAAAATGTTTTCCATCTCACGACACAAGCGGGTAGCACTATCAAAGCCGAAACTACCTAAAGATCCTGTTAAAGTGTGTGCTTGTTGCTGTGCTTGTTGTCGCAAATCTTCAGTTAAAGTGTTTTCTAACAAAGATGTTGCTGCTTGCTCAATGACAGCCATCCGAGCCACATATTTATCCTTAGTTCGTTCCCAAACCGCAGCTAATTGCGAGGTATTTTTTTGTCGATCCCTAAAATTAGCGATGGGGACTGAGTGTTTAATAAAAGAGGAAACTTGCTGCTGATTTGTTTTTTTACTAGCTGTTTTTTGTTCTGTTGCTGATTTTTTGAGTTCTTTAAAATTTAACCGATACCCAAATCCATAGACCGTTTCAATTAAATCGCCCTTAGCTCCGGCTTCCCTGAGTTTGGCTCGCAAACTTTTGATGTGCGCTCTAACAGTATTTTCGGTTGGAGCTTCATCGAAAGACCATAAATTCTCCAGTAGAGAACTTTGGCTAAATATGCGTTGGTGATTGCGTAAGAATAGTTCTAATAAAGCGTATTCTTTAGCAGTCAGAGGCAAAAGTTTTCCTTGAAAACTTATCTGACAGCCAATAGGATCGAAGCGCAAAGCTCCTAATTCAATTATCGGCGTGGTTATGTCGGTACTACGGCGCAGCAAAGCTCTGATTCTGGCAAATAATTCCTCCAGATTAAAAGGTTTGATGATATAGTCATCAGCCCCAGCATCTAACCCAGTTATTTTTTTTGTATTACTATCTTCAGCTGTTAATAACAAAATAGGCGTTAGACAACCTTGGCTACGTAGTTGTTGGCAAATAGTTATACCATCAATTTCTGGTAGCATGACATCCAGCAGAATTAAATCGTAAGCAGAGCCTAAACCCAGTTCCAAGCCTTTTTGACCATCATTGGCTACCTCGACTAGATAACGCTGCTCTGTCAGTTTTTTCCTTAGCAAATCGAGAATATGTGTATCGTCTTCTACTACAAGAATTTTCAAAGTCAATTTAGGTTAAATTCTCAGTTTTGATTAATATTCTGCCATTAGCGATCGAAGTTAAAAGAATTTTTAGACATTTAGACCATTAACCCAGATAGTATTGAGAAGGAGACACAGTATTTCCCATTTGTTTGGTTTTCTGGAGTAGTTGTTTACTACTGAAGCATTGATTTAATACTACTTACAATAGTAAGTAAGTCGGCGAAAAAAATTGACTTTATATGAAAAAATATAAATCTGATGTAAATGTGGAGTGTGTTGTCAGGTAGCGCAACGCACCTTCAATTGCTGACAGTGCCATACCCTCAGCAGTAACTAATGCATCCTACTGGCGTCATAAAACTTTGCACCCCTACATATTTTTGATATCTTGCAAAGATCTTTTGAATTGCTATCACTCATGCCTTCCAATGGTGCTGTATCTATTTATCTAGAATTTATACCCTGAAAGTTTTTTGATTCTTTTTCCTGCTTTGAAAACATCCTTTGAGACTACTCTTTTAATTTTGACTGCTTCACAACTATTTCACAATTACTATGTACTCTTTTGTAAGTATAGGAATCCGATTTGATTAGTGAACATACTTGTGTAGGGAGGGAACAGGCAACAGCAAATGAGACAGGTAGAAATGTACTGAGTCTTTTCATGCAATCAAATACAAGTTCTATAAAACAAAAGTAAGGCTTTTTGGCTTTTATGAAGTGAAGTAAAAATGTAAAAAATAACTACTCTGTCAGTACTTACACACTAAAGCTTGAAACCCCGATCCCCCCACGTCTAAAGCCACGCCACTTGCTACAAATCTCTTAACCGCAAGGGCGCAGTGGCTCCCCTTTTAAGGGGGTTGGGGGATCTGAGTGCGTAAGTTCTATCTATTTTGAGTTAAATTTCCTGTTTTTTACCCCAAAAGTCTGGTTAATGAGGAATAAGAATATGGCAAAACGAATTTTAGTAATTGATGACGAAGATGGTGTAAAGGAAATTATTCAAATCTGCTTGGAGTCAATGACCAACTGGAAAGTGTTAACAGCATCTTCTGGTAGAGATGGAATAAAAGTTGCCCAATCTGAGTATCCTGATGCTATTTTGTTAGACGTGATGATGCCCTACATGGACGGCCCAACAACTTTTAAGCAACTACAAGCAATTCCTGGAGTTGCTGATATTCCTACTATTTTAGTAACAGCTAAGGCTCAAAGTTATGAACAACAAGAGTTTCTTGATTTAGGTGTAGCAGGGATAATTACGAAGCCCTTTCTTCCTGAAAATTTAGTAATTGATATCTGCAAGATTCTCAACTGGAATGACGTGGATTGTATAAACGAAAACTAACATTTTTGTACCTAACAAGCTAGGCCAGTGTTAGCGTTTGTATTACCAATTACCAACTTCCTAAATGAAGTTGTAAGTTGCGTTGAAACAGAATTTTCTTACTTCTCATTCACGTACAAATGTGTTCGATAGCGTTTCTACGTATTACCTACTCCCAGCCTACTATACTTTGGCTGCAACTTCGTATCATTTTATCGCCGATCGCAAAGCTAGCTTGCTGTGCTAATGTTCGCATTAGCACTATAAAGATTTATTAAGACTTAATTTTAGAAGAATCTTAAGACTTTCTGATATACTACTGCAAGCAGACTGATTTACCGTAGTATGCACTTAGGCTAAAAAAGCCCATATCCACAAAAACTTGCTCAAAGCAAGTATTTTGTATTACATTTTTGGATTTTTTATTGCTTCAACTTAGCTTACTTATGTGATTAATTTATGCAAAAATGAACTTATTTATAAGTGGATTGGCGAGTATAAACAGTGCCAAACTTGCTTTAATATTTTGAGCGTTATGCTGTATTATTGGTTCGATTATATTTTATATAAAATAATCAAAACAGAAAAATTAATCTAGAGAATTATATCCAAAATAACATATTTATGAAATAATTTTTGGGGATAAATTATCAAAAAAACCGCGATACTTAAACTGAAAATTGATACAATGTTATGAAGTACAACCAACTTGGCAATAGTGATTTAAAAGTTTCTGAAATTTGTCTGGGCACCATGACCTATGGACAGCAGAATACTATCGAAGAAGCCCACCAACAGCTAGATTATTCTATTGGTGAAGGAATCAATTTTATTGATGCGGCTGAGATGTATCCAGTACCTACAAGTGGTGAAACTTATGGATTAACTGAAACTTACATCGGCGAATGGTTAAAGCATCAACAAAGAGAAAAAATTATTGTTGCTACTAAAATTGCCGGGCCTGGTAGAGGCTTCAAATGGGTACGCGGTGGAGCCAAAGCAATTGACCGCGATAATATCAAACAAGCTGTAGACGATAGCCTCAAAAGATTACAAACAGACTATATAGATTTGTACCAAATTCACTGGCCCGATCGCTACGTGCCACGATTCGGGCAAACGGTTTTCGATCCAACTCAAGTAGCCGAAACAGTTCCCATAGCCGAACAGCTAGAAGTTTTTCGCGATGTCATTAAAGCAGGTAAAATTCGCTATATCGGTTTGAGTAATGAAACTCCTTGGGGAGTCACCCAGTTTAGTAATATTGCCAAACAGTTAGGATTGCCCAAAGTTGTTTCGATTCAAAATGCTTACAATTTACTCAATCGAGTATTTGATGGAGCCTTAGCAGAAGCAGTTTACTACGAACAAATTGGGTTACTAGCTTATAGTCCTTTGGCGTTTGGCTTCTTAACTGGCAAATATTTAAACGGTAAACCAGAAAAAGCAAGAGTAACTTTGTTTGAAAACTTTGGTCAGCGGTATCTGAAACCAAAAGTCAGCGAAGCAGTAAAAGCTTATGTGGAAATTGCCAAGCGCTATCAACTGAGTCCAGCACATCTAGCTTTAGCATTTGTGCGGAGTCGTTGGTTTGTGGCTAGCACAATCATTGGTGCCACAACACTCGAACAACTCAAAGAAAATCTTGAAAGCGTCGATGTAGTTCTCGATAAAGACATTTTGGAAGAGTTAGATAAAGTTCACGCCCAGTCTCCCAACCCAGCGCCGTAAGGGTGGGGAAACATCCTTGTAGAGACGTTGCAATGCAACGTCTCTACAGAACAGATAATTATTGATATTTCGTTGATTTGGATAATTCACATCAGACGTAATTTTGAATTTTAAATTTTGAATTGGGAGCGAAGCGACGTGACTTTTACAGCAACGTTGGTTGACCAAAATACTATTCGTCGTCGGGGTACAGGTTTAAAAGCTTACAACCCTGAAAAAGCCTTCAAAGGATACACACTTTTTACGCCTCTGACCGGTCAAGGTGAAGTTTACCTGTTGAATCTGGAAGGAGAAGTAGTACACCAGTGGAATCTGCCATATCCGCCAGGGTTATATGGTTATCTGTTGCCTAATGGCAATCTGTTTTATAACGGTAAGACTCCAGCAGAGGAACCACTACGTTTTGCTTTGTGGGCTGCATTCAAAAGTGGTGTTGTTTTAGAAGCAGATCCCAAGGGGAATATTATCTGGGAATATAAGCATCCAGACCACCATCACGACGGACGTAGGTTAGCTAATGGCAACACAATTATCTTAGCCATTGAAAAAATACCCCAGTCTTTGGTTCCCCAGATTAAAGGCGGCGTACCAGGTACAGAACCGAATGGTGATATCTATGCTGATGTGCTTTATGAAGTAACTCCAGCTGGTGAAATTGTTTGGACTTGGCACGCCTGGGAACATCTCGACCCAGATAAATTTACGATTACTCCCCAGGATCATCGACACGAATGGACTCACGGAAATACTGTCGGCGAACTCGCCGACGGCAACATTATTGTCAGCTTTCGTAATATATCCACAGTTGTCATTATCGATCGCCAAACCGGAAAAATCATCTGGACGCTAGGAGATGACGTACTAGCACAACAGCATTTTCCCAACGAATTAGCTAACGGTAATATCTTGATTTTCGATAATGGCGCACATCGGCGTCACATCGCTCTCAATTTCTCCCGCGTGATTGAAGTTAACCGCGAAACGAAAGAGATAGTTTGGGAATATACCGATAGCCCTCCCCAAAATTTCTTTAGTTCCTACATATCAGGAGCGCAACGTTTAGCAAATGGCAATACCTTAATTACAGAAGGTGCCTACGGCCGCATATTCGAGGTGACAACTACAGGAGAAATCGTTTGGGAATACATCAACCCCCATTTTGCATCTCGGAATATTCCAGGTGAGAAATCGCCTGTCAGTCGTGGAGAACAAAATACAGTTTTCCGCGCCTTCCGTTATGCACCAGAAGAAATACCCTGGCTTTAAGGGTATTGGGGACTGGGGGGATGGGGAGATGGGGAGATGGGGAGATGGGGGGAAAGAAGAATTACTTTCTCTCGGTCGGTGAATCTGGACTTCGCTCAATTTCCGCAAAGGCGAACCGCATCTGGCCACCTCCCCACCTCCTCATCCCCCCGATCTCCGTCAAAATTCTATCTACGAAGGAACTTAAAATGGCTGAAATCAAACTATACAGTGCAGTTGTTTGTCCTTATGCTCACCGTACCCGCTTGGTACTTCAAGAGAAAGGCATTGATTTCGATTTGATTGAGATTGATTTGCAGAATCGGCCGGAGGGCTTTACGAAGGTTTCGCCCTATGGCAAGGTACCGGCAATTACTCATAATGATGAGCGAGTTTGGGAGTCAGCAATCATTAACGAGTATCTAGATGAGGTATTTCCTAATCCACCGCTGTTACCCAGCGATCCTATTGCTAGGGCGCAGGCTCGCATCTGGATTGATTTTGCTAATACCAGGTTTGTTTCTGCTTTTTCTGACCTGCTGCGAAGTTCAGATGTTCAAAAACAAGAAGAAGCTAAGCAGCAATTATACAAACACTTGGAATTTATTGAAAACGAAGGTCTAGGAAAACTATCTGGGGAAGGGCCATACTGGTTTGGTGAGTCCATCAGTTTGGTAGATTTGACCTATTTTCCCTGGTTTGAACGCTGGGGCGCACTCAAGGAGTATCGTGGTTTTAGTTTACCCGCTGAATTCACGCGTCTGAAACAATGGAAGCACGCCCTCAAAGAGCGTGAGTCTGTAAAAGCGATCGCTAACTCCAAAGAATTTTACATCCAGCGATATGCTAAATTCGCTGCACCTACTCCTGTTGGTGTTTAATCAATAAGGTTTAGTAACGCATATTAACCTAAATTCGACGAACTTCTCCCTATCTTGAACTAAAGCTCAAATCTGTCCTTCTGCGACTCGCAGAGGGACAATTTTTCATGTTTGGATGATTAGTTATTATTGCAGCCTCTAAGCTCATTAATACACTTTAAAATCTAAAAATTTTCAGAACGAATTCGACTGCCATTTTGCCAGACTTCTACTCTTTGATGAGTGACTATATAAGAAAAACTTCCATTATTTGCTTGATATTTATCTTTTCCAATATTCAAAGCAGGTATTTTTATAGGCTGATTTGGGTTTTGTTTCATCTGCCCAATATAAAATAACTGGTCATTTTCTTCGCAAATTTTGACACGAAGTTTTGCAGTTTCACCTCCAATAATCGTAACTCCATTGCATTCAGTATTACTATTGAAAGTTGCAGAATTTATTGTAATTGGCTGTGAAGGTGAAACTTGCTTTGCTACTAGAAGTGTTGAGACTGGCCGGTTAAAATTAGCAACTTGCTGAACTTTAGAAGCAGGAGTAACATTTGCGGTTGAGGATGCAAATAGACGAAGCGGATCGACTGCGATTCGGCCTTGTGGATGAAATTCAAAGTGGAGATGAGGTGCTGTACTGTTGCCTGTAGATCCCATCTCGGCAATAATTTCACCTTGAATAACTTGTTGACCTTTGCTCACTAATAAACGGCGATTGTGACCATAAACAGTAACGCTGCCATCAGGATGTTTAATACTTATGGCATTGCCTAATCCCCAATTATCCCAACCTGCCTTGATAACTGTACCGGATGCAGCAGCAACAATAGGAGTCCCGGATGCCCCAGCGATATCAATTCCTTCATGTTGATATTTACGAAAGCCTTGAGAAATAAAGCCTTGAGTCGGCCAAATAAAGTTAGAAGCAGGAATGGAATTTTCTTGAGTTGGGGAATTGCTGACTAATTCTGTTAAGCCAGATGTAGTTGTACTTAATACGCTGGTTAAGGATATTAACCCAATTAGTCCATAATTACGATATCGATAAAAATTATCTTTTTTCATAAATTTGATTCTGGTTCCCCCCTTTTTAAGGGGGGTTAGGGGGGATCTAGAAGTGCCTAAAATTACAGCCAAGCACTTTTCAAACAACCTCTTAGACCTAGTTTGAAAATATTGTTGACTGTTGACTGTTAGCTGTTGACTGGGAAAGAAATATTTTTGTGCCTTGGTTGTGGCATTTTGGCATGATTAGCTGCTTTGAAAGTAGGGAGTAGTGGGTGGTTAAAGACGAGCTGTCACTGGTGTCAACTTAACGTGAAACCCTGATAGAAAGCTGATGAGCGAGTTCTCTCATTTACCATCAAGATCCGCGTTACCCCACCCCGATTTTGTCTAAAGCCAAAATCGCCCCTCCCCAAAGGATCGGGGAGGGGTTGGGGGTGGGGTAAAACGATTGTGGGGCAAAAGTTTAAGCTGAAGTTGACACGTGTGACAATCTGTGCGCCCCTACGGTAGAACTATATGTATCAAGATTTTCGTGAAATGGTATGAAACCCCGATATCAATAGGCCTTCTTTATTGCCTGTTCCCTGATATAAAAAAACTTGCGATCGCATTCTTCAGGCATCAAGCTAATCTGAAAATGCGATCGCAAGTCACAAAAATTACTTATTTTTTAGGGGGTTGAGGAATTGCCAGCTGCCACTGCCTCGTTTAATACTAACTCTGGCTGTGGTGTTTCCTCCTCTTCTTCTGGCAAGCCGTAAATCGATCTGTACAATTTCACGTACTGCTTGGCAGATTGATACCAGCTAAAGTCTTCGCTCATACCACGTTTTTGTAGTTCTTCCCATTGGGGTTTGAAACGGAAGCCTTCCCAAGCCCGAATCATACAGGTGAAAAGGTCTAGTGGTTCGTAGCGGTCAAAGCAGTAACCGGTGCCTGCGGCATTTACGGGGTCGTAGTGTGATACGGTGTCAACTAATCCACCCGTGCGGCGGACGATGGGCACGGAACCATAACGCAAAGCCATCATTTGGCTAATACCGCAAGGTTCAAAACGGCTAGGCATTAAGAAGGCATCAGTGCCGGCGTAGATGCGGCGAGACAAGGCATCGTTATACAGCAGGTAAGTTGCCATACGTCCGGGAAAGCGAGATGCTAATTGCCACATCTGACTTTCATAGTAGCGATCGCCTGTCCCTAACAGCACAAACTGTGCATCTGTGTATGCCATGAAGCGATCGAGAATTTGCAATATTAAATCGATGCCTTTTTGTTCTACTAATCGGGTCACAATCCCAATTAAAAATGCACCGGAATTAACTTCTAATCCTACTTCTTCTTGCAAAGCAATTTTATTCGCCTTGCGTTTCTCCAAACTATCATCTGTGAAGACTTGGGCAATGTATTTGTCATTTTCTGGATTGTAAACTTCGACATCAATCCCATTGATAATCCCAGATAACTTACCGCTAATAAAAGACAACAAACCTTCTAATGTTTCACCATACTCAGCTGTCTTGATTTGATCTGCATAAGTAGGCGAAACTGTATTTACTTTATTGGCAAACTGCACCGCAGCTGCCATTGTGTTGTGTCCTTGCATATACCAAGGACACCAAGTAATTTTTTCTAAATACCAACGCCACGGCCCCTGATAAGCTAAGTTATGAATCGTAAAGACGGTGGTAATATCAGGATCTTGGTGCATCCACACCGGAATCATTCCTGTATGCCAATCGTGGCAGTGAATAATTTCTGGTTTCCAGTAATTCCAAGCAAACTCCGCTGCACCATTGGCAAACAAGGTGAACCGCCAATCTTCATCTTCTCCTGAATAAATGCGGCGGGGCATGAAGGCGGGATGTCCAAATAAGTATAAGGGAACATCAGTACCAGGCAAAACGCTTTCGTAGACTGCAAAGTGCTGGAACATGGCATCTCCCCACCAAATAGGTTCTTTGGGAATCTCCATTTTGTCTGGCAAGAAGCCGTAGTAAGGCATGAATATTCGCACATCATGACCCATTGCTCTGAGGAATTTGGGCAATGCACCAACAACATCGCCCATCCCGCCTACTTTCGCGACGGGAGCTGCCTCTGCTGCAACAAATAAAATCCGCATGGTAAGTTTTGTTTCCCCGGTGCCTATACAGCGATTCAGTTATCAGTATTTTACTAAGAAGGGGAAAAGGGGAAAGGGTAAGGGGTAAGGGAAGAAGAAAAAACTTTTCACCACAAGGTATAAAGCCCCTGTTTTTAAAAATGGAGAACAAAAAAGAAGATTTTTGAGATACATAGTGCGTTCGCTCTTGGCGTCTCGCAGAGAGAAAAATCAGCTTCCATGCCTTGAAACCCCTGTTTTTAAATATAGGGTTCCTTTCCCCTTTCCCCTTTCCCCTTTTCCCTTTCCCTTTTTCCCTTTCCCCTTTCCCCTTTCCCCCTCTTTTTCATTGTTTACTGACTACTGATGACTGTTTATTGATTACTTACTTATCTAATCACATCCGCTTGTGCAATTGCTTAGGAACCCCGCCCAATCACAGTAAAAATTTCTTCTAAAATTTCTTTGGCTCCTTTGTCGCGCAACAGGTGTGCTAGCTGTGTGCCTAGTGCTTCGGCTTTGTTGGCTTCTCCAGTGAGGCTATCTTTTACCAGCTTTTGACCATCTATGCTGGCAACTATGCCTGTTAAAGTTAATTGTTCGCCAGAGATTTCTGTATTTACACCGATAGGTACTTGACAACCGCCCTCTAAATCGCGTAAAAATGCTCGTTCGGCAAGACAGCGATCGCGTGTTTGGGGATGTTCGATCGCTTTGAGTAGGGAAATTAATTCGCTATCATCGGCACGGCATTCGATCCCCAATGCGCCTTGTCCAACGGCGTGGAGGGAGATATCTTGGGGTAAGATTTGATGAATGCGATCGCTCATTTCCAATCGCCCTAATCCTGCGGCTGCCAAAATCAAGGCATCATATTCACCAACATCGAGTTTTGCCAACCGTGTAATCAAGTTTCCCCGGACATCTTTAAAAGTGAAGTGGGGGAATCGATGGCGTAACTGTGCTAATCGCCGCAGAGAAGATGTACCGATGACTGCACCTTCTGGCAAAGTTTCGATTTGTTTATCTTTGTGCTTTTCATGCACCACTAGCGCATCAGCTGGGTTTTCCCGTTCGGTAATTGCTGCTAGTGTTAACCCTTCGGGTAAGTTTGTTGGCAGATCCTTGAGGGAATGAACTGCAAAGTCAATCTCGCCATTGAGCATTCCCAACTCAAGTTCTTTAGTAAAAAGTCCTTTATCGCCAATCTTGGCTAATGCTACATCCAAGATTTTGTCGCCTTGGGTAGACATGGTGTGGACTTCAAAAGTGATATCTGGATAGCTTTTCTGTAGTTGCTCCTGTACCCAATAGGTTTGAACTAGAGCAAGTTGGCTTTTGCGTGAACCGATACGAATTGTGCGCGGAGGACTAGAAACAGCTGATGTCATAAAACGATATATCAAACCAGGGATTAATTCACTCTCATCTAGACTACCGTAGTGAGTGACTTGTACCCATTTTGGATTTTAGATTTGGGATTTTGTATTACAATTCTTTACGAAAATGAACTACACCGAGTTTGGCTGAGGCGACGCTATACAGTAGATCATTTGTAGTAAATGTAACCTGGGTTGTGGTATTTAGGCAGTGGCGATCGTTGATAAACTAGATGCAGAAATTTCGTAGCCGCAGAAATTATGAGTCTTGCCAAATCTGCATCCCTAACCCTAGAGGAATTTCTCAAGTTACCAGAAACCAAGCCTGCAAGTATTTATATTGACGGCGAGATTATCCAAAAACCAATGCCAAAAGCCCGCCACTCCCGACTTCAGGCTAAGTTGATTAATGGAATTAACGAAGTCACAGAGAAAAGACAAATTGCTTATGCTTTTCCAGAGTTGCGTTGTACTTTTGGTAAGAGGTCAATTGTTCCAGATGTAGCAGTGATTCGTTGGCAACAAATCCAATTTGATGACGATGGAGAACCTGTAGATGATATGCTAATTGCTCCTAACTGGACAATTGAAATTCTGTCTCCACAACAAAGTTCTAACCGAGTTATCAGCAATATTTTGCACTGCCTAAAATATGATTGTGAATTGGGATGGTTACTCGATCCTGATGACCGCTCAGTTATTGTTTTTCAACCACATCAACAACCAGTATTTTGTCATAAAAACGATAAATTGACTGTTATCGATGGTGTTGATTTAGAGTTGACAGTAGAACAGGTATTTAGCTGGTTAAAGATGAAAGAGTAGTCAGAATTTAAAGGTCAGATTTAAGATATTCCTGTAATTGTTGAGTACGCTCTTTTGTGGTATTTTCTAGACAACCAAAATAAATCGTAGGGGCTATACTTCCACCTTCATATTCGCTTCTCTCAAATTCACAAGTGGTATCTCTAAATTTAATCCATGCCTGCTGGGCAGCAATCAATTTTTGTTTTCTAGTTCTATCTAATTTTGGCAGTAGTTGTTGATAAACTGCGTTCAATTTTTTATCAGCATTTTGATAAGACAACCTACTGCATTCATTAATTTGTACCTGAGTTTGAGCATTATTGCAGTTGAGCTTTTGAGCTAAGTGCATTTTTGGTAGATCTGGCGTTGTGGTGGCTGCTGTCAGACTGGGAGCGTATAAATTGCCGAAAGTTAGTAGATTAACTATTAGAGGAAATAAATAATACATGTATTTTACCTAGCACGTAATGATTTTGGGAATTTTAGCCATTTTCCAATCGCTCAAACATCTAACAATACCAAGCCATAAACAAATCAAGGTTGCACAAAAACCCTTGAAATTTCTAAATCTCATAATTGAGAGTTATGGTTGGTTTGGATACTGAGCAAGTTTTCACCTCGACTTTATCCTACGAATATGCATAAATTATTTAATAAGTCAAGAATCTTAATTTAATCAAGATAGTCGCAACTATGGCTATAAAGATGGCGATCGCCTCTGACTTACCATAGGCAAGGACAAAGCCTGCATGGATTTTAGGGGATCGCGGTACACAAAAGCGATCGCTTGTGCATATACTTTTTGTATAAGTCGGCAAAACAGACAAAATTTTCCTTTGCCCTTTGTCTACAAATGTGCAAAAATTACTTTTGCAAGAGATATTGAGCAACTATACTTGACAAGTCGTGATGAAAATACCTGATTCTCCGTTGGTTATTCCCTACTCTCTAACCTCAAGATATGCCTGATTTACTTGTTTTAATTCAAGTCTAAAAATTGAAAGTCTAGAAAATTAAGAAGTCTAGTTTTAATATCAATTCCATTTTATGGTATTGAATGCTAACTAATGCTTAGGTAAAAATTTGAAAATTGAAAGATTATAAAAAAAACATATAAACTTTTTTTTTGGAAGTATAATGACTTGTTTTCCAACACCATAGGTATAAAAGCCCATTCTAATTGTAATTGAGAACAGTATCGGCTAGATTTTCAGGGTTTCCTCTCTCTAATCGGGGCAAGAAATCTATTCTGTGCTGGCTGAAGAAAGAGATTTCATGCTCACTTTATCAAGGAACCGCGACCAGTAAAAATTATGACCTCTTTAGATCCTAATTTTTTTGACATTACAACCAAAAGCCTAATTATCATTAGACCTCTTGCAAAAGTGCTTTTTGCAATAGGTGGGAAAAGGGAAAAGGTTAAAGGGGAAAGGGAAAATACCAAACCTTTCCCCCTTTCTCCTTCCCCTTTTCCCGACTTCTGCAAGAAGTCTATTGACCCAACTGTTGATGACAACAAAAAGCAAAATCATCAAAATTTGGAAGTTACCTTAGAAGAAATAGCAAATACAGAAACAAAAACGGTAGCGTTGAAAGCACACAAGCTGTCTAAAATTCCGCCGAAGGAACTTTTAGCACCTCCTGGAGATTTCAATCCTACCCTACTGCTATTTTTGGCAGCTTTGGGAACATTGGTATTATCTAACTTTGGTTACTGGCTTTGGCAATGGCCTGATTGGCTATGCTTTTGCCTTAATACTATTGCTTTGCATTGTGCGGGGACAGTAATTCATGATGCATGTCATCGAGCTGCCCACCGCGATCGTATAATTAATGCCATGCTAGGGCATGGTAGCGCCTTAATGCTAGGATTTGTTTTCCCAGTATTTACGCGGGTGCATTTGCAGCATCACGCTCATGTAAACCATCCCAAAGATGACCCAGATCATTATGTTTCTACAGGCGGGCCGCTGTGGCTAATTGCATTTCGGTTTTTGTACCACGAAGTATTTTTCTTTCAGCGACGATTGTGGCGTAAATATGAGCTATTGGAATGGTTTATCAGCCGTTTAATTGTCGTTGGAATTTTTTATATAGCAATTCAAAATGATTGTTTAATGTATGTTCTGAATTTTTGGATTGTACCTTCTGGTATAGTGGGGTTAATACTAGGCTTCTTTTTTGATTACTTGCCCCATCGTCCTTTTAGAGAACGCGATCGCTGGAAAAATGCTCGCGTATATCCTAGCCCAATTCTTAATATTCTAATTTTGGGACAAAACTATCATTTAATTCATCATTTATGGACTTCTATCCCTTGGTATAAATATCAGTCTACATACTATCTAATGAAACCTTTATTAGATGAAAAAGGCTGTTATCAAACTTCAGGATTACTACAAAAGAAAGACTTTTTAGAGTTTATTTATGATATTTTTATCGGAATTCGCTTTCACCATCAAACAACGAACAATAAAGATGAATCACACAATTAGGAATCAGCTGCACTCCATAAACATTGCACGCTAATCGATCGGGTTGTCATTAGTCATTTGTTATTTGTTCTTCGTTGCTTGTAACTAATGACTAATGACTAATGACTAATGACTAATGACTCCTATGTATCAGTTTTATCTACATAATTAGGGTCTTGAGTACCCAGTAGTTTATCCCAGAGCGTAAAATACAAACCGTAGTGTACCTTATACTTGCGGTGATGTATTGAATGATGCATAGAACCAATCAGCCACTTTCCAATCCAGTTGGTCTTAGATGAAGGCGGAAATACCTCAAATCCTAGATGGGTAAATACTGCCCAAACCGTCATAGTTATAAGTGCGGACACTAAGGTAATAAAATGTAGTGGAACTATGTAGATTACAGCTACAAAAAAAAGTGCTTGTACAATCGCCTCTGGGAAATCAAATGCAGAAGAACTCCAAGGCGTTGGTTCTCCTGAACGGTGATGTCCGTAATGCATCCATTTAAAAATCAGAGGGTGGTGAAACATCCGATGGATAAAGTAAAAGTATGTATCCTGAAGAATTAACACCACGACAAAACTAGCTAGCAAATACCATAGTCCGTACTCGTAAAGATTAGTGTATAATAGCGTTTTTCCTAAGATATACTCTGAAATAATAAACGCTCCAGAAATACCAAAAACGGCTGCGGAGAGTACCGATAGTTGAATATCCTTTAGAATAGAAGAATTAAGCAAGGGTTTCAAACGCAAACTCTTGTTGGCGAGAGACTTTCCCAAAACTGAATAAAAGAGCAAGTATGCTCCTCCAGCTATCAGAAAATATCGGGCAAGAGTGATAACAAAGAAGAAAAACCAATAATACAAAAATGAATGATTCGCCAATTAGACCTATCCGTAAAATTAATTAATTTACTTAAATCAAAGTGCTGATTATATCAATAATAGCTAAGTTCTCCTAATTTATTAATAGGCAAAATTCACTGTTTATTTTACAATGCTAAATACTCTAGTTATTGTATATTTAGATTTCTTAATAGATTTCTCGTCTCCTTTGTGACACAAATACTGAGATTTTCCGTGTTTCTAAAAAAATGTTATCCAGCAGCTTCAGTTTAGTGAATTTATTATTCAGGACTTACGCAATATGTGACTGAAAACCTTATTCTTGCGTAGCGGTAATTCATGAATTACCGCTACTTTCGTTATCTTTTGCATAAGTAGAGTTATTTTGTAAATTAAAATTATAATGTCTTTCAATTGTCGGTTTATACACCAGAAGTTAGAATTGAGAATCCAGAATTTAGAATAGGCTCTCGGTTGGTGTAGCTACCAAACAGACTTCTTGCAGAAGTCGGGAAAAGGGGAAGGGTAAAAGGGGAAAGGTTTGGTATTTTCCTTTTCCCCTTTAACCTTTTCCCTTTTACCACAAGAGTGCAAAAAGCAATTGATTGCAAGAGGTCTAATCTAGATGGTGTAGTTCGCACTTAATTGAAACCTACTGCATCATGCACGTAAAAAGAAGTCACAATAGTACGAGAATAGTAAAAAGAATTTGATATATTAGCGATCCAAGCTTAGTACTTATTCCCTATGAATCGTTCCGCCTGCCTCATCTTCAATCCAGTAGCCGGTCAGGGTGACCCAGAATTAGAACTGGCAGAAATTCGATCGATATTAGAGCCAGAAATTGATTTAGATATTTATTTAACAACTGAGGAAGTTGGTGCTGATGCCTTGGCCTATGCAGCAGTAGAGCGAGGAGTAGATGCCATAATTGCTTCTGGGGGAGATGGGACTCTCTCGGCGGCGGCGGCGGCAGTAGTCGGTACTGATATTGCATTTGGTATAATTTCTAGGGGTACAGCTAACGCATTTGCCACAGCTTTAGGAATTCCTGACACGATCGCAGGTGCATGTCAGACAATTTTGCAGGGAGGAACCCGCAATGTAGACGTGGCTTATTGCAACGATTTGCCAATGGTACTGCTAGTGGGTGTTGGCTTTGAAGCTGAAACCGTAGAACTAGCAGACAGGGAAGCTAAAAATCGTTTTGGGATGATGGCCTACGTTTTAGCAGGAATTCAGCAACTGAGAAACTTAAAGAACTTTGATGTTGAAATTGAAACTGAAGACAGAATAATTAAAACCAGCGCGTGTGCGGTGACAGTCGCCAATGCTGCGCCTCCCACTTCAGTATTAGCACAAGGGCCAGCAGGTCTAGTTTATGACGACGGGCTACTAGACTTAACAATTGTAGCTCCAACTAGTAAAGCCGGAGCGATCGCTGCAACATTCCATCTCTTCCAAACAGCTTCCACAGGGAACGCCGCAGAACGGAATGATATTGGTTATCTGCGAGCCAAACAATTTAAAATTACTACAGAGCCACCACAAAAAGTTGTTTTGGACGGCGAAATCATCGGCACAACACCAATAGAAGTAAAGTGCGTACCAGCAGGCTTAAAAGTTTTTGTGCCACTAATAGAAGAAGTTGAGCCTACAGAAAAACTAGACGGACTCCCCAATTTGGTTATTGAGATGAAAAATCCACCAGAAGAGTAAGGGTAAAGGGTAAAGGGCAAAGGGTAAAGGGTAAAGGGCATTGGGCAAAGGGTAAAGGGTAAAGGGTAAAGGGCAAAGGGCAAAGGGCATGGGGCATTGGGCATTGGGGGATGAACTTGAACATTAAGCCTTTTTACTCGAACATTAAGCCTTTTTACTCGAATATTAAGCCTTTTTACTCGAATATTAAGCCTCTAAACTTGAAACTCTCTGTTTTAACTCTCCTTTATCATCTTCCATGCCCGATGCCCAATGCCCAATGCCCCATGCCCTCCAATTAAATATTCAGGAGTTAGGTTGCCTTGAAATTAGTATCCGATCCACCTATTGCTAAAAAAGTTCGCAAAATGAGTCAGCGGGTACGATGGCAAGATCCGTTGATTATCGAACGCAACATCGATCAAACTCGATTAGTGCTGGATGATGGTCATGCAGATGACTTGGAGTTTTCGTTTTTAGTTGTAGGTGATAGTGGTTCTGGAAACCATCAGGGACAGAATCCCCAGCGACAGGTGGCTGAACTCATGCTGCCCCATCACGATGAATGTCGTTTTATGCTACACACCGGGGATGTGATTTATTTAGTAGGGTCGAGTGAGTATTACCAACAGAACTTCATCCAGCCTTACCGAGAGTTTATCGTTGGTGGAGAGCATCCCAGAAAGATTACTTACGACGAGATGGTTTTTAAGCTGCCGATTTTACCAGTACTGGGAAATCATGATTATTATGACTTGCCGATTGTCTTAGGGTTAGCATCGCTGACAACATTACCGATTCGTAAACTGTTGCGATCGCGGTTAGATTTAGATGTAGGTTTGCATGGTTCGGGAACAGGCGACGCTTACGCACGGGCTTTTTTAGACTATCTCAAAGCCTTTGAGCTTCCAGAAGCATTAGACGCTCATTTAAATCGCTACTACACCGCCAAAACAGACACAGGTAATTGTCTTTGCTATCAACCAGGGCACTTTACCCGCCTTCCCAATCGCTACTACAGTTTTCGCTATGGCGGTATTGATTTCTTTGCCTTGGATTCTAATACATTTAACGACCCACCACCGCTGCCGAAGACGAGAAAAGGTGAAGCAGACCGTAAAGTCTTGGAAAAACGCCGTCAGGATTTAGAGCAAGAAAAAATGCAAATCATGGAAACCTCAACCAAGCTAAATCCGGAAAATCATAGTGATGCCGATGAGTTAGAGGACTTCCAAGCCAAGCTGTCGCAAATTGAAGAAATTATTGTTGATATTGATAAGCAACTAGCCACAGACCGACCTACCCAGACTGACATCGAACAACTTGATTGGCTCAAGCACAGACTAATCGAATCTTGGAATACTGACGAAGTTCGGGGACGGGTGATTTATTTCCACCATCCTCCTTACGTGACTGAAGCCACAAAGTGGCAACAGGCACAAACTTTGACAATTCGCAAGCACCTACGTGATGTTCTGGATGGAGTAGCTCAAAAAATCGGTTCCTTAAATCAGGGGCGTCCTTTGGTCGATTTGGTATTGAATGGACACGCCCACTGTCTAGAATATCTGCAAACAATGGATACCGGACACGCAGATTCTTATATCCCCTGGGTTGTTTGTGGTGGTAGCGGCTTTAGCCTGCGACGCCAGCGGATTGAGGGAGCAAATTTAATAGAGGAGAATAAATTAGTAGCGCGATCGCATTTGTTCTTAGGTCGCAACGGTTACGGTTCTCAAAAGCGACGCCCTTATTCAAGTTTACGCATAGATGTCAAAGGCGAAGGTCAGCCCAAATTTATTGTTCGTCCCTTGGTTGCCGAATGGTATCAACGACAATGGTATAGTCATGAACTCGAACCGTTGGTAATTTAGGGAATGGGAAAAGGGAAAGGGAAAGGGGTAAGGGGAAAAGGGGAAAGATTAAATTTATCGGGAAAGGCAGAGGGCAGGAGGCTCAGTTGGCTTTTATGGAATTCTGACTCGTGTCCTCTGCTCGTGACCGTCCCTTGCGCGTCTCCAAGAGTTGGGAACAAGGGTTTAAGACAAGAACACCAAATTTCAACAAAGGTGGCCTCAATTAAGTACGGTGTTGAATCCCCGATCTTATTGAACCTTCTGCCCGACGCTCGCGGACTCGCTAACGCTCCGCTATCTGCCCTCAGCATAGCTGCCTTCTTCAATCCTTTTCCCTTTAACCTTTAACCTTTTCCCTTTAACCTTTTCCCCTGCCTCGCGCCTTCTACTTAATATCCATAAAAGTAGAGACGCAGCGATCGCTGCGTCTCTACAAACTTCTTCATTAGCCTTTTTACGTGTAATTGCACCCAGGAAAAAGTAAAACTATTTTGAATTTAAGATTTATTTCACCGATAAATTCGTTTTTTTTTAGACATTTTAGATTTGAAATCTTCAATCCAAAATCAAAAATCAAAAATCAAAAATTCAATAATGGTTTTTAATTAAATGATTCCTGAGCCTTTACCGCGTTTGTCACCCTTTTCTGTTAACTTACCTTCTTCGTCCTCGTTAATATCTTCAAGTTCTTGGACACGTTGTGCAGTATCTTCTGTCGCTTCTTGGCGTGCATCACCAGGTTCTTCGTAGTACATTTCTGGTTCAACTGCATAGTTGTTCAACAAACCTTCTTTGTCTACGGTGTAACCGTCGGTGGTACGTATGCTTTCGGAATCGGTTTGGTCGTCGGTAGCTGAACTGGCTTCTCTTTCTTCTGTGGGAGTTGTTTTGAATTTATCTCCTTCTCTTTCTCTGCGAGCAGCTGTTTCAGCAGGGATAATTCCGCGATCGTATGTATCGACTTCTGCACGTTCAGATGAATCTATACCTTTTTTAACTGATTCATTAGTCATAAATTATGTCCTCGCTAAAGAATGTATTGAATAACTTCGAGAACTAGATTAGGCTATTTTACATTTCCAATCTACTATCTTGAGAAGTGAGTTAAGTTTCTACATACATGATTTTCTCTATCTTGAGATGTATCCAAAAGATTCACCGTAACAGTACTGAGTCACCGCAGTTTTGGTAGGCATTACTCCTTTGGAAAAACCGAAAGGTAAGTAGGTGGACACAATTATTTAGAAGACGCATTTCGACTTCTCCCAAGGGGAGACGCTACGCGTAGCAAGATCCCGTTCGCCCTTGGCGTTCCCGAAGGGTAGGGTACGCTCAATGCTCGAACCCTCAGAAGACGAGGGTTGAGTTTCGACTACGCTCAACTTCCGCGGAGTCGAAACCCGGCAACCTCTTTTTTAGTTTAATTTAGTATTTCTACTTAGCCGTCGCTCAAACTTATCGCTAAGTACTGAGTAATCGCTATTACTCAAGTTAATATTAAAGCTGATTCAATAATTTGAATATGATAATGTAACGTGAATTCGACGAACCTCTCCCTGCCTTGAACTAGCGTTCAAGTCTGTCCCTCTCCGATTCGGAGAGGGACGGTTTTACGTAGTAAAACCAGGGAGAGGTTTTTTATTTGGCTAATTAAACGGACACTATATAAACCGTCGAATTCACGTTAATGTAATTAATTTATAGCTGCTTATAATCGCATGAGGTCAATAAATCTGTAGGGGTGCATAGTTATGCACCCCTACGTTGTACATTATCAAAGTGAGAATAGGTTAAAATGATTTACAAACTTATTCGCCTACAATTTCGTTTTTCAGAAATTGAATTTCATTGGCTAATTCTTGGCGATTTGAAGCTTTAATTAAATAGCGGAAAGTAAACCAAGTGGCATAAACAATTCCAATTAATTCAAAAAATGGTGACAGTAGTGGAATATCATTAATGGCACCCAGAACTGCTAATGCTACCTTGACTGTGACGAGCGCCGCAACAATCAAACTTAGAGTTATTAGAGCCTGACTGTAGTCTTTAAAAAAGCTACTTAAGTATTGTGGTACTTGCCCGAAAAATTCTAAAAATTGTCTACTAATTCTTTGCCATTCTGATTCCGATGCTGGTGGTAGCTTTGGCAAATTTGTAGTATTTGTCCCTTCAAGCGCTAGAGTAGCTTGTAATGAAGAAGGGTTAATGGATTCGAGTGGCTGCTGTTGGGTTTCCATGGTTTTTGTTTTCAGCAATTACAGGAGTTTTTATAAATTAGCTGAGCGTCAATAAATATAGTAATTAAAGTTGTCAGTTGTCAATTATTTTTCTTCATTAAATTAAGTATACTACTCTTAAGGTGTTTAGGAATTGCCTTATTCAGATAGAGAATTACGCTCTGAATAAGTTGTATCTTGCTTGAAGGTGCAAAAAATGTTCCTAAATCAAGTGGTATTGTATATATATGATATGGTGATCGCTAGAACTTTTAAAGTTATTTATGCGGGCAGGGAGTGGGTAGACACACCATTAATCGCGTTTGTACTCCAGAATACAAAATCGGCTTTTTCAAGTTGAGAGTGAGTTTTTCATCCAGCCAAATCGATGTACTGTAGCTGATAAATAAGACTGAGTAGGAGTATTTACAGCAGAGTTTCTACCAGACTTTGTTTAGTTTGTGGAATTAACTAATTTTTTGAATTCTGCTGTAAGTTTATTTATCGCTACCTACTCACTTATACCAATTGTCAAAAATGAGGCAACAGATGTCAATCAGACAATGTTGCCGCATCTACAACGAATTACAAATTGCGAATTGGTATTAAATAGTTGTTAGCTGTTTTAGCTTTTTGGTGGAGCAACAGTAGCTTTTACCACTACTGATTTCACACCTTTAATTTCTTTGGATAACCGTTCAATCTTAGCAATTTGATCTTGATTGGGTACGGTTCCTCCTACAGTTACAACTCCATCTTTGGCTGCACTAACTGTTAATTGACCACCAGGTATATTCGCCTCCAACTTAGAGCGAACTTCACTTGCTAGGTCGCCTGCGGCTCTATTTGCATCGCCGCCAGTAGCATTATTGCGTTGTTCGCGGGCGCGAATATCCTCATTTAATTGTCTTCTGCGGAGATCGCTTTGTGCATCTTTTTGAGAAGCTTCTGTTGTTTGACTGGTTGGTGTTTGTGCAGCTTCATTGGGATTAGCAGGTGCAGATTCACTTGTTTTAGAAGTGTTATCGCAAGAAGCAACACCAAAAACTAAAAGGCAACTAATTACTAGGGGAGTTAGCTTTTTCATATGTTTAATTTGGGTTCAGATGAAATGTGTTGAGATTTACGGCAGAGGTGAGGAGCAAGGAATCTGAACTCAGAATTCAGGAGGAGAAATTTGATTAATCGTGTCTGTAGGCCTACAGGATTTAGAACTGAAAATTCTGAATTCTGGATTCTGAATTCTGAATTCTGAATTTTAATTAGATTGTTTCATCACGGCGATCGACGATAACTACAGCAGGATCGTCTCTATCAACTTGCGTTGAGTAGTTGGTGCGATCGCGATCTAAAACTCCTGTGTTGTGATGGGTTCCTGCATCGAAACCTGAGCGAGATTCGCCTAGATCTGTGGCGTCATATATGCCGAATTCTTCGATACCTCGACGGTTGAGAATGGGTTCGGCTTGGTAGATCTCAGCTTCTGTACCATCGACAATCACTAAGTAATCACCTCTTTGGAAGCGATCGCTATAAACTTTAGCTCTGTGTTCGGGAATTCCTAAACCAACTAGTGCGCCGACAATACCGCCAGCTGCTGCACCAATAGCGCCACCAGCCAGTGTTGTTGCTATGGCTGTAGCTGCTGCGCCACCTGCCAGTACTGGGCCAATTCCGGGAATTGCTAAGGTTCCAAGACCAACTAATAAGCCTGTCAAGCCGCCTAAAACGCCGCCTGTAGCTGCACCAGCTTTTGCACCCTCGTCTGCTTTATTACCCGCACCGATGTTTTTATTCTCTACACCGGCGATACCATGACCGTTGGCATCTTTGGCAATAATTGAAACCCTACTCATCGGGAAACCCGCATCTCGCAATTCTGTAAGTGCTGCTTCTGCATCTCGACGATGAGAAAATACACCGATTGCGCGTTTGTTTGCTTGCACGGCTGTAGTTGTACCTTGCACGGCTGTAGTTCCGGGAGCATACCCGGTTGAATCGAAAATTTGCCACTGCTGAATTCCGTGGTGACTGATGACAGCCGCTGCACGTTGGATTTCAGCTTCGGTACCACTTACAACGATGATGTAATCACCTTGATTGATGCGCTCGTTATAGAAATGAGTGCGGTTTTCTGGTAGTCTCCAGCGGTTAGAGTCCCAGCGATCGCTTAGATGAATATCTGGAAAAGATCCTCGGTGCGAAGTGTCTCTGTGAATTAAAGAAATTTGGCTCAAGGGGAAACCTGCTTTTCGCAGATCGCTAATTGCACCTTCCGCATCTGGTCGATGAGAAAAGTATCCTACTGCATATTTGCCGCTAACATCGTGATGAGCAACACCTGTGGTTGTATGTGCGCTATCTGGATGGTCGTAAACGCCAAATTCTTCGATACCCCGCTGACGTAATATTGCTTCTGCTCTGGCAATTTCAGCGTCCGTACCATCGATGATAACTAGATACTGTCCTCGTTTGACGCGTTCGTCGTATACTCTGGCTCGTTCTTCGGGAATTCCCAAACCAATCAATGCACCAAGCAAACTACCAGCTACTGCACCGATACCTGCTCCGGCCAGAGTAGTAGCCAAAGCGGTCGCTGCGGCTCCAGCCAGCATAATTGGCCCGATTCCAGGGATTGCTAAGGTACCAAGACCTACTAATAAGCCTGTTAATCCACCCACAGCACCGCCGGAAACTGCTCCCACCGCAGCGCCTTCATCGGATTTATCACCAACGCGATCGCGCACTTCCGCGCCAGCAATGTCATCACGCTCTCCATCCCGCGTAATAACAGATACTCTATTCATATCAAAGCCGACATTTTTCAATTCATGTAGCGCATGTTCAACATCTCTACGAGTAGAAAATACGCCTACAGCACGTTTATGTACACCTACAACCATTATTTTTCTCCCCAGACAGTAAAATCAATTATTCAAAAATCTATAGCTCGCTTTTAGCTCGTAATAATCCCTATTTATACATGTTTATATTTATTTTTCCTCAATCGCTTGGAAGAAATTTTTGCTCTATCATCAGACATAGGTCTTTTAATCTAAAGTTCAGTAAAAAAATACCAAAAGAAAAATCAATATTGAATATGATTTCATTGCTAAGTTTTTAGCGTTAAGAAGATTTTTATTTTAAAAAAAAATAATCTTTGGACTTCAGCATTTATTTTTTAGATAGGTCGCTTATAGATTTATACCTATGTAAACCATTGTTGCAATTAATATAAGTTTGCCCAGCTCAGTAATTATTTTTTTTAATACTCCCATTGCATAAAAAATCAATAATTATGTTTAAGAATTTTAAAATTGCAAAAGCATCAACTTTTATATTAAGTTTTGTAAGTTTTACATACTTTCTAAAATTACGACTTTTGGTGAAAGTTTTTATTACCTGGGAAAGTGTAAACCCAGCCAACTTAATATTTACATTGAGAGGTAGACCATTTTATCAAAAAATGGCTATTTAATTGAATGCAAGTAAAAAAATACTATGTTTCAAAGTTTTTTTGCCTTATTAGGTTGGGATTCGCTATCTTTGGGATTAGCACCTCCTCACACTCAACAACTGCTAACTCCAGAAGAAGCTTCAGTTCTTTTTGCTGGCCCTAAATTATTTGTGGCATTGGTGGCTGGGGTTGCAATGGCTTTAGCTTTCCAATTATTATTCACAAACTTTTCAGTTGCTGTAGGAATTTCAACTTGGGAAATTGACTCAGATGATGACGATGAGTCAGTCAAGCTTGGCAGCAAAATTCGTAAGGTTCAGGGTAAAGTCGGTTCTTGGGCATTAATAACCGCTAGTATTGCATTATTTATTGCTTCTTTTCTAGCGGTAAAACTGAGCTTAGTTGAAAATGCATTTCTAGGATCGGTTATCGGTGTAGTTATCTGGTCTATTTATTTTTCAGCGATCATTTGGTTCGGTTCATCGGCAGTAGGTTCTTTAATTGGTTCTATTGCAAATACTGTGAGTTCTGGTTTTCAAGCGTTATTCGGTACTGCAACTACTGGCATTAGTGCCAATGCTACCAAACAACAATTGGTTTCCACAGCAGAAGAAATTACAGCCGCAGTGCGGCGAGAATTAACATCAGGCTTCGATCCTGAAAGTATTAGAAACACGCTGCAAACTTCTTTGTCCTCTGTACAATTGCCAAAATTAGATATCAAAGAAATTCGTTCTCAATTTGACAAGCTGATTCAAGATACAGATTTGCAATCTGTTGTTAATAGTGATTTATTACAAAATGTGAATCGGCAAACATTTGTTGATTTAATTAGCGATCGCACTGATTTATCTAAAGAAGATATCAATCGAATTACCGACCAATTAGAAGGTGCTTGGCAACAAGCTTTGAATCGCAAAAATCCAACACAGCAAGTAATTAATTTGCTGAAATCTGCTACCCCAGAAGAACTTAATTCCGAGGATTTAGGTCAAAGACTCCAGGAGTTAGTTACAGTTGGAGGTGGTAATGGAAAGCAAAGTAATGGTGTAATGAAGCAAGCTGTTCAATATGGCTTGACTGCCGCAGTACCAGCCGTATTGGATAGACTCAATCTTTCTCATATCGATGTTAACAAAATTACGAATCAGTTGCAAAAACTGAAAGACAAAGTTCAAGATGTTGATGTCGAGCAAATCACAAAAGAGTTACAAAACTTTAAAGAAGAAGCAACAGCAAGATTGCCCATATCGCAGGAAAATACAATTAAAGCAGATGTAGAAGATTACATATTGAATTCATTTCCTTGGCATTTTAACCGCGTTACCCTGAAAAATGAATTCAAAGAAGTCATCTATGATGCGAACGCAGATCCGACAACTGTAAGGCACGAGTTAGAAGAAATCGATCGAGAATATTTTGTAAACTTGCTGAAGCAGCGGGATGATATCAGCGAAGCAAGGGTAACAGAAATTGCCGAACAAATGGAAAGCGATCGCCAGGAAGTTTTAGAAACAGTCAAACAGGCTCAAGCGCGAGAAAAAGGTCAAGATTTCCGCAGTCGCATCGAAAATTATCTGCGTTCAACTGGCAAAGAAGAACTTAATCCGGAAGCTATTGAGCAGGATTTTGTGAGGTTAGTAGAAGAGCCAGAAGCTGGTTTTGAAGAATTAAGCGATCGCTTCACTCAATTTGACCGCGATACCTTTGTACAATTGCTGCAACAACGTCAAGATATTAGCGAAGAAGAAGCTAATAATATTGTTAGTCAACTCGAAAGCAACCGCGATAATATCTTGAATCGTGCTAGAGAATTGCAACAACAAGCAACAGCAAAAGCCGATGAATTGCGGCAAAGAGTTGAAGATTATTTGCAAAATACTAATAAAGAAGAACTCAACCCCGAAAGTATCAAACGCGACTTTAGAATTTTACTAGAAGACCCGCAAGCGGGAATTAAGCTTTTGCGATCGCGTTTATCGCAATTCGACCGGGATACACTGCTAAAATTGCTCGTTCAGCGGGGAGACTTGAGCGAAGAACAGATAAATCAAGTCCTCGATCGCTTAGAAGGTGTCCGAGATAGTATTTTACAACTACCGCAACAAGCAACAGAACAGTACGAAAAAACTACAAAAGCGATCGCAGAATATCTTCGCAATACTAATTTGGAAGAACTCGACCCAGAAGGTATTAGGCGCGATTTGGAAAAATTACTCGACGATCCAAAAGCAGGTGCATTAGCATTGCGCGATCGCCTTTCTCATGTCGATCGAGAAACCTTGGTAAAACTCCTAAGTCAGCAGGGAGACTTGAGTCAAGAACAAGTTAATCAAATCATCGATCGCCTACAAGATGCGATTGGCGATATCGTGAAAGCGCCGCGACGATTAGCAAAGCGTACCACTCAAAGAATTTTAGATTTTGAAGAAAATCTCGAAGATTACCTGCGGAATACTAACAAAGAAGAACTCAACCCCGAAGGAATCAAACGCGATTTGCAATTGCTGTTGTCTTCTCCCCGCGCTGGAATTGGCAATTTAAGCGATCGCGCTGCCAAAATTGACCGTTCGACAATTGTGGCGTTGCTATCCCAACGCGGAGATATTTCAGAAGAAGAAGCTAACCAAATTGTGGATCGAATCGATTCTGTTCGCAGTTCCATTGTCGAACAATTCCAGCAGATTCAACAAAGAGTGCAATCGGTGTTGGATGGAATTTTTGCCAAAATTCGCAACTATCTTAACTCCTTAGAGCGTCCAGAACTCAACTATGAAGGAATTAAGCAAGACTTTGGCAAAGTCTTTGACGATCCGCAAGCTGGATTTGAAGCCTTACGCGATCGCCTCAGCCAATTCGATCGCAACACCTTGGTTGCAGTTTTGAGTTCTCGTGAAGATATTTCCCAAGCAGACGCCAACCGCATCATCGACCAAATAGAAGCCGCGCGGGATAGCGTACTGCAACGAGCCGAACGCATTCAGTTAGAAACACAAAAACGCCTGAAAGCCGTTCAACAACAAGCTAAAAAGCAAGCCGAAGAAACCAAAAAAACCGTTGCGAATGCAGCTTGGTGGATATTTGGGACAGCGTTGACTTCTCTAGCGGCTAGTATCATTGCTGGTGCGATCGCAGTTACAGGGTTACCTATAGCTTGGTAAATTATCCTAAACCTTTGTAGAGACGTAGCAATGCTACGTCTCTACATTCATTTTCACCAGATGTTTAATCAGAAACCGTTTGAACAGGTTGATTATTAAACTACCTATTAGCTGGAGGAGGCGCTTGGCGATCGCCAGGAGGATTAGGAGGTACTCCCAGCGCATCCTTCAATTGTTGTTCTGTGACACCCAACTTCGCCGCAGCTGCTTTGAAATCAGGACGAGGCGGACGTTCGCCAGGAGTGGGAGGTTTCGCAGGGACTCCCAGCGCATCCTTTAATTGTTGTTCTGTGACACCCAGCTTCGCCGCAGCAGCTTTAAAATCAGGATGATGCGGATGACCATTGCGATCGCCGGGAGGATTAGCAGGGACTCCTAGTGCATCCTTTAATTGTTGTTCTGTGACACCCAGCTTCGCCGCAGCAGCTTTGAAATCAGGACGAGGTGGACGTTGATTGCGATCGCCAGGAGTGGGAGGATTAGCAGGGACTCCCAGCGCATCTTTTAATTGCTGTTCTGTGACACCCAACTTCGCCGCAGCTGCTTTAAAATCAGGACGAGGCGGACGCTGCCTTTCTGAGGGTGGTTGGTTGGGAGTATCTGTTGCCTGTGCAATTTGCTGGTATTTACTAGCAGCATTCGCCTGATTGAGTGACATAAAACTAAATGTACCCAACCAAACAGGAATCGCAGTTAGCACTAATACTTGACGAATATTCATAATCAATACCTAAAAGATAGATTGTCTACATTTCTGATTGAACTAATCGAAAATTACAGTTCGCCTTGCTTATAAATTACAATTTTGTAATTTTTGTCACTGCTCGCCACCATCAGTAAAAATTCCGTCATCAGCATTTTTCTGGGTGTGCTGTCCCTTGCTGGCGTAAGGTGTCTGGCTATGTACGCGATCGGTAATTGACTCAATACTCTGTCTTAGAGAAGAATTCAGAATGGGCTACGCCCCCCTGCGCTAACAGGAATCAGAATCACTAGATATCTGGTGAAATTAATTCTGCATTATCCGAAACCCTTGTAGAGACGTAGCATTGCTACGTCTCTACATTGATGAATTCTTGTTAACGGTTATCGTGTGGGATTCGATTTTGATTTCTGCCCTGATTTTGAGGTTGGGGTGGACGTTTTTGCTGCTCTACGCGTCGTGGCTGATGTTTGATTTGTGGTTTTTTATCGGGTTTTTGCAATTCATTTTGCGGTCTTGGGCGTTGTATCTCTACCTTCCGATTGGCTGGAGATTGGGCATTTGCTGGATTGGGTGTAACAAAACCAAATGTACCGATCGCAAAAGGAATTGCTGCTACAGCTAAGATTCGACGAATATTCATTATCATTAACCTCGAAATTGTTGCTTACATCAGGACTTACGCAAAAGATAACGAAAGTAGCGGTAATTCATGAATTACCGCTACGCAAGAATAAGGTTTTCAGTCACATATTGCGTAAGTCCTGACATTTCTGATTAAGCTCCCTCAAAATTACAACTGACTTCGTTTGTAAATTACATTTTTGTAATTTGAACTCAAAGGTAATGAATTTACAATGAAAGAATGATTTTCAAGTAATCAATATTATTTGTGAACATTTTGTTTGTCGAAGATGAAGCCAAAATTGCTAACTTCGTCCGGGCTGGATTGAAGGAGCAAGGATTTGTCGTAGACTACTGCGACAACGGTGATGAAGGATATCTGCGGGCATTAGATAACGAATATGATGCGATCGTACTTGATATCATGGTGCCGGGAAAGGATGGGCTATCGATTCTCAAACAACTGCGGCACTCAGGGCGAAATACTCCAGTGATTTTATTAACAGCTCGTAACGAACTCGACGATCGCCTGTCCGGTTTGAATTTAGGAGCCGATGATTACATAGCCAAACCGTTTTTTGTGGAAGAATTAGCGGCTCGAATTCATGCGGTTGTGCGGCGGAGTGTAGGCGATCGCCAAAATTTGCTCGTGGTGGGGTCGCTCAAACTCGATCGCATTACGCGGGAAGTCACCTACAATCAACGAGCGATCGAACTTACTAGCCGCGAGTTTAATCTGCTGGAGTATCTCATGCGTTCTCCCGGACGAGTTTTTACCCGCACTCAAATTCTAGAACATGTTTGGGGTTACGACTTTAACCCCAACACCAATGTCGTCGATGTGTGTATCCAACGAATTCGCAAAAAAATTGACCCCATTGATGAAGCAGGCTTGATTGAAAGCATTCGCGGGGTTGGATATCGCTTTCGCAAACCAGACGAGAAACTATGAAGCGCCCATCGTTTCGATTGCGGATTGCCCTGTTGTCTGCGGGTTTAGCTGGAAGTGCATTAGTTGGGTTTGGTGCAGTCTCTTGGTTTCAGATTTACGAAGCTAAGATCAGCCGCCTTGACGCAGAACTGTTAAATCAATTAATGCGGGCAAGCCGTCCGCCCGAACTTCCGCCAGAAGTAGAACGATGGCAGCGCTATGAAGACTCATTAACCCATATTTTAGGAACAAATACAAAAACTCCCGTTGCACTGTTAGTGCTTGACACAAACAGCAAAATAGTTTACCAATCCGACGCAGTACAAGCCGATGTCGATTTGAATCGTCTGTTGCTTCGGAACATTAACTTAAAACCTGTACCACCGCCCCTGAATAGAGAACGGCCCCCAATACCTAAGAATATCAATCCACCTTTTCCTCCTCCACGCCCGCCTCAATTTATCTCTCAGCAGACAGCTAAAGGAAGTTGGCGGATTGGGGCTGCTAGATTCCCCAATGCTCAGGTTGCCATTGCCGTTAGCCTCCAAGCTGTAAATCAAGAGATGGCAACCATTCGCAATATCTTTCTTGTATCAATTCCAGGATCTCTTTCGCTGGTTGCTGTTGGAGCATGGGTGGTTGCTGGTAGTGCGTTGCGTCCCATCCATCAATTAATAGGCGTTATTCAACAGGTAACCGTCAAAGGGCTAGATCAAAGAATTCCGATCGCTACCACAGATGTTGAATTTGTGGAACTAATTCGCGTGTTTAACCAAATGCTGGAACGCCTGGAACGCAGTTTTACACAAGCTTCTCGCTTCAGTGCTGATGCTGCTCACGAACTGAAAACCCCACTAACCATTCTCCAAGGCGAACTAGAACGAACGCTACAACAAGTTGAACCTGGATCGGAAGTGCAACAGCGCCTAAGCAACCTTTTGGATGAAGTGCGTCGCTTGAGTGGCATTATGCGGAAACTTTTACTGCTGTCTTTGGCAGATGCAGGACAAATGAGCTTGTATTTAGTTGAAGTGGATATGTCACAGTTGCTCGTGGAAATGGTAGAGGATGTAGAATTGCTGGCTCCCCATTTGAGCGTGCTAAGCGATATTCCTGATGGTTTAAAGGTACAAGGCGATCGCGATCTTCTAATTCAAGTTCTGCAAAATTTGTTGAGTAATGCCATCAAATATAATCTCCCCAACGGTTGGATAGAAATTCACGCTCATCAAACTCAAACAACGCTCCAGGTAACGATTACCAACGCATCAAAAGATATTCCAGAGGGCGATCGCTCCCGCCTTTTTGACCGATTTTATCGCGGCGATCGTGCCCGCACCCGCAAAGTCGAAGGAATCGGACTCGGACTGAGCCTAGCCCGCGAAATTGTCCGGGCACATCATGGCGATCTCACCCTCGACTCAACAAGATCTGTTGGTCAAACAGCATTTACCCTCACTTTGCCGCAAAGTAATAAATTTGTATTGTCAGCAAAAGGATTGCCAATTTAGAATATATGTACAGAAGTCTGTACATAAACTGATGCTATCCTATAAAATCACATCGCCAACCGATGCCAGAAATGACTTTTTTAAACTGTTAGACCAGGTAGTAGAAAATCATCAAGTGTATATTATCAACCGTCGCGATAGTGAAAATGTAGCCTTGATTGCTGAGTCAGATTTAGTGAGTTTGGTTGAAACGGTTTATCTTTTGCGATCGCCTGCGAATGCACATCGCCTGCTGGAAGCAATAGAAGAGTCAAAAACAGGAAAAATTCAACCTCAAACTATCGCAGAACTTCAGCAGGAGTTGGGGATTGTCCAAGAAGAAGAAAAAGAAAGCTGAAACTGACGAAATTAAGCCAGTTGTAGTGAATCGCACTCCTGGTTTTAGTTCTAAATTTAAAGAAGATTTAGCTTGGTGGTTTAAGCAAGATTTTGACAAAGCTTCAAAAATTTTGGATTTGGTGACGGTTGTCATGCAAGATCCATTTGAGGGTATCGGTAAACCAGAACCATTAAAGTATATGGATGCAGATATCTGGTCGCGGCGAATAGATTTAGAGCATCGACTTGTCTATAAGGTGGGAAACACCCAGATTGATTTTCTAACTTGTCGGTATCACTACGAATAATAGACCTCTTGCAAAAGTGCTTTTGCAAGAGGTGGGAAAAGGGAAAAGGTTAAAGGGGAAAGGGAAAATACCAAACCTTTCCCCCTTTTCCCCCGCCCCTTATCCCCAGAGGGGGCCCCACCTTCCCTTTTTCCCAACTTCTGCAAGAAGTCCAATGCACTGCGGGTTCACGAGAAGCAGGTATTTATACGCTGCTAACAGTTCGTTACAAGTGATATGGGCAACTACAGAGGGCAAAATTTTCAGATTGCTAATATCATGGGCTGAGGTATAAATCTATCCCGGTTAATATTGAGTCTTGAGTAATAAATATTACGCAAATATGAAAAGCCAAATTCTCGCCACAGCCACATTTTTAACTTTGGTCAGCCTAACAACAACCGTACAAGCGGCGAATCCCGAACATGTGAAACAGTTATTGGCAACCAAACAATGTCAAAACTGCGATTTGGCTCATGCAGGTTTAGTTATGGCTGATTTAGCTGGAGCCAATCTGAGCGGTGCTAATCTTGCAGGTGCAAACCTTAGCCGGGCAAACTTGAGCGGTGCTGATTTGCGAGGGGCTAACTTGAGCGGTGCTAGTTTATTTGGTGCTAACCTAACCGAGACTAGATTTAGTGGCGCAAATTTGGCGGCTGCTGATTTGAGAAGTAGCTATTTAACAAATGCAGAATTAAATGGCGCTTACCTGAATAATAGTAATTTCCAAGGTGCAATCGGAATACCATCACAAATTGCCTCACCAGAGGATTTTTATGCTTTGGGTGTAGCACAAGCAGAAAAAGGCAACCCCCAGCAAGCAATTAGTTATTTTAGTCAAGCGATCGCCATTAAACCAGACTATGCAGGTGCTTATCTAGCTCGTGGTGTCGCCCGCTACCAGATATTAGATAGACAAGGTGCATTCGTAGATGCTCAAGCTGCCGACAAATTGTTTACATCCCAAAAAAATACCCCTGGAATGCAAACAGCACAGGCTTTTATGAAAGAACTCCAAACCCCCTATACTGAAAAAGTAAGCTCTGGTAGCCCCAGTTTCGTTGACTTTTTCGGCAGTGTTGGCTCACTCTTGCTTCAGTTCTTACCTTTTTAGGGAGTGGGGAGATAGGGAGATGGGGAGATGGGGAGATGAGGAGATGAGGAGATGAGGAGATGGGGAGGAGGAGAAATAACTAATGACTAATGACAAATGACTTTATCCGATGAATTGTGGAATAAAAATCAAGATTTAGCCAAAGTGTGCTTAGAGCATCCTTTTGTTCGGGGCATTGGCGATGGTACTCTTGAACAAGGTAAATTTGCTTATTATGTAGGGCAAGATGCTTTTTTCTTAGAAGCTTTTGCCCGTGCGTATAGTATTGCCGCAGCTAAAGCACCAGATTGGGTAGGTTTCACGACATTTCATAACTTAGCTGGAGGTGTATTAGCAGAACTGCAATTGCACAGTGGCTATGCTTCCCAGTGGGGAGTTAATTTGCATTCTGTGGAGCCTGGAACCGCTACCCGTCGCTACACTGATTTTTTGTTAGCAACTGCTTGGGGTGGAGATGTTGGTTTAACAGCTGCGGCGATGTCTCCCTGTATGCGTTTGTATGCTTTTTTGGGAGAACAGTTAGCTGTTAATGGCATCCCAAATCATCAATATGCCGACTGGATTCGGACTTACAGTAGCGCCGATTTTCAGCCATTGGCACAGCAGTTAGAAAGTTTGGTTGAGAATTATGCCACGAGCAATGCTGTTGTGCATTCAACTTACCGTTATGCTATGTTGTGTGAGTATGATTTTTTTCAGGCTGCATGGAGTTTGTAGGAATTTGGCAGAGAGAAGAGATGGGGAGATGGGGAGATGGGGAGATGGGGAGAATAACTCCTAACTCCTCACTCCTAACTCCCGATGCCCAATAAGTATTTAAAACAGTACTATTGTTCTACTGTAAACTAATTAAAGATAGTATTATTAAGGACTGTTTCATAAGAAACTCCTTTTTTGCCGCCCAATATGTCAGACCCAAAGCTCACAGCATCCCCGAAGTTCCGTTCAGAGCAAGCTAACGCTCAAGCATCTCTGTTGAACGGACATTTTCCCTCGCAGAATAGCCAGAATACCATTCGGATTCGGGGTGCTAGGCAGCATAATCTGAAAAATATTGACTTGGAATTGCCACGCGATCGCTTAATTGTATTTACTGGCGTTTCCGGTTCTGGTAAGTCTTCTTTGGCGTTTGATACGATTTTCGCTGAAGGGCAACGTCGCTATGTGGAATCCCTCAGCGCCTACGCACGGCAATTTTTAGGACAGTTAGATAAGCCGGATGTAGAAGCAATTGAAGGCTTAAGTCCAGCGATTTCCATTGACCAAAAGTCAACGTCTCATAACCCCCGTTCTACCGTGGGTACGGTGACGGAGATTTATGACTATTTGCGGCTGTTGTTCGGTCGCGCTGGCGAACCCCATTGTCCGATTTGCGATCGCTGTATTGCACCCCAGACAATTGATGAAATGTGCGATCGCATTCTGGAATTACCAGACCGCACTCGTTTCCAAATTCTTGCACCTGTAGTCCGAGGTAAAAAAGGCACACATCGTAAGCTGTTGTCAAGTCTGGCATCTCAAGGTTTTGTCCGCGTGCGCGTCGATGGCGAAGTCCGCGAACTGTCAGATTCCATTGAGTTAGATAAAAATTTAACACACACCATCGAAGTAGTAATTGACCGTCTGGTCAAAAAAGACGGAATTCAAGAGCGTTTGGTCGATTCATTATCTACGTGCTTAAAGCAGTCTGGTGGTATTGCAAACATCGTTATTGGTCATGACTCATCCAAGGAAACCCCCCCTAACCCCCCCTTAACAAGGGGGGGTGCCGAAGGCGGGGGGTCTGACTCAGATGAAGAATTAGTCTTTTCCGAAAATTTTGCTTGTCCAGAACATGGCGCGGTGATGGAGGAATTATCGCCGCGATTATTCTCATTTAATTCGCCTTATGGTGCTTGTCCCAACTGTCATGGAATCGGGACTTTAAGAAGATTTGCGCCAGATTTAATTGTACCCGACCCGGAAGCACCAGTTTATGCTGCGATCGCCCCTTGGTCAGAAAAAGATAATTCCTATTATTTAGAATTACTTTATAGTGTAGGGCAAGCTTATGGATTTGAATTGCAAACAAATTGGAGCAAGCTGACAGAAGAACAACAGCAGACTCTTTTGTATGGAGAAAAAGAAGAAAATAAAAAAACAGAGAAAAAGCAAATTTTTAAAGGTATTGTTCCAATTTTGCAACGACAATACGAGGGTGGAACGGAGTTAGTTAAGCAAAAATTAGAACAGTATTTAATCGACCAGCCATGTGAGGTTTGTAGAGGAAAAAGGTTAAAACCAGAAGCTTTATCTGTGAAGTTGGGACAATATGGAATTTTGGATTTAACCAGCGTATCAATTCGAGATTGTCGTGAAAGAATTGAACAATTTAAGTTGAGCGATCGCCAGTTACAAATTGCCGATTTAGTACTCAGAGAAATTAAAGCTAGATTGCAATTTTTGTTAGATGTTGGTTTAGATTACCTTACCCTAGACCGTCCAGCAATGACTCTTTCTGGTGGCGAAGCGCAACGGATTCGTTTAGCAACGCAAATTGGTTCTGGTTTAACAGGAGTTCTCTACGTTTTAGACGAACCAAGTATTGGTTTGCATCAACGAGATAATGGCAGATTGCTAAAAACTTTAACGAAATTGCGCGATTTGGGTAATACTTTAATTGTCGTCGAACACGATGAAGAAACAATTCGTGCAGCCAATTATATAGTGGATATTGGCCCTGGTGCAGGAATTCACGGCGGAAATATTATCGCCCAAGGCGATCTAGAAGCATTATTAACAGCAGAAGATTCCTTGACTGGTGCTTATTTAGCAGGACGGCGAGTAATTAATACGCCAGCAGAACGGCGAGAAGGAAATGGGCGCAGTTTAATTATTAAAAATGCCCATCGTAACAATTTAAGAAATATAGATGTAGAAATTCCACTAGGTAAACTCGTTGCTGTTACTGGCGTGTCCGGTTCTGGTAAATCTACCTTAATTAACGAGTTACTTTATCCATCATTGCAACATCATTTAACTAAGAAAATTCCCTTACCAAAAGACTTAGATAAAATTCAGGGATTAAATGCAATAGATAAAGCGATTGTAATAGATCAATCGCCAATTGGACGCACGCCACGTTCTAATCCAGCAACTTATACGGGAATTTTTGATGCCATTCGGGATGTATTTTCGCAAACCATAGAAGCCAAAGCCAGGGGTTACAAACCCGGACAATTTTCTTTCAACGTTAAAGGCGGACGTTGCGAAGCTTGTAGCGGACAGGGTGTGAATGTAATTGAAATGAACTTTCTCCCTGATGTTTACGTGCAGTGCGAAATTTGTAAAGGTGCAAGATACAACCGCGAAACATTGCAGGTGAAGTATAAAGATAAATCTATTTCCGACGTTCTCAACATGACAGTTGAGGAAAGTTTAGATTTTTTCCAAAATATTCCGAAGGCGATCGCCCGCTTGCAAACGTTATTTGATGTCGGTTTGGGTTATATTCAATTGGGACAACCTGCCACAACTTTATCTGGCGGCGAAGCACAGCGCGTAAAATTGGCAACCGAATTATCTCGACGCGCCACAGGTAAGACGCTTTATTTAATAGATGAACCCACAACAGGCTTATCTTTTTATGATGTCCACAAATTATTAGATGTATTGCAAAGATTGGTGGATAAAGGCAATTCAATTTTAGTCATCGAACACAACTTAGATGTAATTCGCTGTGCAGATTGGGTAATAGATTTGGGGCCAGAAGGCGGCGATAAAGGCGGAGAATTAATTGCAGTAGGAACACCGGAGGAAGTTGCAGCAAATCCCAAGTCTTATACTGGACAATATTTGCAACAGGTATTGCAGCAGTATCCAGCAATGAAATCCTAGTCTTTCCCCACTAGGGTGTATTACATAAAAGCCAAGCATCCTATCTCTAAGATTTTATGTCTAGTTTGAGAATATTTAATTTTTGATTGTTGTATTGCAATATGGGTGAGTCAACTGTGCATTATCTAAATGACCTAAGCCACCATCTTCTTTTCTTATTTTGTGATCTATAGATATAGAGTGACTGTGAAGATAGCCACCACAGATTTTACATCTTTGAATTTTAGGTAAAGCATCTCTGATGAAAGCTGCTGCTTTAGTTTCGCGGGAAAAAGTTTTACTTTGCGTTTCAGTTGTGTTAACTCTAGGTTTTATTTTTAAGGAACCAAAAGTTTTCTCCGCTATGATCTCCTTCATCACATTTTTTTTATCTACACCTTGTGTTAATTTTTCAACTATTGTCAAATAAAAATCTTTGACCTTTTCTCGTGCCTTGACTGCACTACTATTACGTACAATTTGTGGAACTATATCGTCATGTTGCCAAATGACAAATTCAAAATTTTTTCGGCATTTTATAAAATTATAGTAAGATTGAGTTTTTTGTAAATACAATATCAAACTAACAACACCATAAAATGAGCCTACTCTATATCGACTATCGTGACTATAGAAATATATAAGCGGATGAAGCCCAAGAGATGAAGGGTCATTAGCATTTATTCTCTTGGCTAATTTTTGACAATTTTTTAAGAATTTTACAGTATTTTCTCCTGTTGAATCATCTTTAAGATCCAGTTCATGTTCTACTTCTATACTGTTAACTATATTAACAAATTCCAAAATAAATTCATTTTTCTGTGAAGTTGATAAATTTCCCACCATTGGAACCTATCCTATTCTTAATTAGTTTCCTGACTTCCTCAGCAGCATTTTTTTGTTCTTCTGTAATATATCCATCATAAAATTTATTGGAAATATTTTTATCACCATAATCATCATTTATCCAGGCTATTAAAGCACTTAGCCTATGTGAGCCATCAATTACGAAAAAATAACCACTATCACTTCTCCAAAGAATAACAGCTGGTATTAAATCACCATCTAAAAAACTTTCAATAAAATCACATATTTTCTGAGCATCCCACTCATTAGTTTCTCGTTGAAAATCCGGTTTTCGTAAAAATGGATAGAAAAAATCTTTTTGCTCTAAATTCCTAATTTGTATCATAGGAATATTATTGAGTATAGTTTGAACTTGTTGTCCTTGTACCTCAAATGCCTCTCTAGGTATAAGTGCATCTAGACTAACTTTTGGGCTATCTTTTACATCTTCAGTGTTTTGTTATTTTTTATACTTAAACAAATAACTATAGTAATCTTAAATCAGTTGTGAGCCAGGAAATATGCAAAAGCCTGTAAGTGCGTACTTTTGATTACCGTATCTTCTCCAGCTTAAATTTAGATTGCTACATGTAGCATAGTTAATTTACTGACTATACAACAATAATATTAATTTATCAATATACAGGATACTTCAGAAGTAAAACAGCTTTTATAACTGGCTTTTAAGCTAAGCTTATGTACTGCACCAACTTTAAACGTGCCGTATATCTGAACTAGTTGTGCTTTAGGATAGCGATCGCCTATTTTAAAATAAACAAACTTGCATCAACATGAAAAAACTTACCCAAAGCCTCAGCTTGTTCTTTAGTAATTTCTAACTCTTCATTAATAACCTTAGTAACAATCTCACTCGAACCAAGAATTTCTACTAAATCAGCTTGTTCCAAACTTCTAGCTTCCATCAAATGCAAAAGTCTTGAACGAGGAGTTGAAACATTAAGCTGATAATGCTTATCTTCAAAATCCTCAATCAATTTTATCAATAATTCCAACAAAGCATCTTCTTCAGGAGTCAGATCGGAACGAGAAAGCAGTGCTTCAACAGTTTCTAAAAATTTCTCGTTTTCCTCTTCTGTCTTGATAATTCGAGGTTGATGCTGAGACAGCAATTGGCTGTAAAGCTCTGAGTTAAAAGTAAGGGTCATTTTTCCAGTTGTCTTTGTCATATTCTGCATAAGTTAAGACGTATTTTATATAGATGACCTGCTTCTGATAATTAATACTAACAATTAAGCGATATTTATTGCCTTTAATATTAAAAACTGTAAAATTGCCAACTGCTTCAGCTGTAGGATAAACGGTTTGAACTTCTAGCAAATTCCCCCAGATTGCTTGACTAGCAGTTCTGTACCAGTCATCAAGTACTTCATAGCAGTCAGTATGTTCTTTGCAGTATTCTCGTAGCTTTTTTCGACTGATGACATGCATTAATTTATTGTTGAGGCATTTTTATCTGTTTCTCCCCTTTGCCAAAATTGCTTTAAAATCTCTCCTAGCTTCCTATCCCAAGTGTCAATATGCTGGTATATCAAATTATCTTTGTTGAGTTTATAAGTCGAATAGCCATTAAAAAATAAACGTGCTTTCCACGGAACGCGCAACACTCCCCGCACTGTCCAATTTACTAAAATTGTATCTTCAGCAGACTGTTTTATATCATGTACATCAAAGTAAATTTCAGTGAAAAATAGCCGAGCATGAAATCGCAAAGTCCAAAATATAATCCGATAATTAAATTTATATTTGAATGTATTTACTGGGTCTTTAAAATAGATATCCTGTGTATAAATGTCATAGGAAATATCTTTTTCAAAAAGTGTAGGTAAATCTTGTTTGAGAGTTTCAATTACTTGTTCCATCTGTGAATAACTGTGTAATATTAATTTTGGCGATCGCTTCCAACAACTTTCCGCTACAGGTTATGTCTACGAGGGGCTAGCTCTATGCACTTACAGTAGATTTAAACTACATCTATATGTCAGGATACAGCAATGCTGTGCCCCTACGGCTTGGTCAATACTACTTGAAAATTAAATTGTTGTAGGGTAGCACAGCTGTGCTACCCTACTTTCTTGGTTCGTTTGTACTAAAAAAGCTCTTAAGTCTTGTTAGGCAATGATTTTATCGACATCAAGGGGAATATCCTCAACAACCCTTGCCACAGTATTGATGATAATTGACTGATGTAGTAGCGATCGCTAATCTTAACCTCTATGACTTTTTCCAAGGGCCCCAAATTGCGAAAGTAATGCCGGGAGTTTGGATGTTAACGAACAAAGTTTTACCATCAGGCGAGAAGCAAGCACCAGCGAACTCGTTGGTATTCAAAGCATTACGGGCGAATTGATAGAGTTCGCCTTTGGGAGTAACACCTACTAAGAACTGCTCGTCATCTCCATCTTCACACAGGATGAGATCGCCATAGGGTGAGACAACTATATTATCTGGATTTTCCAGTTCGGCAGCAGATGTAGACTCAACGAACAGTTCAATAGTCTCTTTTGCTGGAATATACCGCCAGACTTGACCAAGCCCTAAAGCACCACCACTGGTACAGCAAAAGTAAAATTCACCGTTAGCATACCAGATACCTTCACCACGGGCAAACTGGGCTGCTCCTTTTGCAAAACCCTCAACTCTTACAGTATCTTCAACTGGATTTGGCTCTGTAATAGTTACCCACTCTACTTTAAACTGCTTGCGCTTGGGGAAATTCGCAAATGTTTGTGCTTGATAAATATCTTTGATTTTCAAAGCCTGAAGAGTACCGCCTTCTTTTAACTTGCCGGGTACTTTGGGGATAAAACGGTAGAAAAGACTATCTCCCTTATCTTCAGTTTCATAGACAATTCCCGTTTTGGGATCTACCGCCACAGCTTCATGGTTAAATCTTCCCATAGCTATTAGAGGTTCAGGCTTCACAGGAGTGGTGGTGCTAGCTGGAACTTCAAAGTTATAGCCGTGGAATTTCGAGACGTAGTTGCTATTGCCTACCGGAAAGGAATTTGGGGTGGTGGTGTTCTCTTCACAACTAATCCATGAACCCCAAGGAGTTCGTCCCCCCGCACAGTTACGGTAAGTTCCACTTAAAGAAGTAAAATGTTTGATTAGCTTGCGATCGCTTCCAATAACTAAGTTGGTCGTACCACCTTTACAAAATGGGTCGTAAGGACGCGGCCCTTCGGCTTTTGTATCAGAAGTAGGGCTAAGTTCGTGATTGCGAACTAAAATAACTGTACCTCTAGGGCCGGGGAAAGCCGCCATACCATCATGGCCACCCGGAACTTTAGTACCATCGTCCATCAGGTCGCCTGTTAGAGAGAAAGTGCGATACTTAAATCCAACTGGTAAATCTAATAAGCCATTGGGATCTGGTACAAGCGGCCCGTAACCTTTTCCAAATACAGGGTGACCATTGGCTTGTCTAGCAATCAGACCTTCTAAAGGAGAGGCTAGCAAAGTGCCAGCAGCACTTGTGCCCGCTAATGTAAAGAATCTACGCCGAGATAATTTCATAAAAATTTTTTGGCTACTTAAAATGCTGACAAGAAATTATTCGACTTCGATTAAGTTGAGGTAATGCTTAATTTAATTTGGGATTATGAGTTTTAATACTGCTTTTATGAATTTACAAAATGATGACTTTTTCAAATGAGACAACCTTGAGTTAAGAGAAGTTAAAGAATTATTTAAAACAAAAAAATATCAGCCTTTTAGGTTTTTGTAACAAAGAAAGAACATAAAGTATATGGATTAGATTTAATCTAATGATAAAATCTGCCCAAAGGTGTTTTAGACCTTATTCAGGTTAATCAATCTTAGATTTTTGATTGCCGATAGCCTAGTGTTAGCAAATCCACGAGCGTGTTTTAGATTGGTTTCAACCACTCTGAATAGAGGCTTCAGGATTTAAAATTTGGGATAAAAGGATTTTTTCGTCCCGCTAGGGACGGCGCATGTATCTTGCTTATTTGCAAGATTACCGAAATAATTTTTCACCTAAAATCTCAAAGTTCAAATCTCAAATTGCACAGTCAAACAAAAGCTAGAACAACATCAAAATCTATTACTGTTATCAATAAAATGAAAAGCATTCATAACCAAATCAAAGCTACTGTAGCTGTTGCTGCCTTCAGTTCTATGGCTACTTTCATCAACTTTCAGAGTGCTGATGCTGCTTCTTTTGAGCTTAATTGGCTAGGAGATAAAGGTTATTCAGCTAAGGGAAAGTTCAGCTATGACGATAGTTTTCTAGGAAGCATCGTCACTAAGGAACAATTGACTGATTTTGCTATTTCTTTCTTCAATCCCCAAGGAACTTTATTACAAAATTTCCAATACAATTTTCCCCAAGCAGATACTAGTTTCAATTTCAATTTTGATACAGTCACAAAGACTGTTCTACAAACAGGCAACTTTGACACGCCTAATGGTTTTGATTTGGGAATTGACTTTGCAACAGATGTGACAGGGTTAGATTTTTATACTTACCTAAATGCCGAACAAGGATTGCCAACGGCTAAAATTTTCTTAAAAGACGATCTTTCTCCAGAAGTTTGCGACACATTCCCAGACTGTAGATTGGATCTTGGAGGCCAGTTGACAGCAAGTGCGATTCCTGAACCTGGCGCAATTGCTGGACTATTAGTAATGGGTTTTCTGAGTAGAGTTATCAAGAAAAAGCCAGCATCTACTATAGACAGTAAACCGGAATAGTCGAAGCTAGCTTCATTAGAACTGTAATTGACCATTATTTTAGCTCTAACAGCCAGGATCTGGAACATGGCCAGAGCTGTCTATACTAGAGAGTAAGTACTCACTCAAATCGCAAACTTTAGATCCCCGACTTCTCTAAGAAGTCGGGGATCTAATTGTTCATTATTTTGTTCAAAAAAACAACTTGAATCGTGCTAGCTGATTCTCAATTGTTCGCGTCAGAATTTTATTTAGTTCTTTGATGTCTTGAAATTGTAAAATTTGTTGTGTGGGTAAGTCAAAAGGAACTTGTCCTTCAAAATTTGGGCGTTGCATTTGTGCTAGTAGAATCTGTTCAGACCGCTTACTTTGGATGGCATAACCAATTTCAATACAGACATTGGGGCTGGGAATTAGTTGAAGGTTTTCTTTAACATTAATACTGCTAATAGGTGTGGTATCAGCGATAAATAACAAACTCTTACGGATTTTTCGCATCATAGTGCGATTAATTCGGAAAGTGGCATCGCTGGGACGAGAGGATTCTACTAATGTTAAAGGAAGGCGCGATCGCAAGTTTAAATTCTCCAAACTTTTTCGCAGTTCTTCTCTGAGAACATCACTTGCTGCGGCATACTCAGTTTGATAGGAGAAAAAAATAGTTGGTTCTAACTGAGCTAACAGAGCTTGTTTAGTAAAATAAATTTCGTGACTAATCAAGTCAATGTTAGCTACGCGATAGCCGCCACTACCCTCAATATAAAATTCAATATCTTCCCCTTCCAGATAGCGCCCAAACCAAATTGATTTTTTAATTTCGTCGCTTTCTTCTAAAAAGTCCGCTCGCAATGCCGATCTCAGCAGACTTTTTTTACTTAGGCGAATGTCTGGTGGGCGCTTTTCCAATTCTGGAATCGGCTCATAATCCTGTAAATACCATGCTCTGAGCGCAATAATTGACATAAGGCGCTATTTTAACTGTTTCTCGCTATTTAACTTCGTATTCAGCTTACACCCAGAGGAGTCATTATTCTGATTTCTTTTTAAATACAACAACACCCAACCATCTACTCGCTTCAACATTTCCTCTCCTTGTTTATTCTAACCAGGGATGTACTAATTCTCATCACTTTGTAAACAAGTAATGAAAATCAGTTCCAGCGCCCCCTAATTTTCCACTTTGAGGAAATATGAGTTTTCGCGTTGGGTGTTGCCGTGTTTTGACGAGACAGATGTGAATTAAACAGCGTCTTTTACCTCTTACTACATTCCATCATGCAGCTGTTGTATCTGCCAGGGAAGCTTTTCATTAGCTTCAATTATTAGATTAGCACTAGTGGATGAAACTAACTTTTTTTGCAACTAAACTTTACTTTTTAAGTATTTTTTTAGCCAAATCAATATAGCGCAAGCTCTAAATAGCTTTTAAATTTGTTGTATAGTCTATTGTTAATAATTTTATCATCAACCTTGTGGATGAATTGAGTAATTGCTAAGTAAATTTTTAAGTTTTGAAACTAACATTTTGTAAAAAACTGGTCATGGGGTATTGGGCAAGTAGGAGGTGTGGGAGGATAGTGAAGAAATCTTTCCCCCCTCTCTCCCCACACTCCCGTATCCCCTCATCTCCCCACTCCCCTTAACTAATTGTCCCTGGCGGTTTAACGGGAATCTCAATCCAGAACTCTGTACCTTTGCCTGGTTCTGAAATACACTCCATTATTCCGGCATGTTTTTCGACAATAATTTGATAGCTGATTGCCAATCCCAGCCCTGTACCTTTACCCACAGGTTTGGTAGTGTAAAACGGATCGAATATTCGCTTTTTCACTTCTTGAGTCATTCCAGGCCCATTGTCACTAATACGAATCAACACACGAGAGTTATCAGCTGAAACTTTAGTGGAAATGTGGACGGCGGGAATTGGGCATTGGGGATAGGAGGGGGTGGGATGATGGGGGTAGTTTCGCTTATCCCCCCATTTCTCCATCTCCTCGTCTTCCCATACCCCGATCTCCTCATCTTCCCATTTCCCCACTCCCCACTTCCCATTGCCCATTCCCAAAGCATCTATAGCATTGCTGATAATATTCATGAATACTTGATTCATTTGTCCGGCATAGCATTCTACTCGTGGGATTTTGCCATAGTCTTTGATGACTTCAATGGCTGGAAATTCAGAATTTCCTTTGAGGCGGTGTCGTAAAATTAATAAAGTGTTGTCAATACCTTCGTGCAGATCGACGCGCTTGTTTTCAGATTCATCCAAGCGAGAAAAATTGCGTAGCGACAGTACTATTGAACGGATGCGATCGCTTCCTACTTGCATTGACTCCATGATTTTTGGCAGATCTTCTACCAAAAAACCAAAATCGATCGCTTCGATAGCAGCGCGAATTTCACTATGAGGGTTGGGATAATGTAGCTGGTAAAGCCGTAAAATTTCTAGTAATTGTTCGGTATAGTCGCTGGCATGACAGAGGTTACCGTAGATAAAGTTAACGGGGTTATTAATTTCGTGGGCGATACCTGCTACCAACTGTCCTAAGGCAGACATTTTTTCAGTGTGAATCAATTTTGCCTGTGTTTCTTGGAGTTGATGCAGAGTATGTTCTAACTGTACAGCTTGATTCCTGGCTTCAGCCTCAGCACTACAAGTTTGTTCGTAGAGTTGTGCTTGTTGAATGGCGATCGCAGCCTGATCTCCTAGCTGTTGCAATAAATCTATTTCCGCATCCTGCCAATTTCTAGGAGCATCGCACTGATGGGCAATCAGTAATCCCCATACTTGCATACCTATGTTAATTGGAACAATTAAGTTGGCTTGCACTTGGAGATTTTGCAAATAATCTCGATGACAGGCACTCAAAGAAACCGCTGATACATTGTCAACAGCCCGTACCCTACCTTGGAAGTATAAATTAACAAATTCATCGGGAAAGCATTCTCCTGGTGCTTCCACTCCCAAAACTGACTGCCAGTTGCCATTAATTTCTTCCACAATCACCGATTTGGTTTGGATTTGGAAAATCAACACCCGGTCTGAATTCAACAGCGATCGCACTTCCCGAACGATAGTCTGGAGGGTTGTCTGGAAGTCTAATGTACTGCGGATGTGGTCTGTGACTTGTTTGAGTACTTTGGTGAATAGTAATGATTTTTCTAGTTCAGCAGTTTGCTCTTGCACCCGCACTTCTAGGTTGGAATTCAGGGCTTGTACTTGTTTGTACATTTGCTGCTGCTGAATTGCCATTGAAAAATGATCGTACAAGGCTTGGGCTAATAAAATATCTTCTGCCTTCCACTCAGGTGCTTGCCCCTTTTTTTCTTCTCGCCAAACTTCAAAGGAAAGTTTCGGTAATAATAGCCGCCGATTATCTTCGCACCGTCCCGCCCACAAAATTTCTGTGTCAAATTCCGAGCGAAAAATGCTTAATACACCAGTAAATTTTTCGCGGTAATGTAGGGGAATCACCATCAGTCCCCGAATTGAAGTGGAACGGAACCCTAAAGCTAAAACTCGCAAACGCGCTTCTTTATAAAGGTCAGTGGTTGCCCAAATATCACCTGGTTTACACTCAGCCATCCAGCTTTGCCACATAGGATGCTGTTCGATGATGCTATTTTCTAGCTCGAATGGTAGTTTCGGTTGTTCGCCCCAGGTATATAGTTCTTTACTCTCTTCAATATAAAGCCTGCCACCTACGCCAGCGAAGGCAGTAATAACTTCTTCTAATGCGCCCTGTAATTGGATTGTTGGCAGTTTATGTAATAGTGTGGTTACTCGGTTAATAGTAGCTTCTCGTTGTTGTTGGGCGATCGCTTCCGTGAATAGGCAACTTTGAGCAATGGCGATCGCTACTTGATCGGCAACTTGCTGCACTAATCTCAGTTCTCGCTTCAAAATCCTTCGTTCTTGGGTGTGATGAGATACTAACAATCCCCACAATTGGGGTTTTGCCGATTCTTCTTTCAGGTCGTAATGTAAAATTGGCACTACTAACGAAGATTGCACGCCCATTGCTTTTAAATATTCAATATGGCAAGGGTCTACTTGCCGATAGTAAATATTAGTTTTTAAACGTTCGCTAGTTTCTTTTGAGTGTAGAGGTGATAGCCCAATTTTCTCATTAGCTACATCTACAATCGAACGTTGTCCTGCTAGCAGAAACATCTCTCTAGCTTCTTGGGGAATATCATGGACTGGAAAGCGTAACCCCAATAAAGATGGTAGACGCTGCTCATAAATAGATTCAGCTATAACTTCACCGCTACCATCAACATTAAACCGATACACCGTGACCCTATCTGTACCCAAAAACGACCGTACTTCGGCAACAGTAGCCCTTAATATCTCTTGAAGATCGAGCGATCGCCTGATCTGTTTAGTCATCCGATGCAGTAAACTTTCTTTGTCTAAGCTTTGCTGCAACCAGTGTGTTTTATCGGTAAATGTCATCGTTTATATACACTATGACTGAATTTTAAAAAAGTTTTTTATAGTTGTCTTTGATGAAAATTTTCAAATTACAGTTCCTTGATTTTTATCCCATTTCATGAAATTTTTGCTACAAATACGTTGATTTTGGTGTAATATTCTTGCAGATATTTTTACAAATGGGTTCAATTTCGCAATTATCAGAATTCCTGTTCTTATAATTGATTTAGGAAAATTTTAAAAGGCTTAATGTATTACATAGTTTTTACAAATATCCTCTTAAGCTTATAGTTAAGAAATTTTTAATCATTGACACTTATTAATTTTATATTCTCAGCCATTAAACTATTTCAGTAATTTCACTTAACTTAGTAGCTGATTAATTGCTTGAAATTAACAATATTTTTTGAATAATTATCCCCATTAAGCCGATTAATCAAGATTTTTCGCAACTAAATAGTTCATTAGGAGTGATTTGTTGAAAAATTTTTGACTGGGGAATTTGACTATTCCCCGTTTAATTGCTGATTTTATGTTGAATGTAACTTTTTTAATTAAATTATTCGTGAATTACCGTTAAAGATAGCAATTTACGGATTTCTTCACGAACGTTGATGAGAATTTTACCGAGATGGTTTTGACCGGTTTTATTAGCGCCACATCCCCAAAAATAATCGGTTGGCGAGTTTTCAACCAACATTTCATCGCCTGTCCTCAAGAGAACTTCTCTAATATCAGCATGGGTGAGAAACTTTTTGAGTACAGCTTCTCGCATCACTTGAGTTTTGACTAAATCCCAATCTCGACGTAGTTGACGAGTACTACATCTTCCCAAAGCAGCAGCTTCTTCGGGTGTGGCGGCGGCATGAATGAAAGGTATAATTACTGCATCCGTACTACCAACAAACTTTTGTGCTTGATAATAATGCTCAACCGTTGGCCAGTAAATACCTTGGACGTGAATCCCGTGGAAAGAAAAGTTAGAAAAACAGCCATAAGGCTGCCAAGCCTTATAAAAGTAAATGGTCATTTGAAAATTGCTCTTTTATATATTTATTTTCAGGGTAACTGAAAGTTTAAAACCCTTCATTTGTATGAAGGGTTTTAACATTAGCTTACGTCAGAGGAATTTTACACAATTCCTCGAACAGTAAGTTTACTACCTTAATCATGAGCTTACCCTGAATGTGCTTGCCACCCAAAAGCTTTTCACTTTGCTCAATGACGTTAGGGATTACCAAGAAATAAATTATCCAATTTTGTGGGGCAGACAAGATGTCCAACCCACAAAATTGGGCGGGCGAGACGCCCACCCCACAAGAAAAATTGTCAGGACTTACGCACTCAGATCCCCCAACCCCCTTAAAAAGGGGGCTTTAGAAATTCCTCCCTTTTTAAGGGGGGCTAGGGGGGATCGAGGTTTCAGGCTTCAGTGCGTAAGTCCTAATTGTGTGTTTTTTTATTTGGAAGTCCCTTAGCTTTAAGTTAGTTGCGGTTTTTCTCGCCTGCCTTAAAATAAAGGGTATATTTTTATCTATCAGTTCCTAAGTGCGCCGATTAACTAAGGTAGCGCTGGCTTGGTCAACGGGCATCAGCACAACTTCATTAATATTGACATGGGGCGATCGCGTCACGCAGAAAAATATCACATCAGCCACATCATCTGGAGTCAGCGGCGTAACTCCCTGATAAACCTGATTGGCACGTTGAGCATTCCCGTGAAACCGCACCTGGCTAAATTCCGTTTCTACCATCCCAGGGTCAACGGAAGTTACCCGTACAGGAGTACCCAACAGATCTTGTTTTAAACCTTCAGAAATTGCCCTCACCGCAGCTTTAGTAGCACAGTATACATTACCCCCTGGATAAGTTTGATGTCCGGCAATGGAGCCTAAATTTACCACATGACCGCGACCGCGGCTGACCATTCCAGGAACGACATAACGGGAGAGATAAAGTAAACCTTTAATGTTAGTATCAATCATCTCTTCCCAATCTGTAAAACTACCCTCATGTAACTTATCTAAACCGCGGCTCAAACCGGCATTATTAATCAAAATATCGATATCAGACCAAGACGCGGGTAGATTAGAGATGGCAGATTCTACAGCAGAGCGATCGCGCACATCCAGCTCTAACAAATGAACTTCAGTATTAAAATCTTGAGTGAGAATATCTGCGAGTTGCTGCAAACGTTCTAACCGCCGTGCCGCTAAGATGAGTTTTGCACCCGCACCAGCAAAAATTTTGGCACAAGCAGTACCAATACCACTACTAGCGCCAGTAATTAAAATGATTTGATTTTCTAGAGAAGCCATTGTTAGTGAAAAGTCAAGAGTCCAGTGTCAATTGTCCAATAATTTGGAACTGACGCCAATTTTAGTTATCAACTTCTTCGGGTTAGGAAACAGAGAACAGTGGTGAAAAACTTTAGTTGTGGGGTTTGAAGCCGCACTTAAAAGTGTAGTTTCTCTGTTCCCTGTTAAAGATCTGAAAAATATTCAATTTGCATAATCAAATTAAACATTAACAGTCAACAGTTAACGTTTAATAGTGGTCTATCAAAAATATTTCTAAAATTCCCCAACCTCAGACGATGTTTGAAAAGTAATGATTAATCTATCAAATATTTTTTACCCCTCCCTACCCCTCCCCTTTACAAGGGGAGGGAACCAGATTTTCCTTGTTTTCCCCCTTTATAAGGGGGGATTAAGGGGGGTAATAATGCGATTAAAATCACAGCAAAACACTTTTAAAACAACCTCTCAGCCAAATTGTATACCAGTGCTAAATCATTTGTGAAAGCTCTCTTTCTTTTCTTGGCGTTTTTGAGGGTTCGTTAATTTCCACAACTGAGATGCGATCGCTATATTTATTACTGCCCAAGGTTTCAGCGATCGCGATCGTTAATAACTCATTTAAAGGGATTCCTACTGCTTTCGCCATAGAGGAAATCACGCTTTTGGGGGCAAAAGAACAATACAACCCAGCTTCTAAAAACCAAGGTTGTCCCTGTGAATCGATGCGAAAGTCAAATAAACTGTAGTGGCGACAGCCCAAAGCCTGATGACATTTCTTAGCCACTTCCTGAACCTTTTGGGTAATGGGGTCATTGGGGTCTAAAATCCAAGACTTGTTATTACCTTTTGCGGCGAAACCCAAGCTGCCATCATCTGTTTTTTTGAGTTTATCGGCATAGGTGCGGATGGGTTTTTCCTGAGAGTCTATCAAATACTCTTCAAGAGGTAAACCGATTAACTCCCCGTCTTTAACAATGATGCCGCATCTGACTTCTCGACCTTCGATGAATGTTTCTACGATCGCTTCATCTCCATGTTCAAATGCTTTCTCCAGCGCCGCCTCATACTCGGCAGCATCTTTGACTAAAGTTACCCCTAGAGAATTGTCCGAACTTACAGGTTTAATAACTACTGGAGGTGTAATTGTTGGAACATCTCCCCGGCGCAGAACTTCTCCACGAGGCACTTTTACCCCTGCTGCTTCGACAATTGCTTTGGTTCTGGCTTTGTGAGCCGTTATCGCCATAAGATCCGGAGTATTGCCTATGTAAGGAATTTCGAGCAAGTCGAATAAAGCGCGGTAGTAAGTCATTCCAGGGATACAAAACATTTGTGGTAACACGATGTCAATGTTTTGTGCTGCAATAAACTCTATGGCTTCAGACACAGGCATCGGTTTAGCCTGAGCAATATCTTCTCGACTCAGAGAGCGAGGAAATCGCCATTGGCCATCGGGTGTGATGTATGCGATCGCAGAGTCGTAAGGCAGCTCTGCCATTGCTGCCAAACAGTCTTGGGCATACAGGCGTGACAAATCGCAGTAAAAATCATCCTGTGCAGAGCCAACTAAATGAAGGATACGAAGTACTGGCATGATTGATGTTCTCTAACTTTTATTGTGGGGTGGACATCTTGTCCGCCCTTGTTTGCGGGCGGGCGAGACGCCCACCCCACAAGTAGTAGTAATTTATTTCTTAGTAATCCGTAGCAGCCTCGGTACTAATCCCCACCCAATTCCACCAATTTACCGATGTTGAAATCTATGCGCGTCCAGCCTTTGATCTGACGTAGATTCTTGAGCAAAAGCAAAGGAATTTGCCAATGATGCACCATTAAAAATGGTAACGGGTCATCTGGTTTATAAATTGCATCAGTTCCCCGCCAAATATTTGCAATCCATTTTTTCAATTGTGTGAAAGAACGGATACCAGTCAAACGCCAGACTTCGTGATAAGTCCAATAAGTTGGTTTACTACTTGGCAATGGCTGTAAGGTTTCAGCCATCGGTTCATTATCGAGGTAAGCTTGGGCAACTTGGGGATGGTCGTAGAAAGTCGTAATTGCAGAGTGCGTGCGAGGATTACACTCAATGGCGTAAACTCTACCATCCTCAGCCTGAATGAAGTCAAAGGAAACCTGTCCTGTAAGTTTCAGTTCCTTGACAAAATGCCTCACCCATTCCCGAATTTGAGAATTTTCAACATTTTCATAGTTGACTTGAAAAGCTGAAGATTCACAGCAGCAATGCAATCTTAGTTCGCCATCCCGGACGGTGCTATGGGTACAAAATTCCTTTCCAGGAATAAATTCTTGCATAATCCAAGGCTTGTCTGGGCTGATTGGCAAGCTTCTGACGAATGCTGCTGTTTCTTCTGGTGTGGCGCAGGGAAGCTTAGTTAAGTCTAAACGCCGTACTGAATCGTAAGGAATGCTCTTGAGGATATATTTGCGAGATTCCTGGGAAAAGTCGAAATTTAGAACTTGTTCGGCAGAGGTAATTTTGAAAGATTTAGGTACTGATAAACCAAGCGATCGCGCTGTTTCGGCAAAGGCAAATTTATCATCCAATTTCTCGGTAATATCTATGTCAAAGTGAAATACTTCACAGTATTCCGACAGCAATGGCTTGGCGAGGGAGTCGTAATAGCTACCCAAGGGACTGGTGACAGGAATGTAGACATCGATATTTTCTTGTTTGATGATGTCTATCAAAGCCTGAGTATAGCGTTCTGGGTTTTCTTGGGGCGCAGGAACAGTATAAAACTTGTCTACGGCTTGGGAAAATCGATGACCAGATAACCAATACTTGTGGGTTTCTATCAGTATCACTCTGTGTCCAGCAGCAGCGCATGACCGCGCTAACTGTAAAGCTTTGGTCATTTTGCCGCCACTAATCAGGATATTTTTGGGGTTTGCTGCTTTCGTGGCTGGCTGCTGGAAAGGACGGGAAATTGTATGCCACAACAAAGTTACTAAAACGATCGCGGCATTAATTGGCAGTGCTAATAACAGCAACGCCAAAGTCAAAAGATTTTGGATAATTACGGCTATTTTTGTCTCTGAAGGAAAAGACGGGATAGCAGGTGAAGAAGAAACGGAAATAGATTGTGCCATACTCAATCACGCAGTTCTGCGGATAATTGTCAAGCCATCTCGTAGGGGGAGTATTACCTGTTCTACGCGCGGGTCGAGTGCTACGGCACGATTAAATTGAGCGATCGCTTCACCATTAGCGGTACGTTGTTGTGTGGGTAAATAAACTTCTCCTTGCAACAGCGTGTTATCTACACAAATAAATCCTGACGGTGCTAGCAAATTAGTATCTAGCAATGTTTGGAAGTAGGTTATGTACTCCTTTTTATCTGCGTCGATAAACACCATGTCAAAGGATTCTCCAGCTTCCACCAACTTATTTAAGGTTTCCAAAGCTGGGCCTAATTCCACGCGGATTTTTTTCCCATCGGGAGATTTATCGAAGGCTGCTTGTCCAACTTCTGCGGCAAAAGGATCTACTTCGCAAGCAACCAGCACTCCATCTGGAGGTAATGCTTCTGCCATTGCCAGTGCAGAATAACCCGTGAACATTCCTATTTCGAGTACTCTTTTAGCCTTGGTCATATGAACAAACATTTTCAGGGTTTGTCCTTCTACATGGCCGGATAGCATCTCTTGTTCTAGAGGTCGTACTGTTGTGCCTTCACTAAAGTGTTCTTGCCATGCTTCTGTTGATGTTTTTTCGGCAAGTGCAGTTAAAGCGGACGATTCAGAGGTTGTATATTCTTCCAAGTAAGGATCTAAACCAGCTGCCAACTGCCATGCTTGAGTGATGTTATCGACTAAATCCGCAGGTAAATCTGTGCGTTGGTTAATCTTTTGGACAATAGCTTCTAGCTTCTTTGCTAAAATTCCTACCGGTGTAACTGGTCTAGCTGTGGGCTTGGCAATTGTGGTGGACATTATATGGCGCTCCCGACTAGTTCTGTCTGATAAACGGGGTACATATCTACACCTTCGCCACCACGAGGATAGTTAACGCAAAGCTGTTTGTGGTCAGCTAAAGCTTGTGCCAATTCTTCCCGTGTCAAATCATTCATATAGAAGCAAGTACCAATTGGTCTGGGCATCGCGGCTCTCAACAAACCATCTCGTGTCAGAGTGATAGACTCGGTAGCATCCCACAATAGTTCTTCATCCATTAAAGGATGGTCGAGAGCCAACCCTAAATCACCGATCAATCCTAAAATGCGATCGCGTTCTTCGGTTGTAATGTAGCCTCTATTGGCTGCGATGGTTGCAGATAAGGCCATATCGATACTCACCGCATGTCCGTGAAACATCGGTATGTGTGGTGCGAGTTCTAAAGTCGGACTCCAAGTATGTCCGTAAGCAATTGCTCTATCTAAATCTAGTTCGTGGAGGTTAGGTACTTCTAACTCCAACATTTTTTTGATTGCTTCGTAAGTCAGACGATGAGCGATTTCTTTAATCTCTGGAGTTGCATCAACATTACCAAAGTGAGTGTCAAGCAGTTCTTTGCCATACTTTTCTAACCACTCAAACACACCCCCATGAGCAACTACAGCAATTTTGACTAATTCTGCCATTCCATTACGCACTTGATTTGTTGGTAATGTCCCCAGCAGAGAAAAGTCTAATAAAACCTTTTGGGAAGCGTGATAAGCACCCAAACGGTTTTTCAGCTTGCGATGATTAAGTGCTACCTTGATAGCGACGCTAGCATCAATCAAACCAATCAAAGAAGTCGGAATCCGAATGTAATTACTACTACGACGATAGGTAGAGCAAGCAAAACCTACAACGTCTGTAATTAAACCACCACCGATGACTAATACCGGCTCTTTTCGTACTAATTTAAAGTCTGCGAACACATCAATAATCTTCTCAAAGGTTTGGATAGATTTGTTGGGTTCGGTAATAGTCAGAGCAAAAATCCTCAGTTCGAGGCCGTAATAACGGAAATATTTCTCAATCTGAGTACCGTAAAAATTGTAGACATTGGTATCGATAACAGCCAAGCATCTGCCAAAACTTCTATATATCTCTGCAAGTTCTGGATTAGCAATATCAAAAACCCCATCTACATAAACTAGTTCGTACTCAATCTTTTCGTAAGCTTCTACGTGAAATTTGTTTTCGGTAGCTTGGAGTTTTGTTTGAACAATGCTCACAAATTTTGCCTCTAGGTGAAAGAAATTGTTACTTTAATACTGATGCGATCGCAAGTTTAAGCACTTTTCTTTGAGAGTGACTTAACTTGCGGCATTATGTCGCAAGCAAGTAAATTGCCTGCGATTCGTGAGAAAAAACCCGTAAACCTGAATGAAATCTCGTTGGATTGCAGATTTAGAGATGACAAACTACAGCACCAGAGATGAAGTGCATCTAGTGTCATTTCACCAGCACAGCGAAAGGCCTTAAGTCTTCGCTGAACCTTAAGGGGATCGCAAATTTACGCAACAAAACTTCATTGATTTTATCAGATTATCAGACTGTCGCTTCTATGTCTAGCCTCAAGGTTTACGGACTTTTAGTAGCTGAATAACGGTTTAAAAGCAAGCTAAGAGAGTAATTCTACTTGCTTAGAAAGCTTAGACACTTGTTTACATTAGTTAACGTAGCACTATTTTTTAAAATTTGCACCTACACCAAAGGTAGATTCCAAAACAAAAAAACTAGATTTTGAGGATTTGGCGATTTGAGGCTTGATTTAAAAAGTTAATCTTTGGCTAGCGAGACGATACGACATCATCCATGTCAGGAGAGTCAGCGGGAAAATTAATAACTATGTAACGAAAAGTTAAGCAGACATGTATAGTAAAATTTCACACATTGCTATTTGTGATTTGCTCTTTCCCCTGTAACTCGAACACCATGAATATTCATTGGTTTTAATAGAGTTTTACCGCGATCGCTACTTAAAAGCTTTTAGTTACCTTAGTAGATAGATTAACCGTATTTACTGGCCTTCACATAGCTTTTTTTTTGACGCCGAGTATCTTAAATCGCACAGACATTTACGTTTCATTTCTAGCTCAAAGAAAGGGTAAAATTACTCAGATCGATCTACGAACAATCAAATTTCAAACCTTTTTGTACTAAGATATGCTTACATAGCTGTTTACTGGTTTGATTCTTTGTCCTTGTCCGCTTCAACTATCCCACGTACCCAATAAAGGTTTAAAGCAAGTGGTTTCTTATTTGAAAAGAAAGAGTTTTTATAGTGAGTATTTATACGTATAACTTTAGTCTGATTGATGAGAAATTCTTGCTTTTAAGCGATCGCGTTTCCCTTCCCTTTTTATAGATTTTATAGATACTCTCTAATTGGGGTGTTTCCCTATCATTTTTTGAAGTACTACATTTATGGATTTTGTTCCGGCTGAAATAGGCACACCTGTTACTATAGAAATTACTGAGATTACTGCATCATTAGCACCACTCGCTCCTACCTCAACACCAAGTCGTATTTCTAAAAATGCGATTCGCACTAGTTTGAGGGCTTCCACTGGCGATGGAATTTTTGCAGCACTTTTCTCTATTGCCACTGGCGCAGTTTTGCTGGGTAATTTTTTAGTGGAGTTGGATGCCAGTCCGGTGGTTTTTGGGCTGGTATCTTCTATCCCCATGTTGGCACATCTGTTTCAGCCCGTAGGTGCTTACTTGTCCGAACGTAGCACCAGCCGCTTTCAGTATTCACTGCGGACACACGGAATTGCTCGATTACTGTGGGTAATTTTAGTAATTGGCATTGCTAGCTTTAGCTGGGGATGGTTGGATTCCAATCAATTGGCGATCTTGTCGCTCTCGATTCTCCTATGCACTCATCTTTTAGGAGGGTTAGCAATTGCATCATGTTTAAGTTGGATAGCAATGTTAGTCCCACGACAGTTGCGAGGTAGATATTTCGGGCTACGCAATAGTCTTGCCAACCTCACAGAGTTACTTAGCTTACCCTTAGCAGGGTTAGCCATATCACATTGGTATGGGGGAAGCATCCAAGGTTATGGAGTGATTTTATTAGTAGGCATTTTCTTTGGAATTGTGAGTTTGGGGTGTCAGTATTTCCAGGTAGATATGAATCCCCAATTACAAAATACTTATTATGCTAGCTCATCTGAAACTAGCGAGATTCAGGCAGACTCCTCACCAAACGAACTTGGTGACACATCTGGCGCAATTTCTTTGCCGCAAATACTGACAACAGACAACCATTTAATTAGCAGCATTAAGAAAAACTCTAATTTTTTGGTGTTTCTGCTTTATTTCGGCTTTTGGACATTTGCTGTTAACCTCAGTGCCCCATTTTTTAACCTCTATTTGCTAGATACGCTAAATCTAGATGTCAGCTGGGTAACTTTCTACAACAGCTTGCGAGCTGGCGCACACATGCTGATGTTAATTGTCTGGGGAAAATTATCAGATAGAATTGGCAATCGTTGGATTCTAATTTGTACGGGAACTCTGATTGCAGTTATACCTTGGCTGTGGCTGCGGATTGGTTCTAGCCCTTTGGATTTGTGGTTGTGGTTGCCTTTATTGCACATTTTTATTGGCGCCAATTGGGGAGGAGTTGATTTGTGTAACAACAATCTCCAGATAGAAATTGCACCGCTACAAAATCAGTCTATCTATTTTGCGATCGCAGCTGCTATTGCTGGAGTCAGCGGTGCTTTAGGAGCAACTATCGGCGGCTTTATCGCTCAATTTGCTGGCTCTTTTGGCATAGCCGAAGTCTTCATTGTGTCTGGGATTTTACGGCTAGCGTCACTGCTACCACTAATTATTAAAAAGGATCTCGGTAGGAGGGGTGAAATTATTTAACTACGGTTGTTAAAAAATAGTCCATCTCCAGAAAGAATTACTAAATGAATATCTACTTTATACTGAAAAAGCTTTCTTTGTTAGATAGTAAAAAACTCGATTTTAGTAAAGTGAATTATTGAGATTGTTACTAAAATCGGGTGATATGCATTTAGCAGTTCTGAGCCAAAATAGTTTCATTTCAAAATCTGAAAAAAGACAAAATGCTGAAGGTAGACACACAAAAAATTAGTCCTCAACAAGTTGAAGCTTTTGAACGAGATGGCGTTATCTGCGTCAAAAATGCTGTGGATGACATCTGGGTAGAACGGATGCGAACAGCAGTTGACAAAAATATATCAATCCCTGGCCCTTTGGAGGACAAGAATGTACCAAAACCACAAGGTAGTGCGGAACATGCTAGTAGCATATGGCTCATTGATGCTGATTTCCGTGCTTTAGCTTTTGAATCTCCATTACCAACACTTGCAGCTCAAGTTTTAAAATCGAAAAAATTGAACTTTTTGGCTGACGGTTTTTTCGTTAAAAAACCCGAATCAAATGGCCGTATCGGGTGGCATAACGACCTACCTTATTGGCCTGTACAAGGTTGGCAGTGTTGTAAAATTTGGCTGGCTCTAGATACTGTCAAACAAGAAAACGGCCGATTAGAGTATATCAAAGGTTCTCATCAATGGGGCAAAGAGTTACGCGAAAGATCTAACCCATCCTGGTTTATAGAACCAGAACCTCACGAAATTCTCTCCTGGGATATGGAGGCTGGAGATTGCTTAATTCATCATTTTCTGACAATTCATCATTCAGTCACTAACATCTCTTCTACACAACGACGTGCAATAGTGACGAATTGGACTGGCGATGATGTTACTTATTATCAGCGTCCAAAAGCGTGGCCTTTCAAACCCCTCGAAGAAATTGATTTACCAGAATTCAATTCATTGAAAACCAAAAAATCTGGTGAACCGATAGACTGTGATATCTTTCCTAGAGTTCAAGTACATCGATAGTTGCGAATTTCCACTATCAAAGTACTAACACAACTCCATGAGTTTATTGTTTGGATATGCCATGATATACCGACATTCACCCAAACAGAAATATCTAGGATTTATGCATTGACAATAAATACCAAATATGAGTCATTAAAAAACCACATTTGTTGTAGGGGCACAGCAGTGCTGTGCCCTTACACCAAGGGGATATTTACGATCGAATAATCATTAATAAAAGCCTGAAACAACCTATGCATGTAAATTCACACCATGATTAATTTGTATAGTGTGTAAGTCCTAATATCAACTAAATTTTTTCAAAAATCAAATAGGAGTTTTATCAATACGATTCGGTTAACGTGTTTATTCCTCGAAGATCCCCCCAACCCCCCTTAAAAAGGGGGGCTTATACGATTTCAGTTTAAAATTGATACAAATAAGCGATAGGGGGTAAGGGGAAAGAATTAGAGACTAATCATTTGTATCAGGTATTTCGTGAAATGGTATTACAACCTTCTTTTACCCCCTTAAAAAGGGGGTCGCCGTAGGTGGGGGGATCTTAACCTAACAGGGAGACTTATATTCAGTAGTGACGCTCATCTAAGCGTCACTCAATCAATTGCAAATTCTTCGGTCAGGCTTCCACTTGCACCATTTCATCAATCATATCTAATATATCCGGGTCTATAGTTAGATCTAATTTTCTTGCGAATAGTTTTTCCGATCGCTTAATTTTTTCAAAATCATTTTTTTCTAAAATCCTGGGGTGGAGTGCGTTAATATTTCCCCAATCTATATATCTTAAGTGATCGTTAATTATTTTGTCTTTAAAAGGGGAATTTAAAAGAAGTATTTGGTAAAAAAGCTCATCTGTTAGATAAGTGTAGTTAAAACGATTCACAAACTTAGGGTTTTGTTTGACAAAATCATCTATATACTTTACGCACTCTCCCGTTAAGCACCAAAGTGCAGAACCTCCATAAAGAGCAAAGCCTTCAGGAAATTTACGTTTTTTAGGTAAAAATGAAATCAAAAATGAATATAACAAAGAATTAATTGGGGATTTAAACTCCCGCTTTTCCGGAATACAAATATACTCATCTTGCCAACGGATATGCCAATATTCTATTCTTCTTAAGCCGCCTCCTTTCCATTTAGTACAAGGTAGTGGGAAATACTCTATAAATTCTTTACCTTTATTTTTTTCGAGGAATTTTTTAATATATGTATTTGATTTAATTGGATAATCTTGACCCGATAAGTGTATAACATAATCATAGTAAATACCTGTTTTGACTATTGATTTCATACCTTCGAGACTAGCTCTCACAGCATCAAAACTTCCCCATCCTGAATTGAATCTCTCGATCAAAGAAACATTGGGAAAATCTTTTAGTAGAGTAACTATCTGATGATATATTTTCGCTTCTACTTTTTTATCTATGTGTATAAAAAATGAAATGTCTTCTGTATTAAGCCGTTGAATAAGACGCTTTAATTGTTCGGGATATTTATGGGCTAAAATGATGTATGCAATTTTCATAGATTGGCTAGTATAATTGTGCATTTTTTGAAACCGGAATATTTGATTTCTATACTATTTCCTCAGGGATATTTAATATTTTACTCATCTTGGTAACTGGAACAAATAGCCCATTTCTTAAAGAATGAGGCGTTCTTTGGATGGCAGTAAATCCCAGTTTTAAATAAAATCCTTCGGCATAAAGGCTGGCAGTTGTAATTACCTTATCTATACCGCGATCGCTTGCTCGATGGCAAAAATGTTCAACTAAAGCACGCCCAATCCCTTGACCTTGATATTTAGGATGGACGTATAACCCAATCAGTTCATCAACAACGAAACTGGCAAAACCTATAACAATATCTCCCTCCACTGCAACCCACAACGATTCCAATTTCATATTTTTTAAGATATTTGCAGCATCAGGCTGGTTCAGGTTATTTCGCCAAGCTAAAAGTTCTTTTTGCGTATAAAAAGTTGTTGGTAGAGCTTTGATAGCAGCAATATGAATTGCACTCAGCGCCCACCCATCTTTTTCCTCAGCAGGTCGAAGAGATATTTTATTGACACTCATCGTTTTAAGACTGGCATTTAGGTGACATGCCTTTGAGAATATCAAGTCGGCTCAAAATATAAACTACGTTAAATTTATCGTTAAAATATATAATATATTTTAATCTACACTAAACCTACCGACAAACCGTATATTATAGGTACAGCAATAAAATAATCAGCCCAAAAGGTGAATTCAGAAACGATCGAGCGATAGGTTCTGAAATTTGCGGTATTTTGTTGTGTTTATCTAAATATCTTGTCAAAGCTTGCTTTTTAGAGCATTTATCAAGCTGCAAGAAATTGGAAAGTTAAAAGGAGTGAATGTGATTAACGCGATACAAATTAACGAAAACTTGACAACTACAGGACAAGTTATACCGAAACAGCTAGAGCAAGCTAGACAAGAAGGTTTTAAGTCGATTTTAAATCTGCGATCGCCTGATGAGTTGGGATTCTCCCACGATGAACAAGGGGTGGCGGAAGCATTAGGGCTGCACTATGCGAATGTGCCACTCAAATTAGAAGCGCTAAATGAAGAATTAATTACCAAAATACTGACAGCACTCGAACAAATTCCCAAACCAGCAGTTGTGCATTGTGCAGCAGGGATGCGATCGACTGGAATTGCACTATTGAGTATCGCGATTAAAGAAGGATTAACCCCAGAGCAAATCTTATCAAAAGCTCGAAATGTAGGCTTTGGGTTCTTTGAACACGCTGGTGTTAGTCCTCGATTGAAGCAACTGTTTGTGGATTATGTTAACAAACATGCCAAGGTAGCTGTGACTGTTAGCGATCGTTAATGGAATTTGGAACTCAGGTGAGTGTTGGCTGTTAACCGTCAACAGCCAACACTCAACGGTGTCGAGGCGTCTTTCATCCTATCCCTAGAGGTAATAGGTTTTGCCGACCCTTTTGATAAGCTGATTGTCTGTAGCATCCGATACTAAAGCTCAAAGTTCTATATTATACTGGCAATATTTACCAACGAAAGAAAATTATCATCCGAAATATCTGCTAAATCGTAGTTTCAATGAGCATTTGCTTGATGAATTGTTAATTTTTCTTAATACTGATTATACAAAAAAATCACAGTATTTTTACTGTTGTTAAACACATTAATACTTACTTAATATGTAGCACAATATTTTTTATAATCTCAGACATTGTGAAATCTCTCCTACAGACGCACTTAGAACAAGAAATTTGGATACTGATACGAGAAAAATGGTATTTTGCTACAATTATCGGAGTTTGGGATGATTTGTTGTGGTTTAAACATAGAACTTACAACAAAGAGACAGAGGAAGATACTCTCTGGGAAATGGTTGTAAAAATCAGTGAAGTAATTGCAGTTGATAAAATTAAGTCAACGATCAGTAGAAAACCAGATGTGTTGATTTCACGTCTAATGGAAACTGACCAAGGCACAACCGAGCGTAATTAGTATAGAACTCCTATTTGATTCATGAATTTACTGATTCTTGGCAAATAGGAAGTAGACAATAGGGAAAGATTTATTGTCTATTCCCTATTACTTTTTCTAAGAAAATTTATATATTTGGCATACGAGGTTCTCAAAAATTAGCTGAATAAACTTTTGCATTACAGCCACTTATAGCGTTTTCTAATTTTGTGAGGTACTGAATAATTCACTCTCTAAATTAGGCAACCCCACCGAAGTTTGCTTGAAGGCAAACCCTCCTGGCAACTTCTCTGTGCTTAACTCTGCGCTTGACTTTGCGCGACGGCAGTCGCTACAACATGGGGAACCCCAACGCGAGTTGTTCATGGGGGAAACCCCCAAGACCACACTCGCTCCGCAACGCGCTGCCTCCCCTTTGCGTTTAAAAACAAAAATTTCTTTACCTCACTTAACAGGGAAACGCTATATCAATACTAAACAAAATTATTATAAATAGTCCTTGAATAGTCTACGGTATTAATTTTATTATCATGGTAGCTAACTGAATGGTTAACCGCTTCATATGTATTATCTCCTCCTGGGGAACCGATTGTTACGGTGTCAGTGGTATTAACTATATGAAAATTATAAGGATAAATGCCTCCGAGTATAGTTTCTAATTGTCCTGCCGTCAGATTGTGAAAAAATCTTTTATTTTCACTATCAAACAAAGTAGAAATTATAATTTTAGCCATTATTTTGATTTGTTTTTTCAAAATATAAATTAAGTATATGATAAAGCGTTTTAACTAACCGAACAATATGCAATTTTTTTGGACTTAAAAGCCATTATTATGTCAAAACTTTTCTTTAAACTAATAATAATTATCTAAATATATCTGTGATAATAGTAATGCAAAATCAAATCTCAAAGTAAAATTTAATTCAGTATACGAAAATTTCTGTAAGGGTTTTGGGTGTGCTAATAATAAAGACTCCGGTAAATCACCAAAGGCGTTCTGTCTGCCTAAGCAAGATTGCTGTGTAAAGTCCCTTAAAGATATTCACATGAGGTAAGGTCTAAAAATAATCTGTTAAACTATCTAAAATTTAAAATTATCCCAGCTGCTAGCCCAGGGTAATAAATAAGTATGAGTGAAGCCTTATTCTGTATCGAAAATCTACGAGTTGCCTATCCTCAACGAAGTGAAGAAGCACCAAGCTGGGCGGTTGATGATGTATCTTTCACGCTGCAACGCGGTGAAAAAATGGGATTGGTGGGAGAGTCGGGTTGCGGTAAGTCAACTATCGGACGCGCAGTTATGCGCTTACTACCGGCTTCTAGTCGCGTTGAGGGACGGGTGACATTTCAGGGACAGTCAGTATTTGATTTAACGCCTGACCAGTTACGGAAATTTCGCGGTGAAGCGATCGCTTTAATTTTTCAAGATCCGATGACGCGCCTCGATCCGCTGATGACTATTGGTAAGCATTGTCTGGAAACTTTGCAAGCGCACTCACCAGAATTATCAGCAGCGCAAGCCAAAGAAAAAGCACTTGCGACATTGGCAAAGGTAAATATTCCCGCAAGCCGTTGGAATCAGTATCCCCATGAATTTAGCGGTGGAATGCGACAACGGGTAGCCATCGCTTTAGCTTTACTTCTCAATCCGAAGTTTATTGTTGCAGATGAACCCACCACAAGTTTAGATGTTACCGTTTCCGCGCAGATATTACAGGAATTAACTCGGCTGTGCAGCGAAGAAAACATGGGATTGCTGTTGATTTCTCACGATTTAGCAATGGTAGCTGAGTATTGCGATCGCATTGGCGTCATGTACCATGGTAAAATGGTGGAAATGGGTTCGACGCAAGCTGTATTTAGACAACCGCAACACGAATACACGCAATCGCTCCTCAAAGCAGCTTTACATATTCAATCAGTGGATGAAATAGAGACTGGTGACTGGGGACTGGGAACTGGGGAAGAAAAGCAATTAGGGAAGATAAAAGAAAAATCGCCGATTTTAAGTGTCACTGACCTCAAACAATATTACACTATAGAACCTAATTTTATTGAAAGACTGTTTAACAGACACTCAGAGACAATTAAAGCAGTAGATGGTATTAACTTGGATCTTTATCCTAAAGAAATTCTTGGCTTAGTTGGGGAATCAGGTTGCGGAAAAAGTACATTATCACGGACAATTTTGCAACTAATTCGTCCCACGGCTGGTAAAGTTGAATTTTTAGGACAGGATTTAACTAAACTCTCGCCTCAAGAAATTCGTGCTTCACGGCGACAAATACAAATGGTGTTTCAAGATCCCCATGCTTGTCTCAATCCAGCGATGACGGTGGGACAAAGTATAGCCGATCCTTTATTTATTCACAATCTTGCCGATTCTGTAAAAGCAAAAGAACAAGTTTTGTGGATGTTAGAAAAAGTTGGCTTAACACCACCGCATGTATATTATGAACGTTATCCATCAGATTTGTCTGGAGGACAACAACAAAGAGTAGCGATCGCTCGTGCTTTGATTACTCACCCGAAACTTTTGATTTGCGATGAACCGGTGAGTATGTTAGACGCCAGCGTGCAGTCACAAGTGCTAGATTTAATGTTGCAATTAAAAGAAGAATTTGAGTTAACTTATCTGTTCATCACTCACGATCTTTGGTTAGCCAGATTTTTGTGCGATCGCATTGCCGTGATGAACGGCGGTAAAATTGTTGAACTCGGTGAAACGAAAAAGATTTTTGCTAATCCTCAGCACCCCTATACTAAAACCTTACTAGCTGCTGCGCCATTATTAGCACGCGCTTAGAAAAATCAAGTTAGGAGTTAGGAGTTACTAACTTTTAACTCCTCACTCCTCACTCCTCACTATTTTCCCTCCCTTCAATTAATTTCGTTCCTTCTCCACTCGAACCATATAGCTCAACAAATCTCTTAAACAGCAACCCGGTTTCATGATTTGAAATTCGATGTGAATGGAGTAAACGCTCTATATTTCTGTCAGCTAGAGCTTGTAAATAAGGCAAGTCTTCAAAGAGGGTCAAACAAGAAGCAAAATGTAAGATTATTTGCAATAATGGCTTTGGCCACTCTAGATCGCTATAAATATCTATGAACAACTGATGTTCTGAGTCAGTTAATGGAAAGGCATGAAAAATAACAATTATTCTTTTGTCATTGTAGACTGGAATACTCAGTTCAACAGTGTATGGAGTATGCAATATTAAATCTACCTCTACAATTGGCTGCCGCCAAATTCTTAAAGGATTAGCTGGCGAATCTAATATTGTTTGGAATTTGATGATTCCACCGATATCTGTGGGTTCAAAGTGGCTGATATTTAAAATCTTTAGGTTGTTTAAGCTAAATTTATGAACTGTTTCTAAATGTTTTAAGCTCAACAAGTGATAAATTTGGCAAACGTAAGGAAAAGGTAAAATATACTCTTGGCTAATCATGTGTAGCCTTTTAATTTTTAACTTTTCCGCTTGAATGCGATAGAGATATTCTTGATATTGATTAGGTGGAAAATCATTACTAGTAAAGCTTTCTTCTGGTTTGAGATATAACCAACTGAAAAAAAAGAAAGAAGCTGTAAACAGTTGAAAAATTTCTACAGTCGATACAGAACCATCAGTAAATGCAGCGAAGCTTCTGTCAGTTATCCCAAAAAGCCAAGACGGAATTCCAAATAACCAAATTCCATTTTTTATTTTATCTATTAAAATAGCAATGTCAACTTCTACAAATGTATTTTTACGATCGCTATTCATATTTTCTAGATTATCTAGACTAGATCTCCGATCGTTTTGAAAACAATTGATGGACATAATAAGTTTATTTTAAATTTTTATTTGCTCGTTCAATAAAGACTATAAATGTTGCCCTTCTTCTATGTTAAGCAAATTTAATATTACTAACCTCTATCTTTAGCTGTAGATACAAGCCGTATATATCTGCATTTGTATATAAGCAATCGAATTAAATGTTGATGAATTTGATTGTCTATACAAACCTTTGTATCTTGATTATGTTACTGACTTAGCAAAAGATTTTGTAAATTCTGCTATTCAATGATTCAATACTGTATCGTTTGATGCATATATGCAATAGATAGCTGTGCTATAGTAGAATTTATAAATAATTTCAACAATAAAACTATCTATACATCACAAGAAATATATATTTTTAGATAAAAAAGTTGATTTTTTATTACATAAGAAAAAGAACTGTCTCTCTATAATGAATGCTAAATTAGCCATGAGAATTGAAGAAGGCAGAAGGCAGAGGGCAGAGGGCAGAAGGTTTTGTAAGATCGGGGATTCCAACCCCTCCTAAACAAGAGCCACCAAATTTTCAATTTGGTGGGGGTCTTAAACCCTTACTCCCAACTCTTGGAGACGCTCCGCGAACGGTCGTGGCAGAGGGCAGGAATCAGAATTCCATAAAAGCCTTCTGCCTCCTGCCCTCTGCCTTTCTTGATAAAAACTTAGAATTTCCAGATGAGGAATTATAAAGTTTCTCTGTTATACGTAAAACACTAAGCATATGAATTGTAATTTTTATCACTTTTAAATAAATATTGAATTAATCGGGAAAGTCCTGTTTGATGAAGCATCTGTGAGAATTACCTTAGAAACCGTATAATTGCTACTGTCATACCAGTTGCCAGGTCAGCTAGGACGTAAACCGAACGGTAAAACCTGGACATAAAAAGATTGTCAAGCCTATTGCCTTTTCCCTGCGATAACGCTGTATGATTTTTGAAAATTTTCGCTTAGATTTTCTCCAAGACCTTAGCAATGAAAATTCGCCATGCGATCGAAACAGACTTAGCCACAATTGTGGCAATTTACAATGCTGCAATTCCCAGCCGTGTGGCAACTGCTGATTTAGAGCCGGTATCTGTGGAAAGTCGGCTTGCTTGGTTCAGGTCGCGATCGCCTTCACACCGGCCACTTTGGGTAATCGAAATAGAAGGAGTAATTGCTGGTTGGCTGAGTTTCCAATCCTTTTATGGGCGTCCTGCTTATAATACGACTGCTGAAATTAGTATTTATATAGCACCTGACTTTCATCGGCGTGGCTTAGGGAAACAACTTTTAGCACAAGCAATTCAGGAAAGTTATAGGTTGGGTTTAAAAAATTTAGTCTGCTTCATTTTTGCCCACAATCAACCGAGTTTAAAGTTATTTAGAGCATTTGGGTTTCAACAGTGGGGATATTTGCCTAAAGTTGGAGAACTTGACGGCGTTGAACGAGACTTAGTTATTATGGGACTGCATATTAATCAATGTGAGAAGTAGAAGGCAGGAGAAAGGAGGCAGCACTTCTCTACGAGACGCTGCGCGTAGCTTGCTTCCCCGTAGGGGTACGACTACGCTCAGTGACCAGGCAGGAGGAAAAGCCAGTTTTTATCGGGGTTTTTAACTTTTGTATTTTAGATTTAATTATGTCTAGTTACTTATTTAATTTCAATATTCTTGAATAAACAGCACCCAGATGTAGAGACTAGCAATTGCTAGTCTCTACAAAAATTTTTATATCATGACTTTTCGCAAAAACTAAAATCCAAAATATTATTAGATGTTATTAGATGTACATAGAACGGGGTCTAGGATCGGGAATTGGGCGGCCTAAATCCTTAGCTGTTTCTATCCACTCCTGCATCACGATTTCTACATTATACAGAGCTTCTTGATAACTCTCCCCATCAGCAGCACAGCCGGGTAATTCAGGTACTTCGGCAATAAAAGCGTCATTTTCTCTACTCCAGTAGAGAATAACTTCATAGCGAAAGGTCATTTTTACTTCCTAGCTGATACTTAAGAATTACTGCACGAACTTGTTTAACTTGATAGATTTTGGCTTTTCCTTTTTTGTGTTGTAAGTTTAATATTTCCTCAACACCATCTTTAACAAAAATTCGATTATCGCCACGAATACGTTCATCAAAGCCTAGTTTGTATAAGAGTTGCCACAATTGGGCAAAAGGGATGTCTGTATCAGAAGTCCCAGAGAGGATTTTTTCTAAGATTTTATCTTGCTGACTCACGTTTTTCTGACTATCTGAATATTTCTATAGTCTCATATTTTTTGAAAAATTTGTTAGCGGCAAGAAAAAATGAGTCATATTTGGGCAATAGACCTCTTGCAAAAGTAACTTTTGCAAGAGGGGGGGAAAGGGAAAAGGTTAAAGGGAAAAGGGTTTTTATGAGCCGCTTTCCCCTTTACTCTTACCCTTTTTCCCAATAAAAGCAAGAAGTCTAATATAGAGCGATGTCTAGGAAAAATTCACCTATACACTTGTGTATATTCTAGAATTAAGCAAATATCAAGCGCCGTATAGGTTGATAAACTTGATGCCTAATTCTTTAGTAATTATAATTGATGAAATTTTACCAGATAGCTTCAAGATTAAGTATAAATCCAGGTAGTACATATTCTCCTAATAAACTAGCTGGAGATTCTAGGACTTCAACCTGTTGGTTGGGGCGATAAATTTCTACTTTGTGAGCTTTTAAATCAATTAAGCAAGCTAATTTAGCACCATTATCTCGATACTCTCCCATTTTATTTTGTAGCCTTTGCAAACAATCAGAATCAGAACGCAATTCTAATACAAAATCAGGACATACCGGGGCAAATTTTTCTTTTGGCTCTTGAGTAAAATTATCCCAGATGTCACGCTTTAACCAAGATAAGTCAGGCGTAGGCACAAAGTGACTTGTTGCAGACATCGCACTGCACCATTTGGTAAAGTAAAGCCAACAGAAGAATCAAAAGCCACACCCAACGATTCATCGCGATTCCAATTACCAAGTTGAGCAGTTAAATTCGCATTACGAATGCTAGTTAATCCTCCGACAAGAGGCATTATTACTATTGTTCCATCAGCATTGCGTTCAAATCTGATTAATTCGTTTATTTGACGTAGTTGGAAAAAAAAAGAGCGATCGCTAATTTTATGATTGCATTGTCGGTGTAGACGCGTAGCGGCTTTTCGTTAGACATCGCTTTTTGTGGAAGGGTGAGCGATCGCAGAATACCTGACCGAAAAGCGATCGCTAATTTTATAATTGGATTGTCGGTGTAGACGCGTAGCGGCTTGTCGTTAGACATCGCTTGTTGTGGAAGAGTGAGTGCGATCGTCTCAAGCAATGTTTAGCTACCGCAATAGTCCGCAGATGTAACTCAATCGGGTATGCTGTGGTCTGGTTAGTGTTTATGTATTATTGTAGGAAAATAGTAATGCCTACCACAGCACAGGTGTTGAAATGTTTTCAGCTTTGCTGCAACCTTACCAGTAAGTACTGCTCTATTGACCTAGTAACTTAGGATAAGCGCAGTGGGAACGTAATTATTCTGGCAAAAGAGGAAATTAATCTTCAGATTAAGCCTACTGGAGAATGGGAATTTGTATGAGTGTCAAACCAGACTTTGCTACCATGACCACAAGTGAACTTCGAGCCTACGTCCTAGAGCATCGGGATGATGAAGAAGCCTTACATGCCTATCTTGACAAGCTTCATGCCGAGAAATCACACGGGTATATACACCTGAAGAAGACGTAGCCCAAGCGATCGCACAATACCTGAAAAGTAAAAAACAAGACGAAATATAAGTTTAGCTGGAAGCGATCGCTTGTTATGAAAGAGTGAGTGCGATCGCTTTATGTAGGCGTTCAATTGTTAATTTTGGGGAAATAACAACTAAAAGTGCTTAAATTGCTTTCTGTGTAGGTTATGAATGAGATTCTAAAATTTGCACTGGGCTAATAATGGTAGCTAAATTTTCTTAAATCAACTTATCAGATATACCTTGATGAGATAACATAAGTTCATAATCTTACTAACTGTATTAAGATAGTAATTCCTTAAAATAATTTTCAGCAAGCCATATAAATTCTATAACTCTTTCTGAATACCCTACTATGAAATCTTCATCTTTTGATAATATTGGATCAATTTCATGGCAAAAAGTATGTCTTAGCTGAAAAACTATTTTGACGCTCTCAACCATTTTTCCATGAAGTTCATCATCTAAATTAATCACAGATGGTTCATTTTGTTCATTATAACCAATAATTTGTATTGGCTTCAATTTTTTTCTTGTAGACTTCAATTCTTGTAGAAAGTCACCATCTATTAATTTATTAATATTGTCATTAATGGTTTCTAGATTTTTTGTTGGTAAAAGATGTGCTATGAATTCTCCAATTGAAACTGATTTCAGGTCAAGATTGATTACATCTTCAATACTAAATTTAATATCTTTAAAATTTCTAGCCCTATCTTTATAGGGAAAACCATAATCAATTAGATTGGTATATACTTCCCGAAAGTATCCCTCTATACAAGCTACAAAACCTATAGGGATATATCGCAGTAGTTCTTGCCTCAGTCCTCGTGAGTATTGTACTTTTTCATAAGATTGTTTTATCCACTCATTGTAGCCTTCAGACTCTTCTAATCCTGACCCAGACCAACGATCCATATCTTCTAGAAAATCTGCTACATAACGAATTGAACTTACTTTGTTCAGCCTTCCTGAAACTAATTCCCATCTCGTAGTTTCTGGCGGCACACGACCTTTTTTTGCTAAAATTTCGTTAATATAATTGCGCTGCTTATTCATAATTCTTCTTTTAAGGCTAACTAAATTGAATCCGAATCTGTAAATTTATCTTTACAGTGATTTTTCGTTTATGTTTATATTGAATTTTTATTGCCTACTTACTTAAGTTACTAAATATCACCAAATCGCTTCTAAATTTAAAATAAATCCCTCTAAAACATCCTCCCCTGATAGCGTAACAGGAGAATCCAGCACTTCAACCTCTTGTCCTTGTCTATAAATCTCCACTTGCCGCGATTTACGATTAATTAACCAACCCAAACGCGCACCATTATCTTGGTATTCTCTCATTTTTTCTTGAGCAGCTTTCAAACTATCACTTGGTGAAAGTAATTCAACTACAAAATCAGGACAAAGTGGGATAAATTTTGTTTGTTGTTCTTGATTTAATGTATTCCAGCGTTCCAGTTTTACCCAAGAAGCATCGGGAGAACGATCCGCACCGTTGGGAAGTTTAAAACCTGTCGAGGAATCAAAGGCAATACCAGTACCATCTTCATCTGACCAATTAAATAATTGTTGATTTAGTCTGCCATTACGATTTCCAGTTTCTCCCCCTGTTGGTGGCATAATAATTAACTCTCCGGTTGCAGTCCGTTCAAATCTCAAGTCACGGTTTGCCTGACATAAATTAAAAAATTGCTCATCAGTCAGCTCCAATACCGGTTTAAGATTTACTTTTAAAGCATTCATAGATGTATTGGCTACTCCAGATTGAAAGATTAAGGCAGGCGTATTGCCTGCCCTACAATGACTATTCTATTCCTTCAATCCGGTCTTCAACTTCTTGGTATAACTCGCGCAGCAAGTCTAAATTACTCTCGCTAGTCTCCCAATAACCGCGTCCATTGACTTCCAACAAAGTTGACACAACTTTGCGGAAAGAATGAGGGTTGAGATTCATCAACCGCTGACGCATTGCTTCATCTTTGATGAACGTTTCGTTAGTATCTTCGTAAATCCAGTTATCTACAGCGCCGGCTGTCGCACTCCAACCCATTGTATTTACCAATCGTTTGGAGAGTTCGCGCACACCTTCGTAGCCGTGAGATAACATCCCCTCGTACCACTTGGGATTTAATAATTTGGTACGCGCATCCAAGCGCACGGTTTCTGATAATGTCCGCACCTGTGCGTTGGCTGTGGTGGTGTCTGCAATGTAAGAGGCTGGTGTTTTACCATCGCCACGCAGACTTGCGACTAATTTGGTGGGATCGGAGTCGAAGTAGTGAGAAACGTCCGTCAAGCTGATTTCGGAAGAATCCAAATTTTGGAAAGTTGCATCAGCAGTTTTTAATGTACTTTCAAAAATCTTCCGCGATTCGTCCATGATCCCAGGATTATCGGAATTGAAGGCGAAAGATTTTCTATTGAGATACATTTCCTGCAACTCGGCTTCGCTGTCCCAAGTGCTGTTTTCCACCGCCAAGTTAATATTTGACGAATAGGAACCAGAAGCGTTGGAGAAAACACGAGTTGCTGCTTGACGCAAGTTAACCCCCATATCTTGGGCTTGTTGCAAAGCATGTTTGCGAACAAAGTTCATTTCCAAGGGTTCATCCGCCTCAGCCGCCATCTTCACGCCTTGGTCTAGCAGGTTCATTTGGTTGATGAATAAGTCGCGGAATACACCAGAACAGTTGATTACGACATCAATTCTGGGGCGTCCCAACTCTTCTAAAGAGATCAATTCCAACTTGTTCACCCGTCCTAAAGCATCGGGAACCGGACGCACGCCCACCATCCACATAATTTGTGCTAGGGATTCACCGTAAGTTTTGATGTTATCGGTTCCCCACAGGACGCAGGCGATGGTTTCCGGCCATTTTCCACCGTTTTCGGACTTGTTACGCGCCAAAAGCCTATCTACGACGATTTTGGCTGATTGAACTGCTGCTGTTGTTGGGATGGATTGCGGATCTAGGGCGTGAATATTTTTACCTGTAGGCAAGACATCCGGGTTGCGGATGGGATCGCCGCCAGGGCCGGGGAGGACGTATTCGCCTTCTAAGCCTTTGAGTAATGCTCCCAGTTCGTTGTCGGCACAAACTTGCTGGAGGCAGAATTCCAAATACTCAAACAGGGGTTTCAGTGTGGCTGTGTCAACTTTGGGATAGCCTGCTTTATGCAACGCTTCTACCCAAGGTTCTTTTTTGCCCATATTGAAGAAATTCAACCGGGAAACCAGAGAAACTCGACCTTCAGCGTCGGTTTTCTCTTGAACAAGGGCGCTAACTGCTGCACGGGTGGCTAAGGTGATGTCTTGCAATAGTTGGACATCTTCTAAAATGCCTTTGTCGCTATTTTGGTAAATATCGTCGATATTCCGCCCGATGCTGTTAGCGATAATTCGCGGCAAGCTGACAATTTCTTCTTCTGTACGATCTAGGTTGGCGATGTTGACAAGAGTTGCTATGGCTTCTTCTGCGCTTGGCGGTTTACCAATGACGTGCAACCCACAAGGCAACAACCGAGACTCAATTTCCATCAACTTGCGGTAGACGATACCAACAATATTATCCCGTTCATCCGCGCTCATCTCTTTAGCGTCGATTTCTGGCAGGTTAATATCCTTATCCAAGTTGACGATCCGGCATTTATCCATGATGGAGTTGACAATGGGAATACCGCGTCCAGTATCTTTTAAGGTTTGGTACGAAGCAATTAATTCGCTAAGTTCCTTCAAACCTTTATACAAACCAGCGTTTTCTGCCGGCGGTGTCAAGTAAGAAATTGTTTCGGCATAACCCCGACGCTTGGCAATTGTCGCTTCGCTAGGATTATTGGCTGCGTAATAATACAGATTGGGTATGGAACCAATTAAGTTATCTGGATAACATTCTCCAGACATACCCATTTGCTTACCCGGCATGAATTCTAAGGAACCGTGGGTGCCAAAGTGCAGCACGGCGTCAGCTTGCCAAACTTGTTCTAAGTAGGTGTAGTATGCAGCAAAACCGTGATGGGGACTAGCGGAACGGGAGAACAACAGCCGCATCGGGTCGCCTTCGTAACCAAAGGTGGGTTGTACGCCGATGAAGACGTTACCGAATTGCTTACCATAAATCAACAGGTTTTGTCCGTCGCTGTTGAGATGTCCCGGAGGTGGACCCCAGTTTTCTTCGAGGCGTTGCGAATAGGGGGTGAGTGCCTCATATTCTGGCACTGACATTTTGTAGGCGATGTTCAGTTCCGGGCTGGCGTACTGTGCTTGGGCGTCGTGGATGACTTCTTGCATCAGTGCTTCGGCTGATTCTGGCAACTCTGGAAGGTCGTAGCCGTTATTTTTCAAGGCTTTCATCACTTCGTAGATGGAACCGAACACATCTAAGTAGGCGGCGGTTCCCACGTTGCCTTTATCTGGCGGGAAACTGAAGACGGTGATGGCGACTTTTTTATCTAGCTTGGGTTTGCGGCGGAGGTTAGCCCATTTTAATGCGCGTTGGGCTACGGCTTCCATGCGGTCTTGGAGAGCGATCGCTTTTCCTGTTGCCCCATCTCTACCCGATAAGATAATCGGTTCAATAGCCCCATCCAATTCGGGAATGGCAATTTGCAAAGCTACTTGAATCGGGTGCAAGCCTAAATCGCTATCCATCCACTCTTCTGTGGTTTGGAACACTAAAGGCAACGCCACCATGTAAGGACGGTTTAAGCGTTTGAGCGATTCAATCGCCTTGGGATGGTCTTGTCTAGCCGGCCCGCCCACTAAGGCAAAACCAGTCAGCGATATCACTGCATCTACTAACTGTGTGTTGGTAGTTGGTTCGTAGAAGTAGGCATCCACAGGCTTGGAGAAATCCAAACCACCAGCAAACACCGATAATACCCGTGCGCCTAGTGCTTCCAACTCCTGCACCATTGCGACATAATGAGCGTCATCCCCTGTAACCAGATGAGTGCGTTGCAATACCAAACCAATACAGGGAGCTAGGGGATCTTTGAGATCTTTAGAGATATCCTTACGGGCTGCGTACCAATTCAGGTACTCTCTGACATCCTCAAACATACTGGGAGCCAAGGGGTGCCATATCCCCATATCGGGGTAAACCACTGGCTCTTGATATGTGCGAGGTGTAACGTTTTGTTTCTCTAAACCTTTAAATACATATTTATCAGCTAGCATCAGCAAAAAGTTTTCCAGGTTTTCTGGAGAACCACCTAACCAATACTGAAAGCTGAGCATGAAATTTCGTGCGTCCTGTGCCTTGTCCATTGGCAGGAACTTCAGCACTTGCGGTAGCGTTCGCAAAAGCTTGAGCATCCCATCTTGGAATCCCGCACCGGATTTTTCTTTGCGTTTCCGCATGAATTGGGCGATCGCACTTTTTGACTGACCCAACTGTGCCAGAGAAAAGCTGCCCATTTTACTCAGGCGCATAACTTCTGGCATCGAGGGAAAGACAACGGCAACATCTAGGCGATCGCGATGTGGTTCTACTGCTGTTACTACTTTCTGTGCTAAGTCTTCGATAAAAATCAGGGAGGCGATAAATATATTGGCACTCTCCATATCCCTTTGGAACTCCTTATAGTTCTCTGGATCTCGGAGTTCCTCAATTAAGTAACCGCTGATTTCAATCGCCAGTTCTTGGTTGCTAGCGTTTATCGCCCGCACCGCTTGTGACAATGCACTCTGGTACTGGGACTCAAGCACGACATAGACCACCTTGATTAAATTACGTCCGCGTAAGTTATCAGGCGCAATATGTCTAATGGTGGACTTGACGTGGGTGAACATGCTTCCTCGGCTCCTTTGATGCGTGTTCTCTACTAGAAGTTCATAGCGGCTGATGACACCACAGTTAACTTCGTTTTTATTGGGCAATATGAGTTTTTTATCAGAAAATGCTTGCCCAGTGGGCATTTTATCGCCTATCTGACACAATTCGATATAAAAAAAGAAATATTTATTAACCTATATTGACAACTAATTAAAGTAATTACTCTTATTTATGTAAATTTCTATTTACATATTTATTTAACTATTTAGTTATAAAGTCTAATATAACTTAAGCTAAGCAAGGGGGCGATCGCATTTCCTCTGTTGCTTGTAGGGATAAGATCTAACAATTGCCAGTTAGGTTAACGTGAATTCGACGGCTGACATATTGTCTAACGAATTTAGTCAATCAAAAAACCTCTCCCTGGTTTTACTACGCAAAACCGTCCCTCTCCGAATCGGAGAGGGACAGACTTGAACTAAAGTTCAAGACAGGGAGAGGTTCGTCGAATTCACGTCAGGTTAACAGATAAATCGATGTTCAAAAAGTTGCACTGACAAAATCACCTTTTTTGTTTCTCTGCTCTAATGCTTGCATCGGCTGGTTGTCTTAAACTTGTGACACCTGCTTGGTTAACGATCGTTGCACTAACGTTACCCATATCATTCTTTTCAAAACAAATAAGTAGAAGGCAGAAGGAAGAAGGCAGATGGCAGAAGGAAAAAGGCTTATCCTATCTAGTTTTTGGAGTTCGGCATTTTACATTTAATTGTTGTTCGCCGCATAGTCATACTCAAGAGCGATCGCTCAAAAGAAACTGCTTTATGTTTTTTACTAATCCTAATTGGCTAGGATCGATTTGTACCTCCTCATGATACTGCCAATAATCAGGGTTTTGTATTGACATCGCAGTTTTGGCATACTAGCTAATAAATTACCGCAATTATTTAAGTATTAAATATTCAAATAAACTAAATTTGTTTATCTAAACTCAATTCAATAATTAAAAATTTTATCTATTAAAAAACTTACACTATCTGAACTGCCAACATGCTAAACATTGCTCAAACTGTATTTAGACGTAAAATTTTCAGGACTATTGGTCTACCAATTTTATTGTTGTTGTCATTGTCAGGAATTTCAATTTGGCAAATCACTCGTTTGCTTTCGGTAATGAATTGGGTCGAACATACTGACCAAGTAATTGCTCAAGCTTATCTGAGTCAAAAACTGTTAGTGGATTTGGAAACCGGAGTTCGCGGTTATCAACTTACAGGAAATCGTGAATTTCTTCAACCTTACGAACAATCAAATTCTCAAATTAATACTGCTTTTGATAAACTAGCTAATTTAGTTTCAGATAATCCTACACAGACTCAACGTTTAAAGATAATTCGAGTCCAACAGACAAATTGGAATCGTGAAATTTCCCAAGCGATCGCCCGTAAACAACGCGGGGAAACTGAAACTTTAGCAGGATTTCAGCTTCGCAAACGGATCATGGACAGAATACGAAACGAAATCGCTAATTTTATCGGCACTGAGGAGCAATTACGCACTCAGCGTACTCAAGCGGTGCAAGTAACAACACTGCAAGTTATTTTCACCAGTATTGGTTTAGCAATAGTAATTGGTAGTTTTTTAGCTTACTTTATTTGGCGACAAGTTTTACAAGTCTCTCAAAATTATCAAACTGCGCTGACAATTGCAGAACAGCAGGCACAACAGGCTCAACGTGCTGCTCAACGACTTGCTGCTTTGCATAATATTGACAGAGCAATTTTAAGAGCTGAATCCATTGAATCTCTGATTAGTAATGCTCTTGGTAAAATGCGTGAAATTTTACCTTACCAGCAAGGATTTGTAGCTGTGTTTGATTTTGAAAAATCTACAAGCAAAATTATCGCTGGCAGCATTACTGACAAAGAATTGCAATCTCTTATTGGCGCTCAAATGCCATTGACTGACTTTGCAGCTAACGCAACGGAGTTACAAAACATTCGCTATATAGCCGATTTGGTAACAGCACAATTCTGTCCGCCGATTTTAGTACAGTTACGTTCTCAAGGAATGCGTTGTAGCCTTTGTATTCCTATGTTTGTCGAAGAAAAATTATTTGGCGAAATGAATTTGTCTACAACTGTTGTCGATGCTTTCCATCGAGAAGCCCACAATATTGCTTCTGAAGTCACGGCTCAGTTAGCGATCGCTATCCAACAATCTCTCCTACGCGAACAAATTCAAACTTACGCTAATGAACTAGAAAAACGTGTTGCTGAACGTACCGCACAGTTGCAAGAAACAAATCAAGAGCTAGAAGCTTTCACTTACACAATATCCCACGACTTACGCGCACCATTACGTACTATGCAAGGCTTTGCTCAAGCATTGCAAGAAGACTACACAGACAAACTCGACTCAGTTGGGCAAGAATACATTCAATATATTACAGAGGGTGCAGTACAAATGGACACCCTCATCGGCGATTTATTGGCATACAGCCGTCTCAGTCGCGCCCAAATTCAAATGCAAAAAGTTGATTTAACTAATGTTGTCGAAGAAGCTTTAAAACAACTAAGCACAGAACTACAGGAAAAGCAAGCCCAAATTAGAGTGGCAAAACCATTGCCGCTGGCGATCGCTCACCGCTCAACACTTGTCCAGGTAGTAATCAATTTAATCAGTAATGCTATGAAATTTGTGCAGTCTGGAATACAGCCAAAAATCCAAATCTATGGAACAGAAGAGCAAAACTGGATACAATTATCTGTATTGGACAACGGCATCGGCATTGCGCCAGAACATCAAGAGCGCATTTTTCGCGTCTTTGAACGGCTGCATGGCGTTGAAACCTATCCAGGTACTGGTATTGGTTTAGCCATCGTCCGTAAAGGAGTAGAGCGAATGAACGGTCGAGCCGGGGTAGAATCGCAATTAGGTGCTGGTAGTCGCTTTTGGATTGCTTTGCCAAAAGCCGTTTTTCATAGCAATGATAGTGATGACGCAAGTACTCCGCATTCTGATAATTGATGACAATCCAGGCGATCGGGCTTTAGTGATACGAGAACTGAGGCGAGAATTTCCGCAAATTCAGGCTCAAGAAATTCGCGAAGCTGCTGGTTTTGCTCTTGCAGTCGCAGCAGGTGAATTCGATTTAGTAATTACCGACTATCAACTAGGCTGGAGTACTGGGCTAGAAGTTTTACACACCATTAAGCAGCAATATCCCAACTGCCCAGTAATTATGTTTACTAACACAGGTAGCGAAGAAATTGCTGTAGAAGCAATGAAATCTGGGCTAGATGATTATGTTCTCAAATTACCCAACCGCTACATTCGCATACCTACTACTGTGCGAATTGCACTAGAACGAAAGCAAATCAAACAAAAAGCTACGTTACTTGAAATTCGTCTCCAAGGTTTGCTCAACCAACTAAAGGTAGGTATATTTCGTACTTACCCAGATGGAAATTTTATTGAGTGTAATCCAGCTTTTTTGGAATTGTTAGGGCTGGATTCATTATCACAAGCTTCAGGGGCAAATCTATTGAATATCCCTGAATATTACTCAATACTCCAAGAACTGCCACCACCTCAACATCAAGAACAAGAGATTCAATTGCAACGAGCAGATGGAAGGCAAATCTGGGTAGAGTTAAGCATAGCTCTAAATACAGTTGAGGGACAACAAGTATTAGATGGCTTAATAGAAGATATTACATTTCGCAAACAGGCTGAAATCGAAATTCAGCAACTCAACTTAAGATTGGAGGAGCGAGTCAGGGAGCGCACTAGTGAATTAGAAGTAGCAAATCGAGATTTAGTACAGACAAATCAGCTATTAGCAGTGGCTAATCAAGATTTAGAAGCATTTAGTTATTCGATTTCCCACGATCTGCGAGAACCATTACGCGCTATCCAAGCGTTTAGTTCAATCCTCCTAGAGAACCAGGAAAGCCAATCCGATCTAAAGAACAAACAAAACTACTTGCAACGCATTATTGCAAGTACACAGCAAGCAGACAGGCTTGTTCAAGATCTACTTGAATACAGTCGCCTCACCCATACTGAAATGCCATTACAAGCTATTCACTTATCTTTATTGATGAGACAAACACTCAGACAGCTAGAACTAGAATTAACACAGCGACAGGCGAGAGTAGAAATTGAAGAACCTTTAGCTGAAGTTATAGCAAACTCTACTATTTTGATACAAGTAATTACTAATTTGCTAACCAATGCAATTAAATTTGTTGCACCAGGAGTCCAACCTCAGTTACGGATATGGACGCAGAAACGTAATGGATTTGTTCGCTTATGGGTGCAAGACAATGGCATTGGTATTGAGGAAAGATATCAAAAACGCATTTTCAATGTTTTTGAACGTCTACACAGCTATGAAATTTATCCTGGTAGTGGTATTGGCTTAGCAATTGTCCGCAAAGGAGTCGAACGTATGGGCGGGCAAGTTGGTGTAGAATCACAACTTGGACAGGGAAGTCGATTTTGGTTAGATTTACCCATCACCTATAATTGATTGAAATCGTTACCCCACCCCGATTTTGTCTAAAGCCAAAATCGCCCCTCCCCAAGGCATCGGGGAGGGATCTGGGGTTGGGAAAAATACCTGTGGAATAAGCGTTTGAGCTTAAGTTGATACTAATAAAAGCTTTGCGCCCCCACCTTGTACTTCACTAGAACGAGAAATGCTATAAATAGTTACGGTTGGGGAGCATAAAGGAGAACGATAGCTCCTAACTTGTCATTTACAACTCTCAGTCCCAGTACCATTTTCATGCTTGGCGATGAGAATTTTTTTATTGGGACTGCCTTTAAAAACAAAAATTTCATGAGTAAAGAGCAAGACACTATTCTGCTTGTAGAGGATAATCACAAAGATGTGCTTCTGCTGCAACGAGCACTCCGTAAGGCTAACATTTTAAATCCAGTTCAGGTTGTAAATGATGGCGATGCAGCAGTAATGTATCTGTCTGGACAGGAACCTTATGGCGATCGCACTCTTTATCCCTTGCCTGTACTAATCTTGCTAGATCTCAAACTACCCCGCAGATCTGGAATTGAGGTTTTGATGTGGTTACGCGAACAACCAAAACTCAAGCGCTTACCAGTCGTAGTCCTCACCTCTTCCAAGGAGTATGCCGACATCAATAATGTCTATGATATAGGTGTAAATGCTTACATAGTTAAGCCAGTTGTTTTTAATGAATTAGTGGAAATTGTGATGACCCTTAATCTCCACTGGATTATTTTTAACGAAAAACCGCAAATTTAAACCTTTACCCTGGCTTTATTAATTAATTGTGCGGTTAATTTCAAATAGCGATCGCCACGCATCGCTAACTCATCTGTTAGATAATCGCTGATAATACCATGTTCATCTATATCAGGACTTACGCAATATGTGACTGAAAACGTTATTCAAGCGTAGCGGTAATTCATGTAGACGCGGAGCGGCTTCCCGCAGGGTATTACCGCTACTTTCGTTATCTTTTGCGTAAGTCCTGTATATGATAGCGATCGCTGTTGGTTGCACCCCCGCGTTCTAGTAATTAAATTGCAATACGGTTCAGTTAACGGTATTTCGCTCCGGAAGATCCCCCCAACCCACGCCAGTCGCTTATGGGGAGCCACTCCGCCCTTGGTGGTTCCCCCCGTTGAAGGAAGTGGCGTGGAAACCCCCAAGACCGCGCTGGCTCCCCTTAAAAAGGGGGCTTAGTTCCCTCCTTTTTAAGGAGGGTTAGGGAGGATCGAGTCTTAACTGAACTGTATTGAATTAAACTGTAGATTCATTACGATACTCGTCTCTACCTAAAGAATTTAACCTTTAGGTAATAGCAAATCAGCTTTAGTTTTGTGTAATTTGAAAAGACAAGGAATAGATTCAAATTTGAACTCATGCTGCATCGCTTATCCAAGTCTGGACTGATTTGCATTACTCAACCGCATCATGCATGGCTTTCGGGGCAATTAGCACAAGCTTGGGGAAACGAACTATTTGGTGAATTTACTCCCAAAGAAGAAGTTTGTCTTGGCGCACAACAGCACGACATTGGTTGGCTGCTATGGGAACAAAAACCTACGCTTAATTCTCAAACAGGCTATCCTTATAAATTTACAGAACTTCCAACTGAAGTACATATAGACATTTGGTCAGGTGCAAAACAGCTAGCATTTACTTTAGGTAGATACGTAACGCTACTTGTTTCACTTCACGGAACAGGGTTATATGAAAGATTCACAAGTTGGCAAAACTCAGCCAAATCTACTCAACTCGTGCAAAATTTTTTAAAGAGCGAGTATGCTTTTCAAAAACAAATTATTGATATTCTGCAAAAAGATGAATACTACGCATCTTATGTAATACCAGAGGTAATTGAACGCAATCAGAAATTAGTAGCGACATGGGATGCTCTTTCTCTAATTTTATGTATAGGTAAAACTGGCGAACAACATATCGATCGAGTACCAACAAGCAATGGCACAACTACATTAAAACTAACTCTAACAGAAGACATAGAATATCATCAAACAGTAACTATTTCTCCGTGGCCATTTGAACAAAAGAAAATCAATTTAGTCTACGAAGGACGGATTTTACAACGCACTTTTAGTGATGAAACAGCAATGCGAGATGCTTTAAGCAGCGATTGTTGGGTAACTCTCAGCACTACTTTAATACCCGAATGATTGAGAAGGCAGGAGGCAGAAGGTAGAGGGTTTACGCTGAGCGTAGCCGAAGTTCAGAAGGTTTTATTAAGAAGGGGATTGATGACCAATCGTGTTGGGAGAGCGACCAAATTTTTAATTTTGTCGAGTTCAGTCAATTCTTAAAAATAGCGATCGCCTGAATAGTCATCAATCTAGAGACTAATATTTAAAATTGGATAATTTCTCAACTAATGGAGGACTAACAACGTAAAAGAACTTGTTAGCATTGCTCTAGTGCTAAAACTCTAGTGCTAACAAAAATTATTCATGCACATTCATCATCTTAATTGCGGCTGTATGTGTCCAATTGGTGGGGCACTCTTTGATGGGTTTAGCCGCGGTCTAGCAGCCCATCTTGTTTGCCATTGTCTGCTCATAGAGACACAACAAGGCTTAGTATTAATTGATACTGGCTTTGGTGAGCGCGATATTCAAGCACCATCATCACGACTAAGCCAGTTTTTCATTTATTTCAATGGCATCCAATTCGATCGAAAATACACGGCGCTTGCTCAAATTGAGCAACTCGGCTATTCTAAACGCGACGTGCGCCATATTGTGCTGACCCACCTTGATTTCGATCATGCAGGGGGTTTGGAAGATTTTCCTGAAGCTACTGTCCATGTAATGCAGACTGAGATGGAAGCGGCGCAACATCGACGTGGTTTTATTCAAAGCCGACGCTATCGTCAGCCTCAGTGGGATGAGGTAAAACGCTGGAAATTTTATGAGGCTGGGGGGGAACCTTGGTTCGATTTTAAAGCAGTACGCAACCTTGAAGGACTACCGCCTGAAATTTTGCTCGTACCCCTAGCCGGTCACACCCAAGGTCATGCAGGTATCGCCATCCAAACATCGGCAGGCTGGCTTTTACATGCGGGGGATGCTTATTTTTATCGTCACGAAATCGGCTCTGCTCAACGCCATTGTACGCCAGGTCTGCGTGCCTATCAGTGGATGATGGAGGTAGACCGCAAAGCTAGACTTGATAATCAACAAAAGTTGCGTGCGTTATCGTTAGCTCACAATAATGACGTGCGCCTGTTTTGTAGCCATGATGCTATTGAGTTCAAAACGTTAAAAGAGCAAAATAATTTGCAATTGCAAAAACATGATTCGCCCTTTGTCAACTGAGTTTAATAGAGGTTCATGAGTTGCTTAAAACGATTTATTAGTTGAGTAAAACAGCATTTTTTGCTTTCTACCCCACCAGCAAAACGAAATGAGTAACAAAGAGCTAGAAACCGTCAAAAAGCTAGCTTTCAACAAATCCGATCGCACTTTAGAACAGCCATTGTCACTACCAGAATTCACCAGTAGTTTAGACAAAGAAAAGCCTAAGCGAAATATGAATGTCTTGTAAATAGCAGGCTTCTACCTTCTACTTATGGATTTTTCATGTCCCGATCGCAATTTTTGGGTTATGAATGCGATCGCTATCTAATGAAGCTTGAAAAACGATAATCTTGGGAACATCATAATTCAGCCTCAGAACTTCAAAGTTGTACTTTAGAACTAGATTGTCTGGCAAGCAAAATCGATGTCAAATATTAGTAAAAATATAAAGAAATACAAAGAAATATAAAGAAAAATTTTATTAGCATTTGTAGTATTTAATTAACAAATTTAAAATCATGTTACTATTAAATTATTGAGAAATATTTTTGGTTAAGTGACTATAGAGATGCCTCTCCAAATCTAAATCTCTACATTCTGCTAATTGGGAAATATTCTATGTCAGTTTATATTGGTAATTTATCCCATGAAATTGAAGATGAGGATATCAGACAAGTCTTTTTAATGTATGGGTCTGTTAAAAGGATACTAGTATCTACAAAGCAAAAATCAGGCGATCGCAGAGGATTTGCCGTTGTAGAAATGGACACAGACACCGAAGAAGTAGCAGCAATTAATGGATTAAGAGGTAATGAATGGATGCCTTATAGCTTAAAAATTAATAGAGCTAAGGCCATCGTAGACGTAGCTTAAGTGTGTCTTAGTGTATAAATTACGCTTAAATAGTTCAATTGTTGTTGTGATTACATAGAAACAAAAGAGATTCCAACCAAAAGAAGGTGAAAAAACCCCAATAAATATAATGGTTTAGCTCAATAATTGTAGCAGTGAGTAGAAATTGAAAATTAAAGCGTTGGATGTCAAAGCTGGCGATCGCATTCTGGCATACTGTAAGAACAAGCGCCAAATTTGTAAAGTGAAACAAATTTTAGATTTAGATCGAACCAATATCACACTTTCAGTATTCACAACTGAACATTACCGCGGCTGCTTAGTCTCATGCGTAATCAGGTTTCAGTGGGACGCTTTAGTAGAATTAGTCAGCTAATATTATTTTTTCCCATCTTTACCTAAAAGTAGATTTATATGTAACAATAAGAGGTGAGAATTAATTCGGTTAACAACTTTTGTTTTTAGTATTGACAGGCTTTTTGTTTTTGGTATTTACAAACTTTTCTCCGAAATCTAAATCTCTACATATTTACAATTTCGGAGACAATCTATGTCAGTTTATGTAGGCAATCTTTCTTACGAAGTTACAGAAGAAAGTCTAAATGCTGTGTTTGCAGAATATGGTTCTGTAAAGCGGGTTCAGTTACCTACTGACCGTGAAACAGGTCGTGTACGCGGCTTTGGTTTTGTGGAAATGGGTACAGATGCAGAAGAAAATGCTGCTATTGAAGCTCTTGATGGAGCCGAGTGGATGGGACGAGGCTTAAAAGTAAATAAAGCCAAGCCCAAGGAAGATAGAGGAGGTTCATTTGGTGGTGGCAACCGTGGCAATTACGGTGGACGCAACCGTTACTAAGCTTCACTAATTTAGCTATTTGAACTAACAAGTTAGTTTAATTCATTAACTTGATGTACTAGCGGCTCAGGCACTTTTGCTTGAGCCTTTTTGCTACACAATTTTGGCTCCAAGAGCAAGCATGTCTTCATTTACAACACAAAGTAGAAGCCTTTTATCAATGAAACGAAACTATCGTAGGAGTTTCTCCTTACAAGCAATTCAGCAGTGCTGTTTCTAAAGTTCTTTAGCTTGTTTTTGGAGTGATTCTTAGTTCTCCCATTCTTTTGGAGGTACTAAACCTTCAAGAGGCGGAAGATAGGAGGCAGGATAGAGCAGCGATTCGCCGTGTCCACCTGTCTTCTGCCTCCTGCCTCCTTCAATTAGAAGCCTCTAAAATCCAAAATTATTTAATGCCTCAGCAATTACGCAGAAACTAAACGACGTAAGGATTCAGCACGGCGTTTAGCAATAGAGTTATTGGGAGCAAATTTGAGTGCTTCCTCGTAAGTTTGTAATGCTTGAGTATTTAATTTTTTCTTCTCATAGGCGTGACCGAGATTATTCAACGCTGTCACATAATCTGGTTTAAATTTGAGAGCTTCTTTGTACTGACGAATTGCTAGGTCATATTGCTCTTGAATAAAGTAAGCATAACCTAGTCCATTGTAAATAGGAGCAGTATTTTCTTCTCCCTCTTCTTGAGCACTTTTCAGAGCTTTTTGGAATAATGCGATCGCCTGGGAATATAATTTTTTTTCAGAATAAATACTCCCTAATTCGTAATATTCTTGAGTCGTGCCCTTTTCTTTCTCTAATTTCTTTCGTAACTTAGAAAAAGAGCTTTCAATCTTGCGAGTTTTGAAAATTTGGCGAAATACACCCACAACTGTAAATGTGAGCAAACCTACCAAAATTGAGAGATAAATTACGGCTAGATTATTATCCATTGCCTGCAAATACAAATATTAAAAGTTGCTTCTGTATCTATATTGTCCTTTGTCCTACCCTTCGGGAAGCCGCCCTCCAGGCGTCTATGTCATTTGTCCTTTGTAAATACTAATGACCAATGACTAATGACTAATGACTAACTTATGGTAAACTCCAATATTTAAGGCGTTGTTCGAGCCAACCTTCTGCTATGTAACGAGCGATCGCTTCATTGACTCGTCGTCTTAATTCATCGTACTGCAATCCTTTGGGCATCACCACAGACAAGGGTTCAGTTGATAGCTTGGTTGCTAATAATCGATATTGCGGATATTGTTGCACCCAACCGCTCAGAACGCTAGCATCTGCGGCAAAGGCCACGATGGAATTGTTCTCTATTTGCTCTCGCGCTTCTTGGTAGGAATTGACTCCTACTAACTCAGCGTTTGGCAAATAGTACCGTACTCTGGCAATTGTACTGGAGTTATTTAGTACGGCAATTTTTTGTTTTGCCAAATCCTTTAACTGCTGTAGAGAAGCATCTTTTGTAATTAATACAGTGCTATCTAAGTAATAGGGAACGCTTAAATTAACTACGCGGGCCCGTGAAGCAGTTGCTGTTACCCTAGCGATCGCTAAATCAACTTTCTTGTCTACAACTACAGACAAGCGATCGCGATTCGCTACGGGTTGAAATTTGACAGCATCTTTTTTACCTAGCAAGTCAATTGCTAATTGCTGTGCCAAGTCAATTTCTAAGCCTTGCAAATTGCTGCTATCGTCTTTGAATCCCAAAGGACGCAAGTTATCTTTAACTGCAACAGTTAAATAACCCCGTCGCTGTATTTCTGGGATTTCGGCAGCAGAAGCGATTAATCCTGTGCCGACAAAGCAAAAGCAGCAAACCAGAATAATAGTAGCGGATAATACCAGATGTAACCGAGTAATTTCTTGCCATCTGTTACATCGGTTATTCATCCGTTACCACCTTTATCTTTTAGCTTGATTGGCTAATTCAGCAACTTTGCCGAAGCTTGCAGGATCGAGTACTGCTAGTTGCGCCAACATCTTGCGATTTAGTTGGACATCAGCTTTTTTCAAATTTCCGATCAACTGGCTGTAACTCAAGCCGTGTAGCCTTGCAGCAGCGTTGATGCGAGTAATCCAGAGGCGGCGAAAATCGCGCTTTTTCTTTTTGCGATCGCGGTAGGCACTCCGTAGCGCCTTCATTACTTGTTGGTTGGCAGTTCTAAACAAAGTCGAGTGGGAACCGCGAAAACCTTTAGCTAATTTGAGAATTTTATTGCGGCGTTTGCGAGCTACGTTACCGCGTTTTACCCGTGTCATAACTTAAATTCCTGAAGGACTTACAAATATGGGAGCATCAAGCGCACGTTATCTTCATCGCGTTCGTGTACAAGTGTTGTCTTGGACAGGTTACGCTTTTTGTTGGAGCTTTTGTGTTCTAAAAGGTGGTTTTTGAAAGCTTTGCGACGGACGATTTTGCCGCTGCCGGTGGCACGGAATCGCTTTGCTGCTGCTTTACGAGTCTTGAGTTTAGGCATTGTCTAGCTTTAATTCGACACAATCCCTCATTATATACTAATAAAATAGCTGGAATAAAAATTATGTTGAGGATTTAAACAACGACTCCAGCTGTTGACACCAGATTAAAGTTCTTATTTGTGAGTCTCTTTTAAAGCATCCAGTTTGTCATAATTATTACTTGAACTGGAGGATTTGTAATTGAAACCAGCCACTTCTGCCAAAGTGTAGAGAGGCCTAGCTTTGACTTCTTCGTAGATGCGTCCTACATATTCCCCTAATATGCCAACACTGACTAACTGGACAGATCCGAGAAAGAAAATTGACATCAAAATAATAGTAAAACCAGTTAAAGGCGAATGGGGGACAAAAAGACGCCAATATAAGACTAACAAAGCCATTACGAGGGACGCAGCTGCCGCTATTAACCCTAAGTAAGTGGATAACCGCAGCGGTACTTTTGAAAAAGACACTAGACCATTGATAGCAAGAGCCAAGGATTTAGCGAAAGTGTATTTAACTTCGCCAGCAAAGCGGGGGTTGCGCTCGAAGCGAATTGCTGTTTGCTGAAAGCCAATCCAGGAACGTAAACCACGAATATAGCGGGTGCGTTCTGGCATAGAATTGAGAATATCTACGACCTGCCGATCCATTAAACAAAAATCACCAGTGTCAGTAGGAATATCGACATCTGCAAGGCGTTTGAGCAGGCGATAAAAAAAATAGGCAGTAAACCGCTTAAACCATCCTTCCTTTAGGCGTTGGGTACGTTGAGCATAGACAACGTGATAGCCCTGTCGCCATTTTTCAACCATGTCGGGGATTAATTCTGGTGGATCTTGCAAGTCAGCATCAAGTATGACGATAGCTTGACCCCGAACGAAATTAAGACCAGCAGTAACCGCAATTTGGTGACCGAAGTTACGAGCAAAGCTCAAATAGCAAACACGCGGATCTTTTTGATGAAGTTCTCGCAGTAATTGTAAAGAGCGATCGCGGCTGCCATCATTAATTAAAATTAATTCTACAGGGCCATCCATCCGGTTCATTACCGCTTTCAGCCTGGAGTACAATTCAGGAATAGTTTCTTCCTCGTTATAAATTGGGACGATAAACGAATATTTTGGTAGCATATATTACTTATTTTTTGGGGTTTTATAATCTGACGAGTCTGATTTTTTGAGGCTTTCTACATCTTTTTTCTGATAAGTAAGGCGATGGCGATACCAAGTAGATCCTCCTACCAATATTCCAGTTAAACATAAAGCGAGAAATAGGGGAAAGAAATCACCTGTATTGACTGCCTTGAGTCCAGAACTGCCTACTAGTACAAAAGGTAAGACACTAGGAACAGTACCTAGCGTTGTTCCTAAAACATAATCTTTAAAAGTGATAGATGTTAATCCAGCGGCGAAGTTGACTAAGCCATAGGGCATGATTGGTATTAGTCGTATGGCAAACATATAAAAAAGTCCTCCACGACGCACCTCGCTATCCATAGCTTGCCAGCGTCCGGCTAGCCGTTTTGCCACTGTTTCACGACCAACTGTACGAGTAAAAGCAAAGGCGATTATTGCCGCAACTATAGCGCCTAAGCTAGTCCAGATAGTGCCTAGCCAAGGGCCAAAAATTGCACCTCCAGTCAAATTGAGTACTGTTGAGGGCAAAACTAACATAGTTGCCACAACATACAGAAAAATATAAATTATCGGTGCCCAAACCCCAGCAAACTTTAGCCAAGCTTGAATTTTTGATGCATCAATGCCGCCAAGAAGATACATTGCTATGGCAGTTGCAATAATACAAATTACTGCGATCAGTAAAACACCAGTTTTCAAGTTCCCCACTATAACTTTACTCCTATTTGTTTATACACAATACATTTCCTCTCCTATTTCTAATTTAGTTAACTATTGAAAATTTTAGTGATAGTAATGTGGAGAAAATAATGAATGTTGATTATCGAATGTGGAGAAAAGGATGACTAACAGAATAAGTTATTCAAGTGTCCAATTTCTTAAAGCATACTATCTAAAACTAATCGGTAAAACCCATCTTTTATCTTTTTGTCTAAATTACCAGATAGGTATATAATTACATTTTTAAAACATCAAATTTTTTAGGCAAGCTAGATGGATCGAAATCAATTTTCTTACCATTTTTATCTAGCATATCCACTACAAGATAAACTCGATCGTATTTGTCTGTTTCTGAGAAAAATCTCTTGATTTCGTTGATTTTTGAGTTGAAACCTTGAATATAAAATATAAACTTGTTGTTTTGATTTTCTACATTTAATATATTTACGTACTCAAGTTTAGGTTTAAAATAAGATTTTTTTTGAGCCTGAACACTCTCGTCTGTAAGAATATTTGTTTGTTGAGGCTTCACCTTTGTCTGTTTTGACATTAGTTGCATATGGGCTGCTACTGGTAGCGTATCACTAATTACAAAAATTGGCTTATCTTTAGGTTCTAATTGCTGTAGTTCAGTACCCAGGCGCTTCAGTGCGTAAGTGTATTGCTTTGATAAGGGCGCAGAATACGAATATTTATTACTTATGACAAGAGAAAATATTAAAAATACAGCAAGTGCTACTCCTATTTTTTTATTGTTTATATATGATTTTACTTTTGGAAAAATATCTGCTAAGAAGATTGCAATACTAATTGCTACAAGAGGAGATAAATAGATAAAATGACGGGCTGGAGCAGGATTTGGTAACCAAAATATGTAATTTATTAATACTGTTGGTAAAATTAAAAATATATCTAAATAACGACGTTTATAGAATAAATATACGCAGGATATTAAAAATATCAAACAAAGTAAAGGATTCAAACTCCAAATAAATAGTAGGGTACCACGGACGAACTGATCGACGTATCTAGCAGGATTATTCCACAATAAAAGCTGCTCAAATATTCCATCACCCTCTTCAGTTTTAATATATGCAAGTTGAGCTTGCATCAGTTTAAAAAGAATTAGCGGTAAAATACTATATAAGATCGAAGGAAAAACAATTTTTTTCCAAGGATATCTTTCAAGAAGAAGACAAGCTGGAATCATAGGAAACATTAATATTACATCCAGCCTGAACATTAAACACAAAGCAAAAGCAGTAACAATTAGTACATCCCATATAATTAATTTCTTCCACCCTAAGCTCATTGAGTTTAAAAACGAACGATAGCCAATCAAGGCTAATCCTATAAACATGAATACCATAGAGCCAGTCATAGGGTGTGGATATTGTCCGGTTACCCTCCAGACTGGGAGCATAAGTAGTAAGATGTTTGCCAATAAAGCTATAAGTGTTCCCCAATATCTTCTAACAAAAAAGAAGAAAGGTATAACCATCAAAATAGCAAAAACCGCATTTACATAGTTCATAATAGGAACTATGAGGGTCATATCTGCTTTAAAAAGTGGTCTAAAAAAATCTAGTAATGCATAGTAAGCAAAAGAGATATTACTACCATAAATTTTTCTAGCTCCTAGTGGTTTATCAAATGCGATCGAATCGATCGTACCCAGTAGCATCCGGTAGCTATCTCTTTCTCCAAAAGTATCTGTGTATACAGTGAATAAATAAGTAACACTCGCTAATACTAATAGTACTAACAGTCCTAAGACTGCTTTATTGTGTTGCTTCATAAATTTCATAGTAACCCTACCTATAAAAATACCATAAGAAGATGTTTGAAAATTTATGTATTGGTAAATTTTAGAGTCATCGTTTGACCATAATTAGAATCGTACTTACGTAGATAAACGTCTCCTTTCTTTTAGGGAGAAGATTGTAGTATTTGATTCAAATATAAATTTTCTCTTTACAGAGTCATTAAAGAGCGCTACAAAAAATTTCAAGCAATCTAAATCATTTGTGAAAATTTCTCTTTCTTCTCTTTGCACCCTCTATCTGAAAAAGTTCTGATGTGTAATAACAAACCAGAGCAAAGGCAATTTTGTCAATCAAAACAACTAAATTTCATGAAAACCTTATATCCCACATTCTGCATCTTAACTGTCACAAAGGGGTTATTACGGGCTATTACATCTAAAATTAGAATAAAATAATACTTTATTTATTACGATATCAGGTTATTTACTTACGCTAAATAATATAGGAGTCCGATTTGATTTCTGAAAAAACCTCAGTATCTGTAGGGTGTGTTATGGCGTAGCCTAACGCACCTAAATCATTAACCGGTGCGTTACGCCAAAGGCTAACGCACCCTACTAGCGTGACAAGGCTAAAATGTTGCATTAGATTTTATTGTGGGATGGGTGTCCTCACCCGTCCGGGCGGGCAGGATGCCCACCCTACAAGAGTTTACTAATGCACTATTTTAAGCTTGTCACGCCACTACGTATATTTCAAACATCAAATATGAGTCCTATATATTCTCAACAAGTACCAATAATTGTTAAGTACGGAATGTGGGTTGAGAAGTATCAATAGTTTTGCTCTAGGGCATAATCTCAGCAAAATCAGTATTTTCACAAACCTTAAACTCAAAATACTTATTTTTTATACCACTCGCTACGTACAGACGCAATTAATTTCGTCGTACCCAGGACTTACGCAAGATGTGATTGAAAACCTTATTCTTGCGTAGCGGTAATTCATGAATTACCGCTACTTTCGTTATCTTTTGCGTAAGTCCTGGTACCTACTTTCTTCAAACTAGAACTTACGTACTCAAATCCCCCAGCCTCCGATAAATTAGACTTCTTGCAGAAGTCGGGAAAAGGGTAAATTTGCAAACAACCTCTAACAGACAATTTATTTTTTTACCTGTTGGCAATTCTTTCAACTACATCTGGATAAATAATATTCCTTACCTGAGTTTGATTTTTGAAAAAGTTCCGTAAACCTCTCATGTGAAAATCGCTGTAATCAGCATATATTGTGGGCATCATAATCCAAGCAGAATACACAAACTAGCAGCCAGAAAATTTTTTGGCAGCTAGTTTTTCATTGATATATACCTACAGTATCGGCTGATGGCAGATAGTTTTAGACGTTATCTCTTTATTTATCGATATACTTTTACTAAGTATATTTTGGGTTACTTACAGATCCAATTGGGAGTCATATTGAGCGTAGGTATTTGGGCATTGTGTGAAGTGAAGTTACAAGCAGCCCAACTACATGAAAACGCCAACTTTCTCTCATCTTCCCCATTAAATACAAATCAGTATCACTTAGAACTTTCAAAACCTTTGCCGTATCGATTTTTGATTGCGGCACCCGAAAATTTCAATCCGGATTTACGAGTACCGCCACCTCGACCGAAGCCGAAGCCGCCAGAGAATTCAAGCCCTCCAACAACTTCCACCGAACCAGGAACGCCAAATGCAGTTTTAGAAAGTATTGATACGAACTATCGTTACGACACAGACAACTTTGGCCAAACAAATTTATTCATTGAACCAACGCTTCAATTTCGATTGAGAAATGGCAATAAAATATTTTTGAAGACAGGTTTTAATTTCTTCGAGCAACGCGGTGTTGAATCAGTTAGCAATTTTCCATTGCAAGTTGGATGGCAGGGAAAAATTGGACAAGTGACGCTACAAACAGCAGCCGGAGTTGATGTGTTCGACCGGTTACCAGCAGCTATAAATCTCAATGCTAAGGTGGAAGTTCCAATTTTGCCAGCGCGAGTTTCGCCATCAGGGCAATTGCGATCGCTATTAGTATTATCAGGTAATTTAGAACAAGGCCCTTATAAATCGAATGCCCGAACTTTAGAAAACGAAATTAGTAGTTGGCGATTTGGGCCTGATTTATTCTGGCAAATAGATCGAAACACCAGTTTGTTTTCTTCTTTACGTTTGGGTAACTACAACGATGGTAATTCTGAGGTACAAACTTTTAGTAGGTTAGAGCGTAAATTCGGGCAATTTTCTTTAGCAGCTAACTTATTTACTTGGAGTTACGATCGCGATTTAGAAGGCACAAGTGGCTATTTTTCACCACTAGATTTCCTAGTTTACAACGCTGAAGTAGCTTGGGAAGGAGATATTGCTAAATTCTTACGCTGTCGCCTAGCTGCCAACTTGGGACGACAGCGACTTAAAGGAGAATTCGATAATGCCAATACCTATCAAACACGCTGTACGGTAAAGCTATCACCGAATATTGAAGCAGACTTGGGCTATAGCTTCAGTAATGTCCGCAATCAAGATACAGGAGAAAGCGCTTACGGAGGTAACTCTTTTACAGGACAATTGCGTGTCAAATTTTGAGAATTCAGAATTCAGAAGTCAGAATTCAGAATAAATATAGAATCAAGCGTGCTATAGATTTTTGATTTTTTAATCTTCTTCAAATTATAAAACTTGACGCTCAAAATTTTTTAACTCCTAACTCCTAACTCCTAACTCCCAATTCCTAACTCCCAATTCCTAACTCCTGAATTCTGAATTCTGACTCCTGAATGATGAAAGCACCATTACCTGAGAACGAAAGACAGCGAATTGAGTCTCTTTTACAGTATAGAATCCTCGATACTCCTTCGGAAGCTGCTTTTGACGACCTAACTCGTCTAGCTTCATATATTTGTGGAACTCCTATTGCCTTAATTAGTTTAGTCGATCGCGATCGCCAGTGGTTTAAGTCAAAAGTTGGTGTGGATGCCCTACAAACTCCCAGAGATGTGGCTTTCTGCGCCCATGCGATTCTGCAACCTGAGGTTTTTGTTGTCCCTGATGCTACAAAAGACGAAAGGTTCGCCACAAACCCGCTAGTTACCTCCGATCCTCACGTGCAGTTTTATGCTGGTGTGCCATTGACAAATCCCGAAGGATATGCAATAGGGACACTTTGTGTAGTTGACCGTGTACCCAGAAACCTCTCTCCAGAACAAATTGAAGCATTACGAATGCTAGGCCGCCAGGTAATCAAGCAACTAGAAATGCGGCGCACCTTAGCAAGTTTGGTTTTGGCGAGCGATAAACGCAAACAAGCGCAGAAGGTAAGCAAACAATTTTTAACAAGAATTGCCCAAGGATTTGGGTTGGCGTTGGCTATTTTAGTCCTGATTGCTACGCTCTCATATCAAAGTGCTGAAGTGTTGATTAATACGAGTAAAAATTTGCTCGACACTCAAGTGACAATTAATAGTTTGCAAGAACTTCTTTCTTATATTAAAGATGCTGAAACGGGACAACGCGGATATATACTTACTGGCAACGATGCGTATTTAGAACCATATCAAACAGCAGTTGTCAAAGTTACTCCAGAAATTCAGCAATTAAGAAAATTAACAACAAACCATCCTCAACGAGTTAGACAACTCGACATTCTTGAACCGCTGATAGTAGCAAAAGTGAATGAACTCAAAAAAACTATCGAATTGCGCCAGCGTCAAGGATTAGATGCTGCATTAGAGGTTATCAAAACAGACGAAGGAAATTACCTCATGAATGATATTCGCAATATCATTCTTAAAATGGAAAACGAGGAACAACAACAGCTTCAGCAGGATTTAAAACTAACTAAAACCAGTGTTAGCAATACGATTTTGATGCAGGCGATCGCTATTTGCTTAAGTTTCCTGATTCTGGCTATAGTTTACTACTTTATTTATCGTGAGGGTAGGGAACGTAAATTTACAGAAGAGACGCTGAACAAAGAACGCAATTTTATTTCAGCAGTTCTTGATACAGCCACTGCTTTAGTAATAGTTCTCGACCCACAAGGGCAAATTGTTCGCTTCAATCAAGCTTGCGAGCAAACAACTGGTTACTCATTTGATGAAGTCAGAGGTAGGTATTTCTGGAACTTATTTCTACTTCCAGAACAAGTAGAGTCGGTGAAAGCAGTTTTTGAACAACTGCGGACTGGCGAAGGCTCAAAACAATACGAAAGTTATTGGATTATCAAAAGTGGTAGTCGGCGGTTAATTACATGGACTAACACTATTTTGCAAGACTATGAAGGTCGCGTTGAATACATTGTTGCCACGGGTATTGATATTACCGACCGCAAACGAGCAGAACAGCATCTCAAAACCCAATATGCTACAACCCGTGTCTTAGCAGAGTCTACTACCATCAAGGAAGCCATGCAACAAATATTACAAGGTATCTGCGAAAGTTTGGGATGGACTTTGAGTGAAATTTGGATGGTAGATCGGCAAGTGAATATACTAGCTTTGTTCGATAACTGGTATAAAACATCATTTGAAATGCAGGAATTTGAACTAGTAAGTCGGCAGACTACGTTTGCGCCAGGAATTGGGCTACCTGGTCGTGTTTGGGCTAGCGGTCAACCTGTTTGGATTACTGATGTTGCTAAAGATCGCGATTTTGTGCGCTTGAAAATCGCTGCCAAAGCCGAGTTGCACGGAGCTTTCGGTTTTCCGATTCGTGATAGCAAAAAAATACTTGGTGTGATTACTTGCTTTAGCCATGAAATCCAGCAACCCGACTCAGATTTGACAAAAGTCATGAATTCTATTGGCGAGCAAGTCGGGCAGTTTATTGAGCGCAAACAGGCAGAAGAAGAACTGCAACGCCAAAACTTGCGATCGCAATTATTTACTGAAATCACCTTAAAGATTCGCCAGTCTTTGCAAATTAAAGAAATTCTCCAAATCGCTGTTACGGAAGTACAAAAAATTCTCCATAGCGATCGAGTATTAATTTATCAGCCTTTGCCGGATGGATCTAGAAGTACCATCGTCGAAGCAGTAGTTTCTGGCTGGCTGACAATCAAAGAGAAAAAGCTCACAGAAAGTTACTTTCGAGGAGAATATTTACAACAGTATTATCTACAACAGTATCGTCAAAAACAAAATTTGGGGCTTGTAGATTTAGATCTGGGTGAAGTCCAAAAAAATCACATAGAATTACTCCAACAATTTGGAGTCAAATCTCATTTAGTTGTGCCCATTCTTGCCAAAGAAGAACTCTGCGGTTTGCTGATTGTTCATCAGTGCGGTAGTTCTCGTCAATGGTCTAGTTTTGAAACTCATCTTTTGCGCCAAATAGCCGACCAAGTAGGTATCGCCTTAGCCCAAGCTCATATGTTAGATGCAGAAACTCAGCAGCGACGAGAACTCGAAGTTGCGCGTCACGAAGCTGAATTAGCTTCTAAAACCAAAAGTGCTTTTTTAGCCAACATGAGCCACGAAATCCGTACCCCCATGAACGCTGTATTGGGAATGACTGGTTTAATGTTAGAAACTCCCCTGAATTCAGAGCAACGGGATTTTATCGAAACAATTCGTATTAGTGGAGATGCGTTGTTAAGCCTCATTAACGAAATTTTGGATTTGTCCAAACTTGAAGCTGGGGAAATGGTATTAGAAACTTTAGATTTTGACTTATCTACCTGTGTGGAAGAGGTGTTGGAATTATTGGCACCCACAGCCCATAAAAAGGGATTAGAAATTGCAGCCTTAATTTATCCCAACGTCCCCACCCATCTGCAAGGTGATGCTGGTCGTTTGCGGCAAATTATGATGAATTTAATTAGCAACGCCGTCAAATTCACCAGCAGTGGAGAGGTGATAGTAAAAGTAGAAGTGCGTTCGCCCCTGGCGTTGGCGAAGCCATCGCAAACTTTCAATACAGCTACTATTAATTTTGCCATTACAGATACCGGTCTTGGCATTAATTCTGAAGACCAATGCAAACTGTTTACCCCATTTACCCAAGTAGACGCTTCCACCACCCGCAAGTATGGCGGTACGGGTTTGGGATTAGCCATTTGCAAACAACTAGTGACCTTGATGGGAGGAGAAATTGGCGTAGAAAGTTCGGTAGGCAAAGGTTCTAAGTTTTGGTTTGAAATAACTTTCCCCAAGCAACTTCATCCTATTTCTTCAAAACACGATCCCACTGTTCTAATTAATCGGCGCTTATTAGTAGTTGATGATAACCCTACAAATCGTAAAATCATCCAGTATCAAGCCACTCGCTGGGGGATGGTAGTAGATCGAGCTGCTTCCGCTACTATTGCCCTGAAAGCTATTCAAGAAGCTGCCAAGCACAAAAGTTTGTATGACATTGTTGTGATTGATATGCAGATGCCAGAAATAGATGGCATGACTTTGGGAGAGCAAATTAAAGCAGATCCAGCGATCGCACATTTACCTTTGGTTATGCTTACCTCTACTAATCAACGCGATGAAATCCAACGAGCGCTAAAAATCGGATTTGCCGCTTATTTAGTTAAACCTGTTAAGCCGTCTCGACTTTTTGATGCGATCGTCACTATTTTAGAAACAAAAGAAGAAGACACCGGGACGCGGAAAATGCCAGACGCAGAGAATTTATTTAGTACATTGGCCGCGTCACCTTGGCCTCGCGTAGTTGGATCTCCTCCCCCAACTTATAACTTTCCTAAATTAAGAATTCTCCTAGCAGAGGATAATTTAGTAAATCAGAAAGTAGCTTTAAAACAACTCCAAAGTCTTGGCTACAGTGCTGATGTTGCCGGTAATGGTCAAGAAGTTTTGCAGTTATTAGAAAAAATTCCCTACGATTTAATTTTGATGGACTGCCAAATGCCAGTTCTTGATGGTTTAGAAACTACAAAAGAAATTCATCGTTGGCAAGAAAACAACTTTGCAAGTGGTCATCGTCCTGTGGTGATTGCAATGACAGCTAATGCCATGAAAGAAGATCAACAAATGTGTATAGATGCAGGCATGGATGACTATTTGAGCAAGCCAGTAATGAAGGAAAAATTAGCGGCAGCTTTAGATCGTTGGTCAATGCTGATATTGCCAAGACAAACTTTTGACTGCGAAGAGAAGATAGCAACAACAAATGTTGGTTTAGTAGAGCTACCAATTGATTGGGAACGCTTGCATCAACTTTCAGAAAATAATCCAGAATTTGAAATAGAATTACTGCAAATATTTGTGGAAGATCTTGAAGCTCGGATAGAGATCGTAAAAATGGCGATCGCTGCTTTCGACTTCGACCAACTTGCACGCGAAGCCCATCAAATTAAAGGCGCTAGTGCCAATATGGGAATTACAACTATGCATCACGCAGCAGAAAAATTAGAAGAACTAGCTCATAACCAAGAACGTCGAGGTACTAATAACTTAGTCTCAGAGTTAGAAGAGTTTGTTAAACGCATCCAAGAGTTTTTAGCCAACAATCAATAGTCATTGGGCACTTGTACTAAGCCTTCGCCTAGCGTCTCGTAGAGAAACTGAAGTATGGAACATTGGCAAAAGGCTAATGACTAATGACTAATAACTAATGACTAATGGGAATAATAAATTTAATGTCCTCAAAATAAGTTATGAGGTTTTGCTAATGAATCAGATGAGTAGAGATGATGTAAGAGAACGGCTAGGTAATATCGATCAGATCCGCGATATTATTTTTGGTACACAGCTAAGAGACTATGAAAATAGATTTAATAAGCTAGAGTCCGATATTTCTTTGTTGCAACAACAAACGCGATCGCATATTGAGCAACTCAAGTCAAATTTTTCAGCCGAACTCAAAGCAGGGTTTGAGACGGTGGAAAAAAAGCTGAAGTCACTCAACATCACAACTCAAGAAGAAACTTTTGATTTACGCCAACAAGTAGATCGATTCAATAAAAAATTCTCTAGCAGCGTTCAGTCTCTTGATGACGCCTTAGATAGCCAAACTACCTCTATTCGGGATGAAATCTTTCAAACTAAAGCCCAATTACAAGATGATGTTACCGCATTACGGGATCTAATTTTAGAAGAAATAGATCGCCGTTTTTCACAGTTGACAAACACCAAGGTTTCTAAAGACGATATAGCTGAAACTTTGTTTGCCTTAGGAATGCGCCTGAAAGAAACTGAATTCATTCCTCAGTTGCGAGAAGCAGCCGATGAACGCAGCAACGATTATACTGCTGTACCGCTTTTAGAGACTACAAAGTTGTCAAAAGTGTTAACTCAGTCTAACGGTACGACAGAATTACATTCTTAATCACAGTAGGAAATTAGGGGGATGAGCGAAAATAACTCTTAACTCCTAACTCCTAACCCTAACTCAGCACTCCGCACTTTTAAAGACAAGATTTACTGATATGACTCAGGTGGAAAATTCGATTTCTCAATCTGTTGAATTAAAAGAAGAAGAAGCCGTACAGCTTGACAATTTAGTGCATTTACTTGTCGAACTCAAAATTATCGAATCACCTGAGCAATCTTTTTCTTCATCGCTATTACAAACTAATAATACTCATGAGTCTTGTATAGAAGAAGGTGAATTTTTACAACTTGCTCCAGTTCCATTGGAAGTATGTGAAGCTTATTTAGAGTCTAATTTTAATTCTCTTACCAATGTAGCTATTTCATCGGCAATTATTCAAGAGGAGTTAGAAAAATCTCTTGAAACATATATCGATTTTGAGGAAATTACAAATAATTCAGAAGATGCATTCCAAAAATTGCAGCAAATATTGGTTGGAGATGAATTAGAAGAATTAAAAATAATCCTCAAACTATTAGAAGACAAAATCATAAATTTAGAAAGTCAAATTTACGAACCAAAAAAATTAATAAAATTACTATTACCATCGATTTGTGAGCTTTTAAAACTGAAAATTGCAGAGTCAAAAGAAGAAATTATAGAGATAATTGCTCCTATTATCGATCGCACTATTCGTAGCCGTACCGAACAGGATAGAACTAGTATCAGTGAGGCGATCGCACCTGCTGTTCCTTTAGCAATTTCGCAGCAGGTGATTGTTGCACCCCAGGAAGTTTCAGATGCGATCGCTCCAGCAATGGGACGAGCTATTAAAAAGCAAATTGAAATTGAACAAAATATTGTTGTAGATGCACTCTACCCAATTATTGGCAGTACCATAGCCAAATATATGGCAGAGACAATCCGTGCGATTAACCGACAAGTCGAAGAAACTCTCAGTGTTGAAGGAATTAAACGTAAAATTCGTGCCAAATTACAGGGAGTTTCTGAAGCAGAATTAATTCTTAAAGAAGCTTTGGCATTTGAAATTCAAGCTATTTTCTTAATTCATAAAGCATCTGGTTTAATCATCTCAAATATTCAGCGCTCTGATGCCCAACAGCTTGAAGCTGAAATGGTAGCAGGTATGCTGACTGCAATTCGCAGCTTTGCCAATGATTGCATCAATCAATCTGGAAGTATAACTGAATTAGATACAATTGCATATGGAACATCAAAAATAATTTTAGAAGTTGCAGGCTACTGTTATTTAGCTCTTGTAATTCAAGGAGAACCAAGCAAAGATTTTCTCAATAAAATGCGACAGACATTCAGCAAAATAGTTAAGAAATATGGTGATGTAATTGAAAAATTTGATGGAGATTTAGAAACCATTCCTAGTGAAGTTCATATATTTATAAAAAACCTTCAAGATTTCAATATTCAGAATAAAAATCAAAAAAAGCGATTTTCACCGTTACTAATCTTCAGTTTAACAATTATTAGCAGTATTTTTATTACTTTGGGTTTTTGGCAATACCGTAGCAGAGTGATACGTTCAGTTGAAAACCAAACTTTGCTAGCTCTAGCTTCTACTCCCGAATTAGCCGTATATCGTTTAACAGTGCAGGTAGAACACAATAAATTAAAATTAACTGGACGATTACCTAATCAACTTCTTCGCCAGAAAGCTGAACAAATCGTTAAACTAACCTCTCCTAATTGGTTGATTGATAATCAAATTTTGTTAGTTGAAGTACCAGCAGATCCTGTATTAGCTGCTGCTGAAGTTATACGAGTTACAGAAGTTTTAAATCAAACAGAAGGTATAGCTATTTCTAGTCAATACATTGCTGGTAAAGTATCTGTCGAAGGTGCCGTTAACCGTATTGCAGATGCTCGAACTATTACCCGTGCATTTGAGCAAATTCCAGGCGTAAAATCTGTTTCTAGCGCAGTGCGAATAGAACCTCTACAAATTGAAGTACGATTTTACTTTCAAACTGACTCAGCAAGCCTAATGAAAGCTGATTTAGAACAAAAAGTTAAACAAGTCAAAGTTTTTCTTAATCAACACCCAAATGAGCATTTAAAAATCATTGGTTATAGTTATGAGCGTAGTAGTAAAAACACATCCCAAAAATTGGCATTTATGCGAGCAAAAGCTGTACAACAAGCATTGATTAAATTAGGTATCGAACCATCTCGTCTACAGATTATTGGCAAAACTAATTTACCGCCAGGAATTGATATCACTCACCCCTTATGGTTGAGTCGCTGTGTCGTTCTAGAACCGATAAACAAACAAATTTAAGTTTTAATTAACTGTGATTATCAACTATGTGTACAATTTCTAGAAAAATCTGCTTATTTGGTGATTTTGGTGTTGGCAAAACTAGCCTAATTCGTCAATTTGTTGAATCTAAATTCAGTGATGAATATCTTTCAACTGTAGGAGTAAAAATTTCTCGTAAATTGGTGAATTTTTCTAATAAACTACTAAAGAATGAGCAAAGTGTACAACTTTTAATTTGGGATATTGAAGGTAGTAACAAATTTAAGACAGTTGCTAAAAATTATTTTCAAGGTTCTAAAGGTGCTGTAATTGTTGGTGATGTAACACAACCAGAAACTCTGAATCATCTCCAGGAGCATATTCAGACTTTTTTAGCTGTTAATCCTCAAAGCTATATTGTTGTTGCACTGAATAAATCAGATATGATAGCGCCAGAATATTTAGAGAACATCCGTAAAATTTATCAATTCAGTAATCAAGCTCATATATTAGACACTTGTATAACTTCTGCTAAAACTGGCAATAATGTTAATGAAATATTTCAAACTTTAGCCAATCATTTAGTTTAAAGAAATGAACTCATTTTCGCCTAATATATTATCTGTATGTGGAATTGAATATTTAATAATTGATGAAACCTGGAAAATTCTTGAGATATCAGCGACGCCAAATCATTTTGCCGATATTATCGATGAAGTAAAGCGAGGTGATGATGTTCGGATTGTGTTTCCTGAATTAGAGGGGCTTGAAGATATTTTTGATGCGATTCATCAGGGACAGCAAAATAGTTTTGAATTAAAAGGAATTAGGCGATCGCCAGATCGCACTTCTCCTTTATATATTGATATTTGTATTACTAAAAATATACAACAAGATAATTTCAGCAATTCGCTAATCATTCTTGTGCAAAATGTAACAGAACGGATGGTACTTGAGCAATCTCTATTTCAAGGCGCGAATGAAGCAAATCTTTTGCTACGTAACTTAAAGGCTTCTAAACAATATATTGACCAGATTATAATATCAATGCCAGACGCGTTATTGGTAACAACGCTGTCAGGAAATATAAAAAAATCGAATCCAGCGGCACAAGTTTTATTGGAATATGATGAAACAGAACTTATCGGTCAACCTATTACCAAGGTTTTGAATAAAATCGAAAATCTTAGTATATTCGCAAATCAGGATAGAAATCATTTAGTCAAAGAGGTAGAAACCGTTTGTTATACCAAAAGTGGTAAAACCATTGCAGTAGATTTTTCATACTCCAGAATTCAAACAGAAATTGAACATTTTCAAGGTTATGTTTACATTTTGCGAGATCTGACCGAACGAAAACAGGTAGAACTTGCTAAACAGCAATTCTTAGCAATGATTAGCCATGAAGTTCGGACTCCGATCGCCTCGGTAACTGGTATGGCAAGCCTGTTGTTAGATAGCGGATTGACTGTTGAACAACAAAAGTTTGTTGAAATTATTTACACAAGTGGAAATTCATTACTGACAATTATTAACGACTTCCTTGATTTTTCTAAAATCCAGTCAGGCAATTTAGAATTAGAGGAGCAACCTTTTGTTTTGCAAGATTGCATTAACCAAGCTATTGATTTACTGACACATAAAGCTGTAGAAAAAAATTTACAGCTTACATTTTTAGATAATCATCAATTTCCTACTCTCATTGTCGGAGATATTACCAGACTGCGGCAAATTTTGATTAATTTACTCAGTAATGCTATTAAATTCACCAACGCTGGAAGCATAGAAGTTTCAGTTATCATCCGCAATCAAAGCAATAATAATTATTCTGCTGGAAATATTTGCGAAATTGAGTTTAGTATTAAAGATACAGGCATTGGAATTCCCCGCGATCGCCTTGAACGTTTATTTAAAGCTTTCAGTCAAGTTAACTCGTCCATTACTAGAGAGTATGGTGGTACCGGTTTAGGCCTTGCCATCTGCAAGCAACTGTGCGAGTTAATGGGTGGCAGAATTTGGGTTGAAAGTCAGTTGAATGTAGGCAGTGTATTTTACTTTACAATTACGGCTTCTGTAATTTTAGAACAGTCACAAGTTAAAAGGAGCCAGTGCAGTGAAGCAGCCTCCATCTTGGCGGTTTCCATCGTAGACGCAAAGCGGCTTCCCGCAAGCGTAGGGAAACTGCCAAACCCGAAAGGTATTGGGGAAACCCTAAGTCCAGCAACTCGCATTGAGAATTCTAAATTCAGAATTCAGGAGCCAGGAATGGAAAATTACGAAAACAACACAGATTTTTCTGTTCCAGATTCTTTTCAATTAAGAATACTTTTAACTGAAGATAATCTAGTTAATCAAAAAATTGCTTTGAAACAACTCACAAGCTTAGGCTACAGCGCCGATGTCGCTAATAATGGTCAAGAAGCATTGGAGGTATTAGAAAAAATTCCTTACGATTTAATTTTGATGGATTGCCAAATGCCAATTCTTGATGGTTTAGAAACTACAAAAGAAATTCATCGTTGGCAAGAAAGCCGCTTTGCAAGTGGTCGTCGTCCTGTGGTAATTGCAATGACAGCTAATGCCATGAAAGAAGATAAACAAATGTGTTTAGATGCAGGCATGGATGACTATTTAAGCAAGCCGGTTTTGAAGGAAGATTTGGCAGCTGCACTAGAACGTTGGGCAAATATAATTTTTAAAGCGAAAGCAACAGATGTGAGTTTAATTGACCTACCAATTGATTGGGAACGCTTGCATCAACTTTCAGAAGATGACCCAGAATTTGAAATAGAATTACTGCAAATCTTTGTGGAAGATATTCAAGTTCGGATAGAGATAATAAAAATGGCGATCGCTGCTTTCGACTTCGACCAACTTGCACGCGAAGCCCATCAAATTAAAGGCGCTAGTGCCAATATGGGAATTACAACTATGCATCACGCAGCAGAAAAATTAGAACAACTAGCTCATAACCAAGAACGTCGAGGTACTAATAACTTAATCTCAGAGTTAGAAGAGTTTGTTAAACGCATCCAAGAGTTTTTAATGACGAAATAGAAGCTTAATTATCGTGCTGACAGCCAAGCCTGTATATCATCCACACTAGTAAAATCTAACAATGCTTCGCTCAAATCTTCAAGAACAGGCAATGGTAAACCAATAATTGAAGAACGCATTTCTTGGGGGAGTTCTCCAAACCGCTTAGTCAACAGTCGAATAATAAGATTAATTGTTGCTTCTTCGCGTCCTTCTTCGCGTCCTTGTTCGCGTCCTTCCTCTCTTCCTTCTTCTTTGATTTCTCTATAAACTCTCGTTTCTTTGAGTGTTATCCCTAGCATAGACTCTACCTCCGCTCGACTTAATTGTTCAAATTTGTAAACCATTATCGTCGTTATCATATCTATTATGCCGTCAGTTGACCCAGATGGAACTTCTTGACGGGTTCTACTTAATAAATACCTGGCTTCCTCTGGTGCTTGTTCTGACTCTACTGTGGTTAATACCATCAATGCTACCCATATAGGTAGTTGGCGAATGTCTCCCAATTCATCTAAATACACTCGATGTACTTGAGTGCTGTTAAGCAATCCGCGATGAGGATGAATATCACTTTGCTCAATACTGCGCGATGGATAAATGATTACTACTTGCCAATCACTAAATCTGGTACGGTTGCGGTAAAAATATAACGATGATTCCGCAAATACTCTTTCATAAAGCTGTTCATCCTTTTGGAACTGCACCTCGCAAAAATATACTACTCCTGCGGCTGCATTTTCTGGTGGTAAAAATACCCCATCAATTTCAAATTTGGGTTCTTTAACAGCCACCGAATCAAATCGATAACTATCTGCATTACTTGGAATATTTGTCAATATTTCAAACAGTAAAGTGGGGCATTGTTGAAAAAGTTTGTAAAATATAGAGTCTCGCCGCATTGCCCAAAATTCTAGTATGATTAATAAATAACATACAGCATAATTTAGAATTCAAATAAAATTTATAGCTGAGTTATAAACAATTTTTTTGTTTAATTTATGCCTATTAAAACCTACTTATTAGTAATTTTGCTAATAAACAAACAGTAACGATTATCTATTGTCGGCTCATAGCTCAATTTGTCGGCAATAGCAGACATGATTTTTAAACCACGTCCCCGCTCTTGGTTATTATCTTCAAATTCTGATGTTTGCCGCAATTGTTCCTCCAAATCAAAGCATTTGCCCTGAGACCAAATGCGAATTTCTATATACTCATTTAAACGCACAGCTTCCATCTCAATTGGAGTTTCAATCGGTAAATTTTTGTGAGCATGTTCGACAATATTAGTAAAACCCTCTATCAAAAGTGTTTGACATTCCCACCAAATTTGTTTATCGGGAAGGCTTGGTTCGTTCATCTGCTCAAACCAAGATAAAACTTCAGGTGAAGCTGTCAGATCTGTATTAACTTTCAGATATATTTTCTTATTCATTCTTAGAGAATCAAATATTTTTAAATTATCTTATTCGCTAATTAGTTTATTTAATTTGAGTATTTTCACTATACATTACAAATTAAATTTCATATAACTTAAATTAAATCAGCTATTTATTTTCCATCGCAATTATCAAATATAATTTATGTTTAAAATTTTAGTGATTGATGACGATCCTACAGTCCGAGCAGTACTCAAAAGCACCCTCAAAAAGCAGGGTTATGATGTTACCGTAGCTAGTAATGGTGAAGAAGGAATTACACAAGCACAACTGCTGCATCCTGCTCTGATTATTTGTGATTGGATGATGTCCCAGGTAGATGGACTAGAAGTCTGTCGGCGAATCAAATCGGCTCCAGAATTGGCGACTACATTTTTTATTTTATTGACTGCTAGGGGAGCAGCTAGAGGAGAGGAAGATGATAGAGTAAAGGGACTTGATGCTGGAGCAGATGAGTTTATCTCTAAACCAATAGAGATGAATGAATTGAAAGCAAGAGTCAGAGCAGGATTAAGATTACATCAGCTGAATCAGGATTTACAAAGTAAAAAGCAAGCTTTGGAAAAACTCAATCAGGATTTACGAACCCAAAAGCAAATTTTAGAAACAGAATTGGCTCAAGCAGCTGATTACGTGCGATCGCTTCTACCCTCACCCCTCGTAGGAACAGTAACTACAGAAAATTTGTTTATTCCTTCAGCACAGCTAGGCGGTGATTGCTTTGGCCATAATTGGCTCGATGACGATCGTTTGGCAATTTATTTGTTGGATGTATCGGGACATGGAGTAGGTTCTGCACTATTATCTGTATCGGTGCTGAACGTGCTGCGATCGCAATCTCTACCAAACACTAACTTTTGTCAACCTAGCGAAGTCCTAAAAGCTCTCAATCACGCTTTCCAAATGAGGAAACACGGTGACAAATACTTCACAATTTGGTATGGAGTTTATCACCGCGTCAAACGCCAACTCATTTATGCCAGCGCCGGACATCCACCCGCTTTACTTTTGTCTAGTACCTCTACGGCGAATATCCAAATTCAGCAGCTAACTTCTTTAGATTTACCAATTGGCTTTTTACCTGATGTTGAATTTCAAAATGCAGTTTTTGAAGTCAAAGAAAACAGTACTTTATATATTTTTAGTGATGGAGCTTATGAAATTAATCAGCCAGATGGCAAAATTTTAGGTCTTGATGCTTTCATCAACTTACTAACTAAATTTAGCCAAACAGATATCTGTAACATCAATCAATTATTAGCGAATATTCTCAGCTTCAATGCTCAAGATAATCTTGATGATGATTTATCTTTAGTAAAAGTTAACTTTGGCTAATATCCTCAAACCTGGATATATAAACCCTTTGGATTCCGTAAAAAAACTTGCTCTCAACTTAAAGAGGTTGATTTTACATTTACTATGCCATTAATTGCATCTTTACAGACTCGTTAATAGAAGCAAATAAATTGCAAAAGAAAGCAGATTACTATATTCAATTTTGCGTTGCTACTACTTGGCGATTGAATTCCTCTTGGTCGGCAAAAACTTTAAAAATTCTATCCATCTTAGTCAGTTCAAATAACATCTTGACTTGATCGTTTATCGAACAGACAAAAAGCTGACCATCGGTTTTTCGTACCATTTGCATTGCTGATACTAAAGCACCTAAACCAGAACTATCAATAAACTTTACATTTTTTAAATCCAACAATAGAACATTTGTTCCATTGTCTACATGATTACTAACTTCACGACGCAATTCATTACCTTTAATACCATCTAAAATTCCAGATAATTCTAGTACAGCTACACTTGTATTCATGAATTAATTGTCCAATAATTTGTTTGAAATATCTTATTATTTTGGCATTGATGTAATCAAAACTGCAATACCTAAAAAAATATTTTTGTTTAGATATAGCAGTCACGTTTTTTATTTAGCTCTGAAGGCAGCCATCAGGCACAAGTGTTATTAAAGATTAAGATGTCCATTTTTTTGATTAAATCTTCTTAAGATATATAACAATTGAAATCTGTTCATAAAGTCTGTTTTTTATAATTAATTATTTCTCCCAAAAGCTAATAATTGTATTGCATATTGAAACAGATTAACTTAAAAATCTTCATTTAATTACTTGTTTATTACTATTAGCCATTGCGCTAAAAAAGCTAGCGTCAACCCATTGGCGAGAAATTTCAAAAGCTTCAAAATATCCATCTTTTTGCCCTAATTCTCGCGCCCAAAATCGAGATAAAATAAGTATGGCATCTAGTTGCATAAATGCTTTATTTGCTTCTGATTCATAACAACCAATAGCTGCAATTTTTTCCTCAATTACAGAAGTTATATCGACAAAAAAATTTGGTTCAAAACCACGTAAAAAAACAGGCGGTGCTGAATACCACAAAGGTATGTTTTTGCGGGTAGCAACATTAGAAACTGCGATCGCACACACTTCATGATCTCTATGTCCATATTTTTCAGGTTGTGGTGCGTGAGTAATAATCAAATCCGGATGCCAATTCCCAATAGCTTCTTCAGTAACTTTAATCACTGCTTGTGTTGAAAAATTACACTCCTCAAGTGCATAAAATTCGTAATTTGCGCCGATAATTTTACCTGCTGCATCTGCTTCTTGATGACGCGTACCCTTAACAGATGAACTAGAAAGACTACCATCAGTCAAAATTAAGCAACGAACATTCCACCCTGCTTTAGACATCAGACTCAGAGTACCGGCAGCAGGTAGAACTTCATCATCAGCATGAGCATAAATTGTTAATACAGTTCGTTGCCCAAAATTGTTACAGTCTAAATGATTGTTCATAGCTATTTTAGAGTTTGTCATTAGTCATTAGTCATTGGCTATGGGAAGACGAGAGACAAGAGAGAGAAATTGCTACCTTGTCTCCCTTGTCTCCTTACGCTTCTTTTGGAGGTTGCCAAACAGATGCGCGGATAATAGCTGACAAAAGTAACAAGTTATAAATAGCCCATGCACCATTGAGTAAGTGAACTCCAGGGTAATTCAAATGCCCGATCGCGAACCGATAAAGGCTCCATAATATTCCCAGAACAGTCAATATAAAAACAACAATCTGCGGCCAAACTAGGCGGAGATAAATACCAGACTGTCGTTGTTTAGGCGTTACTTGAAAATTGAGCTTTTGTCCTGTAAATACACTCCATACCGCTTGGATTAATAAGGGAAATAGAGCGATCGCATATTGTTCCGAACGCCAAACTTCTCCAGCCGGAATGCCCCAGGTGGCTGCAAGGAAAGTCAAGCGGTTAATAATAAAAGCTGGGAAAAAGTGTATGGCAAAGTCCGGGCCGTAGGTTTTAACTGGAATAATATCCGTAAAAAAATAGATAATTGGACAAGAAATAAAAACCAGAGTTGCAAAACCAGAAAAATAGCTATACATGGTTTTAAAATAATGTAGCCTCTGCCAAAAACTCAGCCCTGGTTTGGTTAGTGGATTTTCTCTCAGTAGTACTTGAATAGTTCCTTGTGCCCAGCGTAAGCGTTGTTTAAGAGTAGAACTGAGGTCATCTGGAGCTAAACCTTCTGCTAGCAATTCATGATGATAAATTGATTTCCATCCAGCACCATGTAGACGCATTGCTGTATTCATATCTTCTGTAATACTGTTGCTAGATACACCACCAATTAATTGAAATTCATTTAAACGTTTTTCATCTTTGGCAAATTCATCAGCAAAATATTGCAGTCCTACACTAATCAGTGCTTCCCGCCTCAAAAGTGCATTTGTGCCTGTATAAAAAGCAGCATTCATGCCATCTTTACCTTGTTGCAAGGGGCCATAAAATAGATTTGCTCGATGTCCAAAAGGATCGCCTGGAGGAATGTTGTAAAAGTCCTGGCGGGTCTGGACAAAAGCAATTTGATTATGGTCATATTTCCCCGTGAAAAGATTATAAGTGTAGAAATAAGGCAGAACTCGCTTAATAAATTGTGGTTTGGGGATATGGTCAGCATCTAGGGTGAGAATAAACTCTCCAGAAGTTTCGCCAGAAAAAATTGCGTAATTGAGGTTACCTGCTTTAGCGTGGTGGGGTACACCAGCTGGCTTAGGACGAGCAATGTAGCGAAAACGAGCCAGTTCAACTAGTTCTAGTTCTTTTTTGCGAATAGCTTCTTCTAAGGCTTTGCGTTCGGTAATCAGGCGTTCCGTCATACTTTGATGCTGTGGAGGTAACCAAAGAATAAACTGTCGCAGACTCTTCACAAATTCGCTACCAAACTCGTTTCCCTCTGATGCTTGCAACCATTCTTCAGCGGCTTGGGTGTTGGGTGTGAGATTTTCCAGTTGCTTCAACCGTTCCAACAAACAACAGTGTTCTGCATCAATTCGTTCTGCTTCCTGCTGTAGTTGTGATGACTGCAAATCCTCAATACACAATCTTTCGGTCATTGCTCGCATATCAGCGGAGTTACCATCATCTAGCACAAAAACACGTAACTTGGTTGGCGGGTAATCCATTGCTAGAGCAGCTTTAGCAGTTTCTTCTACAATTTCCGGCGGCTCGTTGTAGCACGTTATAAACACATCCACTGTTGGCCAGTCAGATTTAGGTATCGATGGGGTCATCTGGTCAAGAGGTTTAATTTGTCTAACTAAAGGCCGCCACAACCCAATTACAAACATTACGCCACCGAAATAACTATAAATTTCTGCTACTAGTAAAGGAATAGAAATCCAAAGTGCATCGAAATTAATAGAATGAGTGATGCGCCATTGCAAATACCAGATACCAAAAATTAAATTGATTTCTGCCAAATAGCGAAATAACAGTGTTCTTTTTTTGAGTAACGAACGGCTGTTACCAGAAAACTTTGCGGAGTTATCAATAATAGAAACTGATGTCATCTTAGTAATATTTTGGATTGTGAAATAGTTAGAAATAATCGCTTTTAGTTATCCATGTGTCGCAAGGAGAGTTTTTTTGATAAGTAGACTTCTTGCAAAATTTCTCTTCTGTGCGACTTTGCGTGTTAGCGTCTCCTAGAAAAGCGGGGCGTAGCCCGACAAAAAATTAGGGATTACCAAGAAATAAATTATCCAGTTTTGTGGGGTGGACATCTTGTCCGCCCCTTTTTACGGGCGGGCGAGACGCCCACCCCACAAGACAAGTTGTATATTTTTTTATTTGGTAGTCCCTTATTTATGCAAGAGGTCTAGTGATTAGGCGGATGTGATATGACTACATTCACTCATGTACAAGTATTCCCAAATACAACTAGTTATTAACAATCACGGCTTACGCAAAAGATAACGAAAGTAGCGGTAATTGATGAATTACCGCTACGGAAGAATATGCAATTTATTCTGTGACTTTTGTACCAGTTACTAATGAAGTATTTTTGCTTGTTGAAGCCCAGTAACTTCCAGAACCATCAGAAATTAACTTTGTTCGTTGGATTGCGGTGTTGGGTAAACCTCGCCCAGAATTACCCTTAGTTACTGCGGCCCACCAAGGAGACTTCATGGTGGTAGTCGGAAGAATTAGAGGTTGTCTATTCATCACTTTGTACAACAAGGATTGCAAAATCATACTGTTGGTGCTGCTAGTGAAACCAACTGCCGTTTTACCCGTGGTTTCATAGAAGCCTTCATAAAATCCAGCAGATGGATTGTATAAATCAGTCGTTGCTTGTAGTAATTCTTGACTATACTTGTTGTCTGGAAGCAAAGCATGATAAGCAAAAGCTACTGCTGTACTTACCAATCGTCCCTTTGGTACGGGTTGGCCATCATCTCCTAAAGCTACCCAAGCATCGCCTTGCCCAGTAATTGTACTGTGGACAGTGTAAGGCTTGCGATCGATTAGGGTAGTACCTGACGCTGTGAGAGTGCCGGTACGACGATAACGTTCGGCTTGCGCTTGGAAAATCGGCTCAAAAAGCGATCGCATTTGTGGATCTAGTCCAAATTCCAAAGCATAGAGTAAGAAAGGATTGCTAACTGTGTATTGGTTTTTGGAGTTAATATCTGTGCGGCGGCGTTGAATTGGTACTTTCACTCCCTCTACTGAGGCAGTTTGATATTCACCACCAACAGCAGAACCCTCAACATTAAACCCCCATAATTGAAAAGCACGAGCGGCATATTCTTCATAACCTAAGCGGGTTTCAGGATTGACGCGAGTCAGATATCGCCCATCTTCCTCTTTGCTAACACTAGCACTCGAAAGAATACCTTCCCGTACCACACGCAAGTATGACCAATCCAGCACAATTTTATCTACCGCAGCCGTGTATTCTGGATGACAGGTTTTCAAATTATAAAGTGCTGCCAGCATCCTACCCAAATCTAAAGCCGACCAACCATTTCCTTCTGCAATGGGATTTCCACCATAATCTACCGATCGCAGCGTTCTAGTATCATAACCCCGACTCGGTAACTCACCAGCAAATAAAGGTAATTTTGTCAAGGCTGCTAATAAATGTCGGGTGCGTCCGTCAAATTCTTTGGGGTTAATTATATCGAGCGATCGCGCTGCATGGAGGGCTGCCAGATAATCGCCTAAGCCCCAGAGAGTAGCACCTTTGAAATCACTGCGATCGTCAATTAGCCCATTCTTAGCATGATAATTTGCTTGAAAGTATCGCCAAGCCGCCTCTGCATAGCGTCGTTCAATAAGCGTTAGCGGTCTTTTTAGTTTGAGATTGGATGATGCTTGCGGACTTTCCACTGGGGGAATCGGTGCAACAGCCACTTCTGTAATTTTAGAAGTATCCGCAGGGCTTGAGGTAGGAGCTGTAACAGTAGAATTTGATTGATTTGGGGTAGGAGTCGTAACAGTAGAATTCGCTTGATTTGAGGTAGGAGTTGTGACAGTAGAATTCGTTTGATTTGAGGGTGTCGCATTTTCAGTTGGTTTAGCAGTGGAAACACTTGCTAAACCAGAGGCAGAGGCAATTAAAGGGCGATTTCCCCTAGCTTTGTAGTATAAAATCTCCAAAATTAGACCATTAGTATTACCTGTCAAAGCTTTATTTGGTTGCTTTGATTCTTCATAAATACCAGCATAGTAACCACTATCATCAGGACTGCGGAGATCCTTGACAGCATCAAAAACTTTTTGGGCATAGGGATTATCTGGAAACAGATAGCGCCAACCAAAAGCAGCTTTGGTGCTGATGCTGCGAAATTGGGGATAAGGCTGGTTAGCGTCGGTAATTGTTGCCCAGTTTGTACCGTTGGCGTAGACAGTGTTGTAGAGAAAATAAGGTGCTTGGTCAATATTGTCTTCTGTAACCGCAGTCAACTGGCCTGTAGTATCGTAACGCCGTTTTTGCACATCTAAAACTCTTGCAGCAAAATCAGCTAACTGACCTTGCAAGCCAAATTCAATACCATCAAGAATATAAGACTCGCTAACAACGTAATTATTGGCGTTTGTGCTTTGAAAATCACGGCTATCAACGGGAATTTGTACGCCATTAATTTCCACTAGCTTAAACGGCTCAAAAGCAATAGCTTTCGGTGCAGAGAAACCCCAAAGTTGATAACCTCTAGCGCCGTATTCTTCGTAGCCGAGTCGTCCTTCTTGCACCAGTAACGTTTTGTTGTCAGCAAGAACAGTAGCACCAAAAAGTTGTTCGTCTTTGAGCGATCGCGCCACTTGCCATTTCGCTACAATGCCCTTGAGCCAATCATTATATTGCGGATGACAGCTGCGAATCACATCAAACGCAGCCAGAATTCTACCAACATCCAAAGCAGACCAGCCAATACCCCGTTCAATGGGGTTGTTGCCATAATCAACCATCTGCCCCGTGGCTGCGTTATAGACTTTATTGGGTAACGCATCCTCAAATAGCTTTAGGCTGCTAAGAGTCGTCAAGAACTTATTCAGGCGAGTATCAAAGTCTGCTTGGTCAGTGAGATTCAACCAGCGTGCAGCATTCAGCGCCATCAGGTAATTCCCCATATCCCAAAGCGTACCAGAAGGATAACCCCCAGTAGAATTGGTAAATCCCGTTGCTGGCTGATAATTTTTCACAAAATACTGCCAAGCAGCACGAGCGTAAGTTTGTTCTTCAGCTGTCAGAGGAACTGTAATACTGCTACAGCTATTGGAATTTTGGGATAAGACTGGTGTCGGGATGTAAAACAAAAATTGCAGAAATATTGCAATTAAAAATAGTGCGATCGATTTCAACAGATTTTTTTGACGGGGTTTGTATATCATGTGCAAATAAAGAGTTAAGAATTAAGAACAGGACTTACGCAATATGTGACTGAAAACCTTATTCAAGCGTTGCGGTAATTCATGTAGACGCACAGCGGCTACTCTGCGAGAACGCTAAGAGCGAACCCGCAGGGTATTACCGCTACTTTCGTTATTTTTTGCGTAAGTCCTGAAGAACTATAAAGCTCTTCTTTGGGTAAATTAAACGACTATAAACTTTCCCTAAATCTTATTGGTTTAGAGTTTAAAGGTCGATTTTGAATAGATGTAGCAACTTGTTTATTAACTGCCAAATCTGTTAAAACTACTTTGATTTCATGACTTACAATATCCCAGGACTTACGCACAGCTAACGGAAAATCGAACCACAGAGGCGCAGAGGTCACGGAGAAATGAGAGTTTGACAAATATTTTGCGTAAGTCCTATATCCTTTGACTGGAGCTTATTATGAAAAAATATATAGCGTTTAATCCAGCCAAAATAGCTTTTTTCTGTTTTGTATGAATAATCTTTAATTTTTTGGGTGTTGTTCCATATAATATTCAGAAAGTTTCAGTTTAATATCCTAATTTGGATGTTATGCCGAAACTTTCTAGATATCAGTGATGAATATACCGAAAAGCCCGTACTTACGTACAAAATCAGGTAAATATACGGAATATTTCTGCCTGTTATTTTGAAAATAGATAATATGTAGCAAGGGACTGGGGACTGGGTAAAAAGTCTTTTGGTATTTAATATCATGTCCGGCTAATCACTTACGATTACCGCATCTTTAGCAAAATCCCAAAAGCCTCTTCTCCCCTGCTCCTGTGCCCCTCTGCCGGTCAATTTAAAAATCTACTCCTCGTTTGAGTTCTACACCTTGATTTGCATAGTGTTTGTGGCAGTAAACCTCTGAGTGAACGCTAGCCAAATCAAAGTATGTCGGTTGATTTTGACAGCGACCAGTGATAATAATTTCGGTGTCGCGGGGTTTGCGGAGCAAAGCTTGGACAATGGGTTCAACGGGGAGTAGTTCCAGGTCAACTGTGGGATTGAGTTCGTCAAGAATAATTGTTTTATACAACCCAGAAGCGATCGCAACTTTGGCAATTTCCCAACCCCGTTCGGCTTCTACGTAGTCTAATTCTTGCCGGGAATTCCGCCAAACAATTGCATCTCTACCGCAACGCTGATGATCCACCACTTCTGGATATGACTGCTGCAAAGCGGCGATCGCCGCGTCTTCCGTATAACCACTGCCGCCTTTAAGCCACTGCATAATTAATACACGCGTAGAGCCTGGGTGATTAATTCCTCTACCGATTGCCTGCAAGGCTTTACCCAAAGCACTCGTAGATTTACCCTTACCCGCACCAGTATAAATTTCAATACCATTGAGTAAAAGTGCTTTAGCAGTTGGGTGGTGGTGGGGTTTCATTTCTGAGTGCAAATCTGCAATATCGAGCAACTTTTGTGGTGCAGCGCGTCCGGTAGCAATGATTTCCAACTCTTGGGGTTTAGATTTTAACGTGCGTACCACTTCATCCACTGGTAGCAAACCCAAATCCAGTACAGGGTTAATTTCATCCAAAACCACTACTGAATATAAACCGCTGGCGATCGCACCTTTGGCAACATCCCAACCCCGCGCGGCTTCATCTCTGTCAAAAGTAGTAATTTCTTCTGGGCCAAAAAATTCGGCTCTACCAGTCCGAACCTGGTCAATTAAATGGGGAAACCCGCGTTGCAAAGCTGCGATCGCCCCGTCTTCATCATAATCACGCTCAGGCCCCTTTAAAAACCGCAGCAGTAAAACCCGGTTGGAATTAGTAGGCGTATTAATTCCCAACCCAATCGAGCGCAAAACCACCCCCAAAGCCGCCTGAGACTTGCCTTTCCCTGCACCATCATAAACATGAATTTGACCAACAAGCCGTTCCTGACGCACTTGCGCCGTGCGAATACCGATGCCGTTCCTTGTCATTTCTCGAAAAGTAATAATATAGCAGTTTTTACTTCTCTGGGCATCAGACATTGGGCAAACAGGGCATGGGGAAAGGGAAAAGAGGAAAGATAAAATTTATTCCTTTTCCCTTTAACCTTTAACCTTTTCCCCTGCTTCCCCATCCATGCCCTACTTACTAGCTTCCACAGGCAAGAATCCACCCGCCTGCATTTTCCATAGTCTGTAATAAGCACCGCGTCGTGTCAGGAGTTTGGCGTGATTACCTTCTTCAATAATTCGACCTTGGTCAAAGACCAAAATTCTGTCTAGATGGGCAATGGTAGAGAGACGATGAGCTACCACAATCACGGTTTTGCCGTCCATTGCTGAGTCTAGGGTATCTTGGATGGCTTTTTCGGTGATGGAATCGAGACTAGAGGTGGCTTCATCCAGGATTAGAATCGGCGCGTTTTTGAGGATTACGCGTGCGATCGCAATTCGCTGTCTCTGCCCCCCAGACAATTTAACACCACGTTCCCCCACCAAAGAATTATAACCCTCCTTCATTTGGGCGATAAAATCGTGAGCATAGGCTTTGCGTGCTGCCTCAATCACTTCCTCATCGGTTGCATCTATGCGTCCGTAACGAATATTTTCTATTAATGTGCGATGGAACAGAGATGGATCTTGGGGAATTAAGCCGATCTGAGCGTGTAGGGCATTCTGAGTCATATCTCGAATATCGACTCCATCAATGAGAATTTGCCCTGATTGTGGGTCAAAAAGGCGCAAAATTAAATTCACAAAGGTAGATTTTCCAGAGCCGGAAAAGCCTACCAAGCCGACACGTTCGCCTGGTTGGATGGTGATGGAAAGATTTTCAAAGACTTGTTTGCCTAACGTGTAACTAAAATAAATTTGCCGGAATTCGATTTTACCTTGGGTGATGGGATGAGCGATCGCTTTATCGCGATCGATTAACTCATGCGGTTGAACAATTACGGAGACGCCATTGGCGACATTGCCGATATGTTCAAAGAATTCTAAAAACCGTCGGCTCAAATTGCGGGCTTCACTGATGATCAATAGTGACAAACTAGTTGCCACAACGAAGTCAGCAGTAGCAATTAACCCTTGACTCCAAAGGGAAAGCGAGTAATACAAAGTCCCGATTTTCAGAATCGCTGCTGAGATGAACTGAAACCAGCGAATTCGCTCCGAGTACCAGTTAGACTTTCTCACCTCTTTGATTTCGTACTTTAATTGCTCATTCAAATAGCGTCGTTCAAAATCTAGACGAGCAAACAAGCGGCTACTGCTGAGATTTGTCACCCCATCTACAATGATCCCAGTTGTCTCACTTCTTGCGGCTGCGGCTCTGCGGGAGTAAATTCGGCAGCGAGTTGCCAGCCAGAACGAAATACTGATGAAGAGAACTGCCCACACGCCCACAAGTGCAGCAAGGGGTGGATAGGCACGGTACAGTAAAATCGCGGATACAATATACACGATAATTACAGACATAAATTCAGTAATCAACATTTGCATCGTCTGGGTGACACCCAGAGAAGTTTCGCCGATGCGATGTGCCAATGCCCCGGCAAAACTACTACTTAGGTAGCGATGGGAATGGTGTTGTAAATAGGCATATAGGGAGCGGACGATGTGCTGTCGGTGGATGGGATGGAGAATGGTCTGCAAGAGTCCAGCCGATCGCCCAAATACCACTTCACCCACACTCAAAGCGGTGAACAACATCAGTGGTTGGCTGACTGCATCAAAAATAGACTTGCTGTCGCCAGTCGATCGCGTAACGCTGCGGATAATCTCGCCAATAGCATAGGGCAACATAATACCACAGGTTGCGTGTGTTGCCTCCAGGATTACCATTGCTAAATACCACCAGCGAAACTGGTTAACGAAATAACAAATGAACCTGAATGGAGTATTAGGTAAATTTGGTGCATCGGCAGCACGTTGAAAAGATTTAGAAATTCTGACCTTTTTTGTCATAAAAGTTGTTCTCGTACTAGCAACCTATTCTGTAAAACAAAAATAGGACGGCTTCTTTAGCCGCCCTCTGGCGTTAAATAAAGTACTTAAAAACTACTAGTCTGTAGTTTCTAAACCATAATTTCAGCGGGTGTAATTGCAGCATACAAATCAGGCGGAAGTAAAGCATCCCGAATGTTAATTTTCTTTGGTATGACACCTTCTTGAAAGAACAAATCTGCTACGCGTTGTTGTTCTGCGATCAGTGCTTCACTCAGTCCTCTGCGTCCGACAAAAGTGCGGCGAGACATCACCCTTGCGGCTACATCCTCATCAAGTTTTTGTTCGGTAACCATCAATTTTTTCACTTCATCTCGATTCGCCTCTGCCCATTTATCAAGACCATGAAGTTCCTCAATGAGAATTTTTAGTAAACCAGGATTTTGTTCCGCAAACTTCCTGTCAGCAATATAATAACCACCAGGAGAATCTAGCCCAACAGAATCTCTGAGAACGCGAATTCGACCCATCTTTTCGGCGATCGCATAATGCGGATCTGATGTCATCCAAACAGGAATTTTACCTTCGATAAAAGCAGCTCGCGCCTCAATAGTCGGTATACTTTTGATTTTAATATCTTTGATGGTCAAGCCAATCGACTGCAAAGCTCTAAGAATAAAATAGTGCGATGCCGAGCCTTTTTGAAAATAAACTTCTTGCCCTTTGATATCCTCAAATTTTTTCAGCGGAGAATCTGGAGGTACGGCAATAACACTGCTTCTCCCTGTTCTTTTATTTCTTTGCGTACCCACAACATAAACCAAATCTGACCCAGCTACTTGGGCAAAAATTGGCGGCGTTTCCCCCACAGATCCCACATCAACTCTTCCCGCAGCCATTCCTTCCATAAGTTGTGGCCCTTGGACAAATTGCGCCCATTCCACTTTAATTCCCAGCGGCTCCAAGCGTTTCTCTAATACTTTGCGATTTCTCACAAGATCGCCTGCACTCTGATATCCCATGCGAAGAACCTTGCTTTTGATACCAAGGGAACTCGAACTACCAGCAGCGCTGTTTAATATATTTTGTTGGCTTTGTTGGCTACAACTTCCTAACAGATATGCCAGAGAAAAACCAGATATGCCTGAAGTAGCAACATTGAGAAAACGACGACGTTTAATCATAAGCTAATACCATTTAAAATTTTAAATTTGGGCATGGGGCAAGCAGGAAGTGTGGGAGGTGTGGGAAGAAATCTTTCCCCCACACTCCCCATCTCCTCATCACCCCATCTCCTCATCTTTGATATCGCTAACGCAGAGAATCTCCCCTGCGATACTCGGCCGTGAGGTCATCTAATTTTTGTTTTAAATTGTCATCAAGTTTTACTTCCACAGCCTTGAGGGTGTCAGCAAGTTGTTCTGGGCGGCTAGCACCAACAATCGGGGCGGTGATAATTGGATTAGCTAAAACCCAAGCTAGTGCTAAGGTAGTGAGCGATAACCCGGCAAACTCGGCTACTGTGCGTAATTCTTCCACAGTATTAAACTCGCGATCGCGCCAATAACGTTCTTGATAACGTTCTGCGGCAGCACCCAAAGTGAAACGCGTACCTGCGGTGGGGCCTTGAGCGAAATTGTGTTTACCTGTTAGCAAACCGCCTGCTAAGGGATTGTATGGAATTACACCCAGACCTTCTTCTTGCGCCAGAGGCAATAGTTCCCGCTCTATTTCACGGAATAATAGGTTATAGCGGGGCTGAATCGACACGAAGCGAGTTAGATTAAGCACCTCAGCACGACCCAAGGCACGGCTGAGTCGATAAGCTAAGAAGTTGGAAACTCCGATATAGCGTACCTTACCAGCACGAACTATCGTATCTAACGCTTCTAGAGTTTCATCAAGGGGGGTTGACGTATCATCCGAGTGCAATTGATACAAGTCGATATAATCTGTTTGCAGCCGTCTTAGAGAAGCATCGATCGCATCCAAAATATGTTTGCGCGAAGCACCTTGATCCCAAGGTGCAGGGCCAACCTTGCCTACAGCCTTGGTAGCCACAATAAAATGTTCGCGCTTCCCTTTCAACCACCGCCCAATTATTTCTTCAGTCCGTCCAGCTGTGGCAATTCCACCACCAAGCGGATAAACATCGGCTGTATCCAAAAAGTTGATTCCAGCATCAGCAGCGGTGTCAAGGATCTGCCTAGAAATTTCTTCCTCTGTCTGTAATCCGAAGGTCATGGTGCCCAGACAGAGGCGGGAAACAGTTAATCCGGTTTTACCGAGTTTGGTGGTTGGTAATGCCATAAAATCTTTCCTAATGCTGCTGTTGTAGATATGGAGATTTAAATGCGAAATATTTGGGCGTTTGCTTGGGGTGCTTTGGTTGGGGTTCTCGGCGGGTTAATTGGCTTGGGTGGTGCAGAGTTTCGCTTACCGGTTTTAGTTAGCGTTTTTAACTATCGAACTTTACAGGCAATTATTATCAATCTCATTGTGAGCCTCGTCACTGTGATCTTTTCATTCATTTTTCGGAGTGGCATTATTGGGCTTGAAAATGTTTTCGCAAACCTGACAGTAATCATCAACATTCTGGCAGGTTCTCTCATTGGCTCTTATGTTGGAGTTAACTATGCAACCAAGATCGACGAACGAACATTAAATAGGGTTGTTATAGTTTTTCTATTTTTTTTGAGCTTTGTACTAATCGGGCATAATCTTATTTTCAGCCTTCAGAGCTGGCAACTTCCAGATTTATTGAGAATCGGCATCGGTTTTGTAGCCGGAATTGTGATTGGGATATTCAGCAGTATGCTTGGTGTAGCAGGTGGTGAGTTGATTATCCCTACGATTATTATCGTGTTTGCAATTGACATCAAATTAGCAGGAAGTTTGAGTCTGGCAATTAGCATTCCAACAATCGTTATGGGTCTATTCAAATATAAAAGTCAGCAACGACTCAAAGAAGTGAAATCAGATCGTCGGTTTATTGTTTCAATGGCATTTGGTTCAATATTGGGAGCGTTTATTGGCAGCAACCTTTTAAAGTATGTAGCAAGTTCTTTACTACATGTAATTTTGGGTGTAATTCTATTGTTGTCGGCGTTGAAGTTAGCAAAGCATAAGGTAGCTGCATAATGGGAAAATTAGCTACACAATTGCTTTGATTCCATTTCCAGGTAGAACCTGGAAATGAGAATTTCAATAACTTTGGTTTAAGTTGACACCAATTCTTCATTGCCAGCTGTTGAAAAAAGGATTCAGTGATTACTGAATCAGATGAGTTAGGCAATTACAGAAGCGCGACGGGTTTGTGAAACCAACCACTGTTGCAATTTCGCGTTGCCGTACACTTCATCAGCAATAAAATGATCGCCTTCAGGTAGTAGAGTAAAATCTACTGTTCCGCCTAGACCGCGCAAGGTATCGACAATCTGCTGTGTATCCTCAATTGGCAGTTTTTCATCCTTGCCACCTTGGAATATTTGGATAGGAATTTCCTTGAGTGCAGCTAGCTGGCTGGTTTCTAAAGTTTTGGGAACGCGACCGGATACTGCTACCAGACCAGCGAACCGATCGGGATGAGAAGCAGCGATGTGCCATGCCCCAGCCGTACCTAAGCTGAACCCAGATATGATGACACGGGACGGATCGATAGACCGCGAGGCGATAAGATTATCCAATAAAGCAATTACATCTGATTCTCGCTCTACCCAAGTCTGCCCTTCAGGAAGTTGGGGCGCTAAAAAGAAGTAAGGTAAGGAGCTTGATTCATTCACAAAACGAGGTAAACCCCATTTCAGCAGCACATTTAGATCGTTCCCGCGATCGCGTGCGCCATGCAAAAACAATACCAAGGGTGCAGGTTTATTGGTATCTTCAGAGGCGGGCGCAAATAGATAAGGCAATAAACCAGAGCGGTGTTCGATAGACATAGTTGTAACTCCTTTGTATGTTTGGTGGTCAGATCCCCGACTTCTGGAAGAAGTCAGGGACTTGTAGCCTTTAAGCGATTACAAGATTCTTATCAACTTGTGGAGATACAAGAGATTCGATCGCTGTCCCCTTGAAGAAGTCGGGGTTGGCTTGGGTATAGAACTTGTAGGGATTAGCGAATACATAAGACTTGAAGTCGGCTTCGGTAATCACGCCTTCTCTTACGAGATCCCAGCTTTCAGCCAAGGGTGAGGTGAGATCGGGTACATCCCAGTGACCAACATCTGAGGAATAGATGGCGTTGATTTTCACATTCAAGGGATTGGCTTTGTCATTGAATGCTGCGGCGATGGTGCGGTCATCTGACTCGGAACCAAAGAAGAAGCTATTCACCCAGCGATCGCGGATGTCTTCTATTGTTTCAATTCCTGCTGCGCCAAAATCGTTGAGTTCGCTACCAACTGGCTGGCGGCTATGACGGCTGAATGAAGAACCCAGTACAGTTTTGGTCAGTTCTTCTTTGCTTAGGGAATACCCTTGAGTAATTTCGCCTCCGAAACGTTCAAACAACTCGAACAATTCATCAGCATTTGTCAGTTCTGGATTGTAGTTTTCCAGTCCTTTGAGGCTGCGCTTGGAGAAGCGATCGACCAAATGAATGTAGACGTGGGCACCCCAGTCTGCACCACCTTCCAACATACCAACGCGCAATTGTGGGAATCGTTTGGTGACACCGCCAAAGAATAATGCTTTGGCAAATGCTTGGGAACCATCGGCGAAGTGGCCGATGTGGTTGTTCATGTAGTTACTGATGGAGGAGCGTCCAGTCCAGCCCTGGCTGCCATAGTGTGTAGTAATGGGTACACCTAGTTCGACCGCCTTAGCCCAGAATGGATCGTAGTCATATTCGCTATCCAATCCGTAAAAGTCGATGTATGAGGCATACTTGGCGATTTCAGGAAATTGATCGGCTGGATATTTCTCAGCGATCGCCTTAATTGGCCGTTTCACACCACCAGGAATATTTGCTACCTTCAGACCCAGTGTTTTAACGGCAAATTCAAGCTCCTCAATCGCTTCTTGAGGATTACTCATGGGGATACCAGCGACCACCGTTAGGCGATCGCTATATTTCCGGTAGATATCAGCATGATAGTGATTCACCGCCCGTTGCAGTGCTTGACGGTTCTCTGGGCTTGCGCCGGCTGGTGCTAAAACATTGTTGGGAAACAATACCGAATAGTCTGACCCTTGTTCGGCCTGACGTTCGTAGAGCAATGCCGGTAGGGTGTAAGTAGCAAGATCCAACGTGTTGCGAGTGACTCTTGCCCACCAAGGCGATCGAATTGTGCGGTTGCGTTGACGTTCTTCGGGAGTTTGTTGATACCAATCTTTACCATTGCTCTTGGAGTTGAGACGCGAAGCTTCCGCCTTGCGTAACTCATCCACAAGTTTTGCACCGCCATAATTAGCGATGTAATCCTCAAAAGCTGGCGTGAAATCATTGGTATGAACGTCAGTATCGATTATCGGATAATCAAGAGTCGCTCTGATTGCAGCAGATTGTGAAGTCTTTAATCGGCTATATTCAGTCATGATTTTTTCTTCCAAAAATTACAATTGGTCATTAGTCATTTGTCATTGGGCATGGGGAAAGGGGAAGGGGTAAGGGGGAAAGGAGAAAGATTCATTTATTCCTTTTCCCTTTTCCCTTTAACCTTTTCCCTTGCTCCCTGCCCCCTGCTCCCTACCTCTGAGGGTGGGGATCTACAGAAATTCCGCTTTAAAAGATGTGGCTCAAGCATCTGTGAAAAATTCCTTTACGCCAGCACTAATCTTTCATCGGCTTGTTTGACGGCAAAACGATTGCTCGGCCGAGCCAATCCCAGGTTTTCACGCAAGGTGGTGCCTTCGTATTCGGTACGAAATAATCCGCGTTTTTGGAGAACAGGAATGACTAGGTTAACGAAATCATCTAATCCTGTAGGTAGGATTGGCGGCATGATATTAAAGCCATCTGCGGCGCCGTTGTTGAACCATTCTTCTAGCTGGTCGGCAATGGTTTCGGGAGTACCAAGGATGGTGCGATGACCTCTGGCAGTGGCCAGGGAAAGATACAACTGGCGCAGTGTCAGAGTGCCACGAGTAGCTAGATCCTTAACTAGTTTGAGACGACTTTTGTTGGTGTTGGTATCGCTGGGTAGTTCGGGAGCAACATCATCTAGAGAATATTTCGATAAATCAACACCTTTGTAATAGTTTTTCAAAATACCCCAGGCAACATCTGGGTGAATAAAAGATTGGAGGAATTCATACTTTTCTTGAGCTTCCTCTTCGGTACGGCCAATAATCGGAAAAGCACCAGGCATTATTTTCAGATCGTCTGGGGAGCGTCCGTATTTCGCTAACCGACCTTTGACATCAGCATAAAATTCTTGGGCATCAGCTAGGGTTTGATTAGCTGTAAAGATGACTTCGGCAGTACGCGCAGCCAAGTCCCGTCCGGCTTCTGAAGCTCCAGCCTGTACAATTACTGGGTAGCCTTGGGGCGGACGACCGACGTTCAAAGGGCCTTTGACAGAAAAATGTTTGCCTTTGTGATTGAGTATATGTAGTTTGTCAGGGTCGAAATAGACACCAGATTCTTTGTCACGGATAAAAGCGTCGTCTTCCCAGCTATCCCACAGTCCTTTTACTACTTCCACGAACTCTTCGGCACGTTCGTAACGCAAGCTGTGTTCTGGATGTTGGTCGTGGCCGAAATTAAGAGCGGCATTTTCATTGCCTGTGGTGACTACATTCCAGCCTGCCCGACCTTTACTCAGATAGTCCAAAGAGGCAAATTTACGTGCTAGGGTGTAGGGTTCTTCATAGGTAGTTGAGGCAGTAGCGATAAACCCGATATTTTGGGTGACGGAGGATAAAGCCGAGAACAAAGTAATCGGCTCGAAATGGGCAAGTTTTCCATTGCGTTTCTGCGTTTCTGGAGCGCCACCCCAGACTCCTGGACTATCTGCTAAAAAAACTGCATCGAATAAACCACGTTGGGCAGTCTGAGTAATTTCCTTATAATGCTCGAAATTCAAACCAGCGTCTGCTTGTGAATCGGGATGCCGCCAAGCTGAAACATGATGTCCGGTTGCTTGAATAAATGCACCTAAACGAAACTTACGTGTTTTGTTCATAATGTTTTACTGCTTTTTTACTAGTCCCTTAGCGCTAGCTCTACGGTCGGTATGGCTGATTTGTATATACCCAATGAGTTTTCATGTCTGCGTCAGGAATGTCTAAAGCAGATATGAAAAGACACTGAATTTTGATGGAATGCTTTGGCAACAACCAAAAATTGCTTGCAGAAATTTAGACCATTTTGATTTTTAGATTGTCAAACAGTGGGTAGTAAGCGCTTTTGGCTATCCATCTATGGCAATCGTTTTTCAAATTGGCATTACTAAATCGATCTACAAGGAATGAGATCGCAAAACTGTTACGTTAGGTTGATACCACAGCAGAACTAGGGATGCTGCTGCTTGGCGATGTCTGCGACTGTCTGCGCTCGCGATATACCATAAATTTTTATAGCAATTTGACTCAGCAGATACAGTTTACAGAATACACACAAAAAAAGATGTACTGGAAATCACAATTGCATGATAAACGAATTATTAGTGTTTCAAATATTAAGTATTGCAAACTTAGCGATCGCTCGGTATTGTGCATAGGGCATTGGGTATTGTGCATGGGGCAAAGGGGAAAAGAAAGATCTCCCCTTTTGCTTTTTCCCTTGGCGAAGCCTTCTCCCCACTAATGAAATAATTTCCCCCATCACCATCACTATCCCGGTTATACTCTCTACAGTTAACCCTTACCATTGACTTTTTATGCTTGAAAATTGGATGCTTCCGAGGATTTTTCCCATTGGTGGAATTCTGTTTGACTTTTTATTTGTACTGATTGCCATCCCCATCGAAGCGTATGTTTTACACAAACGCCTAAAATTTGATAAAAAAACTAGCACTTTTTATGCCATTTCTATTAATCTATTTTCTAGTGTTATCGGTTGGTCTGTCTTTTTTGCTTCCGAACCATTGTTGCCAATACAGATTAAATCAGAATTAATTAATTATCTGTTATTTAACAATTTTAAATCGCCAGGTACCCAGACTCTACTAATTTTAACGGCTTTTATAATTTTCTTTGCTACTTTTATAGTTAAATTTCTACTTTTGAGGGTATTACTGTTATCTCTAATCAAGGAACCATTTGCGAAAAAAGAAGAGGAAGTTCAAGTATTTCAAAGACAAAAATGGCGCGGTTTTAGCAATATTAAATTGCAAAATACCAGCGTAGTTACTACTGTATTAATAGCAAATTCTCTGAGCTATAGCGTCATAACTGCTATTTTACTGCTTCGCTCAAAGTAGGAAAAAATGCTTTATTCATAGGAAAGCCAGCGATTAATTAGGTGTAGGGAGAAATATGAATACGCTACTTAAAGATTTATTTGGAGTTTTCAAATTTGTTGAAGGGCTTTACGCAGGGATTAGAAAAGTATTAGTTCCGCCGAAAGCTTATTCTTGGCAAACATTTATATATCTAAGCGTTTTTTCTTGGATAATTTCATATTTTGCTATAGGTTATATAAAAGATATAATTGCGTTTTTTGGTTGGCTGTTTTTAATTTCTGGTACAGCTTGGTACACAACACAAGATCCTTTGAGGGTTCCTGGTACTTTTATGCCAGTGGGAGCAGTAATCACTGGATTTTTAGTTAGTGTTTTTGCATTTGGAAGTCAAAAGGATGTAGTTACACCAACAACAATTGTTTTTTGGCCGACAATTTCAGCACTAATTACGGCAATACCAGAATTTATTGAAGGAAGTGATACAGATGCTAAAGCTCAAATTCCTAAGCCAGAAGACCGCCAAAGAATCATAATTTTAGTAGCTAGTAGTATGCTATTAAGCTGCTGGCTACAGTTTTCTTTTGTGGTAGATAATTGGTTAGAAGAATATCCCAGTTTGCAGGCAGATACTTTTAAAAAAAGTACCTTTGTTGTTAGAAATGAACAAGCAGCTAAGGCGCCACCAAATGGAATTTTAATTTTAGATAAACTTCAACCAATAGTAGAAGAACAAATAGCCCAAACACCTTGGTCTGAAGTAGAAAAATGGTTGTTAGATGCAAAAGTGCGAGTAGGAAACTTGGGTAGGGGAGTAATTCAAAAAAACCTGGGAAAATATGAAGAGAAGGAATTATGGCGTGTTGAACCGCGTGTATCTAATACTAAGTCTGGGTATATATTAGATTTACTAAGCATCTGGATAGGGCCGAGTTCTAATCCACGGGGGTATTACTTAAAGAAATCTTGCCGAATTGAACCAGTTGCAGCAACTATTAAATCTGGGGATAAAATCACAGTTGGAGAAATTGAATGCGATCGCTTGAATAAATTTATCGCTGGTTCGCCGCCTCCGCAGCAGTGAGGAATGTGGGGAGTGGGGGGATGGGAGGATGGGGAGATGGGGAGATGGGGAGGTAGGGGGAGAAATGACTAATTACTAATGACTAATGACTAATAACTAATAACTAATGACGACCAAAATTTTTGTACTTGCTAAGAATGTGTTTCAGGAAGTGATACGCGATCGCATCCTATATATTATTGGTTTTTATGCGTTAATACTCGCCGTCGCTTTTGGTACTCTTCCTGAATTTTCAGCTGCGACAGAAGACAAAATATTTTTAGATTTTGGCATGGCGGCGATGAATGCGATCGGGTTAATTGTCACGATATTTGTTGGTACGGGGCTAGTTAATAAAGAAATTGAAAAACGTACTGTCTTAGTATTAATTGCCAAACCTGTTAGCCGTAGTGAAATTATTGTCGGAAAGTATTTGGGGTTATCCGCAGTGCTAGCTGTGCTGATAGCTACGATGACAGCAATTTATCTGTTATTTCTACAATTTGGTAATATTGCTCGCCCAACAGCGAGTATTTTAATTGCGGCGATTTTCTTATTTTTGCAGTTGTCATTAATGACTGCTGCGGCTATTGCTTTTGGTGTTTTTACAGCTTCGCTGGTGGCGACGATTTTAACATTTGCTGTGTATTTAATGGGGAATATTACCCAAGATTTGGTACAACTTGGGCGGCTTAGTCGCAACCTTGGGATAGAACGTTTAACTCAAGCTTTGTTTCTTATTTTGCCAGATTTATCTCGATTGGATTTGAAAAACGACGCTGTTTATGGTTTGCAAGCACTACCTGATACATCGGCACTGATTACCAATGCCGGTTATGCCTTACTCTACAGTGCTATGTTGTTGGCGATCGCTATTTTTATCTTCTCACAACGCGAGTTTTAGTCATTGGGCATGGGGAGATGAGGGAGACGCGGGGACACGGAGAAAAACTAATGACTAATGACTAATAACTAATAACTAATTATTATCTGAGGTTCTTTAATTGTGCCATCAGGCATAATCGTATCTCGGAATTTTGCATAAATCAGGTTTGTTTGGTAAAGATTTGCTTTACTCAACTTTGTTTTAGTTAAGTTTGCCCATGTCAAATCTGCACTAGTTAAATTAGCTTCACTTAAATTCGTTTCTAGCAATATTGCTCCACATAGTTTTGCTTTAGTGAGATTTGCTCTCACTAAATTAGCTTCAATTAGGGATGCTTCAATTAATGTGGCTTCAGTTAAATCTGCTTCACTTAAATCAGCAGCACATAAGGAAGTACCCCAAAGGTTACTACCTATTAATTTCACTCGCCATAAAAAACTTCCACACAAATTTGCTTGCCTTAAGTCGGCATTAATTAAATTAGCTTCGCATAAAGAGGCTTCATACAAATTCGCTTCGCATAAATTAGCTTCCATCAAATTTGCGCCACTTAAATTAGCACGAGTGAGTATAGAACCAGATAGATCGGTGCCATGCAAATCTGCTCCTATGAAGTTAAATCCACTTAAATCCAGCCCTTTCAGGTCAATTTCGCTCAAGTCATATCCACTGAAATTGTGACGACCAAAACATTTATTTGTGATTTGATTTAGGATCGATTCCTGCTTGTCAGCATAATTTTTCATGGTATTCACCTCTGGGTGTAACTTATCTCAAAGTGCGATCGCGAGAGTTACTGTATATTGAGAGTACACCTCAAAGGTTGATAAAAGCGATCGATAATTAAGAAGAAATTCCGAAAAAATCGTCAATAACCTGATAATACGCTCTAAAAGTATTTTTTAAAACAAAATATGCTGACATAAGTCAGGAAATATTGATACGGTAGAATTCAGAAGCTAGAATTAAGATTTTTGAAGAAGAATTCAGAAGTTAGAATTCAGGAGTCAGAATCAATTAGTGTAGCTTCTCTTTTCACTGTCGAATCGTCTAACAAAACATAATCTGCATTTAACTCAATCCCTAAAGCGATCGCTTGGGTAAGCTCTTGGTTCATAATTATCTCTAGTTGGAGTCTTTACTTAGACATCGCTATTTTTGTGCAAACTTAAACCAATCCCAAATGTAATTTCAACGCCGCATCAACTAGTACCATTATCTCTTCGTTTAAACTACCTAATACTTCACCAGTAATTCGTTGCTTAGAAATTGTTCGGACTTGCTGCGTCTGTACTTTGGAAAGTTTTGTTAAACCACTAATCTCTGGATTAAGCAAAACTTCAAAGGGATAAACACGGTTCACATTAGAAGTAAGCGGTAAAATTGTCACAGTGGTAGCAGCACTATTACTTATATCATTGCTGACAATTAACATTGGACGACGTTTACCCATTTCTAAACCCATAACTGGACTAAGATTTGCGTAAGAAATATCACCACGTTTCATCTGTTAAACCATCTGCCACTGTTACATCCCAATCGTTATCAACTTCAGCAGATGCTTCTCGGTAAGCTGCCTCTAATTCTCGGTTTCGCAGCAATTCTAATGCTTCTTCAATTACTTGAGAACGAGATTTACATCCTTTATTGCGCTTGTAGTTTTCGACAAACTCGACCAAAGAGGGTGGCAAGGAAATAGAGAGTTTTTCTACATTCATCTTCCTACCAATTAGTAGCAAAAATAATTCGTACTAATATCCTAGCTTAATCTCAAGTCAGTAAATCAATGCTGTGGAATGGCTGAACTTTTGAGGCATCGCTTGGGTAAGCTCTTGGTTCATAATTATCTCTAGTTGGAGTTTTTACTTAAACCTAATCCTAAATTTGAGCGACTGTGTTTTTTGAAAAAAATTTGCTCGTTCCGCTTCGCTACACTGAAAAAGGGTAAAGTCCAGAAAGACATAGGTAAATTAGCTCAAGTGTCAAAGGCTAAAGAGTCCTCCAAACCGCGCAGACCACACGAAAACCAATATACTTGTAGTGGACATTGCGGTCGTCGTAGCCGCGATAAGCAGAACGGCAGCGTATAGGATTGCTGATCCAGGAACCGCCTCGTAGTATCCGAGTTGAATTATTATTATCTATCCATGCACTTCCATCACTAGGCGCTCCTTCATAGCTGTCATGCCAAGTATCTTGGCACCACTCCCAGACATTCCCGTGCATATCGTATAATCCAAAGGCGTTGTGTGGAAAACTTCCTACTTGTGTTGTTTCTTGACGATTTTTTCCTTTTGGTGCAGAAGCATAGGCGGAATCTCCATCATAGTTAGCTAACTCAGTTGTAATCGTCTCGCCGAAGTGAAATGGTGTTGTTGTTCCTGCACGACAGGCATATTCCCACTCTGCTTCACTAGGTAGGCGATATTTACGCCCAGTCTTTTGACTCAGCTTTTTGCAAAAGTCTATTGCATCATTCCAGGATACTTTTTCTACAGGACGTTTTGCTCCTTTGAAGAAGGACGGATTGCTACCCATTATTTGCTGGTACTGTTCCTGAGTCACTTCAAAATTGCCTATAAAAAAAGCAGGTACATTTACAACGTGCTGTGGTTCTTCATTTTTGGTTCGACCATTTTCAGCAAGTGGCGAACCCATATTAAAAGAGCCTCCAGGAATCTCAACCATATCTAAAGTGATGCCATTGCCTAAGTCCTCTTTAAAGAACTTAGCTTGCTTGTTAGCATCTCGTTTAATTATTTGTCCCTTTTTATCTACCGTTACGGTTTCAAACTTAACGGAAATATATTTGGGTTCAGCTACAGAGATATTTGTTGATTTATTAGCCGGTTGATTAGTAGATTGAGGTGTCGGTAATGTAGATTTAGGTGTCGGTGATTGACTGTTAAAAATTTCACGGCCTGCCACTGCTGTCAACAAACCTACACCACCTAAACCAGCCCACTTCAAGAACTTTTGTCGGGTTATTCGCTCTTGAGTCGGTTGAGTACGGCTTGGCTGCTGAATATACTGCTGTAATTTTTGTTGTTTTTCTGCTTCCTCTGGCTGCCGTTGTTTCTCTGCCTCCTGGCGCTTTAGTCGTGCAGCTTCTTGTTGTTGTTTTTCTGCCTGCTGCTGCTGTCTGATTCTCTCTTGCTCTTTCCGGTATTCTGCTTCTGAAGATGATTGAATAATAATTGCTTCAAGTGCAGATGTTTCCGCATCATTTAATTCTAAAATTCTTTGAAAGCGCTGTAGTTCTTCACGAGTTGTATCGCTAAGAGGATATTCAAACTGTATGTACTCTCTAAACACTTCTTCATACTGTTGTAACTTTTGCCGATGTTCCTCGATCGCAGCAATAATTGGATTTTCAATTGCAGTCACATTCTCAGCAGTCAGATTCAACGCTTGATGACGTTGCGTTAGTTGAGAGCGTTTGACAGGATTGAGGGGATATTCTTGTTCAACAGCTTCTCTAAACTCTTGCTCGTATTGCCGCAAGTTTGCTTGATGCGTTTTAATCTCCGCATTAATTCGCCTCTCGATCGCCCCCACATCTTCTTCGCTTAACCCCAACGTTTGCCAGGTTTGCTGCAACTGCTTTCGCGTCACCTCATCAGGATAATGCTGGTGCTGCGTCGCTTTCACATACGCCTGCTCGTACTGCTGGAGTTTTTGATGATAGCTTTCAATCTGCGTGGTGATTTGCGCTTCAATTGGTGCAACATCTACATCCGTTAGTCCCAAGTTCTGCTGCTGTTGGCGTAAGTGAGTCTGGGTTGGTTCGCTGAGGGGATATTCCTGCTGGGTGGCAGTAAAAAACAGCCGTTCGTAGTGTTGGAGTTTCTGGTGATATGCCTCTACCTCAGCCGTAATCTGAGATTCAATTGCGACAATATTTTTATCGGCAAGTTCTAATTGCTGCTGGATTTGCCGTAAGCGATCGCGGCTTGCTGCACTCAGGGGAAACTCCTGTCGCAGTGCCGTTGTAAATGCCTGCTGATATGTTTGGAGGTTTTGTTGATGTGTCTGAAAGCGTGCAGTCACCTGTGCCTCAATCGGCATCGTGTCCTCATTCCGCAACCCCAAAATTTGCTGGAGATTTTGCAAATCCTGGCGATCGCCATCGGTAATTGTCTCGTCTCGCTCCAGTAGTTCGGCGAACACCTGCTGATACTGCTGGAGGTTTTTGCGGAACTGCTTGCGATACGGTTCTAACACTTCATCTTCGATGGTCTTGGCATCAGTTATCTCCAATTCCAAGCGAGTCCTCAATACATCCAATGTACGACGGCCAACAAAAGAAATTTCGCCTCGATGAATAAATCGCGCTACCTCTTTCCGGTATCGCTGTCTGGGATCGCCTAGAGCCACCTTTGCCAGTCGAATTTTAAAGCCTTCTCGAATTGCATAGATTTCCGGCTTCATTGCAGGCTGAAGTTCTCGCACCTTCTGACTGGCGTATTCATGGAGTTCATCAATGGAGATAAATTCATCCCCATCGCGATCGGCTTCTCCCGATTTGATGCCTGCAACCAAAAAACGAGTGTAAATCGATAAATCTTGCCCCTTTTCCTCAAAAGAATATTGAGTCGAAGTAGAAGAAGTCAACACGGCTCGTCCTTCACCACCTAACTCCTTCCAAATGTCAATCGTACCGTCATCTTTGGCAGACATTCCCTCAGCAAACGCACCACTAAAGCAGCTATCTAGAATTACCACTTGCCGACGGGAGCGGCTTTCACTCATGCGATCGTGAATAAAATTGGCAGACACCGACGTTGAGCGAATCAATTCGCCCTGCTGCGTTTTACTGGTGTTGCGAGTCGCCAGATACAGCCTACCGCGATCGTCTTTGATGCCGTGTCCCGAAAAGTACAGCAGCAGCAAATCATCCTTGTGCCGACTGGAGAACAGCGTTTCGATCGCTATTTCTACAATTTGTCGTTCGGGATTTTTTAGCATAGTAATATCTGATGCAGCAAATCCGCCCATCTCTGGATGCAGCAGCACCTCGCGCACTGCTTCCACATCTCTAACTGCACTGGGCAAAGAGTTCAGCCCTGGCTCATACTCACTGACTCCAATCAGCAAAGCTACCTTCGCCATTTAATTTACCTATGCTGCGATCGAATTCTATACCGCTTTTATCTATATAACATTGCATGTCAATACAATTCAATTGCAAGGCGATACAACTCAATTGCGAGGCGATGCAATCGAATTGGGCACTTCCAGAAAATAAATTATCCAACTTACTCAGATAACGATCGGGACTTACGCACAGGTAACGAAAAATCTAACCGCAGAGGACGCAGAGGGCACAGAGAAATAAGAGTTTCAGAGACTTATTGCATAAATCCTGAATGATATTCGGCGTTGCTGAATTCAGGGATGATTTAACAACTGATAAAATTCTACTCCTCTCCCCAAGTTTGTAATTGTAAATACACCAGTACCAAAGTTACTGCTAACAATACCGTTGCGGCGGCGGCGGCATAACCAAAATCAAATTGAGCAAAGGCTTCTTGATAAATGTAATAAACTAGCAAATTAGTGGAATTCAAGGGGCCGCCGCCAGTTATGACATAAGCTTGTTCAAAACTCCGCAATGTAAAAATCGCGGTGGTGATTGTGGCAAATATAACGGTGGGACGCAATCCGGGTAATGTAATATGCCAAAATTGTTGCCAAGCATCTGCACCGTCTAAATCTGCTGCTTCATAACGGTTGGGGGGAATTGCTTGCAACCCGGCTAAAAATACCACCATATTGAAGCCGATTTGTTTCCAGATACTCATTAAAATCAGTATTGGCATTGCCCAAAATGTATCTGCTAGCCAAGGCACGGCTGGAATACCAAAAAAATCTAAAAGTCCGTTCACTGGCCCCGTTGTTTGAAACAGCCAGCGAAATCCTAAGCCAGAAGCCACAAGAGAAATAATTGATGGTAAAAAATAAGCACTCCGCAAAATTCCCCGCAAAGCCAAGGAGCGATTTAATAACACTGCTAATCCCAAGGGGATAATTAAACTCGGAATGATGGTGGCAACAGTAAAATAAATGGTGTTACCAATAACTTGCCAGAAGTCAGAGTTCAATAACAAGCGCCAATAGTTTTTTAAACCTATCCAATAAATACCCTTTGAAGTGAAACTGCCAGCGGTGAAACTGAGGTAAAACAAATAGGCTATGGGCCAAATAATAAAAATGCCTAATAAAATTAGTGCTGGTGTGAGAAAAATCCAAGCAGCCGCTGTATCATTATCCAACCAAGACTTACTATATGTTTTTGGCATTTATAATTTTTCCTTTTTGCTGTTATGACTCTTTGCCCTGATTGTACCCCTAGCTTGGTTTCTCCCAGCGTTAACAATGTCTGCCGACAAGACACTCCTTTAAAACTCGGAGTTATGGCTTCTGGAAATGGCAGCAATTTTGATGTAGTTGCCCAAGCGATCGAAGATGGACAGCTAAATGGCAAAATTCAAGTTTTGATTTATAATAATCCCACGGCTAAAGCAGCGGTTAGAGCAGCGAATCGAGGAGTAGAAGCTGTGTTGTTGAATCACCGCGACTACAAAAGCCGGAAAAAGTTTGATGAGAAAATTGTGCAGACATTACGACAGTATGATGTCGAATGGGTGATTTTGGCGGGCTGGATGCGACTGTTGACATCGGTCTTTATTGATGCTTTTCCTAACAAAATTATTAATATACATCCGAGTTTGTTGCCTAGTTTTAAGGGAATTAATGCTGTAGAACAAGCTTTAGCGTCTGGGGTAAAAATCACTGGCTGTACTGTGCATATTGCTTGTTTAGAAATGGACAGCGGTCCTATCTTAATGCAAGCCGCAGTACCAGTGTTGCCGGATGATACGCCAGAAACACTGCACGCCAGAATTCAAATTCAAGAACATCGCATTTTACCGATGGCGATCGCCTTGGCAGCCTATACTAATTCTTAGTTAGAGTAAATACTGCTGTGCTTATCAAAACTCATTTTTGCACGAGTCAGCTTTGGGCGATCGCAACTAGATTTAGTTACCAAGCTAGAATCTAAAATAGAGGCATACTGAAAAGATTTGAAAACCAAACTCAGGTACTAGTAAATGAACATTTCCCTCAATCCAGAGCAGGAAGAATTTATCAGGAAACAGATAATAAAAGGTAAGTATACTAATGCGTTAGAGGTAATAAATGCTGCTTTTAAACTATTAGAAGAAAAGGACTTAATACCGGAAAACTTGCATCAAATAGAATCATCTGATTTTGATGAGATTATACTAGATTTTATGAAAATTAGTGAATCTGCACTGAATGAATATTGGCTTAATGAACAGGAAGACGAAGCTTGGAAAAATCTATAGAACACTTGACCAAGGGTGATGTAATTGTAATTAATTATCCTTTTTTAGATGCTTTGGATAGTAAAAAAAGACCTGCTTTAATTGTTGCTGAATCTGGCAGTAATATTATTGTTTGTGTAATTACGAGTAAATCAGGTAGGGAAAAAGAGATTAAATTAGAAGAAGGAGATTTTCGTATTGGGAAACTAGACTTAATTTCTTATATACATCCTAGTGCCCTGTATACTACTAAGAAAGATTTAGTTTTAAGAAAAATAGGTAGTCTCAAGGATGAAAAAATTGACAAAGTTATCACTGCAATTATAGAAATTCTCCAAGAACCTCCAAGCTCTCCACCTCCTGCATCTAAAGCATGAAAGCGTGGTAAACCTCCTAAAAAATAAATTTTATAATTCTATTTTCAACGCTGAATCTGATTTAGCAACATCTTATTTTTTACTTTTCGACAATTGCCAAATTTTCCAGATATAACTAGAGATCCAATTCGTCATAATATGAGCAGTGATGGGCACTAATAAGTTGCCACTGAGCAAGGCACTATATCCTAATATCATGCCGACAATGGTTGCCCAAACTACATAGGGCCATTGTTGAGAACCACTCAGGTGTAAAATTCCAAAGCAAAGACTAGATACAATCACAGCTAGATGGTCAAAACCTAAAGCTGGCAGCATCACTCCCCGAAATAACAATTCTTCACTCAAACCAGGTAGCAAACCTAACCAAATTAAGTCTGGTAAGGCTAAAGGCTTTAAGATTATTTCTAGATACAAATCTGCACTTTTGCGGTAGGAACTCCAAAGGCGATAAGTTAAGCCACTTAATGCGGTGATGGCAAATCCTAAGCCTACACCTAAGAGCAAATCTGTTTGGTTCAAGTTCCAGGAAAATAGAGAAAAGTTGCCAAAGTACAACGATAGTTTGGCGACTATAAACAAAATGATTGCAGTCGCTCCCATAGCTACAAGTACTTGGAAGCGCGTTAGATATGGAATTTCTGGTTCTTGCTTTTGTTGTTCAATCACGGGTTTTTTGGGAAAGGGGAAGGGGGAAGGGGCAAAGGGGAAAGGGATTGAATTATTGATGTTTATTTGATTTTTAGTCAGTAGGTGTTGCTAGTGCGCCTACTCCTAACTCCTAATAGCTACTGGTTGCAAAGAGGATAATTTGGGACGAAGAATATATGGATCGATGCCTGCTTTATGTGCCACCAATACGCCCACTGCCTCTAAATATGAGTTTACCTGTATGGATTTGATCCCCAACGGTTGGGGAGGAACTTTTATAACAGTTTTATTTTCTTCTACTGTAATTATTTGGCATGGTGTTTGGCTTAAACTCAGTAAGGCGCTACTACCACAAGCATTTGCAGGTACGACAAGAGCATCCACTCCATCTGCCCAAATATCTTCTTGTTCTAATCCTATCGCTTTTCTTTCAACTATAAATTGCGGCGCACGACTCAAACCGACGAGAACGCAGGGTAAAAATGTGTAACCCAATTCCTCAGCAGCGGAACGCGGTGATAAGTCCGGTTCTGGAGGTGCGCTAGCAATAGCTGGTGAATGGGCGCAAGGAATTTGAAAGGTTCGCACAACTAAGTGGCTAATTACAGCTTCTGCACCCGCTAGAGAATCAACTCCTTCACCCTGGCGATATTTCTGTACTGCCTCCTCATCCATATCATCTGGGAAACGGGCTACAACTGCGATCGCTTCTGCCCCAGCTTTTTTTATCAGTATTTCCGCTGCCCTTAACAAGCTATCGGGGTTGCCAATTGTCCCCCAACTTGCACCCGATGAAGTAGTCCGTAATTCTACATTTAATGGTGCATCTGTGATGACATAATCTGTTAACGTCAATCCCAGAGTCGCTTTAGCTGCGTCGGCTGCTTGTAGGTGTCTTAGCCGTAACTCTGGCTCAATACCTTGGTCTAAAAGCAAACCTATCTTGTTATTCCGCACTGGACGCAGCCCCCAGCACCCAGCAGCGAATTTGTCAAGTCCGAAACCTTCAACGTAGAAAGCATTGGGGAGATTCCAGTACAAACTTGCGCCATTGAGGACATTGGGGTGAGTAATGAGGCGATCGCAAACCTGTGCTAGAAGTTTGGCAATAGGCAAAGCGTCTCCAGCGTAACCGCCAATGGCAGCCCCAACGCCAGTTGGTACAATTAAAATAGCAGTGTATGGATGCATATTGAGTGGTGAGTTAGGAGTTAGGAGTTAGAAGGCAATAGGTACAAGTGAAAAATTCTTTCCCTTGTTTCTCTTGTCTCCCCATCTCCCCATCTCCCCATCTCGCTACTCCTAACTCTCGACTGTCGTGACAACGGCTTCAACTGTAGCCTTTTGCTGGGCAACATCTACAGAGGTAACAGCCCAACGTAGGGGTTCGCCTTGTTTCTTTAACTCTGTTTCAATTGTTTTGAGTAATTCGGCCGGAGTTTCTTGCAGGTCGATTTCTGCCGTAATAAAATGAGTTGTCATCGCCCTAAATCCTGTTGATTTTTAGTTTATAGAATAGCTTATCAGGTGCTATGAAATACTTGTATGATTTTTCAGTTTTTGTAATGATGCTAGTGAACAGTCATTCAGCTATCAATAAATCAACATTTATACTGATAACTGTTCACTGATACATATTTTCTCAATTATTAGTCTTTGCCAAATTGCAACTGATAAAGTGTGTCTTCTTTTTCAGTCTCAATTTTTAGATCGGAAAGGGGTTTGGCAACACAAAGCAATACGTAACCTTGCTGTTGTAAATGCGGACTAACGCCCATACCATCAGCTTGATCTACCTTTCCCTCGCTGATTTGACCGGCACAAGTTGTACAAACACCTGCATGACAAGAAGCCGGCAACTCTAAACCAGCTGCCTCGGCAACTGATAAGATAGTTTCATTTTCAGGGACTTGTAAAGTATGAATTTGGCCTTGGTGATGAATTTCTACGGTGTAAGTTTTGGGCATATTCAAAAAAAGTTTTAAGCGACGGGCAAACTTTTTATTATATCGGAATTATTTACAAATCTCCAGATATCACCATAACGCCGAATATTTTATAGATTATCAGGGTCAATATTTAATTCTCGCAATTTAGCGGCTAGGCGTTCTGCGCGCTGTTTTTCTTGTGCTGCACGCTGCTTTTCTTCGTCCGCACGCTGCTTTTCTTGTTCAGCCAATTCTTGCGGTGTCGGCACTAACTGTCCTTGTGCTGTAAAATAGCGTAATTGATTGTTCTGCACGCCTAAATATAAATCTAACTGCTGACTCCATAACCAACCTTGGGGGTTCGGTTCTATTGGTTGGTAATTCCCGTCTACTAGATGAAACCCCACAAATTCTAAATTATCCGGGTCAAACCAAAAATACTCCGGTGTGCGAAAGATATCTTGGTAGATTTGTTTTTTTAAACCTTTGTCTGTGGCTTTTGTGGAAGACGAAAGCAACTCAACAATGATATTCGGATATTTACCGTCTTCTTGCCAAATCACCCAACTTTTGCGCGGTTTTTTTTCGCATCCTAACACCACAAAAAAGTCTGGGCCGCGAAATTCTTCTGATTCAAGTTGACGTTGGCTATAGTAAATTGTCAAATTTCCCGCCGCATAAAAATCATTGCGATTTTGCCACCACAATTCTAAGCATTGTAATAACAGAATAATTTGGCGTAGATGTAAATCGCTTTCCAATGGTGGTTCGTCACTGTAGATATCTCCTGGTGGAAATATTATATCTTCTGCTGGTTCTAAATCTTGGGCAACTGACATGACTTTATTAGCGCTAGGGTTAATATCAAGTTTCGATAGTTACTTATCATAAAATTTATTAATGTAGATTGGGCTTACCGTGTGTGAAACCCAACAGGACTTACGCAAGATGTGATTGAAAACCTTATTCAAGCGTTGCGGTAATTCATGAATTACCGCTACTTTCGTTATCTTTTGCGTAAGTCCTGCCCAAGATAAACAAGGATAAAATGCTGGGTTACCCTACGGTAAGCCGCCCAAAGGGCGTCTACGTTCTTCAAACGCCACTTACTTAGTTCTTTTGTGGTTGCCGCTATGCTAATAAGGCTCTTAACCCGTTCAAAGCAGTGGCTCCCTAACCTACAGATATTATAAGTGTTTAAATGAACTTGATATAAGATAATTGGATGAACGGCTGCCTATTGCACTCACCAACAAATTTTAATCATCAATATTGTAATCTGGACTCTTAATATTGCAACATTAAGGCTTAAAGTTACAACATTAACGATACTTTAAACAAGTTTTGCAAGATTTACGGTGTCTAACTCCCCAGCTTATTTTAAAAATCGGGTATATATTTTTTTACGAATGACTATATAATAAAACTTTCTTTGCATTAACCAAGAACTTCCGTAAAATTAAAATTGAATGACCCGTTTTATACATGATAAATTCGCCAAAGACTATCTAGAAGAATTATTAAAAGATTACGGAGAAGTAAAGGCATCAGAAAAAGTTTCAGGAGAGATTAAAGAAATAGATGTTTTATTCACTCCTGCCAAACAGCAAAGCTCTAATTTAGAAATACTAGGTTTGTTAGGAAGATTTGCGGAACATCCTGCACTCATAGAACCCTTCCGTAATCCAGCTTCTACTGATGAAATATGCGACTGTATTCTAAAATTATTAGAAGTAAAGGCTCTTTTACGACGAGAAGCTAAAACTAATAAAACCAAACTTCAAGACTCGGAAATTCCTAAATTGTGGGTTCTGACACCTACCGTATCTGCAACTAGGTTGTCTAGCTTTGGAACTATGCAACAAGCAAGTTGGTCACCAGGTGTACATTTTCTGCCAGATGCCTTGCGGACAGCAATTGTGGCCATACATCAACTACCGCCAACACCGGAGACTTTATGGTTGAGGCTTTTGGGTAGAGGAAGCGTCCAGTCACAAGCAATTATTGAGTTGCAGGGCTTACCATTAGATCATCCATATCAAACAGCAACGCTGGAATTAGTTTACAACTTGCGTGAAAATTTAAGAGTAAATCAAGAATTAGAAGCAGATGATAGGGAGTTAATTATGCGACTAGAACCACTTTATCAAAGGAACAGAGAACAAGCTAAAGAAGAAGGCAGACAAGAGGGAAGACAAGAAGGAAGACAGGAAGGAGAAAGAGATTTAATACTGCGTCTACTTAATCGCCGTATTGGTGAAATTGATGCGTTATTAATTGAGCAAATTACAGGATTATCGATTGAACAATTAGAAAACTTAGGAGAGGCATTATTAGATTTTTCTAGTATTGCTGATTTAGAAGCTTGGTTAAATCAACAATCAGAATAAATTATCAGGAAATTAATTAATTTATAACTAAGGTGGAGTTTACAGCAATACTAGGAGGTTGTTTGAAAAGTGGTTAGCTGTGACTTGAGGCACTTATCGATCCCCCTAACCCCACTTAAAAAGGGGGGAAACAGAACTAAATCCCCCCTTAAAAAGGGGGGATTTAGGGGAATCTAAAATTATTTGCTACATCACTAAGGATTTTTAAAACATCCTCTAAACGAGTTTGTTTGGAGTCTATAAAAAGTTAAAAATATTTTAGAGACGAAAACTAAACTTTCAGTATAAAACTAAATTGCTAATAAGCTATTACTAGTAAAGCTTTGAGTAATAAAAGTAAGGTAAACTTTTATAGCCAAGTCTTGCCTAAAAATATTTCATAATTAAGAGTAGAACATGCCAACGGAGAATACAAAAATGCTAGAACAATACCGTCAACACGTTGTAGAAAGGGCAGCATTAGGAATCCCCCCCTTACCGTTGGATGCGAAGCAAACCTCAGAATTATGTGAATTACTGAAGAATCCGCCCAAGGGTGAAGAAGATACATTATTGCATTTATTGAGCGATCGCGTCCCTCCCGGTGTTGATGCAGCTGCTTATGTAAAAGCTGGATTTCTCACAGGTATTGCCAAGAAGGAAATCACCAGTCCGTTAATTTCCCCCATACAAGCAGTGCAATTGCTGGGTACGATGGTGGGCGGTTATAACGTGCAAGCTTTAATTGATTTGCTGCAATTCCCCACCGTATCTGTTTCAGACTCTTCCGAAACACCTCTGGTAATGGGGGGACAAGGAAAGGAACCCATTGCAGCTTACGCCGCCAATGCCTTAAGCAAAATTTTGTTGGTGTACGATGCATTCCATGATGTTTTGGAGTTATCGAAAACCAATCCTTTTGCCAAACTAGTAGTTGACTCCTGGGCTGAAGCTGAGTGGTTTACCGCCCGCCCCACTGTACCAGAAGCAATTACTGTTACAGTTTTTAAAGTCCCTGGCGAAACCAACACCGATGACTTATCGCCCGCCCAAAGCGCCACAACTCGCCCAGATATTCCGTTACACGCCCTAGTGATGTTAGAGTCACGGCAACCAGGAAGTTTAGAAACCATTGCCGAACTGAAAAAGAAGGGACATCCCGTAGCTTATGTGGGGGATGTAGTTGGTACGGGTTCCTCGCGCAAGTCTGCTATTAACTCGGTGTTGTGGCACTTGGGGAATGATATACCTTATGTGCCAAACAAACGCGCTGGGGGATATATTTTAGGTGGTGCGATCGCGCCTATCTTCTTTAACACAGCTGAAGATGCCGGTGCTTTGCCTATCCAGTGCGATGTGACCAAATTAGAAACCGGCATGGTAATTACCATTCATCCCTACAAAGGTGAAATCACAAACGAAGCAGGCGAAGTCATTTCTACCTTCACCCTCAAACCAGATACCATCCTCGATGAAGTCCGCGCAGGCGGACGCATCCCCCTACTCATTGGGCGTACCCTCACCGATAAAACCCGCCAAGCACTCGGTTTAGAACCCAGCACCGTCTTTATCCGTCCCCAACAACCCAACGACACAGGCAAAGGCTACACCTTAGCCCAAAAAATCGTCGGTAAAGCTTGCGGCTTACCTGGTGTCCGTCCCGGTACATCTTGCGAACCCATCATGACCACCGTTGGTTCCCAGGATACCACAGGCCCCATGACCCGCGACGAATTGAAAGAACTCGCTTGTCTCGGTTTCAGTGCAGACTTAGTAATGCAGAGTTTCTGTCACACAGTAGCTTATCCCAAACCGGTAGACATTAAAACTCACCACGACCTCCCCGACTTCTTTGCCCAACGTGGCGGTGTCGCTTTACGTCCCGGCGATGGTATCATCCACTCTTGGTTAAACCGGATGCTGCTACCCGACACCGTAGGAACAGGCGGCGACTCCCACACCCGCTTCCCCTTAGGAATTTCCTTCCCCGCTGGTTCTGGCTTAGTAGCCTTTGCTGCGGCGTTGGGCGTCATGCCTTTAGATATGCCAGAGTCAGTTTTGGTAAGATTCAAAGGTGAATTACAACCAGGTGTCACCCTGCGGGATATTGTAAATGCCATTCCCTACGTAGCAATTCAAAAAGGTTTGCTGACAGTCGAGAAGCAAAACAAGAAAAATGTTTTCTCCGGGCAAATTTTAGAAATTGAAGGTTTGCCAGATTTGAAAGTCGAACAAGCCTTTGAACTCGCCGACGCCACCGCCGAACGTTCTTGTGCGGGTTCTACCATTAAGCTGAGTGTAGAGACAATTTCTGAATATCTGCGTTCTAACGTTGCACTTTTGAAAAACATGATAGCACGGGGTTATCACGATGCCCGTACCATCCTCCGCCGCATTGCCAAAATGGAAGAATGGTTAGCAAATCCCGTGTTATTAGAAGGCGACGCCGATGCCGAATATGCCGAAATAATTGAAATTGATTTGAACGAAATCAAAGAACCAATTGTTGCTGCTCCCAATGACCCCGATAATGTTAAATTATTATCGGAAGTTGCTAACGACCCTGTGCAAGAAGTATTCCTGGGTTCGTGTATGACAAATATCGGTCATTATCGAGCAATGGCGAAAGTTTTGGAAGGCGCTGGTGAAGTGAAAACTCGCCTGTGGATAGCACCACCAACTCGCATGGACGAACACCAATTAAAAGAAGAAGGAGTGTACGCCATTTTTGGGGCTGCGGGTGCGAGAACAGAAATCCCAGGATGCAGTTTGTGTATGGGAAATCAGGCGCGAGTTGCTGATGGGACAACAGTGTTTTCCACCTCTACCCGCAACTTCAATAACCGCATGGGCAAAGATGCGCGAGTGTATCTTGGTTCGGCAGAATTAGCCGCAGTTTGCGCGTTGCTTGGACGCATCCCCACAGTGCAGGAATATTTGGATGTTGTGGCGAAGAAGATTGATCCTTTTGCCGATAATTTGTATCGCTATTTGAACTTCGATCAAATTGCTGGTTTTGAGGATGAAGGGCGTGTAATTTCCAAAGAAGAACAAGCTTTGTTAGTCTAATCTCAAATAAGGTGGGCTTTTTTAGCTCACCTTAACTTTACTTTCAATAGATAATGCCAGAAAACTAACAAAAATGATATGAATGCTTCTGCAAATACACAAAATCTATACGATAAAGACTTTTATTTGTGGACACAGACAGTTGTCCAGCAGTTAAAGGAAGAGAAATTTAATGAGGTAGATATACCTAATTTAGTTGAAGAAATTGAAAGCATGGGGAGAAGTGAAAAACGAGAGCTAAAAAGCCGATTAATTGTCTTATTAATGCACTTAATTAAATGGCAATATCAACCAGAAAAAAGAAGTGAAAGTTGGCGCAGTACCATTACGGAACAACGCATCTGCATTGAAGGGTTATTAGAAGATAGCCCTAGTTTGCAACCTTTTATTGCAGAAGTATTTGAAGATTGTTATCAAAAATCTCGTCTCAAAGCATCTGATGAAACAGGGATTAAATTAAATTTCTTTCCTCAAGAATCTCCTTTTACATTAGAAGAAACCTTAAAAAATATTTATTAATTTGGAGGAAGTAATAAATTTTTAGACTGTTAATTACTGCTAGTAATAGAACAAAATAGGAATTATTAAAATGCTTGAAGTATTTGTAGGGTGCTTTACGCAAAACTTAATCTAAATACTTATACTAAAATAAGTGATTTAAGTAAGTAAAATTTACTAGGGTGAGCATTGCCGAGCCGATCAGAATTAGCCGCAGTTTATGCCATGCTGGGTAATATTCCTAATGTTTAGGAGTATCAGGTGATTGTCATTAAGCCATTTGAGGGTGATTTAGATCGTTATGGTATCTCAATTTCAATTAGATTAAGAGGTTTGAGGATAAAGGTCGTGTGATTTCTAAGAAGCTACAAGTTTTGTTAGTATAATTTAATCAGAGTAAATTTTATACCCACGTTGTTGTCTTAGAGAGCTATTAACCAGTTTATGTCAACTATTCCTACCATTGAGTCAAAAAATTTAAGCATTTCAGGTGTATTTCAAGATTTTTATACTGTCCCAGATTTTCAACGTGAATACATTTGGAAAAAAGATAATGTTACAAAACTACTTGAAGATTTATTTGAAGGATTAGGTTTATATGAAGGAGAACTTGCTACAAATTCTTCCGAATATTTTCTAGGATCAATTGTTGTATGTCCAGATTCTACCGATGATAAGAAAACTTTTCAATTAATAGATGGTCAACAAAGACTAACAACTATATATCTTATTTTCTGCGCTATCAGAGATCATATTCAAAGATTAGGAGATAAATCAAAAGCTATAGAAGATCTAATTATGGGTTCTACACATGATGTCAATACTGGTGATGATATTGATAAATATCGTTTATCGCTACAATATGACAGTTACGGTGCCAACGTTATGAAGTGTATATTATTGGGTAAAAATATTGATCGTTCTTTATTACAATCATCTCAATCAGCAAAAAATATAGATGCGGCGTGGAAAGTAATACAAGATTTTGTATCTGAAAATTTAGAAGACAATTTAAAACATTTAAAATATGTTTTTGCAACTATCAGCAATCGAGTTAAATTGATTAGAATTGAGAGTCCTAATTTAAGTAATGCTTTGAAAGTTTTTGAAACTATTAATGAAAGAGGTGTTGGATTAACCCCAGTTGATTTACTTAAAAACTATTTATTTATTCATACTGCTAAAGATACCGATCGCGAAAAACATTGGCTTACTTTAAAGAACAAATGGGAAGAACTTTTAAAAAAGTTATATCAAAATAATCAACAACCGTTACAATTTTTACGCTACTACATAATATCGCACTACCAAATTGATTTATCTAACAATTTTCCAGAGGAGGAAATATATGATTGGTTTCTAGAAAAGGGGCAAGAATATCAAATTCAAAAAGAGCCTATTAAGTTTTTAAATGAACTAATTATAGCAGCAGATCATTACTGCCAATTTACTCAAGGTAAAAATACTGATGGTTCAGAAAACATATATCTCAAAAATATTTCCAAGATACAAGGTAAGGTAAGACAACATTTTATATTATTACTGGGAGGACGCTTTTTAGAAATCAATTTATTTAATAAGTTATCATCGTATGTTGAAAATTTGCTTTTTGCTTATACAATCACAAGAAAAGCAAGGCGTAAAGATATTAATCTTACTCGTGAATTTGCAAAATGGGGAAGAATCTTAAAGGGGGTCAAAACAAACGAGGAATTAGATATTTTTATTAACAAATACTTGAAACCAGAGCTAGAATCTTTAAAGGAAGATTTTAAAAGTTCATTACTTGAAATATCATCTACAAATTTAATTAAGTTCAGATTGAAATATATTTTAGCTAAAATTACTCAATTTGTTGAGGAACAAGCATTTGGAAATGCTAAACCTCTTGATTGGTATCTAGATAAATCAGTTACTATAGAACATATTTTACCTCAATCTCAAAAAGATGCTTATTCTGAAAGACTTGGTAATTTAACTTTATTAGAAAAAACCATCAATAGTTCCATTTCTGATAAATACTATCATGATAAACTATCAGGATATAGAGAATCACAAATAATAATCACTCGTTCTTTAGCAGAAATACCTTATGTTGGTAATAATACACAGCTAAATCGTGCGATGAATGATCTTAATTTAGTCAATTTTACAATATGGGATTATAGCTCTATTGATAAACGTCAACAAATTTTGGTGAACATTGCTATAAAAGTTTGGGGTATGGAATTATAGAAATTAAAAGTTTAGCTTTTGAACTAAGGAAGAAGAAGCTGTGTTGGTATAATTAAATTATGGTGAGCTTTTTTCGCTGCAATTAATTTAGTGAGGAATAATATCCTAATGTCTCAAACTAATTTATTTAAGGAAGCTGAATTTAGTAATAATCGTGAAGAAACTTGTCTGATAGAAATTTTAAGAGAAATCCAAGAAACACCGAAAGAATACTGGCCAAACTTGCTAGCAATTATACGGGTTTTTCGAGAAAGTGTAACTCTCAAACAAGAATTATTAACCCATTCTCAAAAAGAGTTATATAAACAAGAAAAAGAAGTTTTAAATCAACAACATCAAGCACTCAAACAATTAACAAAAGAATGGTTAGAAGAAGGAGATGAACAAGAGCAAACAGAAACTTGGGAATATTTGTCTCACAAAATTGATGACAATCCATTTTAAATTGTGTATTAGTTTTTATGAGTAAGTTGGTTTTCTTAGATACAAATATTTTAGGAATGGTAACAAATCCGAAAAACTCTAATCCTATTTGTCAGGGGTGTAAAGAGTGGTTAGATGAACTACCGTTAAAAGAATATCAAATAATTTTACCTGAAATTGCTGATTACGAAGTGAGGCGAGAATTACTGAGAGCAGGAAAAACATCAGGTATTAAACGTTTAGATCAACTGAAAACAGCGATTACTTATTTACCCATCACTACTTCTGTAATGCTTTTAGCAGCGAGTTTTTGGGCTGAAGTTAGAAAAACAGGAAAACCAACTGCTGATGCTAAATCTCTTGATGGTGATGTCATTTTAGCAGCACAAGCCAAAATTGAAGAATTAAAAGGGCATCAAGTTATTATTGCTACTACTAATGTTAAACATCTGTCATTATTTGTAGAAGCTCGTGAATGGCAAAGCATTAATTAAATGGTTGAATAAACTATAAGTCAAACTGCGATCGCGCTAAAAGTCCACCATAATATATACTCAAGAACCAACATTTCTTCAGTTTGCAAATACACCTTCCAAGAAAGATATTATTTCAGCCCAAGCAGAGGTAGTGGCGGCAGAATCGTAGCGATAACCGTCGTCGCGCATGAAGGTATGTTCTGCTTCATACAAGAAAACTTGATGCGATATCTTAGCATTCTCTAAAGCTTTAATTATGGTTTGTCGATCGCACTCTGGAATGTGAGGATCGAGTGTACCGAACACCATTAGCATCTCGGCTTTGATTTCATTAACTCGATGGATTGTATCGGCTACGCCTTGCCCTAGTTTGCCACTGGGAATACCAGTAGGATAGCAACAGACACAAGCCTTAATTTCGCTGTTAAATGCTGCCCGAAAAGCTAAGTGTCCTCCAATACAAAAGCCGAGAGTGCCTATCTTGCCCGGAGAAACTGCACTTTCTGTTTTGAGGAATTCAATTACAGCACGGCAATCATTATCATAATGTGCGATCGCTGTTCGACGAGCGTTATCATTACCACGCATCCGACCGAGATCGTTTGGTTCAATAACTTGCCCAATTGGCTCAAGGCGATGAAAAATTTCAGGTGCTGCTACTACATAGCCATATCCTGCCAAGTAGTTAGCTAAACGAATTATCGGCTCGCCTAACTGATAAATATCACTGTAAAATACAATACCTGGGTAAAGTCCTGCTGTTTTCGGAGACGCTACATAGACGCGCATCAAACTGTCATCTACTCTTAACTCGACATTCCGTTTAGTGATTTGCACTGTTTTATCTCCGTTTGATGTCGGCTTTGATTAGCTTCTGTACAAGTGAATTAACAGTGACAGCAGCTGAGTGCCAGAAAAAGGACGCATCCTTTTATTATTTCGCTTTTTAGTGGAACGCGGGAGTTATCCAAGAACAATTTTTAATCTCGTCTTAGAGGGTGTCATCAAAAAAGGCTTGTACAAAGTATGACAAGGGATAAATCAAGAAGTAGCAATCAATTTAATGAAGCGATCGCCTATTTTTTATTAGTCTATAAAATAGGTAACTATAGTAGAGTGAGCAATCCTTACTTAATTACAGCAGTTTGCAAATAAATGAGGTACACAACTGGAAAATTAAATATATAAATTCTTCTTTTCTCTCCTGCCTCCTAGCTCAAAACCAGTTACTTTGTACCTCATGCAAATGAAAACTGCTATATGTAATATCAACAGGTAACAAAAATGCTTGAACTTCATAAGAATTATATTCTTGACGAAAATCAACGGCCTATTGCAGTACAAATTCCAATCGCTGAATTTGAAAAAATAGAAGAAATTCTTGAGGATTATGGGTTAGCAAAACTTATGGAAGAAGTACAGGAAGAAAAACCACTATCAAAAGATGAAGCACTAAAATATTATCAATCACTAAAGGATGAAAATGTGGCAAGTTGAATATACTAAAAAATTCTTGAAAGAACTTGCTGCTTTACCAGTTGAGATTCAAAGCCGTGTAGAACCTATCGTGTTTCAAGAACTTGAATCAGAGAATCCGTTTGAATTAGGATATATTGAAAAACTAAAAGGCTATAGCGATAAATATAAGATTCGAGTCGGTGATTATCGTATCGGTGTCAGCCTCGATCGAGAAACAAAAACATTAACTTGTCAACGAGTTGGTCACCGCAAAGACATCTACAGAATTTTTCCTTGAAGCACACACTAACTAGGATATGAAATTATGGAGCGATATCTACAACATCGCTCCATAATTTCCTAGCAAATAATATTTTTTTCCCAGTCCCTAGTTCCTATTTTCAAGCTACGCTATAAAATCACACCCACCCGCCGATTTCGGCGTCAGTCAAAGGCTTCTCTAATTTGGTATATTCTGTCTGAGCAGCCCGCAATACGTGTTTCATCTGCACGGGTTCGCCAGCATCAGCAGCCAGAAAGGCTGCATTTAAGGCAATATTGCGGATATTACCGCCAGCGACATTGAGCCGTGCTAGTTGCATCGCGTCTAAGTCTGCGGTTGGTGTGTTGGGTGGAAAGACGCGTCGCCAAATCTCGGCTCGTTGTGCGGTGTCGGGGAAGGGGAATTGCACCACGAAACGAATCCGCCGTAGGAAGGCTGTATCAATTGCACTCTTGAGGTTGGTAGTAAGAACTGCTAAACCTGGGTAGCTTTCCATACGTTGCAATAAGTAGCTGACTTCAATGTTGGCATAGCGATCGCGTGCATCTTTAACTTCAGAACGTTTACCAAATAAGGCGTCTGCTTCATCAAACAACAAAATTACTCCACCTTGTTCGGCGGTATCAAACACCCGCCGCAGATTCTTTTCTGTCTCGCCGATATACTTACTGACTACGGATGATAAATCAATGCGATACAGATCTAGGCGCAATCTATGTGCCAGCACTTCTGCCCCCAAGGTTTTACCTGTGCCGCTACTACCGGCAAATAAGGCGCTGATTCCCAATCCCCGCCCACCTTTGCCAGCAAAACCCCAATTGTTATATACAGTACTCCGCTGCCGGACGTGGGCAGCAATTTCACGGAGAATTTGTTTCTGTGGTTCTGGTAATATCAAGTCGTCCCAATCACCAGACGGCTCAATTCGTTGGGCGAGTTCATCCAAACGCGGACGTGCTTGCACGCGACAAGCATCCCATAAAATCTCACCAATATCGTTTTCTGGTTTTTGTACTAGTTGGCCTGCGGCTTCTGCACAAGCGGCGCGGATAGTTGCAGCACTCAAATTAAACTGATCTACCAAGGTTTTGACTTGCCCGTTCATCTGCGGTGCAATCCCCGCGAGTGCATCTTGCCAAACTACGCCTTGTTCTTTAAGAGTTGGTTGATGTACGTCAAAACTAACAACCAAGCGTTGGGATAGGCGCATTCGTTCCCGACTGGTAACGATTAAAAAGCCGTTGATGCGTTCGATGAAATGAGCGATCGCACTCAGCCGCGCTGTATCATTGCTATCGAGTTCGTTGCAATCCAGAAGTAAGGCACACCTACTCAAAATCGTCTCACGAGTCCACAACCGAATCAGATTATCCAACTCGCTTGGTGCTTGGGGAATGACTTGTGCGGGCATTACCCACAAACTCAAACCCTGGAGTTGACAAATTCTAGCGGCGATCGCCCGTTTACTGCTAGTTTCTGTACCACATAATTGCACAATTGGCAAGCTATTTATCTTATAAGCTTGCGACCATACGGCTGCAACTCGCTCTGCTAGCTCTTGGTGCGATGGTACTAAATCGCTAACTTCTGGTAATGGTTCAATGATGCCAGCTAAGCGTTCGTCAAGGTATTGGATGCCTGTGAGATAATGCAAAATTCGCTCGTCAATTCTCAGGGGACTGAGGGTGAGGGCGTGGGCATCACCAATTTGAATTAATCGCCAGTGACGTAGGGGAGCATTTGGGGCGATCGCATCCCAGTGGACATGAGGTAAAGTTGCTAAAGCTAAACTTAAGGTTGGGTAAGCTCGCTGTGCATCGCCGTGTATTTTCGCACATAATTTGCCAAAATCTCCATTCAATTCCATACCTGCACACAACAACAGCAAATCCTTCTCAAAGGATGAAAGCCTAAATATTTTGCAGACTCTATCCAATGCCGATGGTGCAGGCATAGCAGCAGCAGCTTCTTGGAGTGCTTGCTGTAAATTTTCGTGGTTTTTCGCCTCAGATTGATTTTGGGAACTGGCAGTGTAATTTTCTAAAATCCCCCGGACTATGGCTAAAGCTGCTGATAGGTAGCGGTAGTTTGCTCGATCCCAATCGATGGTTGTAGCGTTCATGAAATTGTTACCTGTGGCGAATCGTATTCTCCAGACTGATTTTTGTGCAGTGGACTTTCTGCCCCATCTACCCGCACCCGCACAATATAAGTTCCTGGCTTCACATTTTTAACAGGAATAGTAATTGCATCAGTATCTTCAGTACGCGATGCAACTAAGAAAGAGTAAGCTACCAAACTTTGGGCTGACACATCACTGAGCAACAAAACTATACGCTGTGCTTTGCCAACTTTCGGATGGAATTTAACAGTAATTTCTGCCGAGCGTAAATTATCACCAATCTTTTCCACTCCACCAACGAATGCCGTAATTGTTGGATGGAGGACAAAAGCTGCAACATTTGATTCAACTATCCCATCCGTTTGTCCTATGTTGCCCATTGGTAAATGTACCACTTGGATACTTTGCACGCTTGGGTACAAATCTGCTGGCACTAACAAGCTGATTTGCGTTTCTTTGATATCTTGAGGTACTAGTAATGTCTGTGCGTTACTCAATCGGACTCTGGTGATATCACCGCGTAACCGCTTTCCACGAATCATTAATGTTGTGCCAGCAACAATCATTTGCTGAGGTTCGGTTTTTTCCAGAGGTATTACTTGCTCGATATTCGGTTGAGACAAAGGCATCATGTAGAAGCCTTCAAGATTCTCAGATTTGCTACTCTCAATCAATACCATTGATGCTAAATAGGTAGCTGAAGGCCGATAATGGGTTTGTAAAGCAGACCATAACTTAGAAGTTTCTTCCATATTAAAAAACTCTGGAGTCAGTTTGATTTGCCCAATTGCTTGTGCTAAATCAGATACAGACACCCCAGCCACAGCCTGAGAAAAAGCAGTGGAAGTATTAGTTGTAGATGCATTTATCAGAGTATTTTCAATAATCTCCGTTGTAATACATGGCGTTTTATGTAATAAATGCATTGCGTAGCCTAGTAAAAGCTCTGTCTGAAAATCCTTGGCTCCGTAGGCTGTTAATAAATAATGCAGATCGAGAGCAAGCGGGGGAGTGCTAGAGGGCAAATTTCCATTTAAACGTGAGTGCCTGCTACGAAATTCCTGAGATACCCAATCAACATTGCGATTCTGCGTCACTTGGTAGAGAAAGAGGTTGAGTTGAGCGCGTTCGTCAGCTTCAACTGAAATTCGATCGGGCGGTAGGGCAGTTACAATTACATCACCAACACTAGCAGCGATCGGATCGCTGACTAAACCGTTTTCCAGCAAAACTTTTAGTACTGCTGTCACTGCGGCTATAGAGAGTACGTTACTCATCCTCGTTCCTCATGGCATTAGCACATTTTAATCATGTACGCCAGGACACATTCACAGGAAATATTTTGCAAAACTTTAAATATAAAGATTGGAGCATGGATGGAAACTGGGTACTAGGAATATACTCCAATTCGTAATCGCTAATTCCCGATCCTAATCCCTATTTTTAGTCAGTAGCTCAGTATTTATCAGGAACCAATTTTAGCGATCGCAAGTCTTAATTTTAAGCATTTTATCAAATTCTTTGCATTATTTTAAGTTCCTAATATGCTAAGCTGAGTGTAACTAGATAAATATAAGTAATATAAATTACTAAGACTTTACATAATAAACATCAAATAAGCAAAAAATTTGTAATACTGTAAGAAATGAGGAGCCTAGTCAAGATACTTTGTTCCTAACCTCTGAATTATTACGTAATACTATAGGATTTAGGATTCCTATTTGATTTTTGAAAAAACTCCGTACTACTGGCACAACCTGATTTCTGATTCTTTACTCTCTACTCCCTACCTAAGTTGTAGGAATTCAAAAATCAAAGTGGATTGCTATAGTCCTATCTCTAACTAAACTTAACACCTTAAAATAACTTAGGATGGGTTCCCCCTGATGAAATCCCCACCTTCTTCAAATTCTTGGAATGGTCGCTTCGTAGGTGATAACCAGCGGTATCGTTTAGACCGACGGTTAGGCGGAGGTGGCATGGGAGAAGTCTTCCTGGCAACGGACATCCGTGTAGGTCAGCAGGTAGCATTGAAGTTGCTCAAAGATACGCTGGTGGCTTCACAAGAAATGAGAAAGCGTTTTGAGCGTGAAGTAGCTGTCTGTGCTGCCCTGCAAAGCGACCACATCGTGAAAATTAGCGATTGTGGAGTCACTCCAGAAGGCTTTCCATTTTATGTGATGGAATTTTTACGCGGACAAACCCTCAGACAATTATTGCTGCGGGAAAAGCGGCTATCTGTAGAGCGCAGTGTAAAAATTATGGTGCAAGTTTGCAAAGGTCTACAGCTTGCCCATAAAGGAGTGACTCTGCAACGGGACGGAGGAAAAACCGCTGAGCATATTCAAGTAATTCATCGCGACCTGAAACCAGATAATATATTTTTGGTACCTACAGATTTGGGAGAGTGGGTAAAAATTTTGGATTTCGGTGTTGCCAAAATTCGTAATGAATCTTCGGAAAACACTAATATTACAAATATCACCAGTACATTCATTGGTACATTTCGTTACGCACCTCCAGAACAAATCCAAAGCGATAAAAATTTGGATGCTAGGGGTGATATTTACAGCTTAGGGATTATCCTTTATGAAATGCTGAGTGCAGCAGATCCATTTGGGATTAGTATTAAGGGCAATCAGATCAGCGAAGCTTCCTGGGTATTAGCTCATGCTTATGAGCTACCAAAACCGCTGCGCGAGCAACCAGGTTGTGAAAATTTGCCCGAACAATTGGAAGCAGTGGTGATGAAATGCCTCCACAAGAACCCAGCTAACCGATTTGCCAGTGTAGAAGAACTCGATCGCGCCATGCTTGCTGCTGCCAAATTTGCCATCCCTAGTAATATGCCAGGACAGGCTGCTGTCCAGCCGCCACGACCTCTTTACAACCAAGGCTCAGATCGCGAAACTGTATCCAACGACGACACCATTCTTCGCCCTCCAGCTGCCTATAATCAAGGCTCAAATTACGAGACTCTTCCTAGACAATCCGACGACGACACAATTATTCGTCCTCCAGCTGCGTATAATCAAGGCTCAAATTACGAAACTCTTCCTAGACAATCGGACGAAGACACAATCATTCGCCCTCCAGACGCCTATAATCAAGGCTCAGATCGCGAAACTCTTCCCAGATTTAACCCGATTGAGCAAAGCCAACCTGGGCAAACTATTCCTCCGCTTCCTAGTAGGCAAAATCAAGGTTCAGACCGCGAGACTGTTCCGAGACCCTTTAACCCAGTTGAGCAAAACCAACCGCAGAATAACAACCCTCAACAAAGTCCTGTGAATAATCCCAATCCCAGCAAACCGGATGCGACCTTATTTCAACCGCGACCCGCATCCAATCAAGGTGGAGTACAAGTACCACCAGATAAAACCTTATTTCAACCGCGACCTGCATCCAATCAAGGCGGAGTACAAGTACCGCCAGATAAGACGCTATATCAACCACGGCCTCTTTCTAATCCCAGTACACCACCAACAGATAAAACATTGTATCAACCGCGGCCTGCATCTAATACTGGCAGACCAGAACCGTCAGTAGATAGGACTTTGTATCAACCGCGACCTGTATCTTCTCAAAACAGGCCACAAGTGCCAACTGATGACACTATTTACCAACCAAGGCTAAATGACCAGTCAGCTACGGGAAATACTCCTAATTTCTTGCGAATTTTGGGAGTCATCTTAGCAATTGGACTGACTTTAGGGGTAGTAACGTTTATTTATACTCAATGGCAATCTTCTAGAAACTCAACCAACGAGCAAAGTCTGTCTAATAGCGATCGCATTTACAGCTAATATGCTAAAAGTAATCTAAATAAGTAGCAAAGAACAGCAATTGAACTAATTTGTAGTTCAGCTATTTTTATCGAAAACTTCCTTGCTTCACGCTTTGCGGGGATTGCGAATTTTTCGGTCAAAGTCGGCAACAACAGACTTTTAAGTCTATTGCCTATTGCCTGTTCTCTGCTATAAAAATCTGCTTTTTTACTGATTATCAGCCTCACTATTATTGAGTACAAGATACTTACTATTTTCTTCACGTAACTTAGCATCTTCTTCGTTGTAAAAGAACGACAGCAAAACAAAGCGCCGTCCGGTGATGACAGGGGTAGCCTCATGCAGTAACGAACAAGAAAAAATCACTGCTTCCCCAACATTTGGGGTATAAAGCTGGAGTCCATATTCTGGAAACAGCAAATCACCGCCTTTATAAGCACCAGTATTTAGATTTAATGACATAGCAAACCGTCGGTGAATAGTGCCTTTTGTAGTATTATCGCGATGACGATTAAAAAAGCCTTTATCCGTTGCTTCGTAACAGGATACCAGGTAGCGTTCAAAGCGAGTGATGCTAAATTGAAAAGCCTTCTCAATTTCTGGTTTAACCCGTCGCATAATCAGATTATTGATTTGCTTTAACAATTGAGGTTCAGAAATTAAATAGTCTCGACGTTTTTTAAAGTCATAGTCATAAACTCCAACTGTTTTGCCGTCAATTTGTCGCATAAAGCCAGATTCTTGACCGCCATCTGCTTCGTATAAATTAATTAAATGCTGGCAAAAACTTCGATCTAGAACATTAGGTATAAATAAAACAGGTGCTTGTCTGGCTGCGGGAATATTGTGAGCGATCGCAGGTAAGCTTTTGATAAATTCAAACACTTCCTCGCAAGGATTAGCAGTACCTGAAATTGGCACAACTTTGATAATTCGTAAATTTTCGTCTAAAACAAAAATTGTTGGTCTGTATTGTAATTCATTGCTTCCTTGACTCCTTGGCTGACAAACACCGTATTGAAAGCTGACTTTCCCTTCAAAATCCCAAATAAATTTGAAATAAGTTTTATTTTCGATTAACTCTGCCAAAAAAGTGTCATTTGGGTCTATGCTGACACCAAAGAAAGGTACTTGGTAGGCAGCCAATTGTTGCTGCCTTTTAGAGAATTCATCAATAATCTGGTGACTATAATTGTTTTTAGAACTTCCAAAAAAAAACAAAACGCTACGGTATCCGCCAACCGAATTAAAATGAAAACTTGGATTTGAAGTTGAGGGAAGAATAAACCAGGGAATTGGATCGCCAACAGTAAGAGGTTGCATAGGATAAATTAGGTAGTTTTAGATTTTAGATTTTAGATTTTAGATTTTAGATTTTAGATTGACCTCGCGGTTCAACCAAAAGATTTGCGAATTTCGGATTAAATGATTTTCGATATTATTACGAATGACTAATGACTAATGATTAATGACTAAAACCAAAAATTAGTATAAGCAGGCTTTAACTTTCGTAAAAAATTAAGCATTACTGAAACTACAGCATCTGAAGACTCAATCAAGAAGCCATGACCACCGCGATCGATGACTACAAGTTCAGCGTTGGGAATACCTTGAGCAAGTTGTTGGGAAAATTTGAGCGGAGTGAGAATGTCTTGTTTCCCAACCAAAACTAAGGTAGGACATTGAATTTGTTGAAGGCGGTCTGTTGTGTCAAAGTCAAGCATGGCTCGGCTGTGATTATAAAGTGAATGAGTCGCAGGGGGAAAAGGATATTTGATGGCAAACTCAATTAAACCTTCAATCATTCCAGGAATTGAATAGAATGCATCTGTAAATATCCAAGGTAATAGGATTTTTTCATATAGTTTCAAGTCCACATGATTAAGAAGAGTGCCCCAAGTTTCTATGATGCTGTTGAATAATTCATCACCTTTTGCCAAAGATGAAAGTAGCATCAAACTTTGTATTTTTTTAGGGTATGCTAAAGCTAGTTCTTGGGCAATTTGACCGCCCATTGAATGACCTGCTAAATGTACCTTATCGATGCCGATAAAATCTAACAATGCTGCAACATCACCAGCCATTTGTTTAATACTATATTGGCTTTCCGCAGCAGAACTTCGCCCCATACCTCGGTTGTCTATGCGAATAACTTGATATTGTGAAATCAGAGATGGCATAATCAGCGACCAATAAGCATGATCGCAAAGAAAACCAGCTATTAATAATAAAGGTTCTCCCGTTCCTTTAATATCATAAAATAAATCAATATCGTTAATTTTAACCTTTGGCATAGTGAAGATTTAAATAAATATCTGGTAATATAAAAAATCATCAAACAACGCAAACAATAAAAACCAAAATCAAGAGGAATAAATGCTTGTTAACCTCTTAAGATTTATGGAATTATTTTTTTACTTTTCAAGTAGGAATTTCTATGTTTTGAATCGCTCATCCACGGGAATCTGATAGCCGTTGGCAAGGCGATTAGTCATATTGGCAGTGGCCGCGATCGCCATTAATTCCCCGAACATGCGATCGCTCATTCCCTTGGCACGTGCCGCTGCTGTATGTGAGGCAATGCAATACTCGCAGCCATTTGTCGCACTCACGGCAATATAAATCAGTTCGCGCATCAGTGGATCGATTTCACCAGGGGTGGTCATCACTTCTTTCACTGCTTGCCATGTTCGTTGCAACGTGGGAGGATGGTTAGCTATGGCTTTCCAGAAATTATTGATATAGTCATTTTGGCGTGTGGTGCGGATATCGTCGTATACTGCACGCACTTCGTCGCTGGCTTCTTCGTACTCAATTAGCTTAGTCATATTTCGATATAATTGAATTTCCCAATAAGTGGGAACACCTAAATTGTCATATAAAGCATCTTACTAAGAATAAAAGACCAGGAATATATAGAATCTTAAATTATTCGTTAAAAATATCTGTTGCCTATACTTCGACTTACCTCGACTTCTCTACGAGACGCTACGCGTAGCTTGCTTCCCCGAAGGGGTACGCTCGGCACAAATCGCTCAGTACAAGTCGCCTGCCTCCACAATTAATTTCACCAATCAAATAGGGATTGCTATATGCCTCAGATTCTTGTCGAAAACTTGAAAAAGAGTTTTTTTGTGTCTGAACGTTCCTCTGGATTTTTCGGTTCAATCAAAGGTCTTGTGCAGCGAAAAACAAAAGTTGTTCATGCTTTGAAAGGAGTTTCATTCTCACTTCAACAGGGAGAACTCGTAGGATACATAGGCCCAAATGGAGCGGGAAAATCTACTACTATTAAAATTTTAAGTGGTATTTTAGTACCATCCAGCGGAACATGTATAATCGCCGGACGAACTCCTTGGAAAGATAGAATCCGCCATGTTGGCCGTATTGGAGTAGTGTTTGGCCAGCGATCGCAACTTTGGTGGGATTTACCAGCGATCGAGTCTTTCGATTTACTGCGGGATATTTATCGCATTCCCGATCCAGAATATCGCAAGACACGCCAAGAAATGATTGATTTGCTCGACCTTGAGAGTTTTGTCTATACGCCTGTAAGACAGTTAAGCCTCGGTCAAAGGATGCGATGTGATTTTGCCGCCGCAATGTTGCACAGACCAGAAATTCTATTTCTCGATGAACCAACTATTGGCCTTGACGCGGTTTCTAAGCTTGCAGTCAGAAAATTTATCAAAACGTTGAATAAAACTCATCAAGTAACTACTATCCTGACTACCCATGATATGGATGATATCGAGGCATTGTGCGATCGCGTCATTATTATTGGTGGCGGGGAAATTCTCTGCGATGGAACTTTGACAGCATTGCGTTCTCAAGTTTCCTCGCGTCGCTACTTAAGAATAGATTTAATAAATGATGATTTCTTTTTTGAGGAAGAAGGAGTTAGCATCATTTCTAAAGAAGGTCGTACTGTAACTTTAGCATTCGATCCGACAAAGCTTTCTGCTGCATCTTTGATTAGTCAAGTTACCTCAAAAAATGAAGTCGCCGATCTGTTTGTCGAAAATCCACCGATTGAGGAAATAGTTGCTCAACTGTATGCAAAGTCAGGAGGAATTTTATATTAATTAGTCATTTGTCATTGGTCATTGGTCATTTGTGATGGACATAGATTAGTATGTTATGACTCAAGCTAATTCTGAGGTAAAAGCAAGATAAATCTCGACGTTTTCATCCAAGAGTTGACTTATACTGTCAAAAACGGAACTGAAGAAGACATATTAAAACTAATGTATTTCTCTGACAAGACATTTGAAGATTTAATAATGCAGGTGCAGGCAATCTATTTAATAAAATGCTCGTACTTCCATTCATTGGCTTTAAGGATAAAGACTTGGAAGTAACAATAAGTGAAGTTGAACTGTCAGAGTCAGAGAGAGAAAGATTTCTAAAGCAGCTTGCTGACAAAGTAGAGCTTGAGTGTATTGTTAATCTAACCTATCAAGACGAATACAAAAATATTTCAACTTCTGCTCCTATTGGTAAAATTGGTGATACATATAAGCTAGTGTTCTTTTAAGGCATCTATAAATAATACCCCTCTGCTGTCACTCTCCGAAAATTTTTGCCATTTCTGAATTCTGAATTATCCTCCTTATCTTTTGTCAATTTACTACTAAGATGAAAGCATATTGGTCGCTGTTTATTGCGAGATTTGCGCTGCTGTTGCAATATCGTACAGCTGCCTTGGCTGGGGTTGCAACTCAGTTTTTTTGGGGATTTGTGAAAGTAATGGTTCTAGAGGCATTTTTCACTCATACAACCTCTACTCAACCGATGACTATTCAGGAAGCTGTGGGATATGTATGGCTGGGACAAGCATTCTTGATGGCGGTTGCACCTTGGTCAGGCGATCGCGAAATCCAATATTCGATCCAATCTGGTGCAGTCGGCTACGATCTTCTACGACCCACAGACCTTTATAATTTTTGGTTTGCTCGTGCTTTAGCACTTCGTACAGCACCCGTTATCCTGCGTGCTATTCCTCTTCTTTCGATCGCTATTTTTATTTTTCCACGGATAGGGTTTCCAGAGCGATCGCTTTCATTTCCCCCTTCATTTGCTGCTTTTGTTGCCTTTTTTCTCTCCTTTATTGCTGCAATTTTACTTTCTTCTGCATTGACAATGCTTCTTACTGTATCAATGATGTGGACGCTTTCTGGCGAAGGAATTAATACTATTCTCCCCACTTTGATTATTTTCTTTTCAGGTATGATTGTTCCTTTGCCACTTTTTCCTGAGTGGATTAAGCCTTTGTTAAATGCGCTTCCTTTCTCAGGACTTATGGATCGACCTTTTCGGCTTTTTACTGGTAATCTTCCAGCAAATGAGCTATTTCATGTATTGTTGCATCAAAGTTTTTGGATAGTTCTCCTTGTTATTTTTGGGCGTTTTATCGTGAGGCGTGGTGTGAAAAAACTTGTAATTCAAGGAGGATGAACATATAATTTTTAATTGGTAATTCGTAATTTATTATGAATAGTTTTTTTCTCTATCTTCGATACATCTCCATATCTTTAAAATCACAGATGCAGTACAAAGTTTCCTTCTTACTTCAAGTTTTAGGGCAGCTTTTGGGGACTGTAGTGGAATTTTTTGGAATCTGGGCACTTTTTAGCCGTTTTAATAGTATTGGCACGTGGAGATTAAGTGAAGTTGCGCTATTTTATGGAATGGTTAATATTTCTTTTGCCTGTGCTGATGCTTTAGGAAAAGGATTTGATTCATTTGGAAGAATAATTAAGAACGGTGATTTTGACCGCTTACTTCTTCGTCCACGTTCTACGGTACTTCAACTTCTAGGCACAGAATTGACTTTGAAAAGACTTGGAAGGCTTTCTCAAGGAATTGCTGTGATGTGGTGGTCGCTTTCAACTCTCCACATCTCTTTTAGTATTAAAATAGTGTGGCTCTTAGGCACTTCGCTGATTGGTGCGATCGCACTATTTTTAGGTATCGTTATTGTGCAAGCAACTATCACATTTTGGACTATTGAATCTTTGGAAATTATGAATATTCTTACTTATGGAGGAGTGGAAACTGCTCAATACCCTTTTTCAATTTATAGCAAGTGGTTTCAAAGATTTTTCACCTACTTCATACCGCTTGCTTGTGTGAGTTATTTCCCTCTGCTTGCAGTTTTGCAAAAACAAGATACATTTTCAGTGCCTTTGTGGTTTTGTTACGTCTCTCCAATGGCAGGCATTTTATTTTTAATAGTTGCGCTTCAGCTTTGGAAATTAGGAGAGCGATACTATTGTTCCACTGGTAGTTAATATGGCTGTGCGTATATGCAAGAGTAATTTTATTTTGACTATACTCTTAGTTATAAGTCTAGTTATATAGTATTTACAATGTCCATCACAAAAAAATCTCAAAAAACAGCGAATCCTCGCAGAAGTAAACATGACATTTTGCAGAATAAGATAAAAGTCAATTTTGCCGAATTATCAGAAGCGTCAAAACGCTCGTGGGGAATTCCTAACTATTACGAATCCTATATATATAAATGTATTGCTTGCGGCAAGGAATCAGAGTTTACTGCAAGTCTTCAACAGCAATGGTATGAAGAGAAGAAAAAATATTTTTGGATGCGGCCTAATAAATGCTCTGCATGTTATCTAGAGTCTCAAAAACTGAGGCGTGAGATAGCAAACTTTTCTGAGTTATTAAAAACATCATTGACTATAACTGAATTAACAGAAATGTTAGCTCAGATCGAAAGGTTTCATATTCTTAATAATAAGAATAAATTTGATTTTTCGCTTTATAACCGCATCAAAAAAAGGCTACCAATTAAGAGCAAAAATGGAACTTAAATATAGTTACCTATGGAGGAGTAAAAACTACTCAATATCCTTTTTGAATTTATAGCAAGTGGTTTCAAAGATTTTTCACTTACTTGATACTGCTTGCATGTATGAGCTATTTTGCTCTGCTTGCAGTTCTGGAAAAACAAGATACACTTTTAGTACCTTTGTGGTTTTGTTACGTTTCTCCAATAGCAGGCATTTTATTTCTTATAGTTGCACTTAAAGTCTGGAAATTAGGTGAGCAATACTATTGTTCAGCTGGCAGTTAATAGCACTGTAATATCTGAAAAACTATTGCATATTATCATTTTCCTACCAATGCCTAAGTTGTAAAACTGTCAATGCGAAATCGTTTGAATGCTCTAGCTGCTTCAGGAATTAGTTCGATATACCAATGTCTATTTGTTTCATCTTCAAACCAACTAACTATTGCTAGTGCTGGATATCCAAACTCTTCGTTCTCTAGTCCAAAAAAGTTGCAAAATTTTGCACCTAAAATACCAATCTGTCCCGCAGAATCCCCATTGTATCCTGCGGCTTCAGATAATTCCCAAGTACGTAATCGGCGATTGTTTTTCATAAAGTAACAATGCTGATACAGTTTATCTAATATGGCTTGATGTCCAGGAGTCAATTGATTATAAATAGCGCAAAATGCTTGATGGTACTCATCTTCTGAAGGAATGTAACGTTCAGTCTCGTTAACCACTCTAATCTTCTCCTTATGGCTCGATTATTGAAAGTTCCAACTCTACATAAGCAATTATGGTATCTCCGTATATAAAAATATAGTTCAGTAAATTCCACTGACTTGTTTCTTGTAATGAAAATATTTTTCTTTGACGTAGTGTGTGATTAGAATAAATAGTAAGAGTTGACTTTTTATATCTTGATTGTATCTGAGGTGATGGGCTTTCAATCTCCATGAATAAAACCACCAAAAAATTAAAGCGATCGCTCCTCGAAAATAAAGAGCGATCGCTATTAATTTAAAATGCCAAATACAACTTAACCAGCAACAGGTTCCAACAATTTGATATCAGAGAAAACAAATTCTTGAACCGACACTTCTCCATTTATTTCGGTGCGAATTTCGCGGCGATTTAAGATGAAATAATCGCCCACTTTTTCGTACTCATCGGTAAATTCGCTTCTACCGCCCTTTTGTTCCCCAGTTTTGGGGTCGTGGTAGACAGAATCATAAGTGTGAGACAAATAACCCTCGCCAGTGTCGTGGCTGCTGAAGGTGTCAATTGTCACAAAAGTACCGTGAATCAGACGGTGAACGTGGCACACTTCATTGTTGCGGACTTTGTATTTATCGCCGTCAGCCTTACCACCAACTAAAAGTTCAACTGCACCAGTTTCGTCAGTCTTACCATAGCTAAAGGTATTGGCGCTGTGGGTATCTTCAAAGCTGCGACGGACGCGGTGAATAGCGATTTCCCATGCTTGACCGTGAATTGCTTGCTTTGCTGACTCGTCTTCTACGTCCAAAACTTCGGCTTTAAGATTGGCGCTGATAATTACTTTGCCTGTAAAGACCTTATCATCATGCTTAAAAGTAATATTTGCGGTATAACCGGGGAAATTCTTGTCCCAAGTATAGCGGTTCTCATAAGCAGCCCGGAAAAGTTCCTGAGCAGAGAGTTGTGTAACTGTCATGTGCTTCTCCTAGTCGCTACTGTAATTAGCGTTTTAGTATTCTTGGTATTAGCATAGAAGTAATTGTTGAGGCTTGGATAGTCCCCAACTGGGTACACTTATGGTTAATTCTCTTCACGCCGTATTTCATGCGATCGCTAACGTCCAAAACGAGCAAGAATTAAGACTGGCTCTCAGCGACAAAATTAGCGACCATTTTGGCGTGCAAAATTGGGGTATCTATCTTCTAGACGAGGAACCAACGGCTGAGATTGATATTCCGGGCATTCCGGCAGTATGCTTAGAGAGCAATCCAGTGGGACGCTATGTAGTTGAGCGTCACGCTCCGGCTCACGAGCAATTATTATTATCCCCAGGAGACTGGAAGCATTTTTGCTCCCGTCACGACCACGAACACGTCATGACAGGGCCAATTGTTTGCGATGGTCGTCTTATCGGAACCCTTAACTTAGCCCGCGACAAGGGAAATCCGCCTTTTAACGGCAATGATTTAGCTGACTTAAGCGCTTTATGCATTCATTTGTCAGCAAAAATGGCAACTCTACGCGCAAAACCCAAAATATCCCATTCGCTTTTAGCAAGTCCTCTCACACCCCGCGAATTAGAAATTGCTGAATTGGTAGCGCAGGGATTAACAAATGCAGAAATCGGCGAAAGACTCTGGATTACCCAAAATTCTGTCAAGCAAGCCTTGAAGAGAATGTTTCGTAAATTGAAGGTTTCAGCGCGTGCAGAATTGGTGGCAAAACTGCAAGACGTACAAGTTTCATAAAGGGTAATTTTATGAGTCGCCCGCGCATTTTGCAACCTGGTACAAGCTATACATTTAGCAAGTACTTTGAATTGCCTTATGCGCCAGCCGACATTCTTGCAGAATTTGATTGTCGATACGAACGCAAACGATTAGATTTACCAAGGTATGAAGGTAATCTCAACTGTTTAGAGTTTTTAAATCGCTATTTGCAAAGAAATCTTACTTATGTCAACCCCATAAGTAAAACAGCAAAACGGGAAGTATTAATTGCGCCGACGCTATTAGAAATTTGTGCAGAAACTCACAGTCAATTAAATATTGAATATCCTATGTGTTAGAAAGTGCGTTAGTTCAAGAGATTATGAGGTGGGATATGGCTGTGTTACGTGAGTCGCCTTGGTATCAAGAAATTGAACAGCGTGGAGTGGAACGCGGGCGGCGAGACGAAATTTTATCCAACATTGAAATGAGTTTAGAGGCTAAATTTGGTAGTGATGGCTTGGAATTAATGCCACAAATTACTCAAATTTCAGATTTAGAAGATTTGAAACAAATTTTACGTAGCATTGTTGTTGCAAATAATATTGAAGAATTACAGGATACTTTGTAATTAAACTTAGGTAAATCTAGACAAAAATTGAGATAATTAATGTTTTGATTTGCAGATATCCTAAGGAAAAGATAATGTTGATGCCGTCTCTTTTGTTTGTATAAAGGAACACTATAATTTAACTGCAAACGAATCGCAGATAATTAATATGGAAAAACTCGATCGCATAACAGTTAATCCTAATGTTTGCTTGGTGCAACCGACAATTCGGGGTATGCGAATCACCGTCAGCGTCATCCTCAAGATCTGCTAAAAATTCAGCCAACAAACGGCTAGGTGAAATTGGTTCTATGGGCGGTAAAAATCGTCCGCCTTCCACTAAGGTAAGGTTAAAGTCTTGTTTTACTTTTATCAGAGAAAACTCTCTATAAAACATCGACTGTCTCCCATTAAAATCCCCTCTCCAAATCGGAGAGGGGTTTAGGGTAAGGTTACGCCGGATAAATCCTTAAGCGGCGATTTGGTTCTTCGCCAAAGCTGTGGGACTTAAGCCGATAGTGTTCTACCAACTCATGTTGCATTTTGCGAACTTGGGCAGAACGCGGCAATAACTCCACTGGCTGTCCTTTGGGAATCACAATTTGCTCTACGGCAAGTCTAGCTTCTTCCAAGGCGTCCATTTCGTCATCGCTACCACTGTGCAAAAACAGTTCCAGTTCTCGGTCGTCGGCCAGTTCGGGGTCGTCGATGTTCAGCAGCCGCCGCAAACCACGGGTAATTTGCGGGATAGTGCTGGATTTAATCATGTGGATGGGCACATGACGGGCTTTGGCCATTTGGCGTAATTTGGCGTGGTTTTTGACGTGCGATCGCAATGCTAAAATTGCATCTGCACTATCTATGTCTTTTGTCAATACCACAGGCAAAGTTAGCACGCTGATTACCTGTTCGAGTTGGTGGCGGCTAACGCCATACGGGTAAACGTGCAGTGGCAAATCTTCACCATTTGGCCCCGGCTGCCTGGTAGCACTCAAATCAATGCTTTCAGAATAATTGAAGGATTCATCAAGCAAGCGATCGAACTCACTGCGTCCAGTTACCCGTTCTACAGTTAACGGCGGTAGTGCTACCATTTGTCCGGATGAACGCCAGCCGTTAGGCTGTCGCCCCGAAGAAAAAGAATCCTCACCTGTTGGTAAATGCCCACCACGACCGTTAACCACAGCTAATTGCCGTGTAATCGAGACTTTACCCTGGTCATCAACGGTTCTCGTTTGTGGGTTAGGCTGACGACCGCGCAAGAGATTATCTACTGTGTCAGCAACGCTTTCGTGTATTACCCAGCGCTGCCGTTCCAACATTTCCACAGCAATCTCAAAGGTCGGAGGAGCTTTGCGTTCCAAAACAGTCTTTTGAGAACCCCGGCGTCTAGCTTCGTCGTCTCCCAGAGTCACAGCTTGGATACCCCCAACTAAATCAGCTAGGGTGGGGTTTTTGATCAGGTTTTCAATCTGATTACCGTGAGCAGTACCTACCAACTGTACGCCCCGTTCAGCAATGGTACGAGCCGCTAAAGCTTCCAGTTCCGTGCCAATTTCATCAATGACGATGACTTCTGGCATGTGGTTTTCCACTGCTTCAATCATTACCTGGTGCTGTTGGTCTGGATGAGCCACTTGCATCCGTCGAGCGCGACCAATGGCGGGGTGGGCAACATCACCATCCCCAGCAATTTCATTGGATGTGTCAATAATCACTACTCGCTTTTGCAGGTCATCTGCCAAAACACGGGCAATTTCTCGTAAGGCAGTAGTTTTGCCCACTCCTGGACGCCCCAGCATGAGGATCGATTTACCAGTTTCTACCAAATCGCGGATCATACCGATGGTTCCGAACACCGCCCGACCGACGCGACAGGTCAAGCCAATAATCTTGCCCGTGCGGTTGCGGATGGCGCTGATCCGATGCAAAGTTTGCTCAATTCCTGCCCGATTATCTCCGCCAAAGGTTCCAACTCTTTGAATGCAATCATCTATCTGTTCTTGAGTAACGGGTTTTTCGCTCAGATACTCAGCTTGATTAGGAAAGCGAGCTTCTGGACGGCGACCCAAATCCAAGACCACTTCAACTAAACTATCTCGTTTTGGATGACTCTCTAGTACTTGTCGCAGGTCTTGGGGCAAAATGTCTAATAACTTTTGGAGATCGTCTGTAATCGTCATGCTTTCTATGGGAGAGATAGCGAGGACATTTGCGTGCAGGAGAACCCGATGAAAGGAACTTGTCCAGGACGAGTAATTAATACTCCTGCTGTGACTTGATCTGGGAAACGAGTGAATGGGCTAGCTCTACAGCTTGCCAAAGTAATTTCTCATCTTCTTCTAAATGAACCGTCGTTTTAAAATCGGTGTTATTCACCTCCTTATTCTCCAACTGTTCGAGAATCGGTGACAGCAGTACGCGGGCGTAGCTACCGTAGGCAACCCCAGAAATATGTGATGAGGTGGTGGGGTGGTGGGGAGATGGGGTAGTGTTATCTCCCCATCTCCCCATCTCTCCATCTCCCCATCCTTGGAGTAGTCTCATTGCTTTTAACTTAGCAACGGTGTAGCTATTTGTGCCGCCTGCTAACTGCACATATCCCGGTAACTTGGCTGCCAAAACTTTTTGGCCTAATTTCACTGCTGCTAAGGTGGTGCCGTCGCCGATGTCACCGCTCATTGGGCGACCGTCGGTTTGCCAAATTAAAGCACTTTTGAGTGGGGTAATTAGTTCATACAGCGCTTTTAAGTAATCAGTCATCCCCTCGCCATCGGGACAACTGATGGCTACTACCTTTAGTCCATCGACCCACGGTGAAATTGCTTGCCATAATCGCTCAAATTCTGCCAACCGCCCAACTTTTGTATGGATTTCTACGGCATCTACTCCCGTTGACATTACCAATGGCGCGATCGCTCCCGGCGTTGACATATACGATCTTGTATAAATTATACCATAAGGACAAACTGGTATACAACGACCGCAGCCATAGCATTTTTCGGATATTACTCCTGAAAAGTCTTCTTTTATACTGTTAAAAGCAATTGCTTGTGCCGGACAAATCCTTTGGCAGGGTCTAGGGCAGTCTGTAGGGCACTGAGTATAATTAAATTCTGCTTTACGAAAATGGGGGTCTTCTCCATCGTTTAGGCTGACCATTAAAAAAGGTGAATTGCCTTTGTACCCAAAGCCTCGTCCCTGGGCATCCCTAGCCAAATCCTTGGCTACTTGTAGCGCCGCTTGCGCTGCTGCAATCACCGCCGGATCGGCAGCGACATCTATGCAGTCAGCGCCCGCCAAAGTGTAGGCTAACGTTAAACTTCTGACTGCCGACAGATGCTGGAAACTGGCTCCGCAGATGAGCTTGAACCAGCGACCAAGTTTTAGAGATTGTAAAGGGGCGAACAGATCGGTCACATTTCTATTATGCGTTTATACGACTAAAAATAGTAGTGTGTAATCAATAAAAAGTCCGGATTTCCTGATTCGGGGCATGGGGCATTGGGAATGGGGCATGGAGAAAAGGTTAAATTTATCCCTTTACCCTTTACCCTTTACCCTTTACCCTTTAACCTTTTCCCTTACCTGACTCATCTCCCTCATCCACCGCTTGGTGAGCGTACCCCTTCGGGGAAGCAAGCTACGCGTAGCGTCTCGTAGAGAAGTCGAAGCACATCTCCCCTACTCCCCACCTCCCGACTCCCTATGTTTCACTCAACAACTGTATTCTTTGTGGAAGACTCTGGTGAAGATAGAGCTTTATATCAACCCTTTTTGGAACAGGGCGATCGCTGATACGGCCATTCGATGTAGCGGGGTCTTCTCCTTTTGGAAACACATCGCAACGGGCATTCACGGTATCGGCTTTGACGGATACAGTAAAACTCACGGAAGCGATCGCCACGGCTACTGCTAAAAGCCATGAAGACTGGAGCGCAAGATTATCTAGTGAAGGTAAAACTGACTTATGAGAGTTTGTGCCGAGCAATTCATGGAGCAATCAAGCAAATGCAGCTATTACACCAGCTAGAACAGCAGCAGGAACAACAACGCCTCGTGGGAGCGATCGCTCTGCGTATCCGCCAATCTTTCAAGCTTCAAGACATCCTTGCTACTAGCGTTCGAGAAGTTCGCCAGTTACTCAAGACCGATCGGGTATTAGTATATAAAATAACACCTCAAACGAAGGATAGAGTTGTAGCGGAGTCGGTATTACCTGAATGGACACCAAGTTTGGGACTTGAGATTAAAGGCAGTTGTTTTCAGGAAAAGCAGAAGGAAGAATACCGTCAAGGAAAAATCTGGACAACCACGAACATCTATGAAGCGGGCTTAAGTGAGTGCCATATTCAATTATTAGAACAATTTGAGGTCAAGGCGAATCTAGTTGTCCCGATTGTGCTAGAGAGCCAAGGAACTCCAGATTTGGAACTCTGGGGGCTATTTATTGTGCATCAATGTTCTGCGCCGCGAGAATGGCAGACATTTGAAGTGGAATTGCTCAAACAATTGACGGTGCAACTAGCGATCGCCATCCAACAAGCCGAACTTTACCAAAGTCTTCAAACCCTGAACGCTCAGTTAGAAGCTAAAGTACAAGAACGCACTGCTGCATTACAGGAAAGCGATCGCCGATTCCGTGCTATTTTCAATAACACTTTCCAATTCACAGGTTTATTGACGCCAGATGGCATCTTGTTAGAAGCAAACCAAACTGCGCTGAGTTTTGCTGGACTGAAGCTAGAAGATGTTGTCAACCGCCCTTTTTGGGAAACACACTGGTGGACGATTTCACCACAAACCCAAGAACAATTAAAACAAGCCATCGTCCGTGCAGCTCAAGGCGAGTTTATCCGTTATGAAGTTGATGTGATTGGGGCAAATAACCGAGTAGCAACCATCGATTTTTCTTTACGTCCGCTGCAAAACGAAATTGGTCAAGTAATTTTGTTGATTCCTGAAGGGCGAGATATCACTCAACGCAAACAAACATAACTTGCTTTGCACGAGCGCGAACTCATGTTGCATTTGATTGGAGATAATCTGCCCAATGGCGCAGTTTATCGGGTGATTCGGGAACTGGATGGTAGCGATCGCTTTTCATACCTGAGTGGCGGAATTGAAAGACTGACACAAGTCAAGGTCGAAGATGCACTCAATGATTCATCTTTGCTTTATCGCCAGTTTATTCCAGAGGATATTCCTCGTCTACAGGCAGCGGTTGAAGAGTCGATGCGTGATTTGTCTGTGTTTGATATTCAGCTGCGAATGCAAACCAACAGCGGTCAACTCAAATGGTTGCATTTTCGTTCCACACCACGCCAGTTACAGGGTGGACGTGTGGCTTGGGATGGATTGGTGGTAGATGTCACCGACCTCAAGCGTACCGAAGAAACACTACGCAAGAGTCAAGCTTTGCTAGAAGAATCCCAGCGAGTTGCTCGCCTTGGCAATTGGGAGTATGAACTTGCTACTGGTAAAATTACTTGGTCGAAGGGACTTTTCGACCTCTTCAATCGGGAACCTACACTTCTGGAACCGACTTATGAAGAAAATCTGCAACTGTATCACCCCGAAGATCGCCAGAAATTGCACCAAAGTGTTGAGCGAGCGATCGCCACTGGTGAGTCCTATAAAGAAATTCTCCGCGTACCCCAACCAGATGGTTCCAATCGTTACTTCGAGGGTATTGGACATGCAGAATTCAACGCCGATGGACGGGTAATCCGCCTTTATGGTACTGCTCAAGATGTCACGGAAAAGCAAGCCGCGCTGCGCGAACGCCAAACAGCTGAAGAAACCTTACGCCAAAGTGAAGAACGTTGGCAATTAGCGATCGCAGGTACTAATGAGGCAATTTGGGATTGGGACATCTCTACCAATCAAACCTTCCGGTCGGATCGGTGGTGCACAATTTTGGGATACGAACCCAACGAAATTAGTAGTAGCGATGATGAGTGGAGTATTCGCATTCACCCTGATGACTATACCAGAGTCATGGCTGCCCAAGAAGCTTATTTGAGTAGACAAGTTGGAGATTATAACGTCGAGTATCGTCTGCGGTGCAAAGATGGCAGCTATCGCTGGGTGCGATCGCGCGGAAAAGCCGTTTGGGATGAGCAAGGAAATCCAGTGCGATTGGTCGGTTCCCTTGGGGATGTTAGCGATGTCTACGACGAGCTGCGCTTACGCAAAGTTGCCGAAGCAGCCCTAAGAGAAAGTGAAGCCCGATTCCAGGCATTTATGAACAATAGTCCGGTACTAGCTTGGATTACCGATGCGGAAGGGCGCGTACTTTACTTAAATCAAACATACTTACGTACATTTAAATTAGAACCCGAACAGGCCATCGGGCAATCCATATTTGACCTTTACCCAGCTGAAATTGCTCAGCAGCATTTCGATCGCATCAGCACAGTCACACGAACAAATCAGGTACTTGAAGTCATTGAAACTGCTCCCCGACCAGATGGTACGGCTGGTGAATTTTTGGTATACAAGTTTCCGATTTTGGGATTGTCTGCACAAAAGCTAGTAGGTAGGGTGGCGATCGACATCACAGAACGTAAACTTCTCGAACGAGAACTGGCTCATCAGAAACAGTTATTAGATGCTTTTATTAGTAGCGCACCTGTTGGTTTAACCATTCTCGATCGCCACTTGCATTTTACATTGGTAAATCAAGCACTAGCACGAATGAATGGGATTAGGGCAGCAGAGCATATTGGCAAGACTGTGTGGGAGATTATCCCGGATTTGGCACGAAAGTTGGAACCGATCTTTAGACATGTTTTAACAATAGGCGAACCGATTCTGGATTTGGAGATCGACGGCGAAACTCCAAAACACCCTGGTGTGAACCGGGCGTGGTTAGTTTCTTGCTTTCCAATTCTTTCTCCGGCTGAGCAACCCATCGGCATTGGTTTTGTGATTGTGGAAATCAGCGATCGTAAACGTGCCCAACAGATGCTAGAACTGCAAGCAGTAATTACCCGAAACATCGCTGAGGGAATTTGCTTAGTTAGAGTTACTGATGCGATTATTGTCTACGCCAATCCAAAATTCGAGCAAATGTTTGGCTATGACCCTGGCGAACTTTTAGGTCAGCATGTATCAATTGTCAACTACGGTGATGAAAACCATACACCTGAAGATGTTAACCAGGCAATTAGGGCTGCTGTTTTCCAACATGGTGAAGCTACTTATGAAGCTCATAATGTTAAGAAAGATGGCACTCCTTTCTGGTGTAGTGCCACTACTTCTGTCTTTGAGCATCCTGAGTATGGAAGCGTCCTTGTAGCCGTCCAACAAGATATTACTGAGCATAAGCAAGCGGAGGAAAAAATCAAAGCTTCTCTCAAAGAAAAAGAGGTATTACTCAAAGAAATTCACCATCGTGTGAAGAACAATTTAGGAATAGTCAGCAGTCTGCTACAAATGCAGTGCAGACGCACACAAGATCCTCAGGTGGCTGCAATTCTCCGGGATAGCCAAAACCGCATCGCCTCTATTGCCCTAGTTCATGAAAAATTGTATCGCTCTGAAGACCTCGCTGATATTGATTTCGCTCAATACATCCCAGATTTAACAACTCACTTATTTGATTCCTATAACGTCAGTTCCAGTCAAATTAAACTGAAGATTCAAGTTGATGATGCTAGCCTCGATATCGAAACTGCTATTCCTTGTGGCTTGATCATCAATGAACTGGTTTCCAATGCTTTGAAATACGCTTTTGTTGGTAATCGTGAAGGAGAAATCGAAGTTAAGTTTTATCAAGAATCAGAGTGTACTTTGATACTCATTATTCGAGATAATGGTATTGGTTTACCTGAAAATTTTGATACCAAGAAACTTAAAACGCTGGGCATAACTCTTGTTCAGGGTTTAGTCAAGCAGCTAAGAGGAAAGCTCGAAATTGACTCTCACCAAGGAACAAGAACTTTACGTCGCCATTCAAACGGCTCTCAATCGCTACAATCGCGAGCAGTTTTTGAGTTCTGTGCTTCGAGGAATGGGTGACGGAGTGATTGTAGTAGATACTGAATTACATATTAAATACGTCAATCAGGTAGCTGAAGCCCTGACAGGTTGGCGATGGGATGAAGCTAAGGATAAAGTGTTAACTGAAGTTCTCAAACTTGTTGACGAACAAACTCAACTTCCAGTAAAAAATCCAATTATCACAGCCCTCGAACAGCAAACTATTATCTATCTTCGCACTCAAGTCTTACTCATTCGCAAAGACGGCACAACTATTCCAGTAGCTGATAGCGCTACTCCTCTCAGAGATAACAACGGTGTAATTACAGGAGCCGTACTAGTTTTTCGAGATGACACGCAACGACGGTTAATTGAAGAACGCAATCTCGCTGCTGAACGTGCTAAAAAACTAGAAATTCAAGTGGTGGAACTCGAAAGATTGAACAAATTGAAAGAGGATTTTTTAGTAACTACCTCTCATGAAATGCGAACGCCATTATCAAATATCAAAATGGCAATCAACGTGCTAGAAAATATTTTAGACCAGCAGGGGATTTTGAATTCAGAGGCAAATTTTACATCTGAAATTGTAGGTCGTTATCTAAACATCGTGCGCGATCAGTGCGAACAAGAGTTAGATTTAGTAGACGATTTGTTGTACATGCGAATGATTGATGCAGATACCTATCCATTGGAATTAACTTCTATTCAACTCCAAAATTGGCTACCTCATGTTGTTGAGGGTTTTGAAGCACGCGTTCAACAACAGCAACAGATGGTGGAAGTTAGAGTTTCCCCCGATTTACCGCCTTTAGTTTCAGACTTGGCAAGTCTGACGGAAATTATCTCAGAGTTACTGAACAATGCTTGTAAATACAGTCCTAGCAATGAACGGATTCGAGTAACTGCCGAGATCGTTAATATTACAAAAGCTCTTATAAACAAAGATGTAGAATCTGGTGTATTAAATAATCTTGAAGTTCCCTACTTTCAAATTACAATTAGTAATTCTGGAGCGGAAATTCCCATAGATCAACAATCTCGAATCTTTGAGCCATTTTACCGACTTGCTCAAAACAAGACACAAGATCAATCGGAAATTTTTGATGGAGTTTATCAGATTGTCCAAAGCGATCGCCGACAATATGGCGACACAGGATTAGGCTTATCATTGGTTAAAAAGTTAGTCCAATATCTCCAAGGTACGATTGAAGTTAACAGTTCTCAAGGCTGGACAAATTTCATTGTGAAACTGCCTCTAAGACCCTCAGATTAGTAAGTATAATTCAGGATTCTGGATTCTTCCATTAACACTCAGGTTGTTCTATGGGAATTTCGATCGCGAATTCTGCTCCTTGTCCTAAAGTTGAAGTGCAGGTAATTTCTCCTCGATGTTTTTGCACAATAATTTGATAGCTAATAGACAATCCTAAGCCGCTACCTTTGCCCACAGGTTTTGTGGTAAAAAATGGGTCAAATAAACGCGATCGCAATGAATCTTGGATACCAGGGCCATTATCGGCGATCGCAATTTTGACCGTGTTAGAGTTTGTCATCTGTGTGTAAATCTGAATTTGGGGCACTGGCCATTGATTAATTTCTCCCCCTGCCTCCTGCCCCCTGCCCCCTGCCTCTTTCCCATTCTCCACTCCTTTTTCTAAAGCATCAATAGCATTATTTAATAGATGCATAAATACTTGATTGAGTTCGCTTGCATAACAGTGAACTAGGGGCAATTTGCCATAATTTTTAACTACAACAATTGGTGGATGATTAGCTGTTTCCTTGAGCCGATGCTGTAACATCACTAAAGTATTGTCGATCCCTTCATGGATATTTACTCGTTTTTTTTGTGATTCATCGTGTCGAGAAAAGTTTTGTAGTGCTAATACTATTTCTCGAATCCGATTAGAACCTCTATACATTGCCTTTATAAGATTTTGCAAATCTTTAATTACAAAATTAAGGTCTATATCTTGAGATATTTGCTTAATTTTTGGTGTGGGTTGGAGATATTCTTGCTGATAAATTTCAATTATATTGACTAGATCTTGTACATATTGACCAGCATATTGGAGATTTCCATAAATAAAACTGATCGGGTTATTAATTTCGTGGGCGATTCCAGCTACTAACTGCCCCAAGGCTACCATTTTTTCGTTTTGAATTTGTTGAACTTGGGCAGCTTTCAAGTTGTCGAGAGCTTGTTGGAGTAAAAAATTTTTTTCTTGCAGTTTAACTTGGAGCAAACGTAAATTAATCTGATTTTCAATTCGCAACACAACCTCTGCTCCATGAAAAGGTTTGGCAATATAATCTACACCACCAACGTCAAAGGCTTTGGCCTTGTCTAGAACATCATCAAGGGCGCTAATAAAGATGACTGGGATTTCGCAAGTTCTATCATCAGCTTTGAGCTGTTGGCAAACTTGATAGCCATCCATACCTGGCATATTGATATCAAGCAAAATAACATCTGGCAAAACCATTTGACATGCAGTCAACGCCATTTTGCCATTTAAGGCTTTGCGAACTTCAAAACCTTGTGCAGTCAACATTGCAGACAAAAGCCGCAAATTATCTGGGGTATCATCTACCACCAAAATATTTTTTTTATGATTGGTAATTTGATTTAAATCCATTAGCAGAAAGTTAGTTTATCAAGTTTTATGTAAGAATTAAACACTCAAAAATAAATTAAAATTTAAAATTAATTTAGTATAATTTGTAGATTTATTCATTAATTTTATCCATATAATTTAATGATTTTTATTTCCGATTGGTCTAGTAGGTCGCTGTTAAGTTTCCACCACCAGAAGCTGGGGAGCGAATTTATCTGTTGAATTCTGACTGCGGAATTTTTACACATTGAGGATAGTAAATGCCGATTTGAAATCTCCCTGCAAATTTGGTTAAATTTCGCCAAACAAAAGAGTTATATTTATAGTTTAGCTCCCACAGTGCTTGAGAATTTTGTTCCCCAGTGAAAAGTATTGGCGAGTGAGAAACTTTGCAATGCTAAAACCTAGATGCAGTATACTGGATAGCACCTGCACGCGAGCTAACTGAGGAACAATCATTAAGTATTTGTCAGGTGCTATTTGGTTGCTACCATTGGGGTGCTGTGGTAAGTAGCTTCATAACCAATTCTTCTTCTATGGGTTTAGAGAACAGATATCCTTGAGCAAAATCACAGTTTAAATTTCTCAGTTGGGCTAACTGTTCTTGCGTTTCAACGCCTTCAGCGATCGCGCTCATTCCCATCGAGTTAGCAATACCAATCATTGCTGGTACTAACCCCATATTTTCTTCATTTTCCTGCATCCGTTTGACAAAAGATTTGTCAATTTTCAGTGCATTTAAAGGAAAGCTATGCAGATAACTTAAAGAGGAATATCCCGTACCAAAATCATCCATAACTAATTTAATTTTACGTTGCCTTAATTGTTCGAGAATTATTTTAATTGCATTAGTATTTTCCATAATTACACTTTCTGTAATTTCTAATTGTAAGTGTTCTGGATTTATTTTATTTTCACGAATTATTCGATCGATTTGATCTAGCAAATTAGGCTGTGAAAATAATCTAGCGCTCAAATTTACACTAATGCTTAAAGGTTCTGGTGTTATTGGATGATGTTGCCAGATACTTAGTTGATGGCAAGCTGATTGTAATACCCAAGTATTGATGGCACTAATCAAACCTGTTTCTTCAGCTACAGGAATAAATTCTATGGGAGAAACCAAACCGCGAGTTGGATGTTGCCAGCGTACTAAGGCTTCAAACCCAGAAATTCTGCCTGTAGTTAGAGAAACAATTGGTTGATAATAAACCAGGAATTCTTGCCTTTCAACAGCCCTCCGCAAGTCGTTTTCCAACTCTAAAAGATGAATAGCTTCTTGATGCATTGCTGGGTCAAAAACGTGATATTTTGCTCTTCCCTGAGCCTTGGCACGATACATTGCTGTATCAGCATCTCGCAGTAAATATTCTGGGCGATCGTAATCTTTATTGCCCCAACTAATACCAATGCTGGCATTCATAAACACTTCATATCTCGACAGTTTAAAAGCCAGTGATAGCTGTTGGAGAATGCGCTCGGCAACTTGGATTGCGATATTGATATCTGCAATATTTTCCAGTAAAATGCCAAATTCGTCACCGCCTAATCTTGCTAGGGTATCAATAGGTATCAAGCATGTTTGCAAACGGTGGGCGATGGCTATGAGCAATTCATCTCCTACTAAATGCCCAAGAGAGTCATTAATTACTTTGAAGCGATCGCAGTCTAAAAAAAGTACTGCAAACTTAAAATTAGGTTCTTGCTTAGCACGATTGAGAGCATTTTTGAGTTGTCTGATAAATAAAACTCGGTTTGGTAATCCAGTCAGAGAATCATGCAGCGCTATATCTAAAATTTGACTTTGTAATTTCTGGCGCGAAATAATTTCTTCGTGGAGTTTTTGCAGAGCATTTTCTAACTCCCAAGTCCGCTGTTTTACTCGATGTTCGAGTTCGATATTTAGTTTCAATATTTCTAATCGCGCTGCTCTTAAAGCCAGTTGATTTTGTACCCGCACTAAAACTTCTTGAAACTCAAAAGGTTTGGTGATGTAGTCTACGCCACCTACGCGAAAGGCTTTCACTTTGTCAAAAACATCATCCAAAGCACTAATAAAAATTACTGGAATATCGGCTGTTAGCTCCCAAGCTTTAAAGGTTTGACAAATTTCATAGCCATCTACCTCTGGCATCATAATATCAAGCAGAATTAGATCGGGTAATACTGTTTGAGTTGCTGTGAGTGCCATTTGCCAGTTCAAGGCTTTACGAACGTTATACCCTTCCCTTGTCAATATTGAAGATAAAACCCGCAGGTTATCTGGCATATCGTCAACGATCAAAATGTCTTTTTTGTAAGGGTCTAAATGCTCGTAATTCATTCTGGGTTTGTTCTAGTCAATTCCATGATTTTCTCAAACTGATAGTTATTTGCTAAATCCCTGAAAACTTGGAAAACTTGACTCTTATCAGATGGAATTTCCTTGAGTAACTGTAAAATCAGGTCATCGCTACAGCTAGCTGCGGCATAGTGTATCTTTTGGAGCCACTCAGGGGGCATTTGTGACAAATGGCTCAGGAGTTCAGCAACACTAGTAAACATTTGTGTGGGTTGCTCGGTAACCGATGTATTTGTTATTGCTATTTGGCTGGTATATTTTACGCCCAAATGTTCGCTCAGTTTTTCTAATAATACTTCCTGGGTGAATGGCTTGCGAATAAAATCATCACACCCAATGGATAAAGTTTTCTGGCGTTCTTCTTCAAAAGCACTAGCAGTCAAGGCGATAATAACGGTGGGTTTAGGGGAACAGCTTTGGGGTGTTTCAGGGAAGTCGCAGCCGGGAGCTAAGGAATTTGCCATTGCATAAAACTGACTCCCATTCAACTGACTAGCAACTAGCCTTGGACTGTGGTAGCTCGCGTCACTTGCCACACCTTCTTCCCTATGCCGTATGCCCCATTCCCTATGCCTCAATTCTTGAGATTTAATGATTCTTGTGGCTTCATAACCGTTCATGACAGGCATTCGCATATCCATGAAAACCAAGTGCGGTTGCCAAGATTCCCAACTGACAACTGCTTCCTTACCATTTGTAGCTTCCCTGACTTCAAAGCCCATAGATGTGAGAATTTTAACTAGCAACAGACGGCTTTCTTTGGAGTCGTCAACCACTAAAATCCGGTATCCTTCTTGAGCAGCAGCTAAACCGAGAACTGGGTATTTATTTTGATTTGTCGGCATTTCTCTGGGACAAGCCAGAGCAATCTGAACGTCAAAAGTAAATATACTACCAATATCGGGAGTACTGCTGACAGTAATATCTCCACCCATCAATTCTACGTATTTACGGCTAATTGCCAAGCCTAATCCTGTACCTTGTTGAGATTTTCTACCGATTTCGGTTTGCTCGAAAGCCTCAAACAGTAAATCAATCTCTTCTGGTGCAATACCGCAACCAGTGTCTTCTACCTCGAAGATTAGGGATTGGGAATTGAGAAGAGGATGGGGTGGTGGGGTGGTGGGGTGGTGGGGAGATGGGGTGGTGGGCGTAGTTTCCCTCATCTCCCCATCTCCCCATCTCCCCATTTTCCCATCTCCCTCATCTCCCCATGCCCCAGTCCCCAGTTTCACCCTTAACGTTACCCTACCAGTATCAGTAAATTTGATGGCGTTACCCAAGAGATTCAGTAATATCTGATATAGTTTATTTTCGTCTGTTTCTACGTATTGAGGCAGGTCTGGTGCGTATTCAAATACTAATTCTAAGTTTTTTGATGCGGCACGTAAGTGCAACATTTCTTCTAAGTTTTTCAGCAGATGAATTAAATCAAAGCTGTTCAAATTTAATCTGATTCTACCAGCTTCAATTTTGGACATTTCTAGAATGTCGTTAATCAAATTCAATAGATGTTCGCCGGCACGATTTATAATTGCTAAATTTTGCTGATGTTCGTTAGATAATGAATAATCTTGGCTCATGACTTGGGTAAAACCAAGAATAGCGTTGAGTGGGGTACGTAGTTCGTGGCTCATGTTAGCAAGGAATTCGCTTTTGGCGAGGTTGGCGGCGGCGCTGCGTGCGGCTTCGCGAACGGCTGCTTGTTTTTCCTGTGCAGCGATTTTTTGTGATTCAATCAGTTCTTCTTGGGTGATTTGTAATTGCTCAATAACTTGCTGAAATTCATCAGTACGTTTTTTGACTTGAGCTTCTAAGATGAGATTGTATTCTGCTAGTAATTTTTCTGCTTGTTTGCGTTGACCGATCTCAAAAAATGTAGCGATCGCAAAAGCCAAATTCCCCGATTCATCATAAATTGGTTTGCCCAAAACTTCAATGGGAATAATCTTGCCATGACGGCGAATTTCCATATCATCAATCCTGGTGCTTTCGCCTTGCAATGCTCTGACAATCGGCAAGCGATCGCTAGGATAAAGTTGATTTGTACCAGCAAGGTAGGCTTGATATACCCCTGACAATTTTTCGGGGGGAACTTCTGCTACTGCTCCTTGACCAAGAATTTCTTGACCGATTTCATTTGTGTAATAAGGGTTACCTTGACCATCTACAATAAAGACACCTACTGGCATCGCTTCTAAAAATTGAGTCAGCCGACTTTGACTTTCAGATAGCGCTTCATTTAAAACTTGCATCTCGCCATTCTTGGTTTCCAAAACATTAAATGATGCTTCGAGTTGCTTGGCCATAGTTTCAAATGATTTGGCTAGTTCTCCTAATTCATCAGAGCGGTTAATTTTTGGTGTTGGCTGCCATTCACCTTCTGCAATTTTTTTAGCTGATGTGTTTAATTCCAGAATCGGCTTAATTATCCAGCGAGCAGTAAAAATTCCAATTTCTGTAGCTACTAAAAAAGCAATTATGCACAGCACGAATGTGGTACGGGTATTGGCGTTAATTTGCTCCATAAATTCCTTTTCGGGAATTACTGCTACAATTAGCCAATCCAAACCCAAATCGTCTTGCCAATTTTTTACTTGGACAAAATAATCTGTTCCATCGATAGTAAAGTTTAGCTGTTTTTTACCCGCAACAAACTGAAGACTACCAAATTTTTTGATTAAATATTGTGTTGTGGCCCGAATTACAGAATCTTGGCTATCTAATCCCGAAACTCTCTTCGGTTGACCATCGATCGCAGTATATGGTGACTCATTAGAAGAAGCCACTATTAATCCCGAACGCTCTAATATAAATGTTCTAGCCGATTCTCTGGTCTTTAATTGTGATAAAAAAGTGCCAATTTGTGACAATATCAAATCAACACCAATCACCCCTATAAGCTGGCGATCTTGATTATAAACAGGATAGCTAGAAGATATGGATAAAATTTCTGGCTTATCTTCCCATTGATAAATTTGACTCCAAACTGGTTTGCGGGACTTGACTGCATCTGCATACCACGCTTCTTGGCGAGGATCGTAATTTTTTACTTCCTGCAAATCCTGGCGATTTCCTTGGTTATCTGTAGTGTAAACATAAAGTTTACCTATACCTTGTTTTTGGGTAACTTCATTAATTAATAGTTTGCCATTATCTAAACGTTCGATACCAATAAATTCACCTTTGGAATTGGCAAAGTTGTTGTAGCCAATATTGAAAACCTGCATTTGTTTCCAAAAGTAATGTCCGGTGGTTTCAAAGTCGGAAAGATTGAGCAAGTTTAGGTTAATTGCATCTAAGTTAATTTGATTAATTTGTTTTGGAGTTGTTAAATACCTATCGAGATGCTGTTCAATGCGATCGCAAATTTCGTTTTCCAATTGAGCAGCAAGTTCTTTTACCGCTTTTTGTCCGTTTTCATAGGAAAGATAACCCACTAGTCCTACTGCCCCGCAAATTTGCACTATAAAGGGGACAATCAGAATATACCTCAGGGGCATCTTGGCATAGACTTTGCCAACTAAGCAATTGACAGATTTAACGGGCTGAAGTTTAGATAACATTGTTTTTTAATTCTTCCCCAGGGGTTACTAGGGGCATTTGTGCCATATAAGCTACACAAAATAACAAGATAACTACGGGGTGCCATAGTTTCAGCTTATGACATATTTAGTGTTTAAAAGTATAAAAAAACACTAAATCTTATTTGATATATTTATTTAACTAACTAAGTCCCTCCAACATCTAAATTTTCAGACTTGATGATTAAACCTTAATTTACTCAATTTCATCTAGCAATCTATCAACAGTTTTTCGAGAACAGAAATTGAGCCGAACAGCTACAGTATGCCATTCTCAAATTCAGGTTGCCATTAGCACCGAACCCTAAATTTAATTTTGAATTGCCGATCTCTTAGTTTGTCAGGATTAAAACCTTTAGATTTGTACAAAAATCTAGATTTTAACTACAAATATTTTTAAATTCTCATGTAAACACACACTAAAAATAAAAAAAATAAAAAAAAATTTACTCTATATTTTTGATTTTTACAAAATGTTAATTTTCTTATGCAAGTATTTCAACTTTTGTTCCGATTTGTAAAATTTTTCCGGCTGACGATGTAGGTAATTCTGTATTGATGCTCAATCTGTAGAAGTGATTGAAACGCGATGAAGTAACCCATTCTGGTAAGGTTGCTTGACGATGGTTCGTAAAGGTTTTTTGAAAGTTTGGATAAGCTTCACCTAAATAAGAATCCCGCGTTGGGACTATACAACGCTGACAAGGTTTAACTCCAAGAAAATCCACATCTCCAACTCGAAAGGAAACTAAATCACCTTGTTCGCGAAATAAACGATCTTCCCAAAATGCTGGTACACCATCGATTTCGATGTTAGCGCGGATTCTGCGGCGCATTTCATCTACACTTAAACCGGGAAACCAAGAAGCCACTTCTGCTAACGTTGCTGTACTAATTACCGTTGGGCCGGGTGAGTCGCTATCGTCAGGAAAGCCCATGAGAGAATTTTGTTTGAGTGTCACACCAAACCCAAAAAAATCACTCAAAGTTGCTTCTAATGCTTCCTGTTCTTCATGCAAATGAAAAACTTTTTGTGAGTTATTACCAGGAATTTCTAGCGATATAGTTTTATTTAAAAGTGTGAATTGCGAGGTTGCAACGAGGCTGGTGTAAAACGCCCGCAGTAAGTGAATTTTTGCATGACGCTTGCCATTAACAAATCTACCCTGTTCGTCAAAAATGGCAAATTCCCGGTCATGTTCTAGGGCCCCACTGTCAAGAACTCTAGCACTCTCAACTTCAACACCATCCAGCGACTTAACTGGATACAGTAAAATTTTAGCTAGGTAAGGCATCATAGCAATTTTGGATTTTGGACTAACTCATTCTGAATTCTTCTTCAATTATGGATAAAGTGGTGATTTATCGATTCCCCCAATATGGTTGAGAGGCCAGAAGCGAAACACAGCACGACCAATAATATTCTCGCGGGGGACAACACCCCAACAGCGGCTATCGTAGCTACTGTTACGATTGTCACCTAGTACTAAATATGAGTCTGCTGGTATTGTCTGAGGTTTCGCCAAGAAGGGTGGTTGCGCCCCTGATAAACAAACATCAATTGATGTATTCTGACCCGAACTAACGTAATTGTCTTCTGGGAGAGGTTGATTGTTGATATAAACTTTGCCATTCTGAAGCTGTGCTTTTTCTCCAGGTAAACCGATTACGCGTTTAATAAAAGCATCCTGATATTGTTCTTTTTTTAACTCTTCAGTAGGCAAAAAAACCACAATATCTCCGCGTTGTGGTTTAGAAAATTTATACTTCAACTTATCAACAACGATTTTATCTGCTTCCCACTGGTTTGGTGTACCATGCAGAGTCGGTTCCATAGCACCAGAAGGAATCCAGCGTCTTTCAGTAAAAATCAGGATATACACAGCAATAATCCAGAAGATTAGTATTACACTACCTTCTACAATCATCTTACGGTTGATACTGGGCATACCAAGTTTTCTTTTTGTTTGTCTTTTGTCAGTTGTCATTTGTCAGTTGTCATTTGTCTGTTGTCTTTTGTCATTTATTTAGATTAATTTCTAATCACTAATGACTAATGACCAATGACCAATGACTAATGACCAATGACGTGTTTATGGAGTTTGTGGATAGAGTGGTGTTTTATCAATTCCGCCAATGTGATTGAGAGGCCAGAAGCGAAATACAGCGCGACCAATAATATTCTGGCGAGGGACAACGCCCCAACAGCGGCTATCGTAGCTACTGTTGCGATTGTCACCTAGTACCAAATATGAGTCTGTTGGTATTGTTTGGGGTTTTGCCAAAAATCGCGGTTGGGGAGCGTCTTTACAAACATCAATAACTGTAGTCTGTCCTGAACTCAGATAATTTTGTTCTGGCAGGGGTTTGTTATTGATATAGACTTTGCCATCTCTAAGTTGTACTTTTTCTCCAGGTAAGCCGATTACACGTTTAATGAAAGCATCCTGGTATTGTTCTTTTTGTAGTTCTTCTGTAGGTGAAAACACTACAATATCTCCGCGCTGGGGGTTAGCAAATTTATACTTCAGCTTATCGACAATGATTTTGTCTGCCTCCCACTGGTTTGGTGTACCATGCAGAGTTGGTTCCATCGATCCAGAAGGAATCCAGCGTGCTTCAGCAACAAAGGTACGAATTCCCAGAGCTAGAACAATGCTCAAAACAATTGTTCTACCTAGCTCTGCGATCCAGGAATTATCGGGTTGTTGACTAGAATTGTTATCAGACACTTTATTTTGCATGAAATTACTTAACTAAGAGAGAGGAGGTAGGTACTCAACTAGACTAAAGCGATTTTATCTGTTAATGTTAACGGAAAAATTTTAATTTCCCAGTTAAATTCGGATCTTCACGAGGTTCTTCATAAATTAAAAATAAACTTTTTTTTAACGCTCCGCAAAAATTCGTTACTCAGAGCGCGACTAAGTTTAACCTAAAAGCATAGTTGTCTGTAATACACAATCGCTGTTGCTCCAAGATTCGGTTGCACAAGTAACCTGAATACTTGCGAAGATTAAATTTGCTGATTTTGAATTTTAGATTGGAATTGCTAACCCCCATGTTATCTCCAAAAAGTTTACTGATTCGCCACGCTCGTATTATCCTACCCAATGGTGAAGTAATGATTGGGGACGTGTTGACACGCGATCGCCAAATAGTCGAAGTGGCACCAGAAATCTCCCAACCAGGACTAGCCACAGAAATTGACGCACAAGGGTTAACTTTGTTGCCAGGAGTCATCGATCCGCAGGTACATTTCCGCGAACCAGGACTAGAACACAAAGAAGATTTGTTCACCGCCAGTTGTGCCTGCGCTAAAGGAGGAGTGACTTCTTTTTTAGAAATGCCCAATACCCGCCCCCTGACAACAACACAGCAAGCTTTAGACGACAAGCTAGAACGTGCCTCCCAAAAGTGCTTGGTTAATTATGGCTTTTTTATTGGGGCAACAGCAGAGAATCTACCAGATTTACTTCTAGCTAAGCCAACACCAGGCATTAAAATTTTTATGGGGTCGATGCATGGTCAATTGCTGGTTGATGGCGAAACGGCGCTGGAAGGGATATTTGCTAAAGGATCTCGCTTGATTGCTGTTCATGCCGAAGATCAAGCCAGAATCAACGAACGACGCCAAGAATTTGCCAATATTCACGATGTAGCCGTTCATTCCCAAATTCAAGATAATCAAGCGGCTTTGTTGGCAACTCAACTAGCATTAAAACTTTCTAAAAAATATCAACGTCGTTTACATATTCTGCATCTGTCAACAGCGGATGAAGCAGAGTTGCTGCGTGAGGATAAACCGAGTTGGGTAACGGCAGAGGTGACGCCACAGCATTTGTTGTTGAACACCAACGCTTATGCACAGATTGGCACTTTAGCACAGATGAATCCACCTTTGCGATCGCCACACGATAATGAAGTCCTCTGGGAAGCTTTACGGGATGGCGTAATTGATTTTATTGCCACAGATCATGCACCCCACACCTTGGAGGAAAAAGCACAAGAATATCCCAACACGCCATCGGGAATGCCTGGAGTGGAAACTTCCCTAGCTTTGATGTTAACTGCGGCGATGGAGGGAAAGTGTACTGTTCCCCAAGTTGTGAATTGGATGTCCAAAGCTGTGGCTGTGGCTTATGGTATTCCTAATAAAGGAGCGATCGCACCAGGTTATGATGCTGATTTGGTGCTTGTAGATTTGAACGCATATCGTCCAGTCCGGCGCGAGGAATTGTTAACCAAGTGCGGTTGGAGTCCTTTTGAAGGGTGGAACCTTACCGGCTGGGCTGTAACCACCATTGTCGGTGGCGAGATTGTTTATGAAAAAGGACAGGTAAATACTCAAGTGCGGGGTCAAGCTTTAACTTTTTTGTAGCAAATATGTATTTAAGCTTACGCAATACATAAGTAATTATACATCAAAGCAATACTTGGATTGGCAAGATTTCGATCTACCAAAGCCAAATTTAGTGCTGCTGTGCAAAATTCAAAATTTAAAAAGTTTATCAAGTAAGCTGTTTAAATTTTGAATTGTTTGTCTCTTAAAGTCTTTGGTACTAGAACTTGTTTGATAAATTGACTTGGCTTCTTATAGAAGTCAGGAAAAGTGCAGTTCCGAAAATCGCGATCGGGGACGAGGATAAGGATGAGTATCCGTCTCTTTACCCTTTTGACTTTAGCTAGTTCTGGGTTAAAATCACAAGCTTCTAAAAGTGGTTTAATTACGAATTCTGAATTCAGAATTAAAAAATCAAGGAGAATTGTTATCTATGTCGTTCAAAATTCTTAGTTTAGACGGTGGTGGTATTCGTGGAGTAATTAGCGCACGCATACTTGAACAAGTAGAGCAAGAAATTAGAATTCAGGGTAAAGGGGAATTTTTACACGAATACTTTGATATGATTGCAGGTACTTCTACGGGTTCAATATTAACAGCTGGAATTGCTGTAGGAAAAGACAGTTATGAACTAATGAAACTTTATCGAGAGAAAGGTAAAGATATATTTCCGCAGAATAGAAAAGACCGCTACAAAAAGTTGCCATCTATGATTCAAACAATTTTAGATGTATTTTCACCACCTAAATATTCTCATGATGGCATTATTAGCGTTCTGAAAGATGCATATAAAAACAAGAAAATCAAAGATATTCAAAAACCTATTATTTTAGTTCTTGCTTACGATACACTTTATCGCAACACAACATTTTTTACGAATTGTCATCCCGATCTAGGAGACAGATGGTATGATGACTGCTATTTATGGGAGATATGCACCGCTTCTGCCTCTGCTCCTACTTTTTTTCCGCCGTATAAATTAGAATGCTTGGATAAAGACAAATTTGGCCATTGGGTATTCCCACATATTGATGGGGGAGTTGGTGCTAATAACCCCTCTCTAGCAGCGCTGAGTTTAGTTTTGAGAGTAAGCCAATCTAATTCAGTTTCTCAAACAATTAAGCAACAATATAAACTTGATAATTTGCAACTAGAAGATATCTCTATGCTTTCTATTGGTACAGGCCAAACTGGCGAACCATATCAATACGAACAAGTAAAAGCATGGAGAGGCTTAGATTGGGCACAACATTTGACTGATATTTTTATGGAGCCGACATCGGAAATTGGTAGTACAATTTGCCGTCAAATTATGGGTGGATATAATTCTAAACGTTACTTACGCCTTCAATTTGACTTGAACGAGAGATTTAAAGCCAAGCAAAATGAAACTTATAAAGATAGCCGGATTTTATTGCAGGCAGAGGAGCGCAAAAATCAGTTTACCCAAGAAAATGTTAATGAAGAAATGGATAACACCCATAAAGAGATTATTGAACAATTAATAAATACGACATCTGCTTTCATCGACCAAGGTTATAGCTACTATACGAGAGATGGAAATGGGCCGCAGGTGAAAAAGGCGATCGCCTCTTTTATTAGAGATAACTAGTGCATCTACCTAAATATATTCATGTTAGGCAAGTTATTCTAAAATGTATCGTATTTCTACGTTATAGCGGCGAACAAGTTTGAAAGTCTCTTGATTTTGAAGTTTTACGTTGCTTAAACTGCTACATTTTATGTAGAAATACGATAAATTTTACTTATTTATTTTTTATCTAGTGCTATTTACAGATGTAAATAGCAAAAATTATTGATAACTAAAATTATAAAAATTAGCCTCAAAAAAATAAATTAGTTTATTCTTCGTGTATAGATTATGTACATAAGTTGGGAATACTAGGTATCAGAACAAGTTAAACGATTTATGCAGAAATTGATTGTTGTTTAACTTTTCTGTAGTAGCTTTAGCTGCTAGATAATTTATATTAGTTCTCGGAATGACAGTAGAGAACTAATCCGGTTTGAGCAAGCCGTTCGAGTTCTGTCAAACCTCTAATTTAACCCAACAACAGTTTGCATTTGCTTGAATCGTAATCCGCAAAAATTAGGTTTTTAACTGATTTTCTAGCAGTAAAGCTAGTAAATATAGCAGTCATAAATGAGAAAATTAAATTTTGCCTACAGGCTGTTGACTATTAATAATTAACAGTCAACATTCTATATTCAGTTGTATATCTGCTGTTAAACAATTCTCTCGTTTATTTTTGGTTGAGATAACAATGTTAGTGATTTACAGTGGTGAACGTGGTAGTGGTAGATAAAAGGCAATACGTTTGGTGTTAAGGCTATTGCAGAAGGGTTTTAGACATTAGGCCTCTTGCAAAAATGCAAAAAGCACTTTTGTGGGGAAAGGGACTCATCTTTATTGGGAAAAGGGAAAATACCAAACCTTTCCCCCTTTCCCTTTGCCCTTTTCCCGACTTCTGCAAGAAGTCTATTTAAATAGGTGGCTTATTTGCAATTTAAATGGCGATTGGCTTACTAATCAAACAATCGTTAACAATCCTTCTTTGAGCAAACGGCGTACCAACACGATTTTACTATTGTCGCTGGCAAAGTCGGGCAACGATTTGATGGGAAATGCAGCTTTTGATTCAGCAATGAAGCGGAAAGCTGGCTCTACATAGTCCGGGCCTTCAACTCTGTTTTGAGGAAATTGAATCATCACCAAGTCCCCTTTCCTGACGGTTGTACAAATCATTCCTTGGCGTTTAACAACCAGGGTATCCAAGTCAATTTGTTGCAACTTGTCTAATTTATTGAAATGGCTATCTGCTAGTGGAGACAGCGAGCCAATAAACTTAATGGTCAGCCGTTCAACTGCATCGTCAATATCGGCGCTACTAGCAAAGGTTTTGAGTAAATCTGTCAATTGATTTTTGGTCTGCGTCCTGGCATCATCTTCACGCAAAAAGCTAACAGGAACTGCTTTGCGAAATTCGACATTTTGCTGCACAATCGATGTCAAAGCTTCCTGAATCAGATCGACCCAGCGATAAACAGGAATACCTACGGTGAGATGAAGCGAGGAACTATCCAAAGTCTTAACTTCATGCACAAAACCACGCGGGATATATAACAAGTCACCTGGCTTGAGTTCAACTTCATGAGTGGGCGCGTTCAGTTGTTCCCGCAGTACTTCTTGTGGTAGTCGCCGAGCATCTTCAGGCAAAGGTAAATCCCAGTAGGAATCATAGGTGCGCCACAGTTTAGTTCCAGAAAGCTGGAGAACAAAAACATCGTGTGTATCAAAGTGGGGAGGAAATCCTTGAGCAGTTTTAGGGGTTAGGTAAAGATTGACATTCGCGGGATGATTGAGATATTGTTCCAGATTTCTGCAAAGTATGGCGATCGCTTCCCAATGCTGTTGTAGATGAAAAAGACACAAAGTATTGCCTTGATGGTAGGCATCATAAAATTGATAAATACTAGGAGAAGCATTGGGATCGATAGAGCCTTTTCCCCCTGATTTTTCGGCTTGATTCGACAAATCCTCTGCCCATTTAGATACTTTAAAGTCAGAATAGCGAATGCCAGTAAAGCGAATCAAAGAGTCAAGATCCTTCATGGAAAACAGACCTGAATAGTAATCTGTTTCTCCTCTGGAAACAACAAGAGATTGCCGTTCCCAGTATTCTTTAAAGAAGGTTACGATATCGATAGGTTGAATTAATTTTTCAAAATCAAAGTTAGGGCTAAACATAAGCTTTATTTACAAGCGGGTTTGCAGTTTTTTCACAAATTCTTCTGGTTCGCTAAAATCTAGCCAAAAAGCCACTTGGGTAATGTTACATCCCTGGGGAAAGGCATTTCCCTGAAGCCAGTTTTTCAGTTCAGCTTGCCAAGGATCGGTTTGTGTTTGTTCAGCCGACTGAATTATTTTGCTTAAAATTGGATAAAATCCAGACAGCCTTAAGGCATCGGGAAGAAAGCACTCAGCGACTGAAAAATAGTTGCTCATGCCTCGTCCCCACCATCGGGGTACATTCACAAATCCCTCTAGCCGCGCGATCGCTTCCATCATCTGAGAAAATTCAGCTTCAGTGAAGGAGTTGCTTGATAGCCAAGCTGGAAATTCCGCCTCGTTGGTAATTCCCCTTTCTTGAAAAAAGTGTTGCGTAATTTTTTGAGTAATACTAATTCTCAAACTCGCTTCAGATTGACTGTTTGTCTGTTCGGCTAAAGCCCAAAGGATGGCAACCTGACGGTATAATCTACGTTCACAACTCGCTAATGCGCTAACTGTTATTTGTTCAGTACTACTCTCTTCTTTCGCTGAAGAGATATCTTTACCAACAATCGCCAGGATGAATTGATGCAGTTGCTCTACCTGTTTAGCAAAGGCATCGCGTCCGCTATGAAGTTTTAGTAATGCCTGAATCCTACCCAAACGTTCAACTAGGGCTGGTAACTCTAGTTCGTTAACAGAACTCAAATCCAATAATTGAGAATTGTCAACGTCAGCTAAATCAGCTTTTGAGGGTTGCAGGTTCTTTTGTTGGGCTACAGCATCGCACCAACGCAGTAGCCCAGCAAGATTACGCAATTGAATATAAACCCTACCTAAAAATCTGGCTTCCTGGGATACTTTTTCAGCCAGAGGTAACCAAGAATATGTTGTCCGTAATGGACGGATAGCAACTCTAGCCTGAAGTTCCTCGATGAAAATGGACTTGTTGAGTTGAAAGTTTACTTGGTTATTGCCAGCAGGGCGATCGCTTTCTCCAACCATAGCCGCTAGATGTTTTAGCAGCCCAACGGCATCTAGCTGTTTTCGATCCACATAGCCGCCATTTTGTACAAATTCCCAAAACTGGGCTAAAACCTTGCCATCGCCCCCCCGCGCCTCGGCATCAGCCACTGCTTGGCTCAAATGTCGTTGAGTGAAGAACTGGCGTTTGGCACAATTGATAATTAAATTAGCGATCGCCAGATCGATAATGTTTTTGTCCACCGCCTGGTTAACTGTGGCGCGGATGTTTACTAAGGCATCAGTCAAGGGTTGGAACTGGGATTCAGGCTTGCTATGTAAAATCGCCACTTCATCATCCCCAATGTAGCGTCCCTCTCGGTAAGCTGCAAAAATAGCTCCAAATCCCTCCATGCCAAAGGCTTCCAGTTCGGCGGCTCGGAGTGCGCCCATGCTACTTGCCCCAAATACTCGCACTCCTGTTTCTAATGCCCAGAGAATCTCCTTATGCCAAACGGAAGCGCTTTGGTCAAAAAAACCGTCAATAATGGCAATTACACGCGGCTGTAACCGCAGACAGGCAAGAATATCGCCACAACGCACAGGAGCAAGGTAACGAGCTGGTAAAATTTCACTGGCTTGGGTAACGGATAAGGTAGGCCCAAGAAAGACGAGAATTTGACTAGGTTCCAAAGAATTCGAGTGCATATTAAATTTTACAAAGACGAAGGGAGATGCATACCCGGCACAATGACGTGTACTACTGGAATACCATACTCCGGTCGCGTATGATTGACGAAGACAGCTTGCTTAAATCCCTGGTTACTCAGACAATCGAGAATTTGTTGAATTTCTTCTGCAAAGGTTGGGGTAAAGTCCAGCTCAGGCTGAGTTTCAAAATCAATCAAGGTGGCGATCGGTCTTTTGCTACTAGACTTCATCGCTGGGCTACCTGGCATCCTGATGCGTCCAAGGGCATAACTATCTGGATGAATGTCATCTCGACTACCTGCAATAACCGTTACTCGTGACTGAGCCGCTTCAGTAATCGCCCGTGCTAAGGCTATTTCTTTGGAACTGTGGCATCCCCAGCCTGCTGCTGTGGGTCGTCCATGCCAGTTTTCGCTATCACTAATCAAGCATTTATAAGTAGGTATTCCGATAGTCGAGGTTAAGTTAGTAACCACAGCTGTTGCCCCAGCAAGCCTGACTTGATGGAGTAAAGATTGCAATAAAGGAGACTGGATGGTTTGACTATCAACCAAGCAGTTAATCCGTTTCTCCAGAGGAAAACGCCACCAACGCCACTCAGCTTCGCGTTCAATTACTTCAAATAATCCATGAGCGATCGCTTCTAGTAAATGGTTTCCTGATGCTAGTCCATTGCTAGAAGTGCTGAAAAGATTGGTATCGCGTTTTTGAGTTGTGGTGTCTAAATCAAGATATGCCTGCGGTACGTAAACAGGTTCGCCCGTAAATAGGTCGGTTCCACAAATCCAATCTAACTGTAGATCGGGATGATAGGAGTGCGATCGCTTACCTGGCTCTAAAAGGCTAGGATCGATTGCCTGATGATGTCGGCAGACTTCTTTATAGGAGGCAACCATCTCTGGTTCTGGAAGGTTTTCTGCATGATAAGACTCCACAGATTCCATCGCCGCCGAGATCATCGCCAGCAGAAGGGAAATTCCCTTGCCTTGAGAACCAGAAAAGGCTTTTCCGTTAGGACGAATTGCTTGAGCGACAGGAATACCAATGCAGTCAAGACCAGTAATGTCTGCAACACGCGTGATGCCAAAAACAGTCAGAAGTCCTTGTAACTTCTCCCAAGTAGAATTGGGTTCTTCAGCCCGAAACGTGCCATTAAGATTCAGCTTAGGAGCATTCAGATTTTGCCACATTCGCTTGTTTCGTTCTCCTACCATTACTGTAAGTAATAATAAGTACCCGCAATTTAATGCATTTCAGTGATTTATAATATGTCGTATTCAGCACCCAGTATATTAAGTTTTGACTAGTGCTTTGGAAAATTGCGATATCAAAACCATTCTAGTAAAAGGTTAGCGTTGCAGAAAAAAGATGAATTTAAAACTAACTTTTTATCAGACTGGTGTTGTTAATCTTGCTTTACAAAATAAAACTTAGGCATCTCCATTTCTTTCTTTGGAAGTGCCTTAAAATCTCGTTTCTTAAATAGGCGTTGCATGAAAATATTAATATGAATTGGGGTGAATTCTGATAGCTATCAAATTTTCCCCTGACATCTAATATTATGCCGAGGCAAACTGAGAACACAAATACTCATTTGAGACATTTGGCTCGTCACTATCAGAAAACACTGTGCTATTTTAAAGGCAAAAAATACTGAGAAATTATCTTCGATGTGAGTGCAATATCTCAAATATTATTTTGCCCTTTTGTCAGCCTAAAACATATCTTGATTTAGCAACGCCCTCAGCCACGACGTTAATTTGTAGTGACGCTGCCAGCCTCAAATCAAGGCTACCAGCAACACATAACTGTCTCTTTAACTGTGGATGAAGCCAATCCACCAGCTACACTTTCTAACTCATCTTCTGACAATTCTCGGTTAGCTGGTCTTGCTTTGATACCGTTAACGCTATCAATAGATCGGATATTCACAGATGGAGAAGTAGTTGACAAACCTAGAACCTTTCTTTCAGCGGAAATCATTACAGATTTCACGTCTTCAGCGTTAAAATCAAAACCATTTGACTGGCCTTGTTCAACAGCAATTCTCGCAAATTCGCCTGCTTCAGTAGCATCCAAAGCCTCACGCAACTGAGAATTGCTTGGTTCCGCTAAAAAATTTTCGTAGTATTCGACAAAACTTTGCTGAGACATTTTAAACTCTCCTTAAGATAAGATAGTTGGCTTTATACTTTGGTATCTCGGAATAGATAACTAAATCTGAAGCTAAGCGATCGACTTCAGAAGTATTATTCTTGAAGCGCTAGGCAACAGAACAGTTATATAACTTAAGTTTTAGTATTGCTCAATACAATGATTGCTTAACGATCGCTCTAGTGTCTAGATAGTTTTGGTGAAATTTTGTAACTAATAAAACATTAATTTTGTATTTTACAATACAAAAAATAACATTGGAATTGACACAATAGTGCTGCTTGAACCTTAAAATTTTATATCCGCCAATTTCCATTTCTCCTTCGTAGCCCATCACATTATGTATGCGGTCGAGCAATAGACTTCTTGCATAAGTCGGGAAAAGGGGCAAGGGGAAGGGGAAAAGGTTCTGTATTGTCCCTTTCCCCTTTAACTTTTACCCTTTTCCCCAAGAGTGTAAAAAGCGCTTTTGCAAGAGGTCTAATATTCGGTATCCTGTGTCTTAGCAAAGCTTCTAAAACCGAGACTTATATGATGTTCGGATAATCACTTAGGATTACCATATCTGTGCAAAAATCCCAAAAGTCTCTTTCCCCCTGCCCCCTGCCCCCTGCCCTCTAAATGATAAGTCTTCACCCGAACACGATATTACACCCAACAGACAAAGCCCGACTTTGTTCAGCAGATGGGACTTTCATCATTTTGCTCAAGGATTCTGATTATAGCTTCAATTAGCTTCCCTGAACGATGCCAGTCAAACCCGTGGCGGTGAAAATTGAACATCGCTACTGCGGCGAGTATATCAGCCAGATCCTCAGTCAATTGACCGAGATGCTGAAGATTAACTAATTCCTTTGCAAGTATGTCGTTAGCTGTTGCATATTTTTGTAACACATCAGCTTCTTGTCCTGCTACGGTTCGAGACTCAGACAAAGTTTCGAGAGAAAGTAGTTCAATTGTTGGAATTGTGGCTTCAGGAAGCGTAGGAATCAAAGCCCTTAAACTGTGCCAAGCTGCCAGAATAGATACTCTATCTGACAAAGCACGGCTAAAAAGATCGTGCAGCACAGTTGGCAAAAGTAAGTCTTTGGGGATAACACTAAGTTTATGTCGATCGAGATCGTCAAGTATAAGCCATATTGAAGTGTCTGCGTCGAAGTGCTGATGAACGCACTTCATCGCTTCAAGCCCACCAAATCGATCGCTTTCAGGCTCATAGTCACTAAAGAAAAATAGATTAATAAAATTCTCACGCTCAAGAGTATACATGAGTTCAGAGATTTGGGCGATCGCTTGTTGCCGATCCACTGTTGTAAAAAAGCGCACCCGGACATCTGGCGGTTTTCTCATAAAGAAAAACCAGCGCAACAAATCGTTACTCCGCCAGTGAGTAACCAAAGGTTCGAGCCGAGCAAATAGGGCGCGGGCGCTTGGTAATGCCTCGTTCTGATGCCTTACCAGCCCCACATTGAGTTGTACCCAATCCCCATTTTCCCAGTTCTGACTACTAAATTGTCGATCGCGAATCATTTAGGACTGTTATGGCTGCTTTAATTTGTCTGAAATATTTAGATTAGTTGTAACTTTGCCAATGTTAAATCAAGAAAACAAAGGTTGACAATAGAAACTGGCTTAAAGCAGCATTACGGCATATTAGCAACTAAAATTAACATGGTTCTCAACAACATCGACCGTATCAAAGCACCTCCAGCAGATGTATTTTACCAAGAGTATATTCTGCCGCAGCGCCCAGCGATTATCACTAATATGTTTGACAATTCATCACTGCGTCAGATGGATACCCTTGAAAAGGTAAGAACAGGGTTGACTGACATCCCAGTTCAAATCTGCCCAAATTACATCGCTAATCTGCTAGATTCAACATCACGCGATGTTCCCCGGATGATGAACTTGGGTGCATATCTTGATTTCCTGCAAGCACAACCCACAACTCTTGATATTTGTGTTGAGTATCCTACACCTCAAAAATTGCTGGAGTTATTGCCCCTAAATTTGTACCAAAATTTTAACGATCGGAGCGATTTATACTCGAATATGTTTGTCGCCGCCAGCAATAACTATGCTCATTTGCACTATGATGCCGATCAGCGTAATGTTTTGTTGTTTCAAGTTTTTGGCGCAAAAAGATTTGTATTGATTCATCCGCGTGAAACTCAAAAGTTAGATGCCATCGAGCAAGCTAATTTATGTCGAACAAGTGGCATCTTCTTGGAAAATATGTCAGAAGCCGATAAAACAGATTTTCTCCGATATACCAACGCATTTGACGCGGTACTTTACCCCGGCGAAACTATTTTTATGCCGATGATGATCTGGCATTATATTGAGTATTTGGAACCAGCCATGTCAATTGCCTATCGTTTAGGACGCAACCCTTATAATCGTCGATTGGCGAATTTGTTTCCAGCCCCATCGGTTGATGTTCAATGCTTATCGCTGTTGTTGCAAGATGAGACACAAGTGCGATCGCATCATCTGGAATGGTTGAATAAACTAGAGGCTGTAAGCCAATCCTTGGCAGGGAATGAAAGCGATCGCCGGGACGCTTTGAACTACCTATCTTTAAGGATTAGGGGGCAATATCTTGGTCTTGAACCTATCAAGAATATTCGGGAATTGAGAAGACGCGAAGCGATGTTGAACAAGTCTCTAGGAGGGAAAGTATAACTTAATTCATAATATTAAGAGGTTATTTTAAGGGAGTGCGATCGCAAATACATTACTAAACACTTGCTTGCTCTGACCGAATTAACCGTGCATAAGAACCATCTACCTGCGACATTTCTTTGTGGTTCCCTCGTTGCACGACTTTACCCTTTTCTAAAACGATGATTTCATCACAGTCGCGGATGGTACTGAGGCGATGAGCCACAATAATACAAGAACAGCCGCGATGGCGCAGATTCCGGTCAATAATTTTTTCCGTCTCTGCATCTAGGGCGCTGGTTGCTTCGTCCATAATGAGAATTGTCGGCTCGTTGACTAATGCACGAGCAATTTCTAAACGCTGGCGCTGTCCTCCACTGAAATTAGCAGCACCTTCAAGTAAGTTGCCTTCATACCCCCCAGGTAAAGCTAAAATCACTTCATGAATAGCAGCATCTTTGCAAGCTCGCACTAATTGAAAATTTGACACTGTATCATCCCACAAAGTCAAGTTATCTCGAACTGTGCCGGCGTAAAGAAAAATTTCCTGTTCTACCATTGCCACAGAATTAGAAAGTATCGCCCTAGTAATTTGCTGTCTGGGGATACCATCAAAAAGAATTTCTCCCGACCAAGGTTGATACAGTCCCGCTACTAATTTGGCAACCGTTGATTTACCAGAACCACTACTACCAACTAAGGCTACTCGCTGTCCTGGTTTTAATTGAAAACTCAGGTCTTCAATTAGAGGCCCATCTGTTCGAGAGTAGCCAAATGTGACATTTTTTAATTCTACATATCCCTTAAGTTCGCAAGATGAAGCATATTCTAAGGGTTTGGCTGTGGAGGTATGTAAATTATGACTGTCCAATTCTGAATCGGTTGCGTTTTGCAACACATCATCCAGCCGATTTAAGTCTCCTTCTAGTTCCTGTAAGGTACTGCCGAAATTTACTAGAGAATTGACTGGAGTCAAAAAGCTAGTCATTAAACTTTGGAAAGCAATCAACATCCCGATGCTGAGATGCCCATCCATGACTCGTAGACCGCCAATAACTAAAACTAATAGGGAACTTAAACTAGTCAATAAAATAGGTAAAACGCCTAGTACTTGATTAGTGATGCCTAATTCCTGCTGACCGTTAATAAATTTTGTATAATAACCCGACCAACGGGAGAAAAAATCAGATTCCAAAGCTGATGCTTTGAGGGTTTCCATACTTTGAAGAGCAGCAATTTCTGTACCTGCAACTTTGCCTCTATCTTGGATGATTCGCATATAAATATCTGTACGCTGCCGTGAAATCCATTGCAATGTGAATATATTAATCGCAGCAAAACAAATACCGATCGCAGTCAGCACGCCATCATAAGCAAACATAACTAAGGCGTAAAATACCACCATTATCGCGTCAATTACAGTCCTGGCTAACTGCCCCGATAATACTTCTGCAACTTTAGTATTGATATTGATTCGACTGCTAATTTCCCCGGCAAATCTTTGGGAATAAAATGATACTGGCAAGCGTAGAATATGGTGGATAAATTGCCCGGACATTTCTACCGATAACTTAATATTTAGCTTTCTCAAAAACCGTCTTTGTAGTAATGTCAGCAATACCTGAATAACTACAGCGATCGTCATTCCCAAAATCAATGGACGCAACCAGTCTGTGCGATTTTCTACCAAAACATTATCGACAAAAATCTGATTAAAAACCGGTAAAACTAACCCTGGAATGACGAGAAAAAATCCTGCCAGAAAACAATAGAGAATGGCTCCCCAAGAACCCCGCAAACGGTCAATAAGTGCGCCTATTAAGCTAGGTTTGCGACCCCCACGTTGGAATTCTGGGCCTGGTTCCATCACCAAGACTACCCCTGTATAGGCTTCATCAAATTCTTTGAAGGAGACTCGCCTCGGCCCCGTAGCTGGGTCGTTAAGATAAACCCAATCTTTTTTAAATCCTTCTACTACTAAGAAATGATTAAAATTCCAGAAAACAATGTATGGCGGACGAAGTTCTTGTAATTGCGCCAACTGCTTTTTAAAACCTTTGGCTTGCATCCCGCAATTTCTCGCAGCTTTGATCATGTTGGAGGCTTTGCTACCATCGCGAGAAACCCCGCAATTTTGCCGCAGTTCTGCTAAAGGCACAATTTTGCGATGATAGGCCAAAATAATCCCGAAAGCTGCTGCTCCACACTCCACCGCTTCCATTTGCAATAACGTAGGAGTTTTGACGCGGTAGTTTATCTTAGTTTGTGCTGTTTCTAGGTCTGATGATGGAGCTTTTTTACGTAAGGGATTGAGGTTTTGAATTGAGGAAATTAATTGTTGAATCAATTGCACAAGACCATTTTTAAACTTTAGTTAATGCCAGTAAATTCTCGTAAAATGGGCAAGACATAAGTAATTGGTGCCTGCTCTGCTACTTTAACCCGGACACTGGTAGTTGTTCCCCCAGAAATTTTTAATTTTGGCCCTTGAGAAGAAGACCAGCGATAACCGCTAAAGCTAGATGGAGCTATTTCCATTTCTGCTCGCACTTCAATGTCTCCGCCACCAGTTGGCAAGATGTTGGTTACTAAATCAGAGTTGCCAATCACAGATTTTGCACCTTCTTTAGTCACAGGTAAGGGGGAAACGGAAATAACTTTGCCGACAATGCCGCCAAAGCGTTCTCTTTTCACGGACGTGGGGGTGATTTGCACGGTCATTCCTGGTTGAATCTGTTTGCCATCTTGGATATTAAAGTAGGAAACGGCAATTAGTGGGGTGTTTTTGTCGCCGATGTTTAGGGTGACAAGGGGAGTTTTCGGACTAGTAACTTGTCCTAAAAAACCAGTTACTTCTAATACACAGCCATTGCTAGGGCTAACAATCTGACTATTATCTAATATTTGTTTTTCCAATTGAGCGATCGCTCGATTAACTTCTTGAATTTGATTAACTTTTGTATTGATATTTTCGACGTTTTCTTGCTCAATACGTTGGCTTTTTGTATCTAAATCTTTTAATTGCGCTTGTAGTTCGCTTACAGAACTCAAATTTTGTAAATATCTTTGCTGTGCTTCTGTTTCTTGTACATCTAATTGTTTGAGCTGCGCTCTCAGATCGTATAGAGTCTGGGTTCCCTGTTTATATTCTTGCTCTGCTTGTAGATATGTATCTTTGGAAATAGCTCCCGCATCTACGAGTTGCTGGCGCTTTTGCAATCGATCTTTGAGTATCGGTACGATCGCGACAGCATCATTGAGCCGTTGCTGCAAACTAATGCGCTGTTCGCGGATGGCATTTAAGCCTTTTTCATAAAACGCAGGCGTGAGAGTCTGAGTGTCCCGCAAACGTTGAATATAACTGGCTCTAGCAGATGCGATCGCTTCTTTTTCTTTAGCGGTACGTTGTCGCTGAAGCAACGATGAATTTTGTTCTTGTGTTTGTAATTGCCCTAGTTTTGAACGTTGCAGTTGTAATTGCTGTTTTAAATCCGTTGGATCGATTGTTGCTAGGACATATCCTCGATCTATACATTGTCCTGTTTTGACATTCAGACTTTTTAATTGCCCTGAAATTGGCGATTCAAAAGTAACAACTTGATTAGGTTGAATCAGAATTCCTTTTCCTGTTACTGTCACAGGAATACGTCCAAAAATACTCCAAATTAACCCCAGTAACACAAAAGTACCCAGCGTCGCCAAAGGTAGCCAATCCAAAGGGTTAACTACCTGCATTAACTGATCCAATCTTTCTGGAGAAGATAAACGATCCAGTGATTCTTTGCGAAATATACTATCTTGATTTTCAGCCATTCATTTATTAATTCGTAATACTTCGACTACTTCGGCTGCGCTCATACCAATTCTGTATGAAGATGCGTTTAATTTTTTAACGAACCGCCAAGAACGCCAAGAGCGCCAAGGTAAGAGTTTGAGAGAGTTTGGCCCAGCTTCACAAAGAAACGGTATCAGCACTTCGTAATTAAGACCGAAATTGCTGACTAATAAAGCTACTTCTTTGCTACCTCCTGCCCCCTGCCCCCTTTAAGATTGTCGATTCAGACGTTTAATCATCCAGTCAAATCTAGCACCTGCAAGCGCGGTATTGTCTAATGTATCTAAGTTGAGTTCATCTTCAACTTCAATATCTTCTGCTAAAAGTTGGTCTAGTTGGTAAGCCAATTTTCCAAATCCACGACGGAAGAGGCGATCGCGAATCCGATCTACTAAAACTACGGCGATCGCTTTGTAAAAACGTGCTGTAAATCCTGTATCTCGCTTTAATTTTTCAGCTAGTTTCTGTTGTGGTAGAGCTAGTAATACAGAAGATTCTGCTGCCTTGACTGTGGCAGAGGCGCTTGTTGCTTCTACAAAAGACATTTCCCCTAAAATTTCGCCTTTGACTGATTGAGCAATTTCTCTTTCGACAAGTTTATTGTCTGGGGTGGTAACAAAAATTCCTAACTTGCCATCTATTAATATATATAATGCTTCAACAGGTTTTCCTTCTTCAATTAGCACCTTACCTGGATTGACTTGAGTTTTTATTCCTTGGGAAATCATCCAATCAATATCGCCATCGTTCAAAATAGCAAATACAAACAAAACCTTTCGCAGCGGTTCTCCTGGAACTACTTTGTTCTTAGCAAGAAAATCAGTGAGTCCCCGCAATTGCTGTGAAAGTAAAACAGCCATTGTTTGATAAAAATGCGCGGCAAAATCTGTATCTTGCTCCAGTTTTTTGAATAATAATTGTCTTGGCAGTGCTAATACCTGCGAGGATTCCAGAGCTATAAAACTAGTAGATGGAGGACGATTATCTATAAAAGATAAAGTTTCTACAATTTCCCCTGGGGATACGCGATCGATTTCTTGGGCGTCTTTTAAATTGCCTGTGGGAGAAACACAAATACTTAATGCTCCCTCTAGCAAAATTTCTACTGTATCAATAATTTCTTTACCTTCTTGAATGAGAACTTCACCAATACGATGCTCTCTACATTTGCCTACACTGAGCATCCAGTCAATATCACTTTCCCTGAAAGCAGCAAAACTAGGATTATTAACCAGGATTTGTCTAAACATAGGATTTAAACTTGATTCTGAATTGAATTAAATCATTTGTTGCAGTAAAATACAGCTTTTTGTTAGTTTTATTAAAATTTTCAACCTAGTACAGCAGCGCTCAGATCCCCGACTTCTTGATGAAGTCGGGGATCTTTTTGTTCGTAACTGATTTAGGACTGCTATAGCTGTCTGACATAAGTAGTAAAAATTCAGTACAAACAAGGTTTTTCAGAAAAGGGGTCGAATTGCATAAGAAGGCAAAGTTACCAGATAACTATAGCGATCGCTCTATTCTCTGTCATGAAAACTTTACGTATTTTTACGTATTTTTTTATAAAAAATTCCGGATTCCCATACTAACTTGTACGTAGTTTATTTTTTTTTGCAAAATCTTTAACAAAGCTTTTACACAGAAGTTAATATAGGTTTTATCATTAGTAGTTAATTTAACTCAATATCTGCTTTTCTTGTTATCACAAATATTTGTCTTTGTTCAATGATTGAAAATTAATAGGACTTAATATGAATTGGATACAAAAATTTGTAAAATTTCCAGCATTTCCTATCTCTGTGGTATTAATAATTTCTAGTTTGCCCAGAGTCGTAATAGCTGAATCGCCGATTTCACTTAAACTCCAGAGATTCCATTGGCAAATTAGTCAGAATTTTATCCCACCAAATCGAAAAGCACCACACACTACGACTGGTGGAGCAAGTCGTCGTGGTGGTTCCTGCTTTTTAGAGAGGAAAGAAACTTCAATTCCCTTAATGCCTGGGAATAAATATGGTTTAACCTTTGCAGAACGTCCAACATTTTACTGGTATGTACCAGAGACAGCAGTACAAACTGCTCGCTTTTCACTTCTAGATGGTAAGGATCTAGTCTACGAAACGAATTTTAAACTTCCTAAGCAATCCGGAATTATTGGTTTTACTCTCCCAGCAGAAGCGCCAAGTCTCAAAGTTGGTAAACAGTATCGCTGGTATATGGGAATCCCTTGCGGTTCAGACGAACTAGCAGAGGAAATCGCTGTTAACGGTTGGGTAGAACGAATTGAACCCACTCCTGATTTATCGAAGCAAATAGCCACGACAAATCCCAAGCAACTGTCCCAAATCTATGCCACATCTGGTATTTGGTACGAAGCGGTGCATACTTTAGTACAGCAACGTCTTGCCAATCCTAGCGATCGCACAGTCATGGCTAATTGGCAAGCACTTTTAGAATCAGTGGGGTTAGAAGATTTAGTTTCCAAACCTTTAGTAGATATCTGCGATCGCAAAACTAAGTAATTTATGTGGAAAAACATCAAACGACGACTTTGGCAATGGCGCGGTATCTTCATTGCTGCTCCCAGCGCTGGAGTATTGGTGTTTATTCTGCGTTTGAGTGGATTATTGCAGATGTTAGAATTGGCAGCGCTGGATCGAATGTTTCTGTTACGTTCTCCAGAACCTATCGATCCGCGAATTGTCATTGTAGAAATTAATGAATCTGATGTGCAAAAACTTGGCAAGCGCGGTTATTGGCCTCTGCCTGACGGCTTGCTGGCACAAGTTTTAGAGAATTTAAAACAACAAAAACCCAGTGCTATTGGTTTAGATTTATATCGAGATTTACCAGTAGGTTTTGGACATCAATCCTTAGTTAAGGTGTTTGAGTCTACACCAAATTTAGTTGGCGTCCAAAAAGTAGCCCAAAGTGAAGATAGTTCGGCGGTAGCACCACCACCAGCACTGAAAAAACTCGGTCAAGTGGGCGCAAATGATTTTCCCTTAGATGGGGATGGTAAAATTCGTCGTAGTTTGATGTATTTGGCTGATGAAAACGACGAAAATGTGTTTAGTTTTGCTTTTAAACTTGCCTATCTTTATCTGAGCGATCGCCAAATTGATGTCGGACAAACAGAAGATTTTCTGGTAAAAACAGGTAATGTGATTTACCCTTTATTTCAAGGAAATGATGGCGGCTATATCCGGGCTGAAGATCAAGGTTATCAAGTACTAATAAATTATCGTGGTTATAGAGACAAATTCCAACACATATCTATTATGGATGTGTTAGAAAATCGGATTCCCAAAGATTTATTAAAGGGGCGGATTGTGTTGATTGGCCCCACAGCCGAAAGTCTCAAAGACCTATTTTATACACCTTACAGCAGTACTATATTAACAGCACCAAAACGAATGTCTGGTGTAGTAATTCATGCTAATGCTATCAGTCAAATTTTAAGCGCTACTTTAGATAATCGTTCGTTAATTAGAACATGGAGCAAACTAGAAGAATGGTTATGGATTTCTGTTTGGTCATTAATTGGTGCAATCTTCAGATGGCAACAACGATATAGCAGTGGCTCTAAAAGAAAATCATTATTACCTTTGATTAGCATTTTGGTAGCTGGTTGCTGTCTTATAGGTAGTAGTTATTTGGCTTTTATCGCAGGCTGGTGGATTCCTGTAGTTCCACCATTAATTGCATTAATTGGTTCGTCACTTACTGTTACTGCCTATATTGCCATGACTGCGGGAGAAATTCGTAAAACTTTTGGGCGTTATCTCACCGATGAAGTTGTCGCTAATTTGTTAGAAAATCCCGAAGGTTTAAAATTAGGTGGCGAACGGAAAAAAATTACTATTCTCACTTCCGATTTAAGAGGTTTTACGGCTACGGCTGAGAGATTATCTGCTGAAGAAGTAATTAAAATAATTAATCTTTATTTAGGATATATGGCAGATGTCATTACTCAGTATCATGGCACAATTGATGAGTTTATGGGTGATGGAATTTTAGTTTTGTTCGGCGCTCCTATTACTAGAGAAGACGATCCGACAAGAGCGATCGCCTGTGCCGTGGCAATGCAGCTAGCAATGGAACCAGTAAATAAAAAAATCCAACAAATGGGATTACCAAAGCTAGAAATGGGTATTGGGATTAATACAGCAGAAGTAGTAGTTGGTAATATTGGTTCGGAAAAACGGACTAAATATGGAATTATCGGCAATCAAGTTAATTTAACATATCGGATTGAATCTTATACAGTCGGCGGACAAATTTTTGTTTCCGAATCAACTATTAAAGAGGCTGGTTCCATTGTCAAAGTTATTGGACATAAAGAAGTACAAGCAAAAGGAGTCAAGGAACCGATAAAAATTTATGAAGTGGGTGGGATTGCCGGGGAATATAATTTATATCTGGCTGAAGATGAAAAAGAAGTTTTTTTGGAACTTTTTGAAGCAATTCCCCTAAAATATGCAGTTTTGGATGGCAAAGATGTAAATAGTACTGTAGTTGAAGGAAAGTTAGTGAAGCTGTCAGCTAGGGGAGCGCAAGTATGTTATGACTCAAAAGTAAATTCTCTGGTTTTACAACCCTTTACTAATCTGAAACTGAACTTATTTATGGAGGGTAATGCCAAAATGAGTGAAGATATCTATGCTAAAGTCTTAGACAAAACAGCAGAACCAAATAATTTTTATATTCGCTTTACCAACCTTCCATTAGAAGTGGTAGGAGAATTTAATGCTATACGCCTCCGCCAAAAAACTATTGCATCTCTAACTGCAAATGAGTGATTCCAAGTTACTACTCGCGGCTAATCAATCCCTAGTATTAGACAATCCCCAAACTGTTTGGCAAATTGAATCCGGTGCGATCGCTGTGTTTGCTATTCCCATCCAGCAAGGTATTGAAGGCGTTCGCCGTTATCTATTTAGCGTCAATCCCACAGAAGCATTGTTTGGGATATCGGTTAATAACCATAAAATTTTGGCGATATCTCTAGAAGATACTGTGCTGTTGCAAATATCTCCACCCGAATGTGAAGAATGGATAACACAGGGGAAAGACGAGGCAGAAAGTTTACTCAAGTTAGTGCAGATTTGGGAGAAAAAAATTCAAATTTGTCTAAGTGATACCTTCTCTACGAGACGCAGCCAAGGTTTTTCCATTCCACCAGTTTTTTCCCACCCTGAAAACCTTACCAACTGGAACGCCATCCAAGTTACTCTAGGTGAAATCCACGATGATTTCTGCGAAATCCTGACTCAAATACAACAAGAAGAGTCGGCAGCAAAATTGACTCAATTCCAAGCACGGGAACAACTCAACTCTCAGGTAAAAGTCAGTGCTTTAGGAGAATTAGCATCAGTCCTCAAACCCAAGCAAGCCGAACTGATGCAGTCAGGTACGCCACTGCTGATTGCCGCAGGTGCAGTGGGAAGGGCATTAGGAATTAAGATTTTGCCACCTGTACGTTCCGAAGACATGAATCGGATTAAAGAACCATTAGAAGCGATCGCCCGTGCATCCCGGATTCGCATTCGTCGGGTATTACTTAATGACCGCTGGTGGCAAAAAGATAGCGGCCCCTTATTAGCATATACCGATCGAGATAATTTTCCTGTTGCACTGCTACCAGCAGGGGTAGGAAAGTACGAAATATTTGACCCCCAGAAGCACGTTCGCATACCTGTAAACAAGGATACTGCCCAGCGGCTGGCTCCTTTTGCCTATGTATTTTATCGTCCCGTACCCGAAAATAATTTCAGTGCGATCGACTTACTTTTATTTGCCTTCAAGGGGAAAATTCGAGAACTAGTTGTTATCTTCCTTACTGGTGTCGTCGGCGCATTACTGGGAATGTTAACCCCCTTAGCAACTGCCATCCTCATCGATTCCGTCATTCCGGATGCAGACAGAGGGTTGTTAGTGCAGATTGGATTGGGTCTAGTAGCCGCCACCTTTGGTACGATAATTTTTCAAATCGCCCAAGGTTTTGCCGGTCTGAGATTAGAAAGTAAAGCTAGTTTAGACTCCCAAGCAGCCTTATGGGATAGATTGTTTAATCTGCGGGTATCTTTCTTTCGTGAATATTCAATTGGAGATTTGCAATCTCGTGTTTCTGCGGTTACTCAAATCCGTCAAAAACTCAATGACACAGTGCTACGCACTGTTTTTACTAGCTTCTTCTCTCTACTTAATCTGGGATTATTATTTATCTACAGTTCCAGCCTAGCTTTAGTTGTAGTAGCAGTAGCCCTCATTGCAATCATCTTCACCACTATCTCAAGTGTACTTAGTCGCCAAAAATTACGTGCTTTAGAAGAAATAGAGGGGGAAATTTTTGGTTTTACCGTACAGATGGTTGCTGGTGTTTCCAAACTTAGAGTCAGCAATGCAGAAGACCGCGCTTTTGCCTACTGGGCAAAAAAGTATAGTCAGCAGCTAAAACTCAAGTTGAGTACAGAGGTAATTGAAGATGTTTTAGCGATATTTAACACCGCCATGCCAACTGTTAGTTCGATAATTATCTTTTGGCTGGCAGTTACCTTAATTACACAAGCGCCATCTCAAAGCGAAACGGGATTATCTACAGGTACATTTCTGGCATTTAATTCTGCTTTTGCCATATTTATTGCTGGGGCAACTCAGCTGAGTAACACCATAGTCAGCATATTAGATATCAGCATTTTCTGGGAACGTGCAAAACCCATCTTTCAGGCTCAACCAGAAATCGACCTGAGCAAAAGCGATCCGGGGAGGTTAACAGGTAAAGTAAAAGTCGATCGCGTGACGTTCCGTTACCGCGAAGACGGGCCCCTGAATTTAGATGATTTGACCATTGAAGCAGACCCAGGAGAATTAATTGCTTTGGTAGGGCCTTCTGGTAGTGGCAAATCAACGATTATTAGGCTGTTATTGGGATTTGAAACGCCAAAAGATGGCACTATTTACTACGATGGTCAGGACTTATCAGGCTTAGATACATCAGCAGTGCGTCGGCAGATTGGTGTAGTGCTGCAAAATGGTCGCATCAATAGCGCCTCGATTTTTGAAAACATCTCTAGTGGCGCATTAGTAACAATGGATGAAGCTTGGGAAGCAGTACGGATGGCTGGATTTGCCGATGATATTAAGTCAATGCCAATGGAAATGCACACAGTCATTTCCGAGGGGGGTACAAATCTCTCTGGTGGGCAACGTCAAAGGCTACTAATTGCTCGTGCTTTAGTATTAAAACCGAGAATTATAATTTTTGATGAAGCTACCAGTGCTTTAGATAATCGTACTCAAGCGATAGTTAGTACCAGCTTAGACCAGTTAGGAGTAACGCGTATAATTATCGCCCATCGCCTCAGTACCATCCGCAACGCCGACCGAATTTATGTGATTGAAGCCGGTCGAGTTGTCCAGCAAGGTAGGTTTGAAGAATTAGTAAATCAAAAAGGGTTATTTGCTAATCTCATGGCACGACAAATGACGTGAATAGCACTAAAAACTGCTCCGAAAATAAGACCCTACCCCGCCAAAGCTACGCTTTGTCTCCCCTCCCCTTAGCAAGGGGAGGGGTTGGGGGTGGGGTAAAATGCCTGTGGAATAAGCGTTTGAGCTTAAGTTGACACGTATGACAGCTGTGCGGCCCTACGATAACTGAATTGGGAATTATGAATTCCCAATTCTTTAGCCAGAAATATTAGAAGAATCGCTCTCTGGTGGATTGTTCGTTTCTGCACTTTCCGGCGGATTGTATGTTTCTGGTATTAGCTCTTGTTCCGTAACTTTGACCGTCGCGTGTTCCTCTTGTCCTCTTAGTCCCAGATATGTAGCGGAACTGATTCCTTGTAGTGTCAGAAGTGTTTCATCAAATTCCGGCATTGACAGATTTTTGGTAACCTCCCAAATAAAGAACATTCCTATGGCAGCTGTCCAAATGAATGTTTGGAATCGATGAAAATTAACCCCATTAATATCTGATAATATATCTAAGAAAAATCCTTCAGAAACGCGTTGAGTACCCTTTCTTTTTCTCTCGTCCCCCTGTCCATCAATCAACGAACTCCCAAATGCAGTTACGGAATTAATTCCTAATAAGACTAGAGATTGTTGGTTTAAAATATTGGTATAATCTCCTGTGATTCCGTAAATAATCATGTAAGAGGCAAAAATTATTAATGTCCAAAAAGCCAGTTGAGATACGGATAGACTGAAAGGATTTTGATTAATTTTTTTTCGTCCAAGAAAGAATTGAGCAATTCGGCTTTTCCGTCGTTGAGGTTCAGTGTTAACTGGTATCAACAATTGCTCGCCATCCTTCACCTCTTTTTTCGAGTAAACACCTTCTATGCCAGAACTCCGAAGGGCGTTTCGGCAATATCTCGTGAATAATAAAGCAACAGCCAAAACTAGAAGAACGCACAGCCAAAAGCGCCACGAAAACAGAACTATTGTTATGTACGGAGGCGACTGAAGATTGCTGACTGGAATGGCAATTTTATTGGGACAGCCTACCCCCACTATGGTGTCGATACTATATCGGGGTTTACCAATCAGGGCATTCCAGACATTTTCAGATGTGTCATTGCGTTCGAGTCGAAAGGCTAACCAATCCTCATCAACAACTAGTTGTCCATCTTGATTCGGAACCTTAACGATGGTTGGTTGTGCGTATACATCCTCTAGTTCGTAACCATTCAAATACAAGACTAACTGTCGAGGATCGAATGAATTGCCCTTAGCTGTTGAATTTGTTGCTGCTGACAATCCTTCAACTTGAACCTTAATGATATCGCCCATCTTAACTTGGTTACGACCATTCTCAGAAATAACTTGTTTAGTTCTGAGAGTAGGAGGAACTGAACAAGTTCGAGATGGTGCAAAATTCACAGCAGGAACATTTGGAGGAGTTTGAGCAACAACACCAAAGTTGAGAAAAACAATTAGAGAAAACACCAACCCAAAAATAGCAGCAAATCTTTTCGTATTTCTATGCATTGAGTAGGATTCCAAAGCGACCGATATAACGGTAGTTTAACCATACTTGAGTCACTTCAAATATTAAAAAATTTGTCTGAAATCGAGAAGAATTTAGAACCCAGAATTCAGAATCCAGAATCAATCAATAGAGGATACTCCAAGGGTTATTGCTACGGATTTTCACAACCCCGACTTCTTGAAGAAGTCGGGGTTGTGAGCCTCTCGATGGAGAGCAAATCAAATAGGATTGCTATAGTAGATAAATCACTGCAAGAAAAAGCATTTACTGAATTTACGCTCGCTTACAGAAATACATGATTTTCTATTACACTGCGATATAAAATATAATTTTGATTCTCTCAAGTAAAGTCTCTTCTAATAAGAGTTAACGCCTGATTTAAACTTTCAGTGTGAATCCAACCGACAAACCCGCCGTAAATCATATTGCCATTGCCATCGCCTAAAAAAATGTGGTCAACACCAACGGGATTTTTCCATACCCTCACCACTGTTCCATCTCTCAATTTCATAATGGGATTAGAACTCTTAAAATCTCTGTGATGTGCGCGACTCATACCTGGGACGTTTTCTAAAATAGCCATTACCTCTTTAGTGACATCTACAGTCATGTTTACTGTGTTAGCTTTTACAGTAGCTTTGAGCTTTTCTTTAAGATTGCGGTCAAACAATAGCAAAAAATCAATTTCTTTAAGAAGCTTTGTCTGTGGTTGAGCCTGTCGTCGTTGGCTATAAATACCTATTAAAAAACCTTCTAAAATTACTTTGGCCAAAGCATTGCTAATCAAACCTATCATTACCAAAACAGCAATTCCACCCACTATACCCGCAGGGCCGCCAAGAATAGCTAAAGCGGCTGCGATGGCAGCATTACCTGTAAACTTTGTAGTTGCCATTGCGATCGCTAAAATCATTGCAGGTAAACCCAACGCAGCTAGTTTTTTGACGACTTCATCCATAACCCTGCTCACCTACTGAGAAATTAAAATTTCCAGATTGAGAAATCCATATTGTGTGTTGTAATCCGCCATCATAACTGAATGTCACTAGATTGCAATGATTATTAATATTATCTATCCAAATAAATGTAGTAAAATTTTACGAAAAAATTGGGTTAATTGCTGGAAGCGATCGACAGGCATGAACAAGAGTCTATAAGGAATACACAGCAGAGATAGTAGACCGTCTTCTGATAATTAATCAAGGGAAAAGGCTTCGATTTTCTCTCAAGGAAATCAAATGTTGAAAAGTCTCAGGGCTTCCAAAAAATAAAATATTTCATAAAAGATAATAATTATTCTGATGCGGAAAGTGGTTACTACTGTTTTCCCGCTCAAAATAATAATTATTATTACCTAGATGCTCATAAAATTATTTTTTGAGACAATTTATTCTTTGGAAGTTTTTCAAGTCATAGCGATCGCTATGATTATATTCCTCATAGGATATCTAAAATGCGAGAACTTTACCCAGCGTTCGAACCTTACCGAGAAGGAAATTTACAGGTTTCTGACCTGCACACTATCCATTTTGAAGAGTCGGGTAACCCCCAAGGCCAACCCATCGTTTTGCTGCATGGAGGCCCTGGTGGTGGATGTCCGCCTTTTTATCGGCAATACTTCCATCCAGAAAAATGGCGGTTAGTGATGTTTGACCAGCGCGGCTGCGGTCAAAGTAAACCCCACGCTGAATTACGAGAAAATACTACTTGGGATTTAGTTAGTGATATCGAAAAACTGCGCCAACATTTAGGCATAGAAAAATGGACAGTCTTCGGTGGTAGTTGGGGTAGCACTTTATCATTAGCTTATAGCCAAACCCATCCCTCTCGATGCACGGGATTAATTCTTCGTGGTATTTTTCTGCTCAGACAAAAAGAGTTGCGATGGTTTTACCAAGAAGGTACTAGTTATATTTTTCCCGATGCTTGGGAAGAATATCTAAAGCCAATTCCTATAGATGAGCGTGACGATCTGATTGCAGCATATTACAGACGTTTGACTAGTCCAGATTTACAAGTTCAATTGACAGCGGCGCGTGCTTGGTCGATTTGGGAAGCTAGTACAAGTAGACTTTTTTTCGATTCAGAACTCATGCAAAAGTTTGGCGATAATGAATTTGCCTCAGCTTTTGCTCGTATTGAATGCCATTATTTTACCAATAAAGGATTCTTTGAAACAGAAGACCAATTACTTTTAAATGTTGACCGTATTCGTCATATTCCCGCTGTAATTGTTCAGGGACGTTATGATGTAGTTTGCCCGATGATATCAGCTTGGGAATTACATCGCGCTTGGCCAGAGGCTGAATTTATTGTCGTTCCTGATGCAGGTCATTCCATGAGCGAACCGGGAATTCGTAGTGCTTTGATTGAAGCAACAGATAAGTTTGCAAACTTACAGTAGAATTCAGAATTCAGGCGTTGCTGATTGGGGGGATGATTTTTATCTCACGCAGAGACGCAGAGGCGCAGAGAGTAAGAGGAGAGAGAAATCAAATTTTGACTTTTCATCCCTTTATTCAGCAATGCCAGAATTCAAGAATCAGAAGTAACAGTATTTCGCAAGTAACAATAAAAGCGCCAGCCATCAGAATTCAGATGAAGCTTAAGTGAGTGGTGGATGTGAATAAACAGTAAAACACCACACCAAATTAAAATTTTGGTGGTGCTTCTAAATAATAGATCTCAATGCCCCACACTCTGAATTCTGAATTCTGAATTCTGAATTCTATTTTTCAGAAGCATCGAAATGCACAAGAAGAATATTTCACTTTAAAAAAACCTTTCATTACTCGTTTGAGTGAATTAAACTTAACCCGCCTGATAGCTTGATTCACTTCTACCCACTGGCGTTTTCTTTTAGTTGCTTCTGGATAATCTTCACTCAGAATATCCACTGGCAATAAATACATTTTGACCTGGTAGGCTTTACCTTGTTTGCGGTATTTATAAGTGCCCAGTTCGTTGGCGTCCACCTGTCCAATTACTCCTGCTTCTTCCCAAGCTTCTTTGGCTGCGGAATCGGGCGGACTCATTCCTGACGGAATATCTCCTTTGGGAATTACCCAATGCTGCTGGTTGCGAGTTGTAATCAATAAGATTTCGACTTTACCGTTGTTAACTCTATAAGGAATAACTCCAGACTGTTGAAAAACTTTACTAATTTTTCGACCCATTTAACTTACATCCTGTACTGTTTAATTGTTTTCTACAATGTTTATTTCACAAAGTCTAGAGCTGATACCGGGTAATTTTTGATTTATTTTTTTATTTATAAGTAAGTCGGCACAAAAAAACCGAACTGTTTGACAAAAAGTAAACAAGGCTCAAACCCTTTTTCCTCCGTTCCTTACTCCCTGCTCCCTGCCTTTTCCTAACAATAATTATTTACGCTGATGGCTTACTTAAATTTATTTTTTCGCCACTTCCGTACAGACAAAGGTTAATCGCATCTCTACCCGCTTCTTTTTACATTTCTTGACTACTTTTTAGCCGAGCGATGTCACGTAACGGTGGTGCGCCAAACAATCGACTATATTCACGGCTAAACTGTGAGGGACTTTCATAACCCACATGATGACTAGCTGTTGCTGCATCCATACCCTGTCCCAGCATTAAGCTACGGGCTTGTAGGAGCCGGAGTTGCTTTTGATATTGTAAAGGACTCATGGCAGTGACAGATTTAAAATGATGATGAAGAGATGACGTACTCATGCAGGCTTCGCGAGCGATCGCCTCAATGCGAAATGGCTTTTCATAGTTCCATTTGAGCCAGTTAATCGCCTTACTAATCCCCTGAAGCCGTTTATCGGCTAAGGCAATCTGTCGCAATCGCGCACTTTGTTCGCCTGATAGCAAACGGTAGAGAATTTCTCGTACAACCAAAGGTGCGAGGATGGCAATATCTTCAGGGGTTTCCAACAGCCTTAAAAGTCGGATGGCTGCATCCAGCAGTTGCGGACTCACAGGACTTAAAGACAAGCCCGGTGGTTGTTGGTTAGCGGTAGCGTCTAGTTTTGCTTCCATCATCAGTGTACTGAGTTCTGCCGCATCTAAATCTAGCCGGAGGCATAGATACGGAACGGTTGGCGTTGCTTCAATCACTTGACCCACCACAGGCAGATCGATGGACACTACCAAACATCGATCTCGACCATAAACATACAAATTGTCCGCCAACATCACCTGCTTCTTGCCTTGAGCGACAATGCACAGAGCAGGCTCATGGAGAGCATACAGAGGCATAGTTGGTTGCGAGGAGCGGATTAAAAACAACCGCTCGATCGCCGTGGCATGGACGCCATCTGTTTTACTGTTCTGTGCAATCAAATCAGCAAGCTCTGACTGCTGCTTTGTAACTGTCTGTTCCATAATCTCACTTGAAATCTTTTATGAGACTAATATCCAGGATACCCCCAATATATTCAACCACTTCTGGCGGTCTAGCTTTTGAGCGTAGGCAATAAAAAGAATGCAGGATTAGGCAAGAATTGAGCAGGTTCAGATTACCGGATCGCGTTTTGGCTCTTTTAAATTAAAAGTGTGCTGGACATCCAACCAACCCAAAGTTCCACGCAATATCGAATTATTTAGATACCTAATTGATTTTATGACTACCAACGAACAAAAAGTCGTATTGATTACAGGCGCAAGCAGCGGTATCGGTGAAGCAACAGCACGTCTACTCGCTCGTAAAGGTGTCCGCGTGGTGCTGGGCGCAAGGCGCACCGAGCGGCTGGAAACCCTCGTGGCTGCCATCCGCTCTGAAGGCGGCTCGGCAGAGTACCAAACTCTCGATGTCACTAGTCGTACCGACTTCCAAGCCTTTGTAGAATTTGCTCAGAACAAATTTGGCCGTGTTGATGTCATCGTCAACAATGCCGGCGTCATGCCACTCTCGAAACTAGAAGCCCTCAAGGTTGATGAATGGGATCGGATGATTGATGTCAACATCCGGGGCGTACTCAACGGCATCGCCGCCGGGCTGCCCGTAATGAAACGTCAGGGGTTCGGCCAGTTCGTTAACATATCCTCCATTGGCGGACACACCGTTTGGCCAACCTGCGCCGTTTACTGTGCTACCAAGTTCGCTGTCTTGGCGATTTCCGAGGGACTGCGCCAGGAAAATACCGACATTCGCGTGACAGTGATTTCACCGGGTGTAACTGAGTCCGAACTGGCCGATAGTATTACCGATGCCGAAGCTGGCAAAGGAATGGAGGAATTCCGAAGAATAGCACTTCCGGCCGAGGCTATTGCCAAAGCGATCGCCTTTGCCATCGACCAACCAGACGATGTGGATGTCAACGAGATTATTGTGCGCCCCACAGCTAGCCCGTATTAAACCTCGACGAGGAAGGCAGGGGAGAGGGGGGATGGGGGAGTGTGGGGAGTGTGGGAGGTGGGGAGATGGGGAGATGGGGGGATGGGGGAGTGTGGGGAGAGAGGGAGGAAAGATTTTTTCACCATCCTTCCACACCTCCCACACCTCCCCATCCTCCCACACCTCTCACACCTCCCCATCTCCCCATCTCCCCATCTCCCCATCTCCCACACCTCCCCATCTCCCCATCTCCCACACCTCCCACACTCCCTGGCTCTTTAAACGAGAAGCGATCGCCTTGGGTTAACCCTGAGCCTGAATCGGTATGATAATGGTAAATTCAGTTCCCTCACCTGGTGTAGAACTCACATCCAAAGTGCCGCCATGTTTTTCTACGACAATCTGATGGGCGATCGCCAGGCCTAAACCTGTACCTTTACCAACACTTTTAGTAGTAAATAAATGGTCAAATATTTTTTGTTTGACTGACTCATTCATTCCCTGACCATTATCAGCAATGGCAATTTTGACATTTTTCTCTACTACTGAAGTTGTAATTGTAATCTGGTTGGGATTGGCTTTAATTTCCTCAAACTCGCGTCCCTGATTTGCTTCTTCTAGTGCATCAATAGCATTAGCCAAGATATTCATAAATACCTGATTTAATTGCCCCGGAAAACACTCAATTTGTGGGAGATTACCATAGTCGATCTTGACTTCAATGGCAGGGCGTTGTTCATTTCCCTTGAGGCGATGTTTTAAAATTAAAATTGTGCTGTCTAGACCTTCGTGAATATTGAAACGTACTTTGTAATCTCGATCTGCACGGGAGAAAGTTCTTAAACTAGTGCTGATATTTTTCAAGCGATCGCAAGCGATGGTCATGGAATCAATCATTTTGGGTAAGTCTGCCAAACTATAATCCAAGTCAATTTCTTCGGCATGGTCTATAATTTCATCCCCTGGATTTGGTAGATTTTCTTGATATAGTTTCAAATGTTCGACAATATCAGCAAGAGTGGGTTTAGCTTGTTTAAGACTGGCAGCAATAAAACCGAGAGGATTATTCATTTCATGAGCTACCCCAGCAACCAAGTTACCCAATGCAGACATTTTTTCGCTTTGCACGATTTGTAGCTGTGCCTGTTGTAAATCTTGGATTCCTTGTTGTGCTTGTTGATAGAGTTTGGCATTTTCCAAAGAGATAGCGGCTTGAGTGCAAAGTAGATTCAGCAGTTCGACGCGTTCGTGGGTAAATGCTCCGGTTGTTAAATTGTTCTCCAGATACAGCACGCCAAGGAGTTTGCCTTGATGCAAAATTGGCGTACACAGGACACTCTTGGGCTGTTGGCGTAAAATGTAAGCCTCGGTTAACAACAATGGATGCTCCATTGTATTCACGATCGCAGTCGCTTTTAAGCTGCGTTTGACCGTGTTAATTAGACTCACAGGCACTTCGTTGCTTTCTGACAGCAGTATGGACTGCAAAACCACCGCAGGTTGACCAACTTGAGCCACTCCTTGAATACTAAGTTGATTTCGATCGATCAACATCAACACGCATTTATCTGCGCCTGCGGTTGCGGTGACGATTTCTAGCAGTGCTGACAGTAGCTTGTCTAGTTGAATTTCGCTCGATAAGTTTTGAGAGGCTTTGAGGATGGCACCCAAGTCTAGAGATGTGGATACATTACCACCGTTTCCCGATGAAGAAGTTTGAGAAATAAATCGACTTTCAGTTGCATACACGGTTTCATTAGGCGCGTATCCTCTAGCAGATTGTTGCAGAATTGTTGTTAACAATTGGGGATAACATTGTTCTAAGTCGGCAACTTTAGCTTTTGCACCCCAATGAGCATAACCATAGTAGGCTGCAATTAAATAATCTTCAGCAATGCGCTCTTTGCCCCAGTCCAGGTAAAATTTAGCAGCGAGTTCGTTAGCGATCGCTTCTTCTTGGATATAATGATTTTCGTTAGCTTCTTTGATGGCGCGATCGTAGAACTCTATAGCTTTGGCTTTATTACCTTGTACTCGCTCTCGTTCTGCCTCCACTAAATAAAACTTGTGCAAAAAATTCATTGGTGCGTGGTTTGCCCATAGCTGAATCTTTTGCTGGTTGTTTGTCACTCGATTTAAGATAGATTCTTGTTCTGAATCTGACAGTGATGAATAAATTGCTAAGTGCGCCAAAGAATCATAAAAATTGAATACTAGGACAGAGATAGTTCCTTGTATTGCATCTAAATACTGTTGGGCTAGCAGTGCATTTTGACAGGCGCTTTGGTATTCACCAAACAAATAACAAAGAATCATTTTGTTAAAGTAAAACTGAAAAAATCCAGTGCGATCGCTAGCATGATTCAGCAGCTTTAAACAAATTTCTTCATCACATATTTTACCCCGGAAACTGCATGGATCTCCAGAGGGATTTAACAAATTTAAAACTGACTGTTGATACATGCCTAGTATATATAAGATGTTTTCTTGCTTTAGTTGAGCCAAGGCATCACTTATAGTTGCAATTTCTTCTTGCAATACACTTAACTCATGCCCAGCTAAATATGAATTTTGGCATTTCGTTAAGGCCGCATAACCAACAAATTCTAAGTTGCCACTTTCCATTGCACTTTGATAGCTCTCCCACAAAATTGGCAATGTTTCTCTTAAATGAGTTTTGCCAAAAATTGTCGAACATCCCGCCACCATAAACGCAGATGCTTTCATCTCTGGAATATTGAAATGTTCTGCTAACTTTAAAGCTAACTTGCTGGACTGATAAGCCAAGTCAATATCTTGAAGTTTTTCATTTACGAGAATACTATAACAAGCGTAACCATAGCTTGAAAAAGGTGAGTTTCCATAATTGATTGATAAGTTGACTAGTTTGCAAATCACCAAGGGAAAAATTTCCGGTGCGGCTTGATAGGTAGCAGTACCAATACTGTTTAATATTCTTGCAGCTGCTAATTTTTTGATATCTGTCATCAAAGGCAAGTTAATCAAATCTTCGATATTCTTGCTATTTAGATTATTTGTAGTTTCAGTAACTGCTTGTTGAATATCTGAGGAATCGGGGGATTCGGATATACTTACTCCTACTAATTCCAAAGCTTCTAACCCAATTTTGACAGCTTGCAGCTTTTTAACTTGGGCCATTTCAGCTTGGATTTTAACAGCATAAACTTTCATTTTATCGATCGCAGTTTTGGACTGTTGTAGAATAATATTTGCAAATTGCTCCATCTGTGAAAAATCACCGCTGAGGTAGGCGGCTTCTGTTGCTAGTTCATACAGTGGTAAGCTGAGGTCGTATTGTGTTTGCCAGCAAGACTCTTTCTCGCCAAGCTTCAACAAATAAATCCCTGTGATGGAATACTCCAAAGCTGCGGTGTAGGCTGTTGCAATTCTGGCTTTTTGTCCCGCTTTGAGATTGAGTCCGGCGAGTTGTATTTGCTGCGAACGTTCGAGAATTAGAGATTTGCCAATGTTGAGTTGATTAACAATTTCAAACAGATTTTCTTCTTGTTCTGCTGCTTTTGTATTTTTTAGTAGCAGTTGCCCAATTTTCAAGTGTGTTGCTTGTTTTTGGTCATCTGGAATCAAAGAATAGGCGGCTTGTTGGACGCGATCGTGCAAAAATTTATATGTAATTGTTATTTGTCCTTGGTCATTGGTTATTTGTTGTAGTTTATCTACGGATGACAAATGACTATTGACTAATGACTCTTGTTGATAAAATTTATAAACTTCACTTTGGGGTAAAATTAAAGCTTCTTGTAATGGCTTCCATAAAGCAGCAGCAGTTTCTACCTCTGATAATTGAGAAACGATGGCTAAGGTTTTTAAATCAAACTTATTTCCAATACAAGCAGCTAGCTGCAATACAAATTGAGTAGATTCAGGTAACTTTTGTAATTGCCATGCCATGAATTCCACCACATCTTCAGTGAGAGCTTGCTGATTTATCTGGGCGATGTCACATTGCCAACAGCCTGACTCTAAGTTGAACTCAATCAACCCTTCTTGGTGTAATGCTTTGAGAAACTGGGTACTAAAAAACGGATTGCCTTTAGTTTTTTGATATACCAATTGTGATAGTGGAAATGCCACATCTTCCGAGCAAGCAAGGGTATCAGCGACTAAATGATTTAATTTCAAATTACTTAGTGCTTGCAAAGTAATTGTGCTAATTTTCGCACCGTGTTTGCGAATTTCATCCAATACCAATATTAAAGGATGTGCGAGGGATACCTCATTATCCCTATAAGCTCCAATTAATAATAAATATCCCAGACTCGCTTGATTCATTAATAATTGCAAAAATTTCAATGAAGTCGCATCTGCCCACTGCAAATCATCCAAGAAGATTACTAAGGGATGTTCTTGGCTGGCAAATGTTTGAATAAATTTTGTAAATATTAAATTAAATCTGTTTTGGGCAGCAGTTCCTGATAGCTCTGGTATCGGTGGTTGCTTGCCTATAATTATTTCTAATGCGGGAATAACTTCTATAATTACCTGGGCGTTTTCACCTAATTCCCCAAGGATTTTATCTTTCCATTGGGCAATTTGGGTATCGCTTTGTGTTAAGATTTGTTCGATTAAATTGCGAAAGGCTTGCAAAAAGGCAGATAAGGGAATACTGCGATTAAATTGGTCAAATTTACCTTTAGTGAAATATCCCTGTTTCCTGACAATTGGTTTGTGAACTTCGTTAACAACGGCAGTTTTACCAATTCCAGAAAAACCCGCAACTAACATCAGTTCGCTACTACCAAGAGCGACTCTTTCAAAAGCTGCTAGTAGTTGTTCGACTTCGTTTTCTCTGCCATATAATTTTTCCGGAATGATAAAGCGATCGCACAAGTCCCGTTGACCGATAATGAAAGGATCGATCTTTCCTGTTTGCTGTAATTGCACCAAGCAATTTTCTAAATCAAATTTTAATCCCAGGGCACTTTGATAGCGATCCTCTGGATTTTTTGCCATCAATTTCATCACAATCTCTGACAAAACCTCTGGGATTTCTTGCCTTTTATCTCCTAATTGATTTGGAAGTTTTGCAATATGACAATGCACCAATTCCATAGCTTCGTTAGATTCAAAAGGAAGTTGTCCAGTTAACAGTTCATAAAGAGTCACACCTAAAGAGTAGAAGTCGCTGCGGTAGTCGATACCCCGGTTCATTCTTCCTGTTTGTTCTGGCGACAAATAGCTTAATGTTCCTTCTAACCCATTAACATTTTTAATTTCGGTGGTTTCTTTGGGTAGCAGGGAAGCAATACTAAAATCTATCAGCTTAACTTGTTTTGTTTGGGGATGAATTAGAATATTGGCAGGTTTTATATCTTTGTGAATGACACGATGACAGTAGAGGCCGTGAAGAATATCTGCTAGTTGTAGGGCAATTTCCAAAACCTCAGTTATCGAAAGTAATTGGTCTTGGGCATATACTCTTAAAGAAACGCCACCAAAATCCTCCATCACTAAGGCGTAACTATTGCGGTATGGTTCCAAGCACAAGAAACGCACAATTCCTGGAATTTCTAAGTTGTTAGCGATGGTGTATTGATTGCGAAACTGCAATAGTTCATTGAAAGTGGGATACTCTCGTTTCAAGAATTTGATAACTACTGGTTGGCTATCTAACTCTCGTATCCCTCGATATACTATCGTTCTAGAACCGCAATACAGTTGCTCGATCGGGTTGTATCCGGGAATTGAGCAGGTTAAATCTAATATTGCGTTCATTGCAACTGACTCCATACCAAATTTTAATATTGTATGAGTCAGTATTACCTTGTGTGGTATAAAAGTAGCCAACAGAGATTACACTGAGTTAACTAATATTATTGATACTGTTGTATTTACTATAAGTACTGAGATTTGGTGACTTCGGGCACTACATTTGCGATTTTGGCGATCGCCATCATATCAGCGATCGAGTTTATTTTTTGATATAGGATTCATATTTGATTTTTGAAATAGACGTAGTAGCGTGGCAAGCTTAAAATGTTGCAATAAATTTTATTGTGGGATGGGTGTCCTCACCCGTCCGGGCGGGCAGGATGCCCACCCCACAAGAGTTTACTAATGCACTATTTTAGTCGTGTCAGTCTAGTGGCGTGACAAGACTAAAATGTTGCAATAGATTAGCAGTAAAAACATCGAATTTATAAAGTTCAAAGCCCATTCCCTAATGCACTATTTTAGCCTTGTCATGCCAGTAGGCTAACGCACCAAAGCCTTGAGAGTTGAATGCGATCGCTATATTGATTAACTTAAGAATACGAAACTGGAGCCATTGGCTATGCTATCAGTCAGCAATGCACAAGCAATTATCTTAAATTTGGCGCAGCCGTTGGATAACCAGCGGGATACAGAAGTTGTAGATTTATTGGCAGCCTTTAGTCGAATTTTGGCTGCACCTGTCACAAGTTCCCTCGATTTTCCCCATTGGGATAACTCTGCGATGGATGGGTATGCAGTCCGATACGAAGATGTGCAGCACTCTAGCGCCGAACAACCAACTGTTTTGGAAATTATTGAAGATATACCGGCTGGGTATCAGCCCAAGTCTACCATTGGGGCGGGGCAAGCAGCGCGGATTTTCACAGGTGCGGTGATGCCAGCAGGTGCTGATACTGTTGTGATGCAAGAAAAGACGCAGCGGGAAGAAAACCGCGTTTTCATCCTAGCTGCGCCACAACCCCAAGAATTTGTCAGATATAAAGCATCTTTTTATCAAGCTGGTACACAACTATTACCAGCAGGTATTAAGTTAAATGCCCCAGAAATCGCCGTCTTAGCAGCAGCACAGTGTCCGCAATTAAATGTTTACCGCCGTCCGCGCGTGGCAATTTTTTCTACTGGTGACGAGTTGGTAACAGTTAATGAATCGTTGCAACCAGGGCAAATTGTGGATTCTAATCAATATGCGCTGGCAGCTTTAGTCAAAGAATGTGGTGCAGAACCATTATTATTAGGCATTGTCAAAGATGAACCAGTTGCCTTGAGGAAAGTTATTACCGATGCAGCTGCGATCGCTGATATAGTTCTATCTTCTGGTGGTGTTTCAGTGGGAGATTATGACTATATTGATAAAATTCTCGAATCATTAGAAGCCAAAATCCACATTCAGGCTGTAGATATTAGGCCAGGTAAACCCCTCACTGTTGCTACCCTTCCTACAGACGCGATGAATCTAGACGCGATGAATCGCGTCTCTACAAGGAAATCCGGGCTTTACTTTGGTTTACCGGGAAATCCTGCATCCGTATTAGTAACTTTTTGGCGGTTTGTGCTACCAGCTATCAAAAAACTTTCAGGAATAAAAGAAGGTTGGGAACCAGTATTTTTAAAAGTGCGATCGCATGATGAATTGCGATCGGATGGTAAGCGTGAAACCTATCTTTGGGGGAAATTACATTTAATTGATGGAGTTTATGAATTTCACAAAGCTGGTGGCAGTCACAGTTCTGGTAATTTAATTAATTTAGCTCAAACCAATGCTTTAGCTGTTCTCCCTGTGGGCAAAACATTAATTTCTCCCCAAGAAGAAGTAGAAGTTTTGCAATTGGTGACGCCTTAAAAAGCAATACAGTTCAGATAAGACCAAAACCCAGAGACGGCGATTTATGAGCCAGCGCGTTGCGGAGCGAGTGTGGTCTTGGGGGTTTCCCCCATGAACAACTCGCGTTGGGGTTCCCCCCGTTGTAGAGACGGCAATTTATCGCGTCTCATAAACCCACATTTTTGTACAATTAGCCTTTAACCCAAGCGTATTAGTTTAAAAAGAAGAATTAATAATTCATACCTCTGCCTTGGAACCTTACCTACAAAAGACAGAGGTATTTTTAACAAAAATTAGAATTGCAAGATGCTCAAAGAAAGTAAAATTTTGCCACAGTAGAAGTAAAGCTTTTTATTTCACTTGGGTGCAAATTAAATGACACAAATATTTGAACTTCCAACTGACAAAGATCATTATACGCGTGTTGCTAAACTTGCAGATGTTCAGGCAGCAGGCAGTTTGCTAGTCCATAAGGAAAAATATACTATTGTTTTGTTTTATTCAGACAATAGAGTTTATGCAATAGATAACCGTTGTCCGCACATGGGCTTTCCCCTGCACGGTAGTACTTGCAAAGATGGTATTGTTACCTGCCCTTGGCATTATGCCCGCTTCGATCTTGCTAGTGGTGGAACCTTTGACTCTTGGGCAGATGATGTGCCTTCTTTTCCCGTAGAAATCCGTGATGGTGAAGTTTGGATAAATTTAGCACCGCCAGTTAACCTTCATGCTCACCAAACCGAACGCCTCCAAGATGGTTTGAAGCAGAATATTTCCTTAGTGATTGCTAAATCAACGATCGCACTTTTAGATTTAGCACTAAATCCGGCCCAACCATTTCAAATGGGGCTAGAATTTGGCACTCGTTATAACAAAGCAGGTTGGAGTACGGGTTTAACTATCCACACCTGCATGATGAATCTACTACCTTATCTAGATAAAGAAGATAAACCCCGTGCTTTATTTCAAGGACTTTCCGCTGTAGCTAACGATAGTGCAGGTGCGCCGCCTTTATTTCCGGTTCACCCATTACCTAACTCTACAGTTGATTTTCTGACTCTGAAAAGCTGGTTTCGCCAGTTTATTGAGGTACGGGATGGTGAAGCCGCTCAAAGATGTTTGGTATCTGCTATTCGCTCAGGGGCTAATTCCAACCAAGTTGCTGATATGTTGTTCTGTGCTGCTACAGACCATCGCTATCTTGATATTGGGCATACGGTTGATTTTATCAACAAAGCACTAGAAGCCCTTGATGCCGTGAATTGGCAAGCAGCAGAATCTATTCTCGCTAGCTTAGTTTCGGGTTTAGCCGATGCATCCCGAATGGAAGAATCTAATTCCTGGCGTTACCCTGTAGATTTGGTAGCCATTTTAGAGTCAGCTTTTGAGCAATTACCCACCGTTTTAAGTGCGGGGAAATCTCGACAAGGAACTTGGTCAAACCGCGATGAATTAGTACCAATTTTATTAGGTGAAGACCCCCAAGCGATCGCTGACTCACTGCTGAATGCACTCCAAGCCGGTTGTACTGAAGAACAATTAGCAAGCCTAGTTACTTATACGGCAGCATTGCGTGTAGCTCGTTTCAATACCAATAATGACTTTGGAGATTGGAATTCCGCACACCATCCATTTACTTTTGCGAACGCCGTACATCAAGGGTTACGACGAGTACCAACAGTCGAATTACTTAGAGGTGTGTTTGATGCGGCGATGAGCGTATACTTAAATCGTTTTTTGAACGTACCACCAGCACGGCTTCCAGAACCTAAAGATGCCGTTGAAAATCCTGAAGAACTACTCCAGCAGCTACCAGATTTATTAAATCGCCAGCAGCAAGTAAACCAGACAGGTAAATTAGTGGCTAGTTATTTATATGGTGGTGGTTCTGCTGAAAGGCTCATGGCCATGCTGGGGAAAATGATGTTGCGAGAAAACCGCGATTTTCATGTAATTCAAGAAATCGAAGCAGCTTTTCGTCAGTATTCTTTGTTAGGTGATAGTCCGGCTGGTATTAATGTCTTAGTTGCAGCCTCTCGGTACTTAGCAGCCCATTCTCCCACAATGCGATCACAAGGGCAAACTTATGAGATTGCTTATAGATTACATCGGGGCGATCGCTTATTTGAGGAAAGTTGACCGAATTTTGGATTTTGGATTAAATATTCAAAATCCAAAATTGTTTTACTCTGCTTTTAACCCCTGTTCAAATTCATCAATCGCTTGAATTGAATCTGAAATTGAAATGCATTGCTCTAACAACGAAATATCTAATTCTGGCAAAATCTCACTTTTTTCTATTTGCTCATATCCATAGGTATCAGGATAAACTGTAGCTTGCTCGTTCTCTTGATTGTCTCGTAAATGGTATAACTTAAACTGGTTTCTTTGCCAAAACCAAACTTCTCTAACTCCTAATCTTCGGTAGATTTCTAGTTTATTTATATTGCCACTAGTGAGGACAACTTCTATCGCTAAGTCTGGTATCTTTTTCTCTTCACCTATACAGTAACATTCATCTGGTTCCGCCCCTGCTTTTTTTGCTTTATTTCTAAAAGTAGAACTTCCCATAGGTATAAAACGAATCCGCTTGCTGTAAAAGAAACGCTCTAACAGCATCCCTAAATTCGTTTTAATTTTTTCATGCCTAATTGACGGTGACACTATCTCTAATATTCCATCTAAATAAGTAACACGGTAATGAGAATTGTCTTCTAATTTGGCTAGTAAAGATTCATAATTCTCCCAACTAACGCCACTGCTGATAAACCTTTCTTCCGGGTCATCACTATGCTGTAATTCTGGCTCATCAATTAGTTCTTTAAGACTGCTGACCATTTTAAATTTTCCTGCTAATTTCAAATGACCCATGCCCAATACCCAATATTAAAACACCTGTTCAAAAGCTTCAATCAGCCTATTAACTTCCTCAAGGGTGTTGTAATGTACCATACTCACCCTAACAATTCCACCTTGGGATGCTAAACCTAAATATTCAATTAGCCGTTTAGCATAAAAGTCTCCGTAGCGAATTCCAATGTAATGTTTGTCAATTTGTGGCGGAATTGTGGAACTGTGTATTCCATCTACGACAAAAGATATAGTTGGTACGCGGGAATTGCGGTCAGCTTTTGGTTGACCGATGACTCGAACATTAGGCTTACTATTGAGGTAATTTAAAAGGCGATCGCTAATCTGTTCTTCGTGTATGCTAATTAAATCAAATGCCTGTATCATCTGATTTCTCAAATCAGATGCAGTTTGATTATCGTAGTGAAGTTGTGCTAGTTCGCTCAGATAATCACATAAACCCAACATTCCATAACTTAATTCAAAATTGACATTTCCTAGTTGAAATTTATAAGGTATATCTGTTTGGGAAATAAAATAATGATTCAGCCCAGGCAATCTTAATAAATGTTCTTTTTTACCATAAAGTAAAGCATGATGCGGTCCATAGACTTTATAAAAACTCAGAGCATAAAAATCAACATCTAAATCTTGAACATCAATCAATCTGTGTGGTGCATAAGCAACACCATCGACGCAAATCATAGCATGGCGATCGCGTACAAATGCAGCAATTTCTTTAATAGGGTTGATAGTTCCTAAAACATTAGAAGCATGAGTTAAGGCTACTAATTTTGTGCGCTCATTCATCAATGGTTCCAAATCTGCAAGGTCTAGTTCCAAGGTATCTGGGCGAATTTGCCATACTTTAATCTTTATTCCTTGTTTTTCTAAAGCAAGCCAAGCACCAATATTCGCTTCGTGGTCGCAATTAGTAACAATAATTTCATCACCAGGTGCGAAGGTTTGACCTAAACAAATTGAAAGAACTCTTAACATCATGGTAGTAGATGGGCCCATTACCACTTCTTGAGGAGAATTAGCATTAATCAAAGTAGCAATTGCTCTAGTTGCTAAAGCTAATCGTTCTCCTGCAAGTTGCGAAACTCCATAAGAAGCTCCCAACTGAACATCAGAAGTCAAGAGAAATTCGCTAATTCTATCTACTACTTTTTTCAGGGTTTGTGACCCGCCAGCATTATCAAAAAAAGTCCATTCACCAGCAAGGGCAGGAAAATATTGACGAACTTTATCAACATTCAGGAGCATGGTAGAAATTCTCTAGAGAACGTTCTTTACACTAGCCTATCTTTTGGCAAGTCGCCCAGAGAACATATGCATCGTTCCCTGTTTGCTCTTAAAGTTTGTCATGCCAGCCTTCCTACCTTTCAAAAACCTCTATCTGAAGGGGGTATACTTAGAAGACCAAAGAGTATCTTACTAACATTTCTAGTTTACAGCAAGTATTAATGTCTTGATTCTTCACAATTTTCACGAATTTTTTTGATAAGTTTAAGGTAGAGTCAAAGCAAGGATTGTTTTGATTCTTACAGTAGATTTCAAGTTAGTAAAGTACACAAGCTAAATTCCAAAATCAGGTATTAATCCTGTTTTACCTCCAAAGTTTCCTTCGCCCTTGGCATTGGCAAAGCCTGGCGATCGCAAATACGCCTTAGCTGTGCGATCGCCCCAAGTCAGCAATAGAACTTAACTTGTTAAATTCTGTATTTTGTTAGCGTAGCGGGGCATAGCCCATTCTGAATTCTGCTGTAATTCCTTGATTAAAAACAAAGGAACAACCCATGAAAACTACGGTTAAATATGACATCGAGCTGATCAAGGAAGAAGCACTTGAACTTGTTAAAAAGAGACTTGTTAACCGTCAGCAGCAAATTTATACCCTCTGTAAATATATTCCTCACCGTGATTGGGTTAATTTTGAACTTGAGCTAGAAAACAACGAATTTCTACTCAGAGATCGAATTATTGACTTACTAGAACACGAATCTTGGGACGAAGACTGAGGCTGCATCTAGAAGCTGAAGCTATTAGCAACACCGTAATAAATAGGAAATTACAAATCAAGTTTTCAAAACAAAAAACCCTTGAATTGATTCGGGGTTTATAAGATACAGCGTATTTCAGGTAAATGAAGTACGCAAAGAGGGGCAAAACATCTCGTGCCCCTCTGCTTCTCCACTCTCCTACTTTTTTGGTCTTGTGTCAGGTAATACTTAATAGGCAGGCTAGAGCCTAGCATTTTCTATCAATTCATTACCTAAAAAGATAGTGAGAAATTATACTTATTTTATTTCAGAAAATTGGTATTAGGCAGGTAACTCTTGCAATCCAATCCATCCATTGATGGATCGGCGTCGCCTTGCGTAAATAGGTGTAGTGCTACGTTCGACATTTTGAGGTTGGCTAGGTAATTTTGCTATAACGGCCTCTGCAAATGAACCGGGTTCGTTCCAATTATAAACAGGCATTTCTTGCCAACAGTGGCGACAGAACCAATAAGTCTCTCTACCGCGTATATGTTCTAAAAGTACACCAGAACAGCAAGGACAGTAATTCATATTTTGTCAAATCCTGTTAATAAAAGTGTTATTGCAAATCCAGGCAGCCAGTTGACAAACCCGTAGTTACTTAAAACTAACTTGTCTATATTTTGACTATAGTCTCAGAATGTGAGGAAGTTGTGAGGAAATATAAAATACTTATTATTTCTATAATCTTTATACATATTTATTGAGTAATGGCCCCAGGATATTGAACTTTTTGTTTATAAGATCCTGAAATTTTCCTAGTACAACCACAGAGGTCAAAACAGGCAGGGGAGCGGGGAGATCTTAGCAAGGGGGAGAGACTTGGACAGAGCTTGTACTCGGCCCAAGTCTGAGCGTCTTTCCAGGACGAGACACCCTCCCCCAAGGCAGCTACGGTGCAATACTGCTCGCTTTGTGCATTTTTAACTCGGAATTGGGTTTTGGGAAAAGGTTAAAGGTTTTTTCTTTCCCCTTTCCCCCGCCTCTTATCCCCAGAGGGGACCCCACCTTCCCCTTTTCCCCTTAACCGACAAGTATTGGGCTACGGTGTATACACAACTGATTTAATCACCCCAAATCTTGTTTTGTAGGGTGTGTTACGCCTGAGAGTACTGGCGTGACAAGTTTAAAATAGTGCATTAGTAAACTTTTGTGGGGTGGGCATCCTGCCTGCCCGGACGGGTGAGGACACCCATCCCACAATAAAATCTATTGTACCATTTTAGCCTTGTCACGCTAGTACAGCACCGCCAGAAATTTGCGGTGCGTTAGGACTATCGTCCATAACGCACCCTACTGGATTCAAATCTTTTGTAGTAATGGTTTTTTTGACTTGTGTATACACGGTAGCCCCCAAGGCAGGGGAGGCAGGGGGAGAAAAAAAGCTTAACTGAACGGTATTGGGCTATGGGGGTGTAGGGAAAAGAGTTACTGTCTATTAACTCTTGTTACTTTACACCCTCACACCCCTAAACCCTTACACCCAGTCTCAACAGACAACCTTTGTGGGTAAGTGCTGCCTCTAATCGTATTGTCAATTTCTAAAATTTCACGCTACGTAATACTACAACGCCATTAATTAAGGTAATCTCTTTAAATAACAGCTCATCTATTTTCAATTTGACAATAGAATTAGTTTGTCTGCTTTAAAATTCTATCTACTTGCTGTTCCTGGCTTAGTTACTAAATTGTGCTGTTTTTCCTGTATTCGTCTAGTGAAGTTTACAGGGCATATTTATCCAAATAATTGATTAATACTTCTTTAAGTACAAAAATTATTGGTTTACAAGAGTTTACTAACTTTGAATCTTGCTAGCTTGCGCTAGTTACTCCTGTTATCAACAAGATAATTAGAATTGACTAATTAACTATGCAATTTAACGATCGCCTAATTGATTTACCTGCTTTATACGATGTTATTAATCGTACCCCATTAACGATTAAGCCTGATAGTTATGTAGTCGAAGCTATTGTCTTAATGAGTCAGGAAAGATGTCATAAATATGCACGGTCTAGTTTAAATATATCATTAGATTTAAGCCTTCGAGAGCAATCATTAACTGATTGTGTGTTGGTTATGGAGGCAGGAAACTTATTAGGTATTTTTACACAAAAAGATGTAGTTAGACTTATAGCTTCTGAAATTGATTTATCCACGGCGACAATGGCTCAAGTGATGACGCAGCCAGTTGTGACTTTGAGAGAATCAGATTCTCAAGATATTTTCATGGCCTTATCTTTATTGCGTCAGCACCAAATTCACCATCTGCCAGTTTTAGACGATGGTGGGCAATTGGTAGGAGTCATCAGCGAGGCTAACTTGTTACAAGCCTTTGATTTAGTAAAAATGGCTGGGGTTGTTGAAGGATTACAGGAATGTTTCCAAAAACACACAAATGAATTCAGGCAAATTAATCAGCAAGTTGAAATAGACCAAGTGCGCTACCAAACTCAAAATTTTTTAAAACTATGGGTTGAGGCACAATCTCGTGAAATCATGCAAGTTAATCAGGAGCTTCAGCAAGCGCTGGAAGAATTTCGGACGGCACAAGAGGAGCTGCGGCAACAAAATGAAGAACTGCTCGCTGCTCGTGAGTTAGTAGAATTAGAGCGGCAGCGTTACCAAGATTTATTTGAGTTCGCTCCAGATGGTTACTTGGTAACTAATACAGCAGGTGTTATCCAAGAGGTTAATCATGCGGCAGCAACGTTGCTTGCTATGCCCCAAGAATTTTTGTTTAACAAACCGTTAATATTGTTTGTTGCTCAGGAAGACCGTCAGACCTTTAGCACCCGACTGAATAATTGCCAGGAAGTGCAGGAGTGGGAAATTAGCCTCAAACCACGGAAAAAGAAACCTTTCCTGGCTAGGGTGAAAGTGGCTGCGATATACAACCCACAAGATGACCAGGTTGGCTGGCAGTGGTTAATTTGCAACATTAGCGAACGGCAACAAGCAAAAGAAGAATTGCGTCAAGCTAACGATGAGCTAGAAAGACGAGTGGCAGAACGAACAGCAGAACTTGTCTTGTCCAACGTACTATTGCAAAAAGAAATTAGCCAACGCCAACACGCCGAAGAAGCATTAAGGCAAAGTGAAAACCTCTATCGCCAACTCGTAGAAAGCCAAACGGATATTATTATCCGCATTGATTTGCAAGGGCAGGTGACCTTTGCCAATGCGGCTGCTTGTCAAACCTTTGGCTGGAAACAAGATGAGTTTCGCGGTCAGCCGCTTTTTGAGTTTATTCATCCAGATGACTTGCCGCAAACCAGGGAAAATATCACAAATTTAATATCTGGGTCTTCTTACTTGACAACTTGTGAGCGACGTGCATTGACTGTTAACGGTATTCGCTGGTTTGAATGGAAGAGTATTGGGATTAAAGATGAAAAAGGAGAGATTGTTGAAATTCAAGGAGTAGGGAGAGACATTACCGAACAGCTAGCAGCACTGCGCGATCGCCAAATTGCCGAAGAAGCATTCCGCCAAAGTGAGGAGAAATTCCGCAATTTCGCCGAAAATACCGAGGCAGTGATTTGGATTGCTAGCCCTAATTCATTGCAACCTTTGTACATTAGCCCAGCTTATGAAAAAATTTGGGGACGTTCTCGTAGGAATTTGTTTGAAGAGTCAGAGTTATGGATAGATACGGTTTATCCAAACGATCGCGATTTGGCCAGCAAATTCATCGAACAATTGCTGAATAATCAGTCAGCTTCAGCAGAATATCGGATTTTCCAACTTGACGGCTCCTTACGCTGGATTTGGAACCGGGGTTTTGCTGTGTGCGATCGCCAAGGAAAAATTAACTACTATAGCGGTATCGCCGAAGATATCACCGAGCGCAAACTCACTGAAGAATCACTGCGCGAAAGTGAAGCGCGATTGAATTTAGCTCTAGAAACTGCCCACATGGGCATCTGGGATAGGAACCTGAAGGCCAATACCGTTATTTGGTCTGCCAATATGGGACTATTGTATGGTTTACCCTGCGGCAGTCCATGTCCCCCCTTTGAAGATTACCTGAATTTAATTCATCCAGAAGACCGCGAATCTATGCTTGCAACTATAACTCGCATTATTGAAGAAGGAAGAGGAACCATAGAGTATCGAGTCGTCTGGCCTGATGGCAGTATACACTGGTTAAACTGTACAAGTCAGGTATACTACAACGAAATTGGCGAGCCAATACGAACCATTGGCACAAGCAGAGATATCACCGGTCGCAAACTCAACGAACAAAAAATCTCCGAACAAGCTGCTCTACTTGATATTGCCACCGATGCCATATTAGTTCGAGATTTCCAATTCCAAATATTATTTTGGAATAAAGGTGCAGAGCGGATCTACGGTTGGCCTTCCACAGAGGTTGTTGGAAGAGACTCTAGAGAAATTTTGTTTCAACCAGAAACTCAATCGCAATTAGAAGTGCCGCTAAAAAACGTAATAGAAAATGGTTCTTGGCAAGGTGAGTTAAATAAAATTACCAAATCGGGTAAGAAAATTGTCGTCGAAAGCCGTTGGACATTAATGCAGGATGCAAACGGTAAACCCAAATCGATCCTTTGTGTTGACACAGATATTACAGAAAAGAAACAACTCCAAGAGCAGTTTTTTCGTACCCAGCGATTGGAAAGCGTTGGTATCCTTGCAGGCGGCATTGCCCACGACTTAAATAATATATTGACGCCAATTTTAGCCGCATCTCAATTGTTACAAAACAAATTTTTCCAAGACGAAGACCGTTGTCAGCAGCTAATGACACTTGTAGAAAGTAACGCCAAACGCGGGGCGACATTAGTTAAACAAGTCTTATCCTTTGCGCGAGGATTTAAAGGAGAGCGCACAATTATCCAAGTTGAGTATTTGATTTCAGAAATTATCCAAATTGCTCGCCAAACATTCCCCAAATCTATTGAATTTTCAACAACGATCGCAGAAGATATTTGGGCTGTAACTGGAGACACCACACAACTACATCAAGTATTAATGAATCTAGTAGTAAATGCCCGCGACGCTCTGCCAGATGGCGGCAATATCCAAATTTCGGCAACAAATGAGTTTCTTGATGAAGCTTATACGAAAATGAATCTTGATGCCCAAGTTGGCAATTATATTGCGATCGCTATTGCCGATAATGGAATGGGGATACCCCCAGAAATATTAGATAAAATTTTTGAGCCATTTTTTACTACAAAAGAAGTTAATACAGGTACTGGGTTAGGACTTTCAACTGCAATTGGCATTATTAAAAGCCACGGTGGTTTTATTAAAGTATCCAGCCGAGTTGGTAAAGGCAGCAAATTTAAAGTTTTTTTACCAGCAGTGGAAGCAACCCAAGTATTGAATGTAGAAAATTCAGAAGCGCACATAGGACAGGGAGAATTAATTTTAGTTGTAGATGACGAACCTCAAATTCGTGAGATTGCTAAAATCATCCTCGAAAATCACAATTACAAAATGCTCGCCGCCAGTACTGGCATTGAAGCCATCGCCCTTTATGCCCAGTACAAACATCAAATAAAAGCTGTATTAATGGATATGATGATGCCAGAAATGGATGGTATCACCGCTATTCGCACCTTAAAAAAAATGAACAACCAAGTTCAAATTATTGCCTGTAGCGGTCTCAACTCAATGGAAATCTTTACCGAAGCTGCTGATGCTAAAGTGGAAGCAGTTTTGTCAAAACCTTACACAGCAAAAGAATTATTGAAAATATTACACCAAATATTTAGAAATTGAAGATTCAGAATTGGCACTTAAGATTCGTTGACTGTTGAGTGAAGAGTTAAAATGCCCCTTCTTGCAAGAGCGATCGGTAGAGGCGGGGGGCTTGAGGCAGGGGAAAAGGTTAAAGGTTAAAGGGAAAAGGAATAAATTTAATCTTTCCCCTTTTCCCCGGTTGGTGAGCTTGTCGAACCATACCCCTTTCCCTTTCCCCATGCCCCATGCCCAATGCCCAATGCCTAATTCCCAATTCACTCACAACTTCCTCAAATTGTTTTTTTAAACTGGTGCTGTGGGTAACATATTGTTAAAATTGGGATACTCCCGATGAATATTGTTAGGAAGATTAATGATGAGTTAGCGATCGCTGGACAAATTACATTAGTTCAGCTAAAACAAATAGCTGATGAGGGTTATAAGTCTGTACTGAATTTGCGTTCGCCTGATGAAACAGGTTTGTTAGCTGATGAACAGGAGAAAACTGAGTTTTTGGGATTATACTATCTAAACCTCCCGTTCAAACCTCAAGACATTAAAGACGAATCTACACTGCAAATATTTCAGAGAGTTGCTGAATTACCAAAACCGACTCTCATCCATTGTGATAATTCAATTCGTTCAGTCACTATAGTATTGCTATATATTGCCTTAAAACAAGGCATAAGCTTTGATAAAGCACTGCAAAAAGTTATTAATTTAGGCTTAATTTAGCTAGAAAATCGGCATATTCCAGATGCTATCTGAGTCGTTTGCTGTAGGTTGCAACATCAATAGCCCAACAGTTTGAGATGTTTTTAAGTAGGTAGACATAATTAAATATAAAATACAAAAGTTTAAAACCTTAATAAAAACCGGCTTTTCCATCCTGCCCCCTGCCCCCTGACCCCTGCCTCCTGCCCTCTGCCTTCTGCCCTCTGCCTCCTGCCCCCTGCCCCTTGCCTCCTGCCTTCTACTTAATCATTGCCAAAATTAATTAAAAATTACGAATTTAGCCTAGTGGTAGATACAGGCGAGTTCGGAACATAGGTATTTTCTTCCATTGAACGGCTGTAATTTTCTTTGATTAAACGGCTGTAAGTTCTTTGGGGAATAAAATGGAGTGGATTGTAACCAATGAAACGTAGAATCAGCACGCAAGCCCAGGAATATCGACCATCAGTAATTGCTGCGATCACCTGCTCCAATTGTTCTGGACTCATGGCTTTTTGAAAATTTTTTTGAGAGGAAGAAATTTGGTAGTTCATGGTTAACCCTGATGTAACTTACCGAAATAGTCTTGTTCGATAGCGATTACTCAACAATTTGCTTTTGCTCAAGCGGCTTCACTCTTCAAGAAAAACAAATTTTTGCTTTTGATAAAATTGCTATAGTTATGCCTGATTTAAAACTTATACACATCTAGAATAATATGTATTTGCGCCTTAGTTAGCCAAATTGGCAGTTTTTTAAGAAAAAAGACTTGTATTTTTTCATTCTATAAGTTTGAATCTATCTTCATCATTTCATACCACAGCTAGAAGCAACAGTAGTCGCACCTATTTATCATCAGAAGCAAGAATGTTTAAAAAATATCCCATCCCTGCAGGACGCTCTGCGAACGTAGGGGCTTTACAGCTGTAAAGCCCCTACAAATGTAGAAATAATTCGGGATAATTTATTTTTTGGAAGTTCCTTAGCTCGATTAAGTAGGTGGACAGAATTATCTAGAAGACGCATTTCGACTTCTCCCAAGGGGAGACGCTACGCCAAGCAAGATCCCGTTCGCCCTTGGCGTTCCCGTTCGCGCAGCGTCTCCGTTAGGAGAAGGGTAGGGTACGCTCAATGCTCGAACCCTGAGAAGACGAGGGTTGAGTTTCGACTACGCGGTAATCGAGCTTTCGCGTAGCGTCTCGTAGAGAAGTCGAGATTCAACTTCCGCGGAGTCGAAACCCGGCAACCTCTTTTTTAGTTTAATTTAGTGTTTCTACTTAACCAGTCAATAGCGATCAATTAACAGGTTTCTAGCTGATAATTAAAAATGATAACTGACAATTAATAATTATATAAATTTCAAAAGCTAAAATCGTCCCATAAAGGAATCTCAAAGGAAATCCAAATTTAGATATCCAATATGAGCAAAAACGTGAATTTGGACGATTTAGCCCTACAGATACAAAATATACGTAAACGCGTCGCTATTTTGCAAAGCAAAAGTGAACAGCAAAAAGTACAGCAAGATATTGAACTCGTCGCCGCAGTATTTGGAGAAGTCTACCTAGCTTTGGAAGAATTGCAAATAGCTAATGAAAACCTACAACAGCAAAATAAAGAATTACACAATGTTCAACAAGCTTTGGTAGTAGAACATCAACGTTACCATGAACTTTTTGAGGAATTACCAGATGCTTATTTGGTAACTGATATACAAGGCATAATTCAGGAAGCTAATTCTGCTGCTAGTACTTTATTGAACGTTTCCAAAAGTTTATTAGTGGGCAAATTTTTGGAAAATTTTGCACTTGAGAAAGAGTTAATTGCTTTTCATCTGAAACTGACTCATCTACGCGCTCGCCAAATTCCAGAGTGGAAAACCCAAGAATGGGAAGTCAACTTGCGACCGCATGAGAAAACACCGATTATTGTTGCCCTTAAGGTGGCTGCTGTGCGAAATCAACAAGGTGAATTAGTCGGTCTACGTTGGCTATTGCGGGATGTTAGCGAAAGCAAACGAACCGAAGCAAAGTTGCAATGGGCAGAAGAAGCCATGCGACAAGCACTTGCCAAAGAAAGGCAACTGAGCGAACTTAAATCACGTTTGCTTACTACTACTTCCCATGAATTTCGCACGCCTTTGGCTGCTATCCATTCTTCTGCGGAATTACTAGAATATTATCGCCATCGATGGAGTGAGGAGCGGCAAAATACTCACCTGCGCCGCATTCAAAAATCTGTAATGCATATGACTCAGCTTTTAGATGATGTATTAATGCTGAGTCAAGATGAAATGAGTAAGTTAGGGTTTAATCCAAGACCTTTGAATTTAGCGGAATTTTGCCAACATTTGTTAAAACAATTAAAACAAGGCGATGGTTCTCAACATGCGATCGCTTTTAGCTATGAATCCCAAAGCACGCAAGCTAACTTCGATGCTCAACTGCTGCGACAAATATTAAATAATTTATTTTCTAACTCTTTAAAATACTCTCCCATTGGCAGCACAATTAATTTTTATGTTAGTACTACCAGCGATAGAGCTATATTTGAAATTCAAGATTTTGGTATTGGTATTCCTGCTGCTGACATTGAACACATTTTTGAACCTTTCCATCGCGCCAGTAATACCGACAATATTCCAGGACTAGGATTAGGGTTGTCCATCGTCAAAAAAGCTGTAGATTTGCACGGCGGGGAGATTACTGTCAAAAGTGCGATCGATGTAGGAACTACTTTTAAAGTTATTGTGCCATTTTCTAGTAATCTCCAGGGCAGTTATGCAGAGGTAGGGGAGGCAGGGGAGGCAGGGGAGGCAGGGGAGGCAGAGGAAGCAGGGGGGGCAGGGGAGGTAGGGGAGGTAGGTGAGGAAAAAACAGCTTAACCTAACCGTATTGGAGTTTGAGATTATTTTTTTAGGAAGTTTTAATTTGTTCTATCTGTTTATTTATGCAGGAAAAAATAAACGGATAGAACAAGAAAATCCGGGTAACAGTGGCGATGTAATTTCGTCGCCATCTAATAAAGTTGTAACTAAAACCAACTGTGCTTTTTCTCGACGATAAATTTCAACTTTTTGAGTAAAGCGATCGACAATCCAATACTCACCCACGCCGTGAATTGAATATAGTTTCAATTTAGCTTCTTTGTCTCGAAGTTCATTTTCTTTGCCAGGAGATAAAACTTCCACTACTAACTCTGGTGCGCCGATTAGATGTCCCGCTTCATCTTCAATTTGTGCTAGTCCTTCTCGACTTACCCAAACTACATCCGGGATAACGCTATCTGCTTGGGAAAACAGCACCCCTGGAGCTACAATTGTTTCGCCTAAACTAATAGACTCCGACCAAGCATCAAGCGATCGAGCAATTTTCATACAAACTTGTTGATGACGGCGGTGAGGAGCGGGAGTCACAAAGAGTTCACCATTAATTATTTCATAGCGTGTCCATTCATTTTCGGGTAAAACCTCTAAATCCTGAACTGTCCAGCCTACTCCGTCAATGGCTTGGCTCATGATTGTTCCCGTTCGCTTTCTCGATTGTGAATTCTGAATTCCTACTTTACCTAATTCAAATATATTGATGTCGGACGTTTTTTTTGAATGGCTACTGTTTGAAGACAGATGATAGCAACGTAAAACAGTTTGGATATTTTTTTTACATACTTCTTGGCCAAATAACTGAGATAGCGATCGCCACAATTGGCAACCAATTTGTTTAATATAGTCGTGTTCATAACTTATCTGCACCGCGATTTCCGCATAGGTGCGTCCTAGCCAGCTTTCCAGAAATACCACAGATTGTACATCATTGAGTCTTTGCCCAAACGTAGAGCATAAAAGACTATCGACTAGATTTAGCGCTTCTTCTGCCGTCATTAGTCAGCCTGCTTTATTTATAGGTTAGACTTATGAAATTTCTGTTGTCTAAGAGATAATTACGTTAACCGTTACAAATTTTTACAGTAGGTACTCACTTTTTCTCACTTATATAGCATTGCATTTGGCTTAATAATTAATACACTGTAGGGAGATAATGGATACCTCAAAATTTATAACAAGGAGATTTATCCTATGAAATTTGGTATTGATATGGGACACAATTGCCCTCCTCACGATACAGGAGCAACAGGCATTAAACAAGAAGATACTTTAACTAAAGCAGTTGGTACATATTTAATCCAAAAGCTCAAAGCCGCAGGTCATACTGCTATTGATTGCACTGCTACCAGCGCCAGCAATGTCACTGATTCTTTGAGACAACGAACTAATAAAGCAAATACTAATAACGTTAATGTTTTTGTTTCGATTCACTTCAATAAATTCAACGGTACAGCCAATGGCACAGAAATTTACGCCATTAGTAATGCATCAAAAGGTATTGCTCAATCAGTTCTCAAAGAGATTGTTAAACTTGGTTTTAATGGTAGAGGAGTTAAAAACGCAGGTTTCTTCGTTCTGAAGAATACACAAATGCCAGCTATTTTAATTGAGTGCTGCTTTTGCGATGCCAAAGTAGATATGGATCGCTTTGATGCTGAAAAAATGGCGGAAGCAATTAAAGATGGATTAGTTGGTGAGTCAAATGACGAGGAACATAAATCTGATAAGAAATATGTTTTGGAAATTACCACAAAAACTGTTCTCAAGCCTTCTACAGAACAGGCTTCAGACCTTCCAAAAGAATCTCTAATTGATATAGAGCCAGGGGATTACCCAGTTTTAGATGTCCGTTTTGAAGAAAATCATTATTGGGTTAAGTGGCCTGATAAAAGTAAAGGAAATCGAGATGAACATTTTGTTTTTGCTGGACATAGCAAAGTGATAGAAAAAGATTAATATCAACCGCTACAAGGGTGTGGGATTTCACGTTTGACTGATGAATGTTAACGGTTAATCGGCTAAATACGTCTCCATACGTGAATAATTAGATCTCCGACTTCTTATAGAAGTCGGAGATCTGAATCTATTGATTCTGCTTCGTATAAATTAAATTCAGTATTTTGTAAAAGGTAAATAATGTTAAGGCAGTGAAAGCACGATTGTATCAGCTAGGCTACACCTGGGTAGGCGATCCTAACATTGCAACCATAGATAAAGGATTATTTGAGTTTTCTTGCCCAAAAAAAATGGAGCTTTTGGCGGGATTTTTTGGTCGAGTTCTGAATACGATGGAGATGCTACACAAGCCATTCTCAAATCTATTCGTAAACACAAGTTAATAAAGCCAGGGGCGATTTTCTTTAACGATCCAAAGCTAATTACAGAGGGGCTTTGTACGCATTTGGGCGGTCACGATCATCATATTCATTTTGAAATTAACCCACCACTGAGAACCTAATTCTGTGCTGTAAAATTTTGGATTGCGATCTGGTGTTTGGTTGAACGCTTATCATGAGAGCTGATGTTGGGATGCAGGGACGCGGAGAGTTTTTTGATAAGTGATTAAGCAAACATGGTATGATTAATACCGCAGAGAATTAAAGCGTGTTGCTTGTTAGTCACGTCCCTTAAACTCAAGTTCAAGGTTAACAGCTAAAGTCTACTTCAGTAGACTAAAAACTTTTAGAGATATAGCAGTTGCCAGCTAGGTTAGGACATAAACTGTTGGTAAAACACAGACAGCAAAAGACTTTCTTTGCCTGTTGCCTATTACCTGCTATATTTTTTGTAAATCCTTACAATTTCTGCCCTGCGTAAATAGATCGCACTTCGCCGTTACGCCGGATGACTGCTTCGCCATTGCTAACATCTACAAGTGTCCAACCACTAGAACCAATGGTTTCACCCATATTGATGCGGCGAGTTACGCCATCAATTTTAAACAAAGCAGCAGATTTATTGCCTAACTCTAGCAATCCTTCCAATGTACTACTCGGAGCCTCTGCGATCGCAGTTGGCAAATACACTTGGTGCTGGGTGATAGTTGGTTCTGCTTCTGGTGCGAGTGCTGCACGCAATGGCACAACTGGTAATGCTGGTAGGGGGTTTGGTGTTTGGCGCACGGTTATGGGTGCAGTTTTTGTAGCCACACCTTTGATGTCTGGGCGTACAGCCGCAGCTAACATATTGACAGTGGCGGGTTTAGCAGCTTGTCGCACAGTATTCAAGGCAGTTTTCACAACATTAGGTTGAGAACCTTGCAATGCTGTGGCAACTTGTGGCAAAAGTGTAGGACTACCAGGAATCGCTGGGAGAGCGTAGCGGATTGGGTTACGCACGTAAATGCGTTCGACAACGTTGCCACGGCTAGGAATTGGTGATGTACTGTTAGCTGCTAAAGGTGGCAGTGGTGGTAGGTTATTACTTGGTAATCGGTTGGCAGCAGTTATTTGGCTAGCACTGGTTTGACTGTAAAATCCAGGTCTGACGTAGTTTTGATGATTTTTTGCACCTTGCTTATCTATAACTGATAGAGAGCTGAGCATGTAGTCAACTAACTCTGCCTCAATTTCTGGCTTTGCCGACACTTCTGACTGTTGTGGCAGTACAAGAGCTGATTCGGGCAATTTGGCGTTTAAAAGATGGACAACGCCAGACTGTACCATGTAAATCATACTGGCGATCGCCACGCCTAATGTTGTTCCGGCAATCAGCAGTTTGCCCAAAGCAGAACTGCTTTTGTGGCGCTTTCTAGTAACTGGTTTTACGGTGGCGGTTTCAAACACAACGGTACTCAATTGCTTGTGGTTAGCTTGAGTAACTGACTGGCCCGAATTATTGGCTGTGTTTGCTGAGATAACCTGCGGTATGCTAACTGTTTGCAGTGGGTTAAGAGCGCCAGTTGCTACAACTGGAGAGAAGCCACGGTGGTTTGGGCCGCTCTGAACTTCGGGAGAAACCCCGCCAACGGACTGGCTCGATTTTTTCTGACTACTTTGCCTAAAGGTTTGAGAAGCCAGATTACCACTAGCATCGAGAATGTAGTCGATATCCGCAAAGAGTTCATCCATTAAGCCATCAGCATAGTTTTCTATCGACCAAGGTTCGTTGGCGATTAAATCTTCTGATGGTTCTGGAACTATGAGACGGGTCGTGGCTTGTTGTAACATAGACGTTTTGGGTTGTTGCTAGGACAGAGAAACGCCGCTTCTACTGCCTTTTAATCAAGATTTATCCATCGAATAGTCAATTTCCCGTCTGATGAAGACGAGTTATTGAGCGGTGGTATTAAAATCAACTTCAATCTGGGGATTGTTAACGAGGGCAGTACTAAGACTTATGTCATCTATCATACCCATCTCGCTCTTTACTACTATACTCGCCCTTTATAAAGTTTTCGTTAAATTAACGCTGTAAACTCTCGCTGGCTCTTTGTTTTACGCAATTCCAGATATAATAACAAGGCGTTAATATCGGCTGGATTGACACCACCTATACGTGCAGCTTGACCGAGTGTGAGCGGTTTTACGTGAGTCAATTTTTCCCGCGCTTCTTTGGAAAGAGTATCAATTTTTGTGTAATCCAAATCCGCAGGTAACTGGCGGTGAGCTTGGCGGGCGATTTGGTCGATCTGATTTTGTTGCCTAGCAAGATATCCAGAATATTTGATGTCAATTTCTGCGCCTTCTTTCTCGGCGCGGTTGAGGTCGGGGTTTCCCAGTCCGAATCTATCGAGGTCAACGTAATGGAATCCCGGACGCCGCAGTAAGTCGTTTAAGGTAATTGAACCTTTGATTGCTTGCTGAGTATGAGATGCGATCGCTATCCCAATTTCATCATGTTCTTTGATGCGGGTGTTGGATAGCCGCGATTTTTCTGTGGTAATCTGGGTTTGTTTTTGGGTAAATAAATTCCAACGGCGATCGTCAATTAAACCAATTTCCCGTCCCAAAGGTGTCAGGCGTTGGTCGGCATTGTCAGAACGCAAAATCAACCGATACTCTGACCTACTAGTAAGCATTCGGTAAGGTTCCCGCAGGTCTTTGGTACACAAGTCATCAACTAGCGTCCCGATGTAACTTTGTTCGCGGGGAAAAACAATCATTTCCTGGGAATTCACAAACCGAGCTGCGTTAATTCCTGCCACAAGGCCTTGAGCTGCGGCTTCTTCATAGCCTGTGGTGCCGTTAATCTGCCCAGCACAAAACAGCCCTGCTATCTTCTTAGTCATCAGTGTGGGATAACACTGGGTTGCAGGTAAATAGTCATATTCCACAGCATAAGCCGGACGCAGCATTACGCATTTTTCCAGACCGGGGAGACTCCGCAACATTTGTAGTTGCAGATTTTCTGGCAACCCTGTAGAAAAGCCTTGAATATAAAGTTCGGGTATATCTCGTCCTTCGGGTTCGATAAAGATTTGATGGCTTTCTTTATCTGCAAAACGCACAATCTTATCTTCAATACTGGGACAATAACGGGGCCCTTTGGCTTCCACCCAACCACCATAAACTGGGGAAAGGTGTAAATTTTCCTGGATTAAACGATGAGTTTCAGTAGTTGTACGGGTAATATAGCAAGGCATTTGTTCGCGTTCTACCCACACATCCGAGTCAAAGCTAAACCAGCGCACATCTTCATCTCCTGGCTGGATTTGCATTTTACTGTAATCCGCCGATCGCTTGTCTACCCTGGCTGGAGTTCCAGTTTTGAGTCTGCCGGTTTCAAATCCCAAGCGATTCAGGGTTTGTGTCAATCCCTCAGCGGCAAATTCACCAGCTCGTCCGGCTGGCATTGATTTATTACCTACCCAAATTTTCCCACCCAAAAAGGTGCCAGTTGTCAAAATGACGGCTTTGCATTGAAACCCCACGCCAAAATAAGTTTCCACGCCGATGACTTCATCGTTAGCGCCCAAAACCAAATCTACTGCCATACTTTCACGGATGGTCAGGTTTTCTTGGTTTTCCACAATATTTTTCATCACCGCCGCATATTCGCGCTTGTCAGTTTGGGCGCGTAAAGCCCAAACAGCAGGCCCTCGTGAAGAGTTGAGGATGCGCTTTTGTAAGTATGTGCGGTCTGCCATTTTCCCAATTTCCCCGCCGAGGGCATCTACCTCATGCGTCAACTGGGATTTCGCTGGGCCACCCACTGCTGGGTTACAAGGTTGCCAAGCGATTTTATCCAAATTGAGCGTCAATAGCAAGGTACGACAACCGAGGCGGGCAGAGGCGAGAGCTGCTTCGCAACCGGAGTGACCTGCACCGACGACAATCACATCAAAAGCGTCTTGGAATTCAACAGAGTTGTGCATGGTCATACTTACAGGAACAGCAAGCTGAAAGTTCTCTCCAATTTTAACCTTTCCAGTGATTTCATGGATGTAACTTTCTCATAAATAAGTTATCAAATTTACTATTACTCAATAACAAAGAGATTTCTATTTTTTACAAAGATTTTTCATTTTGTTAGCGAGCGTCAGAAGTTGATTTATGCCGTGATGTAGATTACAAATATTGCCAAAATAGATAATTTGGAGATATGACAATAGATACACACAGATGTAGTAGGGGCGCACAGCTGTGCGCCCCTACCCGTGTAAATAATTTTTAGTTCAATTATTGTTATTAACTCATATTTTTTAATCTATAAATACCCGATCGGCGCAAAAACTTGATGAAGATTAATTATGACTATATTTAGGTAAATATTAAAAATGAAAACCATCAGCACCAAAAAGTATTTAAATAAGAAAATTGTCAAAATTGCAACTTTTGTCACTATAGTAATTTCGATGATTTTCGCCTTAGTAGCTAGTCACGAGATTACCCATCATACTTTGGGTAAAACTGCCCAACCATTAAACACATGTTTAACCACTGATTTAGTATCCTGCACAGATACTTCAAAAGATGTATCGCCACAACCATTTATTCCCGACCAAAAATTAAACGAACAACAGCGTTTTTTCTCGGCGATCGCCAAAAATTTATCGACAATTCCTCAGCCCAATACTTATGAATATACTTTGCTACGTACATACGGCTCAGTTTTTGTCAATCAAGATGTAGCAATTAAATTACCGCCAAAAGAAATTTTTCCTAATGAAAAAGAAACCCAAGATTTCCAGACTACTTTAACAATGGGTCATGTTGATGGAACTAAAGATTGTTATTTACAAAAATCCGCAGCAGACGCTTTAAATAAAGCGCGAAAGCTAGAAAATATTCTACTGAAATCTGGTTATGGTTCTGGAGATTGTACTCGTACTTTCAACACAAATTTAAGATTCTGGCACAAATATGCAAATAACCAAACTTTGGCAAGAGTGCAACAAGGTACAGAAACAAAAATTCTCGGTGTAGTTGCACCTCCTGGAACTTCACAACATCTCTGGGGATTAGCGATTGATTTACGCATATCCAGCCAACAACAGAGAAAAGCGCTAAATGAGAATGGTTGGTTTCAAACTGTAGAAAACGATGTTCCACATTGGACTTATATAGGTTTATCCGAGGACAAATTACCTTTATTTGGTTTGAAAAATAAACTTGTCCGAGGTATTAGTTATTGGGTAACACCGCTTTGAGCATTATAGAATGCTAAGTTGGGAAAACTTAACTAAAGAGTTGCATTTAAATCAGGGATATAGCTATGACAAGCAAAATCGTCCATCAGCCGCAAAGCCTTCTAATTAATTTTTTAAAAGAATTATTAAAAGCAACATACCAAAATCAGGAAATCTATTCACTCTTACAGCAAAATTTAGACAAACTAAATCATGAATTTGCTTTGCTATTGCGACAATGGGCTGTTGACCAGTTTAGCAATCAAACTACCACTAATTTAGCTAAAGTAGTTATAAAATTTAGTAAGCTTATTCAAGTTTTTGAAGAAGGAAATTATGCTATTAATTTGGAAATCGCGATCGCTGGTTATGAGTCAGTGATAAATTTTTTTACCCGCGACACTTTTCCAGAATACTGGGACGCCATACAGCAAGATTTAGTAGCTGCATATCAAAAACGCGAAAAAACTTTTAATCAAGTTATTGAAGAGTTAAAAAACACAAATGACCAAACCCAAACTCAAATTCATGTGTTAAATGACCAGCTACAGCAGGAATTACAAGAAGCAAAACAGCAGATTGATGATTTAAAGCGACCAGAAATCATACAGCAATTAGAATATACTAAGCAAGAAATTGATAATCTAAAAATAAACTTGGCTAGATTAGAGCAGGTAAAAGACAATTGCATAAACCAAATTACTTTAGAACCTATATTTTCAGTAATTCAAAATATAAAAAAATCTAGCCAACATTTTAATACAGCAATTTTATATGATATTGAAAACTTGACAATGGGTAATAAAAACCCTAACTTCAACTTTTCCTTAACAAAAATTATACAAAATATTAAACAAATAGAATTAGTTGATAAAATTGCTATCCAATGTGCTTATGCTGATTGGAGTAATAGTAATCTAAAAACTATAAAAAGTGACGTTCAAAAACTTGGTATTGAACCAATACAGATTTTTGGTTTTTCCTTTCAAAGAAATGCAGCAGATATTCAACTAACAATTGATGCAGTTGAATTAATTCACAGCCGACCATCGTTGCAAGTATTTGTGATTGTATCTGGTGATGGGGCATTTGCCTCTTTAGCAAAAAAGTTACATGAGTATGGAAAAACAGTAATTGGCTGTGCTTATAAAAACCAAACCAACAAAGTACTTGCTGCTGTTTGTGATTATTTTATTTCAATACCTGAACCAGAAGTAGAAACTGTGAACCAGAATATCAATCGGGTTAAGCCAATAATTAGTAGCAAGGCATGATTGTTACAATTTTTTGCTTGGTCTATAATTTACTACAATAAAATAGTCACACACGCGACCTCTGGAGTTCTGGCAGTGGGTTTATTTGATGATTTGAGTCGGTTTCTAGAAAACCGTTTAGAAGAATTCTTGCGTAACAATCCACATTTGGAGTTAGAGGCGCTGTTAGAACAGCTGCGCGAGCAAGAGGAAGATACATTAAAGCTGATTGCAGATTTACAATTACAAGAAAAGCGATCGCAAGAGGATATTCTCGCTACAGCTCAAGAAATCCAGCGTTGGCACATCCGCGTCCAAAAAGCCAAAGACGCTAATAGACAAGATTTGGTAACTGCGGCCAGCGAACGAGAAGCAGCTTTGTTGCGAGAAGGAAATCAGCGCTGGGGACAGATGCAAGGGCTGAAAGAACGCATTAACCAATCTCAAGAATTACTGCGGAAAATTCAGCAGCGACGACAAGAGGTGCAAGCCAAAGCAGCCGAAGCCCAAACAGCCCGCGCCAAAGCCCAAACCCAGCAGCGCTTGGAAACTAATGGCTGGTGGAATCAAACTAGCAGCGATTCTAGTAGTTTTGACGATTTAGAAGAAAAGTTTCGCCGTTGGGAAACACAAGACGAATTAGAGCAAATGAAGCGGAATATGGGAAAATAATCCCAAACTATAGACCATTAAGGATGAAAGTTAAATATTATTTATCAACATTTCATCCTTCATATTTCTTATTTTATTGATTATCTGTATTGCTGCTCACAAGTTTAACTATATTAATCTGATTGGATTTATAAAAATCATGATGCTTAGATCCCCGACTTCTTGTAGAAGTCGGGGATCTGGTTGTTGACAAGCAAGTCAATTAGAGAAATTGTATTGAATTTACTAATCCGGATTTATTTTGATGATAAATTCTAGGAAAGCCAAGTTTTACTTTTTCTTTGTACTACTCCTAAGAGGATGTCTGAAAACTTTTTGGTGTTGTATTTGAGACTTGTAGATCCACTATTATCCCCTTTAAAAAGGGGGACTTTTAGATAAATTACCCCCATTTTAAGGGGGCTAAGGGGGATCGAGCGAAATGTTTAATACTTCTCAGATATCCTCTAAGCTATTATTCCTTTTTCCCTTCTCGCTGTCTTCTGTTTTGTGCTGTTCTCCCAGTATTTCCTACATGTTCTCAATGAGAACTGAGGCATGGAAAATAACATGTTTTTAGAATTTTTAGCAAGCCTGCAACGATTATTTGTTGGTTACATTCCAGCCGCTGTATTGGGTAGTTTCATCGGATATTTTATCGGGATGAATAGCATGGTTTATCAGCTATTCAGGCGAATATTCCAGATACCACATAGTATTCCCCCCATAGCTTTACTACCAATTACTTTATTAGTATTTAGAGAAAGTGAAGCTGCTGCTATTGTTGTTATTTTTTTTGGAACTCTCTGGACAGTAATAATTAATACTGCAATAGGTCTGCGACATTTTCATAGGCAAAATAAGAACTTTCGAGTAGCTATATTTCATATATTTCATGCTCTGAAAGTTGGAATTTGGGTAGCTTGGTTTACAGTAATTGCCACAGAAATGTTGATAGGACCGAAAGGACTCGGCTTTTTTCTTTGGGATAGTTATAAAACTGGTAACATCGATTCGATAATCGAGGCAATACTCTACATTGGTATTATTGGCTTTTTGCTGGATCAGTTGCTAGATTTTGCAGCATATATTCTCTCGCAAATGGTTTCAGATAGTAAAAAATCTTCGTAGTACCATTTTTGATTTTTGATTGCAAAAGCCTAGCGTGATTCTATTTTAGATACTCGCTCCTCTAGTTTATTGACTTGTTGCTTCAATTCAATCACTAAAGTTGCAAGCCGATCGAACATAGGATCTTGGCGTGATAAATTCTGTCTGGAACCTGTTGATTGTCGTGGAGTAAGTGTTGTTCTTGGGGATGGCGATCGCCCACCTCGATTTATTTGAGATTCTAGCTGGTTTAACCGCGACTCAACACGATTAAAGTCCGCCTCCAAGTTGTTTAGACGCGACTCGATTTGCTGCGATGAAGCAGTTTTTGAAAATAACCCACCCCAGATAATTACTCCTAAAATACCAGCAAGTATTAGCAGCTTAATTTTATTCATATTAATATCTTGCAGTGTTCTTAATAACTGAGAATTCAGAATTCAGAATTCGGAATATGCTCATGCCTAAAGTCAGGGGTTCCGATAAAGTTCTCAGGCTTTGAGCAAACACTCAGCATTATCACATTATAAAAATTACTGAATTCTGAATTCTGACTTTTGACTCATTATTTATCCTGTCTTAAATTAGAAAATAACCTCTGCCAATCGATAGAATTAACAGTATTATTTCCCTCTTTGACCTCAAACGTGACATTACATACCTTTGCTACTTTTAGGACTTGCACGCAAAGTTCTGCGACATCCTCACGGCTGATTTTGCCTTTAATATTATCGCCTTGCTCAAATATTAATTCCTTACCCCCTGCTTCCTCAGTTAAGGCACAAGGTCGAATAATTGTATAAGGAATTCCACTTGCTATTAAACTATCTTCTCCTTTCAGTTTCCAAGTTAAAATTCCTCCCAATTGATCATTTAATCTCACTGCTGGGGGTTCTTCATCTAAATTAATGCCAGGACGCCCAGGACGAGTTACGCCTGCTGAACTGACAAGGATAAACTGAGGAAATTTTTCGCCGCCGTAAGCTTTAATTGATTCTAACTGGAAAGCAAAACCACCTGGAGAAAATTTAGGATTTAAAGCACCATCATATTCAAATTTGCTCAACATCAGTTGGAATGAACAAATTCTACTTTGTTCGATTGGCGGTGCATCTTTGACAACTTTTGCCCGAAATACAGGAACCAAATCTTTAAAAGGAACGTGAATATCAACCCAGGTATTAGCTACCGTATCGAAAGAATAAGCATAGCCAATGCCATCCCATTTTGTATCTGTTCGGAGAAAGATTTTGTAACGTTGTCCGTCACCTTTGACGCGCAATTTCACACCTTCGTAACCAGATAAGTTAAATGGTGGATCGAAATTCTTAGTTCTCACAGAAGCAAATCCACCAGAGTTCTCAGTGGAAACATTGCCAGCAAACAAAGCTGTATTTTCCACTAATTGGATATTACTAGCACTCACGCCACCCATCACGACATCATCCAGCGCTCCCCAAACATCTTTTAATTCTGCTGATGGTTTTGTAAAATCAAATATTAGTTTTTCCTTGGCTTGGGGTAAATATTTTGCTGCGGCTTGGACTAAGTTTTTGACACCTTGATACTCTACATTTTCTGGGGTGTCACCAACAATTTCTGGCTGGTAAAACTTAACACCTTGGTAGTATTTTGCTCTATCTGCTGTGTCTCCTTCTACTGGTTGTACGCGCACTGCCGTGCAACAAATTACAGCTTCAATATTAGCCATAACTACAGGAGTTAAAGTTTCTGGCTTTGTGATATCTGCAACTACTAAGTCAACATCATTACCAAGAATTGAGCGTGCTTTGTCAATATCTCTCACCAATGCGCGAACTTTATAACCGCGTTCGAGCGATCGCTTTACCACTCGCTTACCTACACCACCTGTCGCACCTGCTACTAATATTACACCCACATTTCTTCCTCCATTGGGTCTATCTCGATTATCCTGAGGACGGCCTTGGATTAATTGCTGTACCCAGTTAAGGAAAGGAATTACCTCAAAGTAAGTCAGGGTTTTGATAAACCTGCCTAAGTCCCATTGAGAACGATTTTTGTCAGTCATATTTGCGTCCTCATAATTTTCTTCACTCTAGCAATTTTGGGGAGTGGCGAGTGGGGAAAATAAGGAGCAGCAAGGGCAACGTATCATTTATAACTCTAATGCGAGGTTTATAGCAATTTGCAGTTGAATAGACTACAGTAGGGGCGCACAGCTGTGCGCCCCTACAATGATTTGATTTTCAAAGATGTATTCCATTCAATTGAAAACCGCTATAAGATATGAACCCACGCGTAGCAACATCCTAATATAAAAGCGGGTATTTATAAACTCAGCTAATCGCGGCCATGTCTACGAGGGGCTACGCCTACGCATTTAAAAATCCCATTGATGACTATCAATATCACCAACTAGGGGTACAAGGATAAAAAATAATGCAATTTTAGGTTTCGGATTATGAATAAGAGGGCGATCGCTATAATTTATTTTTTAGAACGATTTCCCCTTTGTTATTAATCTTCACCGGATTTTTAGGAAAAGCTTGATTATTCAAATAACGCATGAGTTTCACAGTCCGAAAATGCCGATCTACTTCAGGAATTCCCTCCTTATCCATGCGAATAGGAATAATTTTACTTGATACCAAATTTCCAGATGAATTGAGTGTGACTTCTAAAATTAGTGAGTCTCCAGTTTGAGCATTTGTAGATAAAGTCCGATATCCCAAAAAATTTCCTAAAGAATAGGCTATGATTTTATTCTTATAAATTTCCATCGCTCTCGGAACGTGAGGCCCATGTCCCAGCACTAAGTCTGCTCCTGCATCAATCATTTTTCTGGCAAAATTGATTGAATTCCCTCGGTTTTCTCCATAAAAAAACTCTGTTTGATTCTTAACGTGTAATGCCTCCGTTCCTTCCGCTCCAGCGTGCATAGATACTATTACAATATTGGCATTCTTTTTAGCTTCGACTACGAGCTTTTGGGCTGCCGCTAAATTATGGATGGAATTATACATTTCATAAGGAGAAAAACCAATCATTCCTACAGGTATATTGTTAGCTTTTAAATAGAGAATTTGATTTTTATGACCTAATGTAGCAATACCCGCAGCCTCAAGATTCTTCTTTGTATCTTTGAACCCTACCAAGCCAAAATCCATTGCATGGTTATTCGCCATATTGAGTACATTAAAACCAGCTTTAGCAAATAGCTGAGCATATGCAGGTGGGGAGCGAAATGCAAAAACTTGTTCTCGATTAATATCTTTAGTAGTGTATGGATAATTAGTTAAACTACTTTCAAAGTTCCCAAACAAGATATCAGATCCTTGCAAGTGGTTTCTCACTGATTTTGGTAAAAGTCGATCTCGAAAGCGGGGTAATCTGTAGTTAGGAAAATTAGTACCAGGAATAATATCTCCAACAGCTTTAATGGTAATAGTGCCTGCAAAGGTTTGTTTTTTCGATGTTGGTTGCCTAGATTTAGGTATGAATGGTAACAAACCAGATTGAGCGGGTGTAGTAGCAGCATTTGTTCGCTGTGATTGCCCCAGCCGAACCACGACCCCTGCACCAATACCCAGATAAAAACAAACACCAACAAAAGCGAACGAAACTGCTCGCCCCAAGCTTGTATTAGCCATCGTTCACTCCTCACACGATGGCATTAGTTTATCCTAAAAATCTGTGTTCGCGATGTATATTTTAGTGTTTCCTAGCAAATATCAAGCTAAGTAATTACTGAAGTATAGTAGTTCTAGCTTGGGTACAATATATCTGGTGATTAGAAGGTCACAGCAAAGACTTTCGGATTCTGGTATCAGTTGTAAGACTATCTTGTTAACGGAGAGGGGGGGATTCGAACCCCCGTTGAGTTTCCCCAAAACGCATTTCGAGTGCGTCACCATGAACCGCTCGGACACCTCTCCAGTTATTTATTCACAGATTTGAAATTTATTTACATTCAAATCTTGCAATATGAGGGAAATATCTACTGCATCCCTTTTGCTATTATAGCATTCAAATTAATCAAGCGATCGCACTTAATATGAGTGGTAGGTAGGGCGATCGCTATTTCGGAACTGCTGGACTTGGTATTCTCCCTCAACTAATGAGTAAACCGAGATAGTGGCAGGACTTACGCAAAAGAGAACGAAAGTAGCGGTAATACCCTGCGGGTTCGCTCTTAGCGTTCTCGCAGAGTAGCCGCTGTGCGTCTACATGAATTACCGCTACGCTTGAATAAGGTTTTCAGTCACATATTGCGTAAGTCCTGAGTGGATTACTTAAGATTGCCAATAAACCGCCTACGGCCTAAAGCAGCGTAATTTATAATCCAGTATTCGGGGATACCTATTGCCTCATAATCTTAAAAGCAAGTTTGATTGCGCCCGTTTTTCTTTGCCTCTCGAACTTTGTCACTAGCACGCTGCAACAAAGATGCAAGACTTTCTTCTTGCATGAGTTCCACAACTCCAATGCTAGCAGTGAGTCGAAACTGCTGACTGTTGTAAGCTGTAAGTATTTCCTCGCTCAAAGCTAGGCGAATTCGTTCCGCTATCTGACATCCTGTATTCAAATCGGTATCGGACATGATAATACAGAATTCCTCGCCACCGTAACGTGTCACCCAATCGACTGCTCTGACATTACTTTTAAATACTTGTGCAGCAGTTCTCAGTGCTTGATCCCCAGTCGGAAAGCCGTAAGTTCGATTTACTTCGCCGAAATGATCCAGATCGAGGAGTATTACTGTTAGTGGTTGCTTATACTTGTGAGACTTTTCTATCTCCCGTGGTAGTAATCTGTCGAGATAGCGGCGATTGAAAATCTCAGTCAAGCCATCGTGTTCGGCTTCTGCTCTGTATTTCTTAGCTAAACGACTAGCCTTAAGCACCATCTCATTAATCATCCTCTCAGCAGTCACCCGAATTCGATGCTCAAAATCAGTGATTAGCTTGTCTTGTCCAGAAGCGTCTGCAATAGCATCAAATTCCTCAGCAGTGACAACTTGGTTGCGTCCCTTCTGCTTAGCAGCATAAACGCATTGATTGATTTCCTGCCACAGTTGCTCGATAGATGAATGTCCTGTCATCGGCACCACTCCCAAGGAAGCTGTGATATGAACGGAAGACTTTTCATCAAGCCAGAATTCATGAGTCTCGATCTGAGTTCTGAGAAATTCTGCAAACGCTTTTCCCTGCTCAGTATTGCCACGCATACAAATAGCAAATTTATCGCCCCCCGTCCGAGCCACGATACCTGCTCCTAATGAGTACTTTTGTAGAATCTGACCAACCTCCTGCAAAATCCGATCTCCCGCAATATGGCCATGACTATCGTTAATAAACTTGAAACGGTCAATATCTAAGTAAATCAAACATACAGACTCTCCATCTTCCTTGGATGTCAAAAGCTCGATGGCATAATCATTAAACTTACGAAAATTAGCAGTCCCCGTTAACTTATCAAGGTTAAATGAATGCTTTTGCTTGCTATGCCATAAACTCCGCTGCAAACGCAAACCTATCTGCCAATCAATTGCATCGCGTTTACAAGTTTCATCTCCTGCTTCCAACCAGGAAAGAGCAATAGATTCTTGCTCAATCGTATCTATCAAAACTACTGTTGGTAAACCAATATTGGTGTATATATACTTAACTTCCTCCAAGTGTTCAAAAGTCATGATATCGAGTACAACAGCATCAAAACCTTTATCAAATAAAGCTGAACTATCAACTCGAATCCACTCAAAGTTGAGATAAAAATTGTTTGTTTGGGGCAAATCAGTTGAACTGCACCAAGCAACTCGTATCGCTTCTACTTGTCTATTCATTAATTCCAACTTTACCAACCGATAACTGTGGGATAGTTTTCTAAAGTAATTAATTATGCTTTTATTAGTAATTTAAAGTTTAACAACCAAATTCAGGGATGACTATTATATATGACGGCAACGTCATCAGTTGTTGATGCCACAAAATTAAATTAGTAAAGACTTACAGTATAATTAGTGAATTCAGCAGCAAAGCCAAAGATGCTTTGCTAAAACCTCAGAATTAGCAAGTAAAATAGACTTAATGCCTGTGTTAAAATAGCAACTGGGGAGTGGGAACTAGGAAGTGGCAAAGGAAGATTTTCTTACCCTCGTTGTAGTCTAGCTTTAAGACTTAGATTGCGTACTTCAGTTTCCTTTAAATGTGTTGGATAGTTTGGGCTGATGCCAACAAAAATTGAGCGCCGACTCACCTTCAGGTTCTTTCTACTCCTACAGAGGGGATTAGGACATAAGGGACGTAAATGAATTGATATCTGCGAAGATTCTAAGTAGGTAGAGATAATTAAATGTAAAATACAAAAGTTGAAAACCCCGATCGCAACTGCCTTCTGCTTCCTGCCCTCTGCCTTCTGGCTCCTGCCTTCTACTGAGATTCCGCAACGCGACTTTTTTATAATTTCTTAATGTCCATCTCACCATACTATGTGATTGATAACTGATAATCCAAATATCGATCGCCAGCAAGAGTGTTGAGTTATGTGTATTGAATTTGGGCGGGAAATCTGCGGTAATCTCGACATAGCCGAGTCGCGGGAATGGTTGGTTACTAACGGCATTGGTGGTTACGCCTCTGGAACGGTGGCAGGTTTATTGACTCGCCGCTATCACGGTTTACTAGTAGCAGCCTTGCAACCGCCTCTCGGTCGCACCTTACTGTTGGCAAAGCTAGATGAAACAGTGTTGTATGGCGATCGCTTTTATTCTCTACACACCAATCGTTGGGGAGATGGTACCGTCAGTCCCCACGGCTATCTACAGATCGAACATTTTTCTTTAGAAGGTACAGTTCCCCTCTGGCGTTTTGCTGTTGCTGATGCTTTGTTAGAAAAACGAATCTGGATGCAACAGGCAGCTAATACAACCTATGTGCAATATACTCTACGTCGTGCCAGCCAACCGCTGAAGTTGACGCTTAAGGCGATCGTCAACTACCGCGATTATCACAGCGACACCCATAATTACAATGATTGGCAGATGTCCGTCGAACAGGTGGAACAGGGAATTTGTGTAACTGCCTATCCTGATGCCGCACCAATATATCTGCTAACTGACCGCGCCAGCGCCTCCCCTGTCCACGACTGGTACTATAACTTTGACCTAGCAGTTGAACGCTATCGCGGATTAACCGACAAAGAAGACCACCTCCACGCCGCTACTTTTGAAATTACCCTTAATGTGGGAGAATCAGTTACGTTTGTTGCCAGCACTCACAAGCAACCAGAGTTGAATGGCGAAGCAGCACTCAAACACCGCCACATCCTGGAACAAAAATTAATTGGACTCTGGAAATCTAACCGACCTCTGAATGCTACCGATTCTCCTGCTTGGGTGAATAATTTAGTTTTGGCTGCCGACCAGTTTATCGTCGATCGCTCAGTGCCAGAAGACGTTTATGGTAAAACTATCATCGCTGGTTATCCCTGGTTTAGTGACTGGGGACGCGATACTATGATTAGCCTCCCTGGTTTGACCCTCGCCACCGGTCGCCCAGAAATCGCACGTTCGATTCTTCGCACCTTTGCTAGGCATGTAGACCAGGGAATGTTGCCCAATCGTTTCCCGGATGCAGGCCAGACACCAGAATACAACACAGTCGATGCAACTCTTTGGTATTTTGAAGCCATTCGAGCTTATTACAACGCCACTGAAGATAATGATTTGCTGATGGAACTGTTCCCCGTGCTGGCAGACATCATCGACTGGCACTGTCGCGGTACCCGCTACAACATCCGCCTCGATGCCACCGATGGTTTACTGTATGCAGGAGACAAAGGCGTGCAACTCACTTGGATGGATGCGAAAGTCGGAGATTGGGTAGTCACGCCTCGCATTGGGAAACCAATTGAAGTCAACGCTCTGTGGTATAATGCTTTGCGAACAATGGCTAAATTTGCTCGTTTGATTGGCAAGCCACACCAAGAGTATCAGGCGATCGCCGACCGCGCCCAAATCAGATTTTCTCGCTTTTGGAATCAGGAAACAGGCTACTGCTACGATGTGTTGGATACTCCCGATGGAGATGACGCATCTGCGCGCCCTAACCAGATTTTTACCGTTTCCTTACCCGAAAGCCCGCTGACACCAGCCCAACAAAAAGCAGTGGTAGACGTTTGCGGACAGATGCTACTAACTTCACATGGATTGCGATCGCTTGCCCCCAATCATCCCCAATACCAGGGTAAATACGGAGGCAATCAGTATCAACGTGATGGCGGTTACCACCAAGGAACCGTCTGGGGTTGGTTGTTAGGGTCGTTTGTTCTAGCACACCTGCGCGTCTACAAAAATCCTAAACAGGCGCGTCAATTTCTACAACCAATGGCTAATCATCTCACAGCACACGGCGTTGGCAGTCTCAGCGAAATTTTTGATGGCGATGCCCCAATGACTCCACGCGGATGTATTGCCCAAGCGTGGACAATCGCAGAGGTATTGCGTGCTTGGTTGGCTACGGAGATTTTATAGCGTGAATAAAGTATAAAAAATTGCTTCTAATTTGATTTTAAACAAGCCATTCTGCTTGAAAAATTTGATTAGCAGTTAAAGACAATTCTGGAAAAGTTGGCGATACTATCCGTTCATTTCCCTTAAACTGACTAACTTGGTATTCCCCATCTATCAGTTCGTGAACAGAGATAGTTGGTTGTTTGGGACTACCAATAAATCTTCTACCACCTAAACCTAAGTAATCAACAATCCAATATTCAGGAATACCTATTTCCTCATAATCTCCAGCTTTTGCCAAATAATCAACACGCCAATTAGTGCTGATAATTTCAATTACTAAGGGGATTGATCCAGCCTGGATAACTGTTGATTCTTTTTGCCATAATGGTTCGTTCGCTAAGTTGGAACGATTTAACACCAAAACATCAGGTGAGTAAGCTGATTCGCTTTCAGGTGGTTTTACTAAAGCAGTTTTGGGTATTCCGTAGGGTAAATTTAAGCGAAGATATTCAGCCGTAATTCTCTCATTTAAAAAACAAATTATATCTTCATGTTTTCCTACAGGTTGATTCATTTCAATAATTGCCCCGTGATGTAATTCATAACGGTTACCTTCTGATTTCCACTGTATGAACTCTTCAAAAGTTACTGGCTTAGTTTTAAGTAGTGCTTCAACCATAGTTGCTAATCAGCGACTCATTGCAAAAATTTGTTCAGCCGTTAAAGAAATGTTGGGAAACAATTTAGAATCAATTCGAGCTTGTCCTCGAAACACCTTTGCGGGTAAATACTCTCCATCTTCAAGTTGGTAGATTGTAATGGTCGGCTGCTTGGGAGAGCCAATAAACCGAATACCACCAAAAGCAGCATAGTCCACAATGATGTACTCTAAAACGCCCAAATCCTCATATTCAGCAAGTTTAGTAAGATAGTCGTCCTTCCAGTTATTGCTAACCACCTCAATGATTCCCGGTGGCGGAATATATGCAGCAGCAGAACTAGAGCTAGTTTTCATCCTCTGCCATTCTTCTTTAGCAAATATGACAATATCTGCTTTGCGGCTTTTTTCCTTTTCTGGTGGTGCAGTCTTGAGCCGAACCTGCTTGGACTGGCGCGACACGTAAGGCAGGTCATTTTCTTGGCAGTGATTTTCTAAGTAGGCACACAGCCGCTGGATCAAATCTTCATGATTTGCATTTGGTTCTGATAACGGCACAGGAATCCCATCCAATAGCTCAAACTCTCTGCCTGAACCATCATCCCAGACAAGAAACTCTTGAAAAGTCACTGGTTGTGTAACGGTTGCGTACATCCCTCTCGCCCCATTGCTGACGGGTACTTCGTTCAATGATACCAAGATGTACAACTTATTCACTCCATAATGCATGGGTAAGGCGATCGCGGTAAACTCAATAATTGTGATCGCGTTTTTGTAAAAAAACCTGTTTTAATTATTCCAGCTGTATTTTCTGGCTAGTTTTTTACTTCTGTTGTCTTTTGTTCGACCTAACAAACCTAAAAAATCAAATCACTATTTGATTAAGTATATGCACTTATTGACTTAGTTGCTTTTGGCATTTAAGCTCACATAATATTTTTAGCGATCACACTTGGCTCAAGCAACGTTGATTCAACAAAATACTCCATGTGGCAAACTTTAATAATTGACCAAAGTCATATTAATCAAAAGATTGATATATTCAAAACAGCATTACGTGATTACTCTCTAACAGAGAAATTAATTGTTCAAAAATATATAATACATGGTACACCTTATGTTTTTAAAGATAACGAAGGTAAATATTTTGACCTAAAACATGAAATTGCTACTCATTTTCAAGAAAGACCAGAATGTGTACTAATGGTTGGTTCAGCTAAACTAGGATTTAGTGTAGCTCCAAGTAAACTCTGGAATTCGTTTTCTGAAGAATCAGATATAGATATAGCTATTATATCTACAGAAATTTTTGAAAAATTTTGGTCAGAGTTATATGATTTCGATATAAGCTTGATATCTAGAACTGAGAGAGAAGAACAAAAATATCAAAAATTTTTAAAATATTTTTTTAAAGGTTGGCTAAGACCAGATTTATTTCCATTTAAATATTCTGGTACAAATGATTGGTTTGAATATTTTAAATCAATTTCTTATAAATATACACCCCAAAAAATAGCGGGGGCTATTTATTATAATTCTGACTTGTTTGAAAAATATCATATGCAGAATATTAAAAACATGAGACAAAAGGAGTTTTAAAATGAACAAAAATGGTATTGCAACTAATAAAAAAGTTTTAGACTTATTTAATATGATGAGAAATGGTACTTTAATACTTGCTCCATCTTTTCAAAGAAAGCTTGTATGGAATGACGCCCATAAAGAAAAATTTATAGAAACAATTTTATTAAAACTTCCTTTTCCTGAAATATATCTGGCTGATGGTAAAATTGATCTTGATACTCAGACATCAAAAACACTTGTAGTAGATGGACAACAAAGATTAAGTACAATCTACCAATATATTACAGCTTCACCAGAATTCAAGATTAAAAATATGAGTAAATTTGAAAAATTATCTTCACAAGAAAAAACAGATTTTTTTGATTATACGGTTGTCGTCAGAGACTTAGGAAGAATTCCAGAAAGTGAGATTCGAGAAGTTTTTAAAAGAATCAACTCTGTACAATATGCGCTCAATGCAATAGAAATTAGCAACTCATTATATGAAGGAGAGTTCATCACAACGGCTAAAGATATTTTAGAAAATAATGTTCTTTTTACAAATTTAGAGGTTTTTAGTGAAGGTGAATTTTCTCGTATGAAAGACCTTGAATATGTCTTGCTAATTATGTCAACGATAGAAGAAGGCGGTTATTTTACTAGTGATAAAGAAGTAAAGACTTATGTACAGAAGTATAATAATGAATATCCAAATAAAAAGTTAATGTCTGATAATTTTAATGAAGTATCTAAATTAATTATTGCGTGTAATCTTCCTCCAGATAGTTTGTGGATAAAAAAGTCTAGTTTATTTACTTTAATTGTTGAATTAATAAAAATTAAAAACAATTATGGTTATTTACCTCAAGAGCAAATTTTAGCTCATGCTTTAAATTCTTTAGAAGAGGAACTATATAAAAATAAGAAAGAAGATGTATCTATCAATATGTTTGCTCAATATTATTATTATATACATCAAGGTACTGCTAGTAGAAAAGGACGTAATGTTCGTGGTCTACTTATAAATAAAATGTTAGAAGAAAGGATGTAATGTAAACTAGTGAGCGTTGTAAAGTTCATATAGGACTCATATTTGATTTTTGAAATATACATAGTGGCGTGACAAGACTAAAATGTTGCAATAGATTAGCGTTAAAAACATCGAATTTATAAAGTTTAAAGCCCATTCCCTAATGCACTATTTTAGCCTTGTCACCCTAATAGGGTGCGTTAGCCTTTGGCGTAACGCACCAAATCCTTAAGAATGGTGCGTTATGCTTAGCAATAACGCACCCTACACATACTTAGATTTTTTCAATAATCAAATCGGATTGCTATAGTTATATAGTGTCATGCCTTACCTAATAAACTCAATAGGATTTTTACCAATGCGTTCGCACTTTATTACAGCTAATTATGCTGACATTTCCACATTAACCCACAGCATATTCCGTAAACTGTCGCATAAATGGCGATTGAAATCCTAAAACAATATCTTCCTTTGGAACTCCAGCATTCACTAAATCAGCTGCAATATCATCTTCCGTACCATTCCATTGCAGCCAAATTTTACCAACTTTAATATCAATGTGGAGTATACAACTGTGTACCCAATCCTGACCTTCCCAGCCTAAATAAACGATTTGATAATGGTCGCGTTCTGTATCAAAAATTGTCTCAACTTCAATATTCCCATAAGCAGGTTTTTGCTTACCATACTCTGCAAGCATCTGTTTTACAATCTCACGATATCGTACTATTTTTTCCATTCAACAATCACCTCACTTTCAACATCGTAAACAATCATTTTAACTCGATTTTCTTCTACCATTTCTTTAGGAAAATCCAGTTGAAAAAATGTTCTATAAGTAGTCAAAGGTATTGCTAAATATAAAATCCGTTCTGGATCTCGTCGCCTTAATGCACCTCTGTAATTGATAAATTGTCCTAACCAGTGTGAAATTCTGAAATAGCAGAAGATTTTTCTAGAAAACTCTTGACTTCAACAGCAATTTTTTCATTTTCTCGTTCTGCTGCAATCAATTTTTCTGCTGCTAAATCAATCGACATTTTTACACCACCCACGTTAAATAACAGGGGGTCATGAGTTATCTGCCAACCGTCCTTTTGTAAAGCTATTTTCACAACCTCATGAAAGACATCTTTAGCAGACATGAGCATCAAATATAGTATTTTCCACTTCTAAGATATCGTGTTGCTGCATTTTCAGCAGAAGCTCGCGTTAAAGTTTACCAACGCAAAAAAGAGAAGCCTGAATAACTCAGGCTTCTCGATATAAAAATCAGTAACGTAATTGTGACTACTTAATAGTCACTTGACCGCCAGCTTCTTCGATGCGCTTCTTAGCATCTTCAGCAGCATCCTTAGCAATACCTTCCTTAACAGGTTTGGGTGCAGCTTCTACCAAGTCTTTAGCTTCTTTCAGACCAAGACCGGTCAATTCACGTACAATCTTCAGTACGGCAATCTTCTTATCCGCTGGAACTGATTCGAGAATCACGTTAAACTCGGTTTGTTCTTCTACTGGTTCAGCTGTTTGAGTGGCTGGGCCGGGGCCGGCGATCGCTACGCCAACAGGTGCAGCAGCACTCACACCGAAAGCTTCTTCAATTTGCTTAACTAACTCAGCAGCTTCCAGCAAAGTTAAGTTTTTCAGCTTATCCAAAATTTCATCGGTTGCAGTTGACATTGATATAACTCCTGTAATTTTTGATTATTTATTTGGTCATTGGTCATTAGCCATTGATCATTAGTTCTTGACTGTTGAGTGTTGACTGTTGACCTATCGATCGCCTGTGAAGTCTATTCAGCAGAAGTTTCGTCGGTGCTACCACCTTTTTCTGCGTCGGCCACAGCTTGCAAAGCACGAGCCAGCGAACCTGGAACTTCGTTGATACCCACAGCAATCTTGGTAGCCAAGGCATTAATCGCCCCAGCAATTTGACCCATGAGTTGTTCCTTAGATGGCAAGTCACCTAAAGCCTTGACATCGTTTTCTTTGAGTAGGCGACCTTCCATTACACCGCCGCGAAGTTCTGTCTTCTTGGTGGCTTTCTGGAAGTCTTGGTAAGCCTTAATCGCAGATGAAAAATCTTCTTTGACCAGCAAAAAAGCTGAAGAACCTTTGAGCAGTTCTGATAATGGCTGCCATTTTTCCTGATCTTGAATGGCAATGCCCATCAGGGTGTTTTTAGTTACCTTACAAACAGCGCCACTGGGACGCAGCCGCCGCCGTAAGTCGGTAATTTCAGCAACGGTTAGTCCCTGATATTCAATTACTAGTGCCAGAGTTGACTCGCTCAAAGTTTCTTTAAGCTCAGCTACAATCTCTTGTTTATCTTCTAGCGTTCTACCCATTCCAATCTCACCTCCTCAAAACAATCAGCGATTTTCCTACTTTTGCGTTTTTCTCAACTAAATCCAAAACAACAAACCCCAGCTAACATAGCCGGGGTTGATTAGTAAAACTCGTGACGCCATACTTATCACACCTTTATCGGTGGTCATTCTGGCAATTAGAGTTTTCACCTCGGCAGGAAATTAAGCTATTAGCACCTGCTGTCTCCGGCTTTGACTATTTAATTTTGTCTTTTGTCATTAGTCATTAGTCATTTGTAAAAACAAAGGACAGAGGACAAATGACTAATGACTCAAATTATGCTGCTTCGCTTAGTTTCAAATCTCGTAGGGCGCTGATATCAACTTTAATTGCTGGCCCCATCGTAGCAGATACATAAAATGTCCGCCAATAGCGACCTTTGGCTCCTGAAGGACGGTTACGGTCAATTGTCTCTTGCAACGCCTTCAGGTTGACTAACAAATCTTCAGGCGAGAAGGTTGCCTTACCAAACATAACATGGACGATGCCAGTTCGATCGGCCCGGAATTCTAATTTACCAGCTTTGAATTCAGCAATCGCACTTGCAATGTCAAATGTCACGGTTCCACCCTTGGGTGATGGCATCAAACCACGAGGCCCAAGCAATTTACCTAACTTCGCTACCTGTGGCATGACATCGGGTGTGGCAATGAGCTTGTCAAAGTCCATCATGCCTTTTTGAATATCGTCAATTAGTTCTTCCGAACCTGCGATATCAGCACCAGCGTTTGTTGCTTCTGTTACTTTTTCACCTCTAGCAATCACCGCCACTCGGACGATTTGTCCTGTACCTTTGGGCAGTGCTACCGTTGTCCGCAACTGTTGGTCTGTATACTTCGGGTCAATTCCCAGCCGGATATGTGCTTCAGCGGCTTCGGGGAATTTAGCTGTTGCTGTTTCTTTTAGCAGTGCTAAAGCATCTAAGGGTTCATAATCCCTATCTTCTACTTTTTCTTGTAGCGCCTGCAAGCGACGCGATACTTTTTTTGTCATTTTTCTCTCCTGGGGTAATTCCGAAGCCTTGCCTCTCCCCCGATAAATTTTATATTTTGGAGTCAAAAGTGAGGAGTGAGGAGTGAGGAGTGAGGAGTTAAATATCAATAACTCATAACTCATAACTCATAACTCATAACTTTTTTAATCCGTAACTGTTACGCCCATATTTTTAGCGGTTCCTTCCACAATCTTCATCGCCGCTTCTATGTCGTTGGCGTTGAGATCGGGAAGTTTGGTTTGGGCTATTTCTTGCAATTGCGCTCTGCTGATTTTACCAACTTTCTTTTTGTTGGGTTCGTTAGAGCCTCTTTCGATTTTCGCCGCCTTGCGAATTAGTACTGACGCTGGTGGCGTCTTGAGTACAAATGTAAAACTCCGGTCTTCAAAAACCGAAATTTCTACGGGTATCACCATTCCAGCTTGGTCTGCTGTTTTGGCGTTGTACTCTTTGCAGAACATCATGATGTTGACGCCATGTTGACCCAAGGCTGGGCCTACTGGCGGTGCTGGGTTGGCTTTTCCAGCATTCAAGGCCAGTTTAATGACCGCCACTACTTTCTTCGCCATTTGTATTTAGCTCTGTTTCTCTACCTGATTAAATTCCAATTCCACTGGTGTATCTCTACCAAATATGGAGAGCAAAGCTTTAAGCTTACTCCGCTCTGGAGAGACTTCAATCACCTCGCCTTCAAAGTCCTTAAATGGGCCAGAAAGCACAATTATCTTATCACCAGTAGCCATGTCAATTTTAACAACTGGCTCTTGTTCGCTGGTCTGTTTGAAGATGCGTTCTACTTCTGAAGCACTCAGTGGTATGGGGTTGACGTGTCCGCGGCCTTTGCTACTGCCACGTTTTTGTTCTGAACCAACAAAATTAATCACGTGGGATGTGTTTCGTACCACCTGCCAAGTATCATCATCCATCTTCATCCGCACCAGCACATAGCCTGGAAAAACTTTCTCTTCTGTATGCTGGCGACTACCATCTTTGCGGATTTTCACCGCTGGGGTGTGGGGAATTTCCACTTGGATAATTTTATCAGCGACATCAAATGTTTGAATGCGCTGCTCTAAATTCGTCTTTACACGCTTTTCACAACCTGAGGCAACTTGCACAGCATACCAGCGTGCCTCTTTTGACGCTGTTTCTGCTGTTTCTGCTGTTTCTTCTGCCTGCAACATTGAGTTGCGTGGTTCGTCTGTTGCAAAACTCATTAGAACACCTGTTTTGCTGCCCAACCAAACAATCCATCGACCAAGTATATCAAAGATGCCGAGAGTGCCACCATTAACAATACGGCGGCGGATTCGCTCACTATCTGTTTGCGACTAGGCCAAACTACTTTTTCAAGTTCTTCTTTGATTCCTTGTATGAAGTTACCGAAGCTAAACCCGTTTGTAGTTTCTGGCAATTCTGCTTCATTTTTTTTTGCCACGACCGTTTATCCCCCGTTTGTCAGTCAATTTTGGATTTTGCGAAAAGGTTAGAGCGGAGGTTTGCTCCGAAGCTAAACTTTTCAAGACAGATTTACCCAATTGAAGGCAAGGACGCTCAACTTGAGATTTTAGTTTATCCGTTTTATGTTAGATTTCCGAGCAAACTAAAATCTAAAATTCAGTCGTCTTGGTTTGCAGCTTCGACTCTATTTCACTTACTCAAAGCAAAACAGCTGCAAATGCAATAGCTATGCCCGAAAATATTAACACTAACTGCTATCTTAGCAGCTTGCGTAATTATTTCGGGCTTTGTTTTTTGCTCTTGAGCGCGCCCTGGAGGACTTGAACCCCCGACATCAGGTTTTGGAGACCTGCGTTCTACCAACTGAACTAAGAGCGCACAAGCTGTTTTTTATTCAGTCATTGCGCTGAACTAAATTTTAGTTTAACGCAAGATTGCGATTTCTATCATACACCAATTTCATGGAGAAAACAAGTCAGCGGCAGATGCCGCTTGAAGCTTGAGATTTCTCCCATACTTTATAAGAGGATAACTACAAAGGACGGTCGAAGCGTTGCTTGATCCGGGTTGCTTTGCCGACGCGATCGCGTAGATAATACAACTTAGCACGGCGTACTTTACCGCGACGTAGGACTTTGATGCTCTCAATCCGGGGAGAATGCAACAGAAAGACTCTCTCAACGCCCACGCCTTGAAAAACTTTGCGGACTGTAATAGTTTCGTTGATGCCACCATTGCGCTTGGCTATCACTACTCCTTCGTAGGGTTGTACGCGGTATTTATCACCTTCTTTGATTTTCACTCCCACTTTTACTGTGTCGCCCACATATATATCGGGCAGATTTGATTTTAGCTGTTCCGCTTCAATCGAGCGGATAATCTCTTGAGCGTTCATAGTCTTTCTGTCTGCTTCAAAAACTCACGATCGTCAATTATAAATCGACAATCCCATTTCAGTCTACCTGTTGGAGATTGATAATTTCACCGATACAACAGCCTTCAAAGGGAAGCTATATTGCAAAATGCTGTACCACAGGTATGAATTTATGAAATTTAGCGTCGTCATTACTACTTATAATCGCTTGGATTTGCTCAAAAGAGCAATCGATTCGGCTTGTAACCAAACAATCGAGTGTGAGGTGGTTGTTGCTGATGACTGTTCTTCTGATGACACCCAAAGCTATGTTCAAAGCTTAGGCGATAAGGTTGTTTATCATCGTAATGAAGTGAACCTTGGTCATGCGGCGACGGTAAATGCTGGGGTTGCTAAAGCTACCGGCGACTGGATTAAGTTTCTCGACGATGATGACTATTTAGCTGCTAATTGTGTAGAAGAAATAACTAAGGCGATCGCCCTTCGTCCTGATGCTGTAATCTGCTCTTGTGTGGCGGCTCAGGTAGATGCCAATGAAGTTGAACTTTCCCGCACTCCCCAAGTTGGCCCCGGTTTAGCTTTTTATATTCCCCAAGCTGATATTCACTACGGGATGCTTCTAGAAGTTGTACCTTTTGGCACACCTGCACAAGTAGCTTGTCGGCGCGATGCTTTTCTGCAAACTGGTGGTTGGGATTCCACATTAGATGCTAATTGTGATGATATCGATTCGTGGATTAAGATTGCTCAATTTGGCGATGCTATTTTCTTAAATCAGTGTCTTGCTTACCGGACTATCTGGCCTGGTGCTTATAATCAAAAGTTTTCTTTATCTCGGCGGTTGGCGACAAATATCTTAATGAAGGAGAAAATTTACGCTTTAGTAAATGAAGAACACCGTGTTAAGATTCCCCGTTTTCAGGATATAAAAAATTACCTCAAACTACATTGGAGTATAGTGGCGCTCAAGCAAAAAAATATTAAAAGTTTTCTTTCAATGATTGAACCCTCTGCACTTTCTCCTCAGTCTTGGAAGTTTTTGGTAAGTGCTGTTTTGTCGCGTCGCACTCAGGGAAACAATTCTCAAGTTCGCAAATTTGTGTTGATTGAATCGTAGTAGAAAAGAATTCAGAATTCAGAATGGGCTACGCCCCGCTTCGCTAACAGAATTCAGAAGTCAAACAATTTTCTGTCAATGCGTAAGTTCTAAATTTGACAAAATACTTAGAGGACTTACGCAGTTGGCACAGGGCGATCGCCAGATATAAACTTTTAAATTAAATTAACTCTAAACTAGCTATATTTTGACTATAATTAGCGACTAATATAAATAATTTCAACCATTGAGAACCTAGTAAAATTTCCTGTATTTCATCTCCAGCAAATACAGGAATTTCCCACTCTTGACTATCTATTATTACCCTACCACTATAAACATCAAATTCAGTTTCTCCTTGAGCAGTTCTTAATTTATCTTGATTTAAAAAATTCCAATCAAGACTTTGTACATCTTGTTTGTTCATGGCTAAAAATTCAGTAAATCCTGTATCTAACATTGTTTCTACAGGAAAAATAATACCATCCTCAGCTATTCAATCAATCTCAAAATACATTTGTCCATTTTCTCCAAATCTTCCCTCAATCATATTCTGCCACTAACTCCGGTTTCGTTAATGCCAAAAATATGATGAATGATGCGAGGATATTTGTCTTTGGCCATTTTACTTGCTACTTCTTTATCCCGATCGATAAAATAATCCCCACTATCAGGTTCAATGGCAATATACCAACCATAATATTTATCTAGTATTTCTGGTTTTAAACGCTCAAAAATTACCCAACAACGCTCATAAAATGCCTGTCTTCTGGCTTTGTCTTGAGCTTTTTGTGCTTCTGTCCATTGAATTTCTGGAAATACTCTCCCGCGTCGGACAATTCTTTCGGGTGAAGAGTGTGTCATATTTTTGACCTCATTAAAATTTATTTTTCATATTTCATTATAAAATGCCAAATGGCAACCATTGGCTCCCAAATCTTACCAACGACGGCTCGCCATATTTTATACCAATTCAAATAATGTTTGCGACACATCAATTATCCGTAAGGGCACAACAATGTTCATTGGTGTCAACTTAACATGAAACCCTGATGAAAACGTGATGAGCGAGTTCTACTCACTTACCATCAAGATCCGCGTTACCCCACCCCGGCTTTGCTGACGCAAAACCTCCCCTCCCCTTAGCAAGGGAAGGGGTTGGGGGTGGGGTAAAACGATTGTGGGGCAACAGTTTGAGCTTAAGTTAACACCAATGAACAATGCTAAAGCTCCTACCCATTTGTCGCATTCTTTTTTCAAATTGGTATTAGTATTTTATCCCGATTTATTAAACCGTTACTGAATAAGTCTTTAAAGCTAAGTAGCTGAAGACATGAGCTATTTTTCAGTAGTAATTTCTGATTTTTACAAGCTACTGGTTGATTTTGAGTTGTCTTTAAAAACTCAATAATTGTGTCTTTGTCTACTCAGTCACTTGTCTTAATTTTTTATACATATCTCAAGCACTATGCGAATTATACATATTTTGAACCACGTTCAAGAGATAGGTAACGGGATTGTAAATGTGGCTGTTGATTTGGCTTGCTTCCAAGCAAAATCTGGTCATGATGTAGCGGTTATTTCTGGTGGTGGTGAGTACGAGATATTACTAAAAAAGTTTGGTGTGAAACATTACGAACTAGACCAAACTCGCAAACCTATAAATACAATTAAAGCAGCTATCGGTTACAGAGCGATCGCAGCAAAATTCCAACCCGATATCGTTCACGCACACATGATGACGGGAGTCTTACTAGCACGCATTTTTCAAAATCGTTATGCTTTAGTTTCCACGGTACACAATGAATTTCAGCGTGCTAGCCTAATGATGGGTTTAGCTGACAGGGTAATTGCCGTCAGTCAGGCTGTAAAAGATTCTATGGTACGTCGCGGTATCCCAGAAAATAAGTTGCGGGTAGTGTGCAATGGAACTCTGGGTAGTCCTCGCACCCGACAAATACAAGATTATCAAACTTTACCATTACAGCGTCCGGCGATCGCCACTGTAGCCGGAATGTATCAACGCAAAGGAATTGCCGAGTTAATCGCTGCTTTTGAGCAAATTGCTTCAGATTTTCCCGAAGCGCATCTTTATTTGGTAGGCAATGGCCCTGATAAACAGCTATTTGAGGCGCAGGCACAAGCAACTTCTGTGGCAGAACGCATTCATTTTGAGGGCTTCCAACCAGAACCCCAACGCTACCTTAAATCTTGCGATATATTTGTGCTGGCTTCTCACCGCGACCCTTGTCCTTTGGTGCTTTCGGAAGCTAGAGAAGCTGGAACTGCCATCGTTGGCACTCAAGTAGATGGAATTCCCGAAGCTTTGGATAATGGTCAAGCAGGTCTTTTGGTGTCAGCAAAAGACAGTCATGCTTTGGCTGGTGTCTTAGTGGAATTGCTGAGTAATGCCGAGATGCTGCAAGAATGGAAACAGCGGGCAAATCAAAACCTGGAACGGCTGAGTGTTGCCCGCGTCCATCAGGAAACATTAGCAGTATATCGTCAGTTAAAGTATTAACAATGTTGCGATCGCTTTAATTTGAAAGCTACACCCAAAGCGCCAAACACTAACACACCCAAAACACTAGTTGGTTCGGGAACGGCGGTGTAATAAGAAGCTACTCTGATAGGCCCATCTCTATCCACTTGGTCTTCTGGTATTGCTGGAATGATTCCCTCACCTGGGGTTAAATTGGGCTGAGTAGCAAATCGATTGAAAAATATGGTTCCGTCTGGAATCACACCACCGCTGTAAGTAAGAATGTTGTCGTTAATTGTAACGTTTGCGAAGATATCCTTGAGTTCGGGAACGTTAGAGAAACCAATTTTGCCATCTCCATCAACGTCTCCCCACTGTACAGGCTCATTATCAAATGCGGGAGTAGAATCCGGATTAGTATAAAACAGCGTTTTTAAGTCATAAACCAAGCTACCAATATCATTACCAGTACCATTAAGCAAGTTATTCGCTCGATCTGGAACACCATATTCTATTATTTGCCCTGGGAGAATATCTGCTCCAAGGGTTCTTGGGGGTCTGGTTTCAAATACCTCGTCATTTATAGTAGTTACGATGGGTTCTACAAAGATAACGCCTCTTGCTGGTGTCAAAGATAAAAAACTAATTCCTGCTGCTCCTAGAACAGACAAGGCTATTTTGGTCGCTATTTTAGCCATTTTACGCCCTCTTTAATATTGATTGAGAGAATGCTACGTATACCAGGTGAGTTAAATCAATTAAGATTCATGCTTAACTGCTATCTACTTGCTACTTAAATAACAGTTAATTTGCGTTTCTTTACTTATTTGATATCTACCCATAGGTTGATTTATAAAGCAATTCTTATATTGCTTTATCACTATTACTAGTAATTTCACGTAATCTTTATAAAAAATCTAAGTTAGAGCTTAAGTGTTAACTCCTGAGAAGTAAGTCAGAATATTAAACGTTTGTCAATAAGTAAGTATGCTTTATAAGTTTTTTTAATAGAAAATTGTAGGATTCTTGTTAAGTTTTTTTAACCCTGCCAAAGCTAAAAGCAATTGAATTTTTGCAAATTATTTGGTAGTGGAATTTTGAATTCCTGTAGTTTTTGTTTGTATGAAATACAAAGTTATAGGTTTTAAGAGGTGCATAAGGGAAAAAATCTGTATATCTGATTTTGAGTTTTAGGTTTTGCATTTCGCTAATTTTCAAACCGCTTTATATATATCTAAAGACATAATAATCGGCTGTATTGTGTAAAGTTCAATAAACAGCGATCGCATTTGCAATGATGCACGTTAAGCTAAAAATAATGTAAATATAAATACAATTTTTTCTTGAAAAACATCAGTTCGATTTTTGTGATTATAGACATATATTCACAAAAGCGATCGTGTGATTATTTGTATGTAATAAAAGACTTCTGTTTTGATTTTTTAAACCAAAATTTTCCTTAAATTAGCTTTAATTAGCCATACATACAGAAGTTGACTTTGAATAAAATACAGACTTTTTTCGTCATGTAACACAGATAGACGTAAGCCTATGCTGTCCTCTATTGAAGTTGAAAATTGTGTATAAAACGTTATGAAAAAATTGAACGCCTTCTAATTTTTCAACATCGCAATATAAACTTTCTTAGCATCTGTAAATGCAACATAAATTTTAAATTGCATTGCTTCAAATATACAAACCTAAAGTAATGTAGGGTCTCCTCAATAGGAGGTAATGCTATACAAAAGTATCCTTCTATCTTGATTTACTAACAGAAGATTTTTCATTCTATTCAGGTTACCTAATCTATGAGATTTAACCATGACTACTACTACTGAACGTCGGAAATCCAACACGTTTTATGTGATTTTGATTGCTGGTGCTGCGGCTCTTGGCGGTTTTTTATTTGGTTTTGACACCGCAGTGATTAACGGTGCAGTTGCAGCTATCTCCAAAGCTTTTAACGCTAACAGTGTAGAGACTGGCCTTGCTGTGTCGCTGGCATTGTTGGGATCTGCGGTAGGAGCGTTTTATGCAGGAAAAATTGCAGACCGCTATGGTCGAGTTAAGGCAATGGTGGTAGCTTCGGTGCTATTTACCATCAGTGGAATTGGCTCCGGCCTTGCTGTAGGTATTTGGGATTTTACCTTTTGGCGGCTACTGGGTGGGCTTGCAGTGGGGGTTGCTAGCGTCATCGCGCCAGCTTACATTGCAGAATGTTCTCCTACCCATTTGCGGGGAAGGTTGGGATCTCTCCAGCAATTAGCGATTGTGGTTGGTATTTTCATCGCACTCCTATGCGACTACTTTATTGCTGTATCAGCTGGTTCAGCGGAGAAGCCGTTTTTGTTTGGAATAGCAGCTTGGCGCTGGATGTTTTGGACGGAAATTCCTCCTGCGATACTCTACGGAATGTCAGCTTTAATGATTCCAGAATCCCCGCGTTACTTGGTTGCTCAAGGGCGGGAACCAGAAGCTGCTAACGTTCTGACTAAGATTTTGGGGGGTAACGTAGTAGCAAAAATCGAAGAAATTCGGCAAACAGTTTTACGCGAACGTCAGCCTAAGTTTTCTGATTTGTTAGGAAGAAGTGGTGGGCTTTTGCCGATTGTTTGGATAGGAATAGGTTTATCTGTATTCCAGCAATTGGTTGGGATTAATGTCATCTTTTATTACAGCAGCGTTTTGTGGCGGGCAGTTGGTTTTTCTGAAAAAGATTCCCTGACAACTACAGTGATTACAGGGGCGGTAAATATTATTACTACTTTAATTGCGATCGCTTTTGTAGATAAATTTGGTCGCAAGCCTTTACTGGTTTTAGGGTCAATTGGCATGGTCGTGACCTTGGGCACAATGACTGCTGTTTTTAGAACCGGGCAACTAGATCCTGCTGGCAACCTGACCCTCAACGGTTCGGCCGGTCTTATTGCTCTTTTAGCAGCTAATTTTTATGTATTTTGCTTCGGTTTCTCCTGGGGGCCAGTCACCTGGGTGCTGTTAGGAGAAATGTTTAATAACAAGATTCGAACTGCTGCACTTTCGGTAGCTGCGGCAATACAATGGGTTGCTAATTTTGCCGTTTCCACAACATTTCCTCCCATCCTGCAATATTTTGGGCTAGGTGCTGCTTACGGTCTGTATACAATTGCGGCAGCTATTTCCTTCTTCTTCGTTCTGTTTTTTATTAAAGAAACCAAAGGAATTGAATTAGAAGATATGTAAAGGGGCATGGACATTAGACCTCTTGCAAAAAGCACTTTTGCAAGAGGTGGGAAAAGGTTAAAGGGGAAAGGGAAAATACCAAACCTTTCCCCCTTTTCCCGACTTCTGCAAGAAGTCTATTGAAGAGCCAGCCCTGTTGTAGCAGTCCAATAAAGAATGTGCCAACGAAAAAAATCTCGTTGGCACATCAAGTGAGAAACTATTCTGACTCCTGAATTCTGCTGTAATTTTTAATGCCTATCAGTGATGGAAATGAGTTTTTTCTTAAATCCACGCAACATGGTTAACACTGGCTTTGCCCAATTTCCACCCAGTAAATCGTGGAGTAGGACATAAAAACAGGGGATGATAAACAACGTTAGCATTGTCGCGATCGCCATCCCAAAGAAAACTACAATCCCTAAAGGCTGCAAAAACTCAGAACCTTCGCCAATGCCTAATGCCAAGGGAAACAGTCCCAAAATGGTAGTGACTGTAGTCATCATAATCGGGCGCAAGCGTTGAGGAGCAGCTTTGGCGATCGCAACTTGGCGAGTACAACCAACTTCTTCCCGAATTTGGTTTGCCAGTTCTACCATGAGAATCCCCGCGTTTACCACAATTCCCACCAGCAACACCACACCAACAATTACAGTTGCGCCAATTGCTGTTTGGGTAATGTAAAGTCCAAAAATTCCCCCAGCTAACGCTAGTGGTACGGTGAACATAATTACCAATGGGTCAATCAGCGAATTGTATTGCACCGCCATCACTACAAAGATTAAGAACGTCGCCAACGCTCCCAAAGTCTTTAAAGCATCCTGGAGTTGCTGATTAGTTTCTTGAGCAGAACTAGGGACAATTGAGACGCCATCAGGTAAGTCTACGTCCTTAAGTATTTCATTGACTTCTGCTATGGCTTCACCAAGACTAGCTCCTTCACTGAGATTGCCTGCCACAATAAAAGCTTGGCGCTGATTAATCCGTTGCACCTCACCAGGCGCTTGACCTTCTTGAATGTTGGCAACGTCTGAAAGCCGGACTAGTTGATTATTTTCTGTAAATAGCGGTAATTGCTCTAGCTGGGAAGGACGCTGAATGGCTTCTTTATTTAGCTGCACCCGCACATCAACTAAACGATTACCGCGTTGAATTTGCGTGGGAACTGAACCTTCAATTGCTGTCTGGACTGTTGCACCAATTTCTTGAGCGCTCAACCCTAAAGCTGAAACCCTTTCCCAGTCAGGGCGAATTTGGATTTCTGGTTGCCGGGGGTCGGCATCTGGTCGGAATGTTGCCAATCTGGCCCTTTCCTGCAATGCCTCCAGCACTTGTGCGCCTGCTTGGGTTAAGCTTTCTTCATTCTCGCCTTGCAAAATCACGTCAATTTCTGAGCCTTGCACTGGAGAATTACTCAAGATTAAACCCCGCACTTGACCGGGATTGAGGCGCAGCAGAATTCCTGCTAAGTTGAGTTTGTTAAATTCCTGAGTTACTTTTTTGACGAAGGCTTCAACATCTGTGCCTGGTTTGAGGTTGATGGTGCTGCTGGCACGTAAAGGATTTTCTGTAGTATTGCTGCCAAATAAATTACCACCGACAGTTGTGAAAGCAGACTCGGTTTCTGGTTGTTTGAGCAAAATGTCATCGACAATTTGCATAACTTTCTCAGAAGTTGCTAAAGGTGTACCAGGAGGAAACTGCGCTCTCAAGTTAGCTTGTCCAGTACTGATGCGGGGTAAAATTTCTTGGGGAATTTGACCAAACATCAAAAAGCTACTGCCACCTAAAATTAGTAACGCAGCAGTTACTACTAGGAGCCGATGGCGTAAAACCTTGGTTAAAAAGTTACTGTATCCCCGCGTAGCATCTTCAAATCGGTGATTAAACTGTCTCAGCAGCCAAAATTCACTGATACGACTAGACCAGGAAATTCCCAAAAGTCGAGAAGACAGCATCGGCACTACTGTAATCGCAACCACAAGGGAAGCTGCAACTGCGAAGCTAATTGTCAAAATCAGTTCATTAAATAGCAGTGCAATAAAGCCGCCAATTAAGAGGAATGGTACTACAGAAACTAAGTTGGCACCTGTGGCAGCAACCAAAGCAGATTCGACTTCTTGGGAAGCATTAATGGCAGTGTCAATAAAGAATTTTGAATTTCTCCTCTGTCCCTCTCCCTCCATCTCTTTCTGATTGGGGGTCATGCCCGCTTTTTCGGAGATGTTCTCTAAGATCACAACCGATGTATCAATTGCTTGACCGACTCCTAATGTCAGACCTGCCAAACTAAAAACATTCAAAGTAAGGCCAAATATTTTCATCAAAGCGATCGCAGCCAGAGTACACAGCGGAATCGTCAAACTGATAATTAATGTTTGCCTAAACGATCCCAAAAATAATAACACTGCTGCTGCTGCCAGCAATGCCCCAGAAATCCCCGAAAAGATGACATCATTTAAAGAATTGCGGATGAAAACAGATTCATCTGTGGTGGGACTCAAGGTCATGTCTGCTGGGATTAAACCCGATTGGCGTAATTGTTCAATTCGCTGCTTCACAGCATTGACAACGGTAATTGTGTTGGCCTCAGGCTGCTTTTGCACCGAAACTTTCACAGCAGGTTGACGATTGAGGTAAACAAATACTCGCTGTTCTTCTGTATCGTCAATTACCTCCGCAAAGTCTCGCAAGTAGACGCGGCGGGAAGGAGTAGGGGAAGCAGGGGAGGTAGGGGAGGCAGGGGAGGAAACTTCTAAAGAAAGGTTTTCAATTTCACTAGCATTTTGGAAGCGTCCTACAGTCCGAGTCAATGGCTCGGAATTTTGCCCCAGAATCCGACCGCCTGAAGTGTCTTGGTTCCGAGCTGTTAATTCATCTAATACATCATTTAAGCCCACACCCAAAGCTTGCAATCGGTTTAAGTCAACAAGCACTCTTACTTCTTCCTCAGCACCACCAGATACATCGATTGAGGCGACTCCCGGCACAACACTGAGTTCACGCGTCAACTCTTCATCAGCAAATACGCGTAAATCTTTACCGGGGAACGAAGCAGATGTGAGTGCCAATTCATAAACCGGCAATTGGGAGGGATCGACTTTAAATAAGCGTGGCTCCTCTATCGTATCTGGTAGTTGTCCTCGACCTCGGTTAAAAGCAGCAGTCGCATCGTTTAGGGCTTGGTCAATATCGCCTCCTGGTTGGAAGTATAAATCGAGGCTCACCTGTCCTTCACGGGTGCGGGAAAAAACTTGCACTACATTCTCGGTTGCCCGTAAAGTTTCTTCTAAAGGTCTGGTGATTTCATCTACTGCTACTTCTGGAGAAATACCGGGGGCTTCTAGCCGAACGCCAATTCGTGGATAGGTAATTGCCGGTAAGAGATCGACTTGGATAGTTGTGAGAAAAAACACTCCAATGACAATTACTGCCACGGTGAGCATGAATGTACCAATGTGTTGGCGGATAGCGATCGTACTCAGACTAAATCCGCTATTGCCATTATTATTTCCTTGTTGCATGATACTGAGTGCTAAGTGCTAAGTGCTGACTACTAAGTACTTTTTTCATTGGTATGGTGTATTGCTCACCCTACTATTGTTTTTCTGAAAGAATTGAGAGACTTACAGTGTCACCTTCTTTTAACGGCTTACCACTACGAACAACATAGCGTTCCCCCGGTTGCAAGCCAGACAGAATTTCCACTTTGCTATCAGCTCTTTTCCCTAAGGTGACAGCACGCGCCGCTACTTTTGCTTTGCCTTCTGTATCACTGACAACAAATAAGGTTCCAGTTTTGTTTTGTGTGTCTGTGTTGCTTTTCTGCTGCCGTGCCTGTTTCTGAATGGCTGTTTGCGGCACTACTACCCGTTGCGCCGTTTGTGTTTCAAAATTGACTCGTGCCAGTAGTCCGCTACCAATTTTCCCATCGCTGTTGGGAATTACTACTTCTACGGGAATCAAACGAGCTGTGGCATCAGCAGCTGGAGAAATCCGCGTCACTCTGCCAATTAATGTTTCACTGGGGAAAGCATCCAAGCGGACTTTTACAGATTGTCCGAGCTGAATTTGTGCTAGTTCTAATTCCGAAACTTGGACGACGACTTTCACACGGTTAAAGTCGCCAATTTTTAATACTTCATTACCTGCTTGCAAAAGATTGCCTGGTTCTGTGACTTTTTCCGTAACTACGCCAGTAATGGGGGATGTCAGCCGAGCGTAAGATCTGCGTTCTTTGGCTTCTGCAACCAAGGCCTGTTGGGCTAATACTCTGCCTTGAGCGGCGGCGACGGCTTGCTGTTCTGTACGGACTTGCTCTTGAGCCGCCCGCAATGCCTGGGCAGCTGTTTGTGCCTCGGTACGCGCTTGTTCAGCAGCTTGTTGAGCGATCGCTCCGGCTTGGAATAGTTTTTGCTGCCGTTGTGAATCTGCCTGGGCTTGCACTACTTCTAGCCTCGCCCGTTCCACATCTGCACGGGCATTACTTACTTGAGTAGTTGCCCTGACTACTTCTGATTTTAGGGCTGCAAGTTCGGCTTCTGCTTGTTTGTAGGCTGTTAGTAACAGGGCATCATCTAATTGCCCCACAGTCTGGCCTTGGTTAACTCTATCGCCCACATCTAGGTTTAAAGCCAACAACCGCGCTTCAACCTGCGATCGCAGTGACACAATCCGAAAGGGCACTGTATTACCTGTATATTCTGGTTGTGTTTGCAGCACGTCTGTTCGAGCGATCGCCACATCTACAGGTGTTGCACCCCCACCCCGCGATCGTCCACCAGGACTCTGAGATTGTGCCTCAGCTGATTCCTTAGGTAGCGACCCACAACTTGCTGTTAGTAGTCCTATACCAACCAAACAGGGTATTAAAAAACTTTTCAAAGGAGTAGAGGCAAAAAAATATTTTTCCCCCTTTCCACGTTTTGTATAACTGCTTTTTGCCAGAAGTTTGTTTTTGACATCTGCGTAGTCGCAGACCGCTGCACGTATCGCTACCTCAGTTTTTGCAACTGAATTTAAGTCGATATTAATTAGCTGGGTATTGGTTACAGAATCCTTCATTTTCACCTGTGTGTGCGGCTTAGTTTATGTCCAAAATCATCTATTTTTCTCCTATGGGGAGCTTTCGGGATTAAACAGCCGTGTTTTCCCAAGTAATTCTGAGAGATATTTTCAATAAAAAACGGCGAGAACGAATAAGCTGTTAACAGAAAATCTCTGTTTTCAGAAAATTACTGTTTTCCCATAAAAGTCCCAAAATTCTCACCGCTCTACTTCTTATGCAGAGGTAGACAATCTTCTTGCAGCTAATCAATTATAAACTTAGTATAAATATTTTTCAGTTTTCTGTAATCTACCCATAGGAGAAAACTGGCTTTACCACAAGACATGAAACTCTTTTTTCCATGTTTAAACATGGCGGTATTAAATTTTTCTTATTTTAAGATAGTTACCCTATTCTACGTAAACTACTTGGAATTTTAGTAGTTTAGCAATTGAATTCAGAAAAGTAAACATTTATTTGTTGCGTATTGGAGTGCTGACTATTGGCTGTTAATTTTTCACAGAGAAGTTATGACTCGCTCCCTGCTCCTCTACCTCCACGGGTTACTGAACTAGTAAATATAAATTTTTATAAAAACTTTTCAAACTTTTCCCCAAAAGGTTGACTATTGTGTCATTATGGGTAGTGAAATGAGAATTAATTCGGCGACAGTGTTTGTTCTTAGTATTGACAGGCTTTTTCCTTGTGGTATTACAGACTTCTCTCCGAAATCTAAATCTCTGCATACTTTATGATTTTGGAGATATTTCATGTCAATTTACGTAGGTAACCTCTCTTATGAAGTTACACAAGAAGCTCTGAGTGCTGTTTTTGCAGAATACGGTTCTGTAAAGCGCGTTCAGTTGCCTACCGATCGTGAAACAGGTCGGTTACGCGGCTTTGGTTTTGTGGAAATGAGTTCAGATGCTGAAGAAGCAGCTGCCATTGAAGCTCTTGACGGTGCTGAATGGCTGGGACGGGACTTGAAAGTAAATAAAGCCAAGCCCAGAGAAGACAGAGGTGGTTCTTTCGGTGGTGGTAACCGTGGCGGTGGTGGATACAACCGCAATCGTTACTAAAGAAATTAGACACCAGTAAGTTAATTTAATCTAGTAAAAGCTCAGGCAGCAATGCTTGAGCTTTTTGCATCAAAAATATAGGGGTTGCCAACTACCTTAGGACATAAACCAAGCGTAAAATCGTGATTTGACACTTCCTGCGATAACAAGTGCGAGGATTCTTGGGCTGATACCGAGTTGCGTTCAAAAATATTAGTTTTGGCAGGCAGAAGAAGCAGGGGAAGCAGGGGGAGAAATACTATATTTGATTGCAACTTAGTTACAATCAGGGATTAATATTATGCGAATTTGTTTGTTTTACTTTATTGGCATTGGAAATGTCCAGCATTATTCCCAAGACAATGGACTTTTGAGTGCAGCAATGTTAGAGCAACACTCTCAAGAGGCGATCGCATTAATTTTAGCTGGTGTTAAAAACACTCAATAATTCTTAAGCAACTACTTGCCACCAACCAAAAGCAGGGCCGATAAAACGAATGATTAGCCATGCTGCAACCATAGTACCAATGCCTATCCAGGCACCGCGAGTAGTCCAAGTAATAAATAATTCCGCTTGACTTTTTGTAATGGGAATCCAAGGCAAGATACGACTTTCTTTACCGTATGTTTCCCCTAGTGCGGTTTTCCGACGTTTTGCTTCACCCATAATTAGCAATTGAAATCAACTTTGGCTCTATCTTTATCTTGCCAGGAATTGTGGTTATAGACAATTAATATTGGGCATGGGGCAAAACCCTTCGGGTAGGGAAAAGGTGAAAGGTAAAAGGAGAAAGGTATGGTTTATTCCCTTTCCCCTTTGCCCCTTGCCCTTTGCCCAAGGCGAAGCCATCTCCTTATGCCGAATTTTCCTCATTTGTATTGGAAAATAAGCTGGGATCGAGATAGTTAATGCGTGCCAAGGGGCTTAAAGCTGCGAGAATTTGGGCGCCGTAGCTGCGGTTAACTACACGACTATCAAGTAAAGCGACAATACCTTGACTTTCTCGCACTGGGGCGATGGCTCGTTGTAATTCATTCAAGGCGGTTGGTAATAAATATAAACGGAACCAGTCTTGATGCGATCGCTTATAACGAGCTACCCTACCAGCTACTAGAGGATTTTCCAAAGATGGTAGCGGCAAAGTCGCAATAATTAACAGATGGGGTGCAGGCAAGACTCGCTGATGTTCTCGCCAAAATTCCCAACCGCTCACCAAAATACCATTTTCATCTAAACAAGTTTTTTCTACCTGTACCCGCGAACCAAATTCTGAAGCCAAAATTGTCCCGACTTGGGACTTGAGTGGCACATCACCCACTAAAATTACGGTTAATCCTGGTGCTGTAGCACTCAGACAAACCAGCGTGCGGACTTTATGAATAAATGCCGCTTGAAATTCTGGTGTATTAGGTAGGGGTAACTTATAGGGTACATACAGTTGAATTGCTTCGGCTTGACTTTCAGAAGAAAATTTCAGGCAAGTTACGTCTTCCAAACCCAAACGCTCGCGGAAAAGGGGAGCCTCTGTTTCTGGTTCTATAGCACTGCCAATTAAAACCACTGGTTGTCGCTGCCAAATGGGGGAAAGTATTTTCCCTAATTCCATTGGGGCGTAGTGTAAAGAAAATAAACCTTGGCGACGGGCAATAGTCGCCCAGAAGAGGGCAGGGGAAGCAGGGGGGGCAGGGGAGGAAAGATTTTCGTTGAGCAATTGAAATTCTTGCCAGAAATGTTTCCAATTATCTGGGAGATTACTGAGGTCTAAAGTAGAATAAAGACGGTTTAAAATGTCTATTTCTAGTCCAGAAATGAGATAGCACTCATAGGGATTAGCAGGATGCTGAAAAAGTTCGTGTGTCAGTTGTATCCGTGCTTCGCGAATTGCTTCAGCTTGGTTTGGGCAAGCTAGCATGAGTCGATCCCAATCATGGGGTTGAATTTCTTGGGCGAGCTGATGACGCACCCAATCTTCGAGATCGTCTACACCATCAATAATTGTAGGAATACCTGGGGGAAAGCGATCGCCATCAGCTAACTGTCCTTTTAACCAAGCTTCTGGGGAGGTCAACAGTAGCCCTTGGAACTGGGCATCAGGCCAAGCGTCACCTGTTCTAATCGGTTTGTTGGCTGGTAGCCACTGCTGTAGCCGGGGAATTTCCACCCGCAACAGAAGTTGTTGCACTGCTTCTTGAGCAACAATAATTACAGGGCCATGCCACATCAGGGCTGATGCTACGAAACTGGTACGATATCGTCCTTGATAGCCACAAACAGCACCCACTTGAATGAGGGCGCTACGTTGAAGGCGCAAGGCGCGTGCTACCAACCGTGCCATCGTCAAATGATGGGGCCAGGAAGGGAACCCCGCTTGCGATCGCAAAAAGTTATGTAGTGACAAATGAACTTCTGCCTCAATCACACGCTTTTAATCCCATAACAAAGTGACTTTTACCAATAAAGCCCCAATTTCTATTATGTTGTCCTTTGTCATTTATCATTTGTCATTTCTCCTCTGTTACAAAGTTCAGGCAGTTTGTTGGCGGCGTTCCCCCGCTTAAAAGAACTGCTGTTGAGGCAAGTCCATTGCCAAAGAGAATTCTCTTACGAGGTTTGCGACCATCAGAAGTTGGGGGGTTCCCTCACTTAAAGGAACTGCCGTTGAGCCACAGCTTTCGACGGATCTTTGGGCTTATTCGCCCTTGGCGTTACCGTAGGATAGCAAGCAAGTGGTGTCTGAATATAAGGAAGCCTTAGCTTTTAACTTTCGGCTTTGTCATTTGTTCTTTGTCTAAAACTACTGACTAATGACCAATGACCAATGACCAATGACTATTGTACAGACGCGATTAATCGCGTCTCTACTAATGACCAATCACCAATTACCTAATTATGCCAACCTACACAGGAATTTCCAGCGAAGCCTTCAGGCATCCCCTGGATACCCAAGCTGAGCAAGCTTTACGTAATTTACCAGGATTTGATTTTTTAGCCCGTAAATTTGTGGAATTTTTCGCTGAACGCCCTCAGTTAGTTTATTTAATGGGCAACACCATCCAAGTCGGGCCGCGTCAATATTCCACCATTTACCAGATTTTTCGGGAATGCGTGCGAGATTTGGACATTTATCCAGAACCCGCACTGTTTGTTGAGCAAAATTCCCAAGCTAATAGCTACGCACTTGGACAAGAGCATCCTTACATAGTCATGAATACAGGGACATTAGACTTACTAAACGAAGTCGAAATTAGGGCGGTGCTAGCCCATGAACTGGGGCACATTAAATGTGGTCATACTATTTTAATTCAAATGGCGATATGGGTGAGGAGTCTCGCTTCTACAGTTGGTGAATTAACCTTTGGCATTGGTAATTTCGTCAGTCAAGGTTTATTGCTTGCTTTTTACGAATGGCGACGCAAAGCCGAGTTATCCTCAGATCGCGCCGCTTTATTAGTAATGGATGATTTAAATCCTGTAATGACTACAATGATGAAAGTCACGGGCGGTAGTATCAAATATGCTAATGAATGCAGTTTACAAGAATTTATTAAGCAGTCTGAAAATTATCAAGCGCTTGATGAAGATGGACTCAATCAAGTGTATAAATTCTTAATGTTCGCTGGGTTTCAAGGTGCAATGATGACTCATCCTTTTCCTGTGGAGCGTTTGCACTACTTACAGCAGTGGGCAGTATCAGAAGAATATCAGCAAATTCGCCGAGGAAACTATCAGCGATCGCCCGCCTCAGGTGCTGTAAATGTTCCCGCAGATTCTTCCGAAAATGAAAAAGAAGCTTTGCGCCGTCAAATTGAAGAATTACAACGCGAAATTAACAGAATGAAAAGGCCTGATAATAATTTGTAAAAGGACTAGAGAGTGGGGAGCAGGGGGCAGGGGAAAAGGTTAAAGGGAAAAGGTTAAAGGGAAAAGAAATAAATTTAATCTTTCCCCTTTCCCCCTTACCCTTTCCCCTTTCCCCATTTTCAATGCCCAATCCCCAACCCATATCTGAGCATTAAATTAGGCATTTTTCAATATGGCAATTCACTTGACAAAACGGCTTTTTGTGTTATTTAATATCATTGCGTTTATTCTCTTCATGCCGGGAATTGTCTTAGCTGCACCCGTTGAACTGAATACTAATTTTAGTATTATTGTCTCCAAAACTACCAAAGCTGCCAGCGATTCTGCTTCGATTTCAGAGATTAACCTGACTCCCCAACAACGCCAACAACTCCAGGCTGTACGTCAGAGAAGAAACAAAGAAATTCAGGCAGTATTAAACTCATCCCAGCGTGCCCAACTTGCTCGCAATCTCCGCGCTGGAAGTGATATCAATCAAGCTCTAAAAACACTGAATTTAAAACCAGAACAGCAAGAATTAGTGGATGCAATACTGAAGTTTACTAACTTGAAAATGAAGGCGGTCTTATCTCGGTATTCGCTAAAAGTAAATCAAAAATAAAGGTTTGAGTTGTAGAGTAAAATGTTGGCGATCGCCACATTTATGGAAATAATTTACCAATCTGAATTTTAATTTCTGGAAATGCAATCGACGATAACGTTGCATCTTCTGGCAAAATAAATTCTAGATTGTAGCCTTCTAAGCTAGGTTCCCGGAAAACATAAACCTGACGCTGATTCACATCTAAAATCCAGTAGTCAGTAATTCCGGCTTTAGCATAAAGAGGCGCTTTTTGTTTGCGATCTGTTTCTAATGTTGTATCCGCTACCTCAATGACTAAAAAGATTTCATGCGGTGCGGGATGATGATTAATGTACTTTCGCGCATCAATTCGGACAACGGCAATGTCTGGTTCGGGTTCCGAATATTGGCTTAATTGAATGGGGTCTTGTACGCGAACTAGGGCGAGTTCTGCTAACAGGCGCTTGAGACGATCGGATCGGATGCACATAGGGTTGTGGCTGCATGTGGGGGATTTTTGGCACTCATGGGGATAACTTGCCCTTCTATCAGTTCCACCCGTTCATCGGCTGCGATAATACCCGTTTCAAGCATCCGGTGATATTCATCTATATTCCACAAACGGACTCTAGTTTGGATCATTGTATTTGGTTTGGCGATCGCCTGCGTTCTCAAGGACAAATATCTGTTACTCCCAACTTTTGCAGCATCTATAATTAATCTTGCCCTATTTAGTTCGTTACCATGTCGGAAGAAGATCTCCGTGCCGCGAGGCTGGAAAAAGTAAACCAGCTAAAGCAGTTAGGCACTAATCCCTACGCCTATCGTTGGGAATCCACCCATCACGCAGCGCAGTTACAAGAACAATTTGCCGATTTAGCCAGCGGCGAAGAAGTTGATTTAGAAGTTGCCATAGCCGGACGCATTATGGCGCGTCGCGTTTTTGGTAAATTGGCTTTTTTCACCTTACAAGACGAAACCGGCACGATTCAGCTTTATTTAGAGAAAAATCGCATCCAAGAAGGCATGGCAGAGATTGATGCCGATGCGTTCAATCACTTGAAACAGCTCACAGATGCAGGCGACATCCTGGGAGCTAAAGGTACTATTAAACGGACTGAAAAGGGCGAGTTATCTGTCTACGTCAAACAATACACCATCCTGACTAAATCTCTGTTGCCTCTACCCGACAAGTGGCATGGATTAACGGATGTTGCCAAGCGCTACCGTCAGCGCTACGTTGACTTGATTGTTAACCCCGAAGTACGGCAAACTTTCCGCCGTCGCGCCCAAATCACTGCCGGTATTCGTCGCTATTTGGAACAGCGGGATTTTCTAGAAATTGAAACCCCTGTTTTGCAAAGTGAAGCTGGGGGTGCAGATGCACGTCCATTTATCACTTACCACAACACCTTAGAAATGGAGTTGTATCTGCGAATTGCCACAGAACTTCATCTAAAGCGATTAATTGTAGGTGGTTTTGAAAAGGTGTTTGAATTAGGGCGAATTTTCCGCAATGAGGGAATTTCGACTCGACACAATCCCGAATTTACAACTATTGAAATTTACCAAGCCTACGCCGACTACAACGATATGATGGAGCTAACAGAAGGGATTATTACCACTGTTGCCCAAGAGGTACTCGGCACACTGCAAATTACCTACCAAGGGGAATCTATAGATTTAACACCACCTTGGCGGCGGGTAACAATGCACGATTTAGTTAAAGAGGTTACAGGGTTAGATTTCAATTCTTTCCAAACTTTAGAAGAAGCAAAAACAGCAAGTAAAAATGCTGGAATTCCTGATATAGATGAAGCTCAATCAATTGGTAAGTTACTAAATTTAGCTTTTGAAGAGAAGGTAGAAGCCAATTTAATTCAGCCTACCTTTGTAATTGATTATCCAGTAGAAATTTCGCCCTTAGCAAAACCTCACCGTTCTCAACCTGGTTTAGTGGAAAGATTTGAGTTATTCATTGTAGGGCGGGAAACTGGCAATAGCTTCTCAGAACTTACCGATGCGATCGACCAAAGAGAACGCTTAGAAGCGCAAGCTGCTAGAAAAGCTGCTGGCGATTTAGAGGCGCAGGGCGTAGACGAAGACTTTTTGACAGCTTTAGAATATGGTATGCCGCCTACTGGTGGTTTAGGAATTGGAATCGATCGCTTAGTAATGTTACTAACTGATTCTCCCAGTATTCGGGATGTAATTGCCTTCCCCCTACTCAAGCCTGAAGGTAGCGTTATTAAGCAATTTAGCCACGATGAAAAAACTCAAACACTAACTATTGAATTTGATAGTGGAAGTGTTTACGAGTATTTCAAAGTACCTCCCAGTATCAAGGAAAGCTTAGATAATGCACCATCTAAAGGTCAATATTTCAACAAGTTTATTAAAGGTAAATTTAAGTTTGAACAACTGAGTTGAGACAGTAAATCTTAAGTAGTGGTCTGGCAAGCCTAAAAAGGTGCATTAGTAAACTCTTGTGGGGTGGGCATCCTGCCCGCCCGGACGGGTGAGGACACCCATCCCACAATAAAATTTATTGCAACATTTTAGTCTTGCCACGCCAGTAAGGTGCGTTATGGCTTTCGCCTAACGCACCATTTTTATAAATAATTCTTTTATTACCTTTGTTGCACTTAGTTATTCTATATGATATTCCTTTCAAAGAATATCATGATTGACATTCTTTATAAAGAATATTATCCTGTGAGGTAGGAAGTGATTTGGACTTGGGAACTTTATCAAGATGTCAATGGGGAAATCCCCAAAGACTTGCTTGCTTTTTTCATCAGGATGATTCCCCAAGAGGAGCAACCAGAAAATCCACCAAAACCATTACTGAGTGCTTCCGAAACCAGGCGTCTGCAAGTTAATCTTGGCTACCTGTGTAACAAAGGACTCGCATCACTTACCAGCGACATCTTTGAGAAGCTGGAAGATAACCTGCATGAGTTACGGATGACCAAGAGCGAACATAATCCACGGTTTATCTTGACGGCTGCTACTCCTCAGCGTTTCGTGGTGCTACACGCCTTTATGAAAAAATATGACCACGCTATCAAAGATAGAGACAAAGAACCTGCAAGAGTAAGATTACGTGAATTGCAGCAGAGGAATGATGAAAAAACCTAATTTTCAAGCTTGGTTGCAGCAAAAAGTAAGCGATGACCCAGAGGTGATTTTGGCGGGGAAGTTAGAGTACTTGCGTCTTTACCTTACTGATGCTATGCGGGAAATACGTAATAAAGCAGGATTGACTCAGGCACAGCTAGCAGAAAAGCTGGGAGTGAAGCAGGCGGCGGTGTCCAAATTGGAGTCGGCGTTAAAAGAGCATGAATTGGAATCAGTGTTGCACTATTTACACGCGTTGGGCGCAGATTTGCTAATAGCTGTCAAACAAGGGGATGATTTATACCAAGCCACCGATAACGAAGGTGTATTGCTAGTAGACGTACCGGATGTAGTTTTCCAAAAGGCATTAGCAGCAAACATGAGCGTGCGCGAATATGTGCGCCTAGCCGTTGAGAAGTTTTCTGGGAATGATGTGGTTAAATACTTAGAAAGTAACGAGCCGACAGCGGTGAAAGTGAGAGAGCGTTTAGGTACAAGGACAATCCAAGAAATTGCTGTAGAGTTGGAAAAATGTCTGAGTTTACCAGAGGAAGAAGATAGGCTTTTTTCTGTCAAAAATGTTTTGGCTGCTAATGTGACGGGTGGAGAAAGTAATCGCGGAACTAGTAGTGATGAAATTGATGAAATTGAGTTGTTGGATTTAGCTGAAGAATTGTTGGAGAAGTTAGCAGACTTTCTGGAATAAGCACTATTAGAAAGCCATTCAATTAAGGAAATTCACCTGAGAATTTGACATAATTACACAAAGACTTTAATAGAAAACGTAGAATTTAGGCAACTTATAAAATAAATTTTTATTTATATACAAAATAAAATGATTGACCCATGACAATCATCAAATTTAGCTATAAATATTGAAATTGCTATAGAGCAATATGAGGTAGAACTAATACTTCTAAAACATCCTCAACAATGGGCTGAAGTACAGGATATTTTGGGGAACATTTACTGTGAGCGAATTCGAGGTGATTGGGTCAATAATCGAGACAAAGCAATTAAAACCTTAGAAAAAGCTTTAAAAGTTTATACGCTACAAGAATTCCCACAAGAGTGGGCTAATATCCAAAATAGTTTAGCAACTATCTACTCCGATCTAGCTGATATAGATGAAACAAATACTGAATTAGCAATACTTTACTGTCATAAAGCGTTGCAAGTTTATACTCATGATAAATTTCCAGCAGAGTGGGTGATGGTTTTTACTAATTTAGGTGCTGCCTACCGTAAAAGAAAACAAGGAAATCCGGCAGAAAATTTAGATATAGCTATATCCTGTTACAAAGCTGCTCTAGAAGAACATGTTTATCAATGTTTTAAATTTTTTTTAGAAGAAGATATTTATGAGGATTTTCTAGAATACTGGAAATATTATCTTGAAGGATGGGCTGGACTTCAAGATAATCTTGGCAATGTATATTGTGACTTAGCTAGACAAGAAGGAACAAAGAATTTAGAGCAAGTATTTAATTATTTTAATCAGGCTTTAGAAGTTTATAGTTGTGAATTTTATCCACTAGATTGGGCAAGGGTTCAAAATAATTTAGCTTTCGCTTACGAGCAGCAAGGAAATATTAATCAGGCAATTGCTTGTTTTCGCTTATCTTTAGAAATTTGTACACCTACTGCTTGGCCTACAGAATGTCTCGATTATGGAGGTAATTTTGGAGATATGTGTCTTGCTACTGGAAGGTGGGAAGAGGCGATTGAAGGATACGACTATGCTGTTAAATCAATAGAACAGATCCGTGCTTGGAATAGATCTGAAACTCGCCGCCAACAAATTTTGCAAGGAACAATAGAAGTTTATCAAAAGCTTGTGCAAGCCTGCATCAAGGCTGGGCAAATAGAAAAAGCCTTTGAATATTCAGAACGATCGCGCTCCAAACTTCTTGTAGACTTAATGGCAAGCTACAACCTTTCTCAAGGCGAAGAAATTCCCCCAAAAGTCCAAGAATTATTACAGCAATACGAAGAACTGCAACAACAAATTGAGGAAGAACGTCAACGGCATAAATCGGAAAATAATCGTGGTGAAACACGCGCTATTTGGGAAGAACGTAACCAAAAAATCATATTTTTAGAAACCCAAAAACAAGAAGTTTGGGAAAATATCAGAAGCGAAGATCGCGTATTAGCTGAAGAAATTCAAGTTAATCCTCTGAAATTGTCAAAAATCCGGGAAAAGCTAATTGACCAATCCAATACAGCTATTCTCAGCTTCTACACTACCAACAGCGACACCCATATTTTTGTCGTCCAGCAAAATCAAATTACTCTTCATACCTCCACAGGACAAGGATTACATACGTTGCGAGGTTGGATTGAGCAGAATTGGTTATTGCTTTATAGAGATGATCTCAAAAAATGGGAAACTCAAATTAACAGTGTTCTCTGCGAATTAGCTGAACGCCTACAAATATCTGAACTCATATCTCAACATCTTCAAGGAATAGAAGAATTAATTTTAGTACCTCACCTGTTACTCCATCAGATTCCCTTTGCTGCTTTACCTACAGGAGAATATCAGGAATATTTAGGAGATAAATTTCTGATTCGTTACAGCCCAAGTTGCCAAATTTTAGAATTTTGTCAAGAACGTAAAACTATAGATCAAATGTCTTTACAATATGGCATTGTGGAAGATGCTAAAGATGACCTTCCCTGTGCCAGATTTGAAGGCGAAAAACTCGCCGAAATATACAATATTCCACGAGAAAACAGATTAATTGGCAGCATTCAAGCCAGTACCAAAAACTATCGACAATTAGCGCAACAGGTTCAAGTACTTCATTCTTGCCATCATGCCGTATCTTGCCTTTATAATCCTTTAGAATCACAGTTAAAATTAGCTGATGGTAGCATCACCTTAGGGCAATTGATGACTCCAAGCTGGCGTTTACCTCAACTTGTAGAAGTATTTTTGTCTTGCTGCGAAACTAATTTGGGTACTCCTTCCTTAACTGATGATATTCTTACTCTTTCCACAGGATTTTTGTGTGCTGGTGCTAGAAGTGTAGTTAGTACTTTGTGGTCGGTTAATGATTTAGCTACAGCATTATTTTCTATTTTTTACTACCAGCAGCGACAAGAAGGTAAAAATCGTTCTCAAGCATTGCAGCAAGCTCAAATCAAACTGCGTCAAATGAAAAAAGCAGATTTGACAGAAATATCTCAACAAGTCGAACTTAAGCGCAAGGAAGCGAGAAATAAGCGAAAACAATACTTACCTGATTCAGCAGAATATTTGGAATGCGATCGCGAATATAAAAAGTACGCTGGTGTGACGCTGGAGATTGATAAAGTCAAAAATTCGTCCGAAGAGTTGCCCTTTTCACATCCTCGTTACTGGGCTGCTTTTATTTGCCACGGCTTAAGATGATAAAACAGTATTGGAACAATTAATTACTCGCTTACCCATCAACCCGATCTGAATTTGGTAAAAATTCAGGATTCAAGGTTTCATCTAAAGTGTAGGGGCAGAGTTTTGAAAAAACATTTTCATCTAACTCAGTTTCTCGAATCGCTAAAGCCAAACCTAGTTCATAAACGGTGAGGAAAACTTCATTAAGATAGGGTTTTAAACTAGGGCTATCTTGCAAAAGCAGCTTGATTTGAACGCGTTGTTCTCGAATTGTACCTAACCAGCTATTGCTACGTTTTTCAGATTGAAATTGCCATTTGAGCAAATGTCCTAGCAATACTCCTAGCCGATTTCTCAATTCTTGTCGTTCTCTTCTGCCCAAAGTTTCAATTTCTTCAATCAAGTTAACGGTATCTAATTGTTCCCATTCTTGATTTTTGAGCAAGCTAACTTGCTCTTGCGTCCAAGCATAGAAATCTGTTTCATATAGGTGAGATGCGTACATTTTTTCCAATTTATTTACACCTATACTAAAATGGTGCGTTGCGCTGCGCGACAACACACCCTACTTTTTCTAAGATACAACTAATTGCATTCTGAACTAATTCGCTACTTCAGCCAGTTCAATAATTCGGCCTTCATAGTCCTTGACCAAAAAATTCAGGGGCTTGCTGTTACGAATCTTGAATTTTAAACCGCGCACTTCTACTCGCATTAAAATCATTTCCAGACATTCGTGGTCAAAGCAGACGTGACGTTGCTGATTTTTGCTACCTAAACTTGCACCCGTAATGACGTGTAGCTGGGTATTTTTCTTCAATTGATACCACAGTCCTTCACTGCCGTTATTCATCGTTTTGCTAGACAAACTCGGTGAGGTAGACATATACAGCGGATCGATTCCAGTTGCACCTATGGTTTGTTCGTAGTTGTAGTAGTAGTGCAAAGGCACTTCAGCTGCTGGTAAATCTAGCAGCCCTTCATACAACTGTCGGGCAATCTCCAAATCTGACACCATCACAGTGTGTACTTTTGGGGCACTGGTGAGGAACATCCACATAGCACCAGCGTAAGCCGCCAACAGCATCACCATGATCCCTTGGGTAGAGAAGAGGCTATCCAAAGGCAGGGAGGGCAAAAAGGAGGCTAAAGTAAGGGGACTGAAAAGGAACGATATCGCGCTAACTGCTATAACCATGAACAAATAAGGATTCTATAAAGGGAGAGGTTTTTATGATTGTCGATTAAGACTAAAATCAAGTCCTTGTTTTTAGTTTATCAATATTTAACTAGTCTGAGTCTGGGGCTACAACTTGAGCAACACCAAGATATTATGCGATTAACTACAAGAGTGCAATTGCCAAAATTATTTTTAACAACTATCAATCTCAAGGCTGATGCAAATTCCTTCTTTTCCTGAAGCTAATCACCCCCTGGTTAAATCACTGTTTCATCACAGTGACGATGAATTACTGACTCTGTTTCAGCAGCATCCCGATGCTGGCAAGTATTTTACAGTGATTTTTTGCCGTTATAGCCCCATAGTGTATACCTTAATTCGCCATTCGGCGCGATCGCCTGTACAAGCAGATTATCTGTTTGCCCTCACTTGGCGACATATCTACTACGAACTTGGCGGACTCAAATTAAATCGTTCGGAATCAGGCCAAGAAACCTTAACTATGCAAAATTGGTTAATTAACATGACCGCTTTTTGTATTAACGAAATTAAAGTACCACCCACAGAAGCAATTCACTATTCCCTAGAAGCAACTTCGCCACCGCTATGGTGCTATGTAGAACAAGCATTAGATCAATTACCTCCAATTTTGCGCTTGATTGTGTTGATGTCTCAAACTTTCCATTGGAGTGACACTAGAATTGCTGCTTATTTGCAAGCTGAAGGAGAAGCGATCGCTCCTAACGAAGTAGCCAATTTTCTCCAGGAAGGCTATCGTATGCTAGAGGACAAATTACCCACAGATATTCGTGCTATTTATCTTGGTGAAGATTTTGCTCAAGGTTAGCTTACGTATAAATGCGAGTATTAGTTGTCTTCAAATTAAAATTAAAACTTCACTTTAGATCTTCTACTTAAGCCTGCAATTTGATGGGTAAGTTTTATGAGACAACAGCTTGTATTTCCAAGGCACAAGGTAGACTTAGTTGATGTAACTGCCATTTTTCAGCGCCAAGTACTTTTGCACGGCTTTTTATTGTTTACTTTTCTGCTGACTCCCATAGCGGCGGGTGCGGTTGATATTACCGAACAACTCCACCGTCCTTTAAATAGTTCCGTTGGGCGAGAATCAAGAGATGAAGCAGACAGTTTGCTGAGTATCGGCGAACAACAATATGCTTCAGGATATGCCAACAAAACAATTGCGTCTTGTTTGCGGGCGCTAGAACTATATCACTTAATTGGCGACCTGAAAGCCCAGGGTTTGGCTTATAATTTGCTTGCTAAGGCTTATATCCAGGTAGGTAGTTCAAAAGAAGCCGAAGATGCTTTACGAAGAGGTTTAGCGATCGCTCGTGATACTAAAGATTTTCAATCTCAAATTTTTGTCTTGAATAATATTGCGACATTTTTACTCCAAGAAGGAGAATTTGTCGCTGCTGGCAAAACTGCCCAAGAGGCACTTACAATTGCTCAAAATGTCAAAAATATTGAAGGTCAAGGACTATCTCTGAGTAATTTGGGATTAGTAGCAGCGAGATTGGGAGATTACAACAAAGCAATTAAATTATATGAAAATGCTTTAATTTTTCGGCGTCAAAGTGGTGATGCCATCGGTGAGGCAAATACTTTAAATAATTTAGGTGAGGCTTATTTAGCAGCGGGAAATTATCAAGATACCATTGGCACTTATGGTGCAGCAATGCAGATTGCGAAAATTAACCGCGATCGCACTAATGAATTACGAGCAATTGATGGTTTAGTTACAGCTCACAGTGGTGTAGGCCGCCACGAACGTGCTTTTGATTTATTACAAGAGCGTTTAATACTCGCCAAAGAATTACAAAATGTGCGAGAAGAATTAAAATCTTTTGAATCTTATGCTCAGTTATACGAGCAGTTAGGTAACTACCCAACTGCTCGTAATTTTTATGAAAGAGCGATTATACTGGCGCGAAAATTGGAAGACAGTAAACAAGAAGTGCTATTGCTGGATAAACTGACTAAAATGCTCAGACGGTGAATAAGAGTTAGGAGTTAGGAGTTAAGAGTTAAGAGTTATGAGTGAGGAATTAAAAGTTAGTTATATGGCGGTGCGTTAGGCTAAAGCCATAATGCACCCTAATTAAGAGCTACTCCTAACCCAAACTCGAAACTCCTCACTCCTAACTAACTCCCAACTTCTAATTTTTTTAATTAAAGAACACTGAACCGTTTTGTTCAATTCTCAAAGCACTTTTGCCTTGAGATGCATCAGCGGTTTCGTTGAATGTAACTTGTAAAGTTCCTGCTTCTGATGAGGTTTGTGGAGTTACAGTTACTTGTCCCCCATCTTCGCGTTGGAATGTTACTGTTACGGGTACGGTTACGCGTTGGAGTGTGACACTGGATTTACCTCGTAGCAATCTGGGTGCGGTATCCCCGATGACTTGGTAAGTTACATTAGCCGCAGTGTCATTCACCAACCTGATATCAACTCTACTATTTGTGAGTGCGATGGTAGTGTTCGGAGTTTGTGGTGGTTGTACTGGTTGCGTAGCACCTGGTTGTGGTGAGGTAGGAGGCACTTGCCCCTGAGTTGAGGGAACTGGGCCTGGTGGAATAGCACCTGGTTGTGGTGAGGTAGGAGGTACTTGCCCCTGAGTTGGGGGAACTGGGCCTGGTGGTATGGCACCTGGTTGTGATGGTACTGGAGATTCTTCACCACCGACACCTAATCTTACTTGGTCTGGTGATGGAGTCGCAGGGAGGGGAAGAAGTCCTTGGGCTGCTAATCTTTGGGTTAGCGCATTTGGAGGACATCCTTGGGGTACCACAACGCGAGAGTTATGTGGTTCTTCGTAGAAAATACGAGGACAAGGATTAACGCGGGGGGTAGATTGTTGTGCCACTGCGTGAGGAATCGCTGGTAGGGTAATTAGTAGCCCTCCGCAAATAGCGCCTAAAAATTCAGCAGATTTACGAAAAATTGGAGAATTATTAACCATTATTAACTCCTAGAAAGACTTGGGTTGCCTGATTTTTAAAAATTTTAAATGTAAAAAATTAGAACTCAAAATTCGTCAAAACTTTAGTAAGATTAGTAGATTCATTCGGTATGTAAACCTTGTTATTTAATACTCTAATGTGAATTTTGAGTTCTAAATTCCATTTTTAAATTAACGATTATTTATGAGTTGTACATCTAACTATAGACTTGTAGATCGCATATATTTACACGTGATATTTACTTCTGAAGACTGAAAAGCTGAACCATTCAATAAGTCTACAGACTCTAATTATTTTTTTTGATTGCAGAAAATTTTGTATTAGTTAATTTGTCTTTATTCCCAATATCCTCATAGCAAAAAAGTTAAGTGTTTACATCTGCCACGAGAAATAATATAAGACTCCTCTGTGATAGCCTCAAAAAACTTGCCATCAACTCGAAAAGTCTGATTCCTCACTTACTGCTAGACAATAAATTCAAAAATCAAAGCAAATTATGGAATTGAGAATTTAAGACTCAAGAGTTATTGGTAAAGTCACGGTAAATGTAGTGCCAATGCCTTGAGTGCTTTCAACTTGAATATGACCCTGGTGATGTTCGACAATAGCAGCAGCGATCGCTAATCCCAATCCTGAACCTGTAACGCTGGCTGTAGCTTTATTCCCAGCGCTATGAGTGCGTGCTGGGTCTACCCGATAAAAGCGGTCAAACAAGCGCGGTAGCGCCTCCGGTGGAATTCCAACTCCGGTGTCACTAACTTTAACTTGCAATTGGCCGTTGGCGTAACGTCGCCCAGAAACGCGATGTATTCCCTCTATACGTGTCAATTCTACTTTCACCCGTCCACCTGCTGGTGTGTAATGCAAGGCATTGGCAATCAAATTTGTGAACAGTCGCACCAATTGATCCCAATTGCCCACAAGGGTAAACCAATTTTCTAGTAATTCCGGGCTAGTTTCCGAAGCGGGAGGATCGACTAAATCTAAAGTTAAAGCAATTTTTTTTTCTGGAAATAATAGTTGTTGTTCTTCAAGAACTTCCATTAGCAAAGCATCCAAAGGACAAGGTGCAAAGACATCTTTGCTGATACCACTATCTTGCCTTGCAAGGAAGAGTAAATCATTAACTAACCTACCTAAACGCTGCGTTAACCGTTCCACCATCTTTAACTGTTGCCGATATTGCATAGAAGCAGTAGTTTCTGCCTCTGCTAACTCCAAGTCAGCAAGGGCGACTTGCACATTGGTTTGAATCAAAGTGATGGGACTTCTCAGTTCATGAGAAGCATCAGCAGTAAATTGTTTGAGACGTTGATAAGATTCACCTACTGGTTCCATAGCTTTACCCGAAAGAAACCAGCCACTTGCTGCCACAGAAACCAGCATTAACCCAATACCCAACCCCAAATCAAAAATTAATTGGCGACTGGGCTTAGTAACTTCAAACCAAGGATGGCTAACACGCAGATATCCTAATACTTGCCGTCCGACTTCCACTCGTTGTGTGACTTGTCGCAATAAAAGTGGCGAGTGGGGAGTGGAAATATCATCTCCATCTTTTTGTTTCTCTCCCTTGACAACGCGGACGGTTTCACCTGTGCGGTTGCCATGAATGGGAATATCTAAGGGTTCAGATAGTGTTGACCAAATTAATTCACCAGTGGGGTTAAACCATTCTAGGTCGATGTGGTCATCTTCTACGCTGTTACCATTCTCAGGAAAACTCGCCTCTACATTCATCAGAAATTTATCAGCGCTGGAATTGGCTGGCTCAACTATGAGTCTAGATGCACATGGGTTTGTTGTTAAACATCGCTCTACTATTTCCACTACATGGTTAAGGGTATCGTCAATTCGCTCAATCAGTGTACTACGGACGTATAAATAAACGCCGCTTGCAAACAGTAGTAGTAATACAGCAGTTACCGTGGTATACCAAATAGCCAGACGGCGGCGAGTAGCCTGAAACATGTTTTTTTACTCCATTTTTTTGACTTAAATATCTTCATATTACGTATTTATACGGCTAAAAAATAACTCAAAATTTGAGTTTTGGTGATTTTGCTGAGGTTGAATTTTTGCTCAAGAATTACACTCTTGTTGCGGTAAATCTGCTTAATCTTATTTTATTCTTTACACGCAAGATAAAAAATTGATTTTCTTTAACTGTTTATATCGAGATTTACTGAAACTGTTGTTAAATACATCAAAATAAATCTGACGTTTAAATATTTAATAATGATTAATCTCAGCTAATAGCCAATTTCAGATAACTTGAATTCCGAGAAATTTTATTGTGAATATCTTAAAAATTTCAATTCAGACAATTATCAATATCTCCCTAATGAGATTCAAAATTAATGGAAAAATTATTGGAATTTGTTTATTGTATTCAACAATTTCATTTAGGATTGTATTAATTCAAGTATCTGCGATCGCTCTAGATATAAATAGTAAAAATCATATTGGTTTCATCTCCAGTAATGAGTCTAATAAAATAGATAATTCTCAAAGCAAAGCAACTTTAATACAAGCTTTAAAAGATGCTAAATCTAATTCAAACAAGCCAAAACAGTTACCCCGGTCGATCCTAGCTGATGTTATCCCAATTGAAGAATATAAAGATAATCCACCCAAGCCACCGGAAGAAGATGAAGAAAAACCTCAACCAGATACAATTAAACCATCAAATTCAAATCAACCAAAACCATACACACTCCCGCAACGAATACTAATAGAAAAACTACGTCGAACAAAAAAGCAACCACAAGCAATCCAAAAGAAAACAATTATTAATGCTTTGACTGCCAGCGCTAACAGGTATCCTTGGATTACTAATCCTACTGATAACCTCACTTTTAAACCTCAATTATTTAAACCAAATGAAGACGAAAATTATATAGATACAGATTTAAAGATCAGATTTTCTGGAGACAATGATTTTATTGATAAGTTTACCTATGCTAAATTTCCTAAAGACGATCAGTTTTACTGGGTTCTCAGTAACAATAGATTAGTAATTGAGACTAAAGGTACACAAGCAGGTATTCTTGCCCAAGGTAGAGCTACTGAAACTTACACTACCCAAAATATGACATCAACCCAAGGATTTTGGGGATTGCAAAATATTAATACTTTACCTGTAAATTTTGATGAATTAACCGGCGGAACTGCAATTCAAGATTTTTCTATACTTTCTATAGCAGGAGAACTAATTAATCCTGAAGGGATACCTGCTGGTAGAGTGGTAATTAATAGTGGAATTAATTATAACGATCCTAATGTCACAGTTCTCGAAAGAACTACACCGATTATTGGTGGTGGTTCCACTTTTAGTAATGATGGCGGCGGAGCTTTATTTGATTTATTAGATGCTAATAATTCACCTAAAATTCTACAAGCCTTTCCTACCACAAATTTAAAGCCTTTATTAAATGGCGGAAGCGTTAAACTCCAACTAGGCGAAATTATTCCCGATCGCGCTTTAGAAGCGGCTGGTATTTTATGGGGAAATATTTTGACAGGTGAAGGTTATGGTTTTACTGCTCCTGTCTCTTCATTGCCAGGTATTAAGATTGCCCAGAGAGGCCAATTTGATAATATTGATTTATTAAATATAGCAGTTAATCCTTATTTGACACCACTTGAAAGAGACTTGTCTTATTTAAATTCTTTATCTTGGTTCTCTTTCGGCAAAAGAGACCCTACGTTTGAAGTTTTATCGGAGACAAAAGAAACTTCTAATTGGCACAGATTATATGCTAGCTATCCTCATAACCGCACAGTTATTCAATATGACCCAGAAAAAATTAGTGCTAGCTATTCTAATGTTTTTGCAGGCCCCGGATTCTCTATTACAGCTAATTTTAGTGACTTTAGTATTGATGGTATACAAACAGCTAATTCTACTTTAGGGCTGGCTTTAGGTGGGATTTTTGAATTCATTAATATAGATAATATTGACGAAAATTTAGCAGAAGCACGAGAACACTTTAAAAACGGAGAAAGCTTTTTTGAATTAAATACAAAGGCTACACCAAATCAAAGAAGACAAATTAATAATAGGCTAAATCGTACTTTAGCTTATTCTAATGCAGCTACTCACCTCGAACAAGTATCTGGAAACATGACAATTGAGAGTAAAATTACTCCCAATAATTCTAGTATTTTGGAACTGAGAACAGGAAATCACAAACGCGCAGTTCAATTTTTACAAAGAGATGTTGAACTTTTAGATCCAGGTGATACATTCTTTTCAAACCTCAGACTTTCTAATGAAAGATTTGGGCCTCTGACTTTCATCGGAAATCAAATACCCTTGCCTAATACTGGTATCAATCCTATTAACGAATCTACTGGTGCTGAAGTTATTTTGACTAACTCCCAAGGTCAACAATTTGTACAACGATTTAATTCGGAAGATAACACTATAGTACCAATTCCAGTCCGGACATTTGATTTGGCATTCGATTATTTTGAACTCACCAGAGTCGATCTCATAGGTGTGAGTTTTAAAAGCTTTGATGGTTATTTATCTTTGCCTTCAGTAGAATTATTAGCTGCGGGTTCTTCTGGGGATTTAAACTATAGCGCTAGTGTAGGAACTTGGTTTAATATCAATGCCAAGTCAGCGCCTGAAGTTTCTAATAATAATTTAGGGTTACCAGAACCATCTCTGGGTATATATGCCAATATTCTAGTTAATTATATTAAAACTCATGTCCAGTTAAACTCAAGCAAAAAACCTGTAGCTATCAATACTCACATACCATCCTTGAAAATTGATTGGAATAGTGCATCAAATAGTAATAATCCTTTTTCCACTGTATTAAGCTATTACTTTAATCATCAGGAAAGAAATTTAAGTTTTTCTTTAGCACCTGCAATAGCTTTTATTCAAGAGAATAGCAATGGTGAGTTTTTAGGATTGTTTAGTGGCGAACTTAGTACTAGCACGGGCTTGAATATTACTAGCAACCTAGAGTTTGGTAAAAGTTTTTTCTATGAGCTACAAGGTTTACAAAGACTCAGTAGAAATTTATCTGCTGGTGCTTATATTAAAAATTATTCTACCAAAAATATCGGTTTAAATACCCGCTTATCTGGGTTCAACTATGGAGCAATTTTTAGATATAGCTTTCCTGAGAATAATGTTTTTATAGAATCTAAAATTGGTACTGGCGAAGAGGGATTGAATTTGCAAATTCAAGGTGGTTATAGATTTTAAATATAAGAGCCAATAGGCGGCCAAAAATGAGAAAATTTTAGACAATATATGAGACTACTAGTATTTACGTATTGACAGAAAACACCAAATATAAATGTTGGAAAAACCATATCTGTCGTAGGGGCACAGCACTGCTCATTGATGTCAACTTAACGTGAAACCCTTGTGAAGACGTGATATTGAGTTCTACTCATTTACCATCAAGATCCGCGTTACCCCACCCCGGCTTTGCTGACGCAAAACCTCCCCTCCCCGATGCCTTGGGGAGGGGTTGGGGGTGAGGTAAAATGCTTGTGGGATAGGCGTTTGGGCTTAAGTTGGTACCAATGAGCAATGCTAAAGCCCCTACACTCAGGTTCTATTGACCATCAAAGAATGATTAATAAAAGCCTGAAACGACCTATGCATAGAAACGCACACCATGATTAATTTGTACAGTGCGTAAATCCTAACTCCTATTTGACTGCATCAAAAATCAGACAAATCAAATAGCTTTTTTCTCTTTGCCTGTTGCTTAAAAATTATTAAATATAGTACATGCAGCAAGAAATTTATATATTTTTTCAACTATTCTAAAGACCCTAAGCTATTAGTACTGTTGATTGTCTGAATGAGAGATGCTGTATCGGGAACTGATATTTGATTATTCACTGTTTGTAAAGTTTGATTCAAAGGAAAATTATTATTTGTGATTATTTCGTTAGCTGTGCCTACTGTTAGAGATAAAGAAGTGATTCTTTGATTATTTCTTCCAATATTTGTGAAAGTAGGCGTTATTGTTAGAGTTGTGTTTGTGCCGGGATTTAAAAAATTATTACTAACAGGTAAGGACAGTTCGCCACTAACACTTTGATAACCGCCGGAAGGCGAAACTATAGAAACAGCACCACGCGCTACAGCTTCTTGTCCATATACTGGCACTGTAATAAAATTACCTATACTAATAAAACCCAGCAAGCAAATGCTTCTTTTAAGAGTTACAAGCAATTGACAAAATACGCTATACATGGATAATTTATTCCTCATGCTTTTTTAGATTGGCATGAGAAATATAGCGGGAACTTGCCAGAAAATTTGCTTGCTAGGCTACTAAAATTTGGTATAACGATTGACACTTAGCCAAGAAAGCCAAAAGGCAAAGAGCAAAAGACAAGAGTAATTATTACGTGATTGTCTTGCTACTATTGCCTTTTGGCTATTGACTATTTTCTATTGCCTCTTGCCTCTTGCTTTATTAAAAAGATTTGATGAAGTATCTATTTAAACAATGTCAAAAGCCCGATTTCTTCAAGAAACCGGGTTTATATGGTAATATAGTGGGTAGGTTTGGAATACTGCCCCTCAACTACATTCAAGGGGCTGTATTTTTTATTCAATCTTTTACATCTGAGTCGCTCTTTACTTTATCCCCTATCGAAACTATGGATATAGGCAGAGGAGAGTCAGTCGAAGAATTGATTTGGGTATTACCAAATATTTTGATGCAAATGGCTCGTATGGAGATAGTAGTAGCCGTCTTATCTCAACTGATGGCGATATTTTCTCAAACAATATCCAAAAAGACATTAAAAACCAGTGCAAAGTGTGAAAGCATCTAGACTAAAAGTCCATCGTTTTTTACACTATCGTGATTTTCTGTCAGTTAACAATCAGTCTATTCTAAACCGCCAGAGCTAGCTGCTCTAACAAGGGCTGCTAGGTCTTCAACCGTTGAAAAAGTAGCGTTATCAATCTGTGCTGCAATAGCAGCTTCGATTGTGGCACTAGGTGGTGACGCTAGGTTTACAACTGCACCTGGATCTATTTCGAGAGCATCTACTAATTCTTGATTTGAACCCGCAGTGCCACTATATGTAGGTGTAACAGTTAGTGCTGGTCCAGTAAAATATGCAGCAGTAGGTGCAGTTAACTCAGCACTGATGCTGACAGAAGAACCTGATGGTCTAACGATTGTAACCGCACCACGAGCAGCAGCATCTCCTGCATTTGCAGGTGCGGCAAATAAATTACCAACGCCAACCAAACCTAATAAGCAAACGCTGCCTTTGACGATCGCAGAAATTTTCATGATTAACAAACTCCTCGTGTTGTTTATCTTTGCGTTTTCAATATAACCATTACCTCCTATAAAGATTTCAGTAATAACACTGGATTTTAGAAAAATTTCAGCGGTGATAAATAAAAAAAAATAATGGGCAAAATTGTTAGTATCGATCTGAGCAACAGCATTAATATCTGAAAAAATAGAGGTTTTTGCCTAGCCAATAACTGTATAGTCTTTGTAGTAATGGTTACAAATATTATTGTTGAGAAAAACTAAATCTAAAAAGTACTTTAAGTGTGGCTTTAGACTGTTGGCAATACCAAAAATCTATGTAAACTCTATTTAATAATTAGTGAAAAACTTTCACAAATGTCGATGTCATATCTTTGCTAAATCTTGAGTGCATCTTTACGGGTAATATGCTCTGAGCAATGATTTGAATTCTAAGACATAACCTTGTAGGGGCTTTACATCTGTAAAGCCCCTACGAAATACCAATATTCTACATAATTAAAAGCACCTATAAAATGCAGCTATGACTAACTGTTGTCTGAGACTAACGCTCAAGCACCATTTAACTTACTATGTTTATTGTCCCCAAGTTAAATGGCTGCACCTGCCTGCCTTTAGGTCATTATGGCAAAGTCTAAAAAAAGCACTAATCCCATCAATCTTAACGATCCACAATATTATCTTAACCGAGAGTTAAGCTGGTTAGAGTTTAATGGCAGGGTTTTACATGAAGCCTGTGACGATCGCACTCCTCTTCTCGAACGCCTCAAGTTTTTAGGAATTTTCTGTTCTAATTTAGATGAGTTTTTCATGGTGCGGGTTGCTGGTTTAAAGCAACAAGTTGAAGCGAAGGTCAGCCTGTTAACTCCCGATGGTCGCACGCCACAACAACAGCTAGACGATATTCGGTCTGCCCTGATTCCCCAGGTGAAGAAACAGCACCAACATTTTGAGCAAGTACTCCGCCCGTTATTAGCAAATCACGGCATCCATATCCTGAATTATATAGACTTAAATCAGACACAGCGGAATCATCTCGACAGCTATTTTGAAGAACAAGTTTTTCCAGTTTTGACTCCGCTGGCTGTTGACCCCAGTCATCCATTTCCTTTTATTTCTAATCTCAGTCTGAATTTGGCGGTTGTGGTGAAAAATCCAGACACCGATGAAGAATTTTTTGCCAGAGTAAAAGTCCCTAACGTTCTGCCACGATTTTTACCTTTACCTCGTGAGTTGGCAACCCAAGATAATGAAAAACCGATTCACTGGATTGGGATACCTTTAGAACAAGCGATCGCTCATAACTTAGAATCTTTATTTCCAGGGATGAATATTCAAGAATATCATCCATTCCGCATTACCCGCGACGCTGATTTAGTCTTAGAAGAAGATGAAGCTGATGATTTATTATTAGCGATCGAACAAGAATTGCGAAAACGACGTTTGGGTGGAAGTCCAGTCAGGTTAGAAATTCAATCCCAAACACCTGAACCAGTGCGATCGCGATTATTGCACGACTTGGAATTAACAGACAGTGATGTTTACGAAGTAGATGGTCTTTTGGGGCTGCGGGATTTGATGTCTTTTATGTCCTTACCACTACCAGAACTCAAAGATCCACCACGTCAATCTGTTGTACCGTCGCGCCTGCAACGTCTTAGAGAACCGAGTTTAAACCCAGATGCACTGGAAACTGACGAAGGAAAAGACTTTTTTGCGGTAATTCGTGAAAAAGATTTGTTAGTACATCATCCCTATCAATCTTTTTCTGCTTCGGTGGTGCGGTTTATTACTTACGCCGCCTACGACCCGAATGTGTTAGCCATCAAAATGACTCTCTATCGGACTTCTGGGGACTCACCCATCGTTAACGCTTTAATCGCCGCCGCCGAAAATGGCAAGCAGGTATCTGTGCTGGTGGAATTAAAAGCGCGGTTTGATGAAGAGAATAATATTTACTGGGCAAAACGATTAGAAAGAGTTGGAGTTCATGTTGTTTATGGTTTAGTGGGACTGAAAACCCACAGTAAAACCGTCTTGGTGGTACGGCGAGAAAAAGACCGGATGCGTCGCTACGTACATATTGGGACTGGTAATTATAACCCAAAAACAGCACGTTTATATACAGATTTGGGATTGTTTACTTGCCGTGAAGAAGTAGGTGCCGACATCACAGATTTATTTAATTTCTTAACAGGCTACTCTCGGCAAAAGTCTTATCGAGAATTGCTGATTGCACCTGTGAATATGCGCGATCGCTTTTTGGCACTTATTCGTCGGGAAATCGAAAATGTTCAAAAAGGCTTTTCTGGGCGCATTGTTGCGAAAATGAATTCCTTAGTCGATCCACAAATTATTGCCACTTTATATGAAGCTTCCCGCGCCGGAGTACAAATTGATTTAATTATCAGAGGCGTTTGCTGTTTGCGTCCTGGACTCAAAGACATTAGTGAAAACATTCACATAATCAGCATTGTCGGTCGCTTTTTAGAACACTCTCGGATTTTTTATTTTCATAACAACACAGAAGAAGAAATTTATATTGGCAGTGCCGACTGGATGCGCCGCAACTTAGACCGACGAGTGGAAGTAATTACCCCAATTAAAGACCCAGATATTGCTAAAGACTTGCAAGAAATCTTGGGAATTATGCTCGCAGATAATCGCCAAGCTTGGGAGTTACAAGCTGATGGTACTTATATTCAACGCCGTCCTTATGATGATTCTCCAGAAGCCCATTCCCAAAAAACTCTGCTCAATATGGCCTTACGCTCAACTAGTGTAGCCTCAAACCTGATTGATTAAAAAGATTAAGTTTCACGTGTTTCGATCGCAAGTCAGACGGCGCAAGCCGCTAGCTTCTACCTATTTGGAATCCCTATCAAGCAAGAATCCGCCAGCTTCTAGTTGTGGGGAGTGTCAAAACTAAATCTACTTAGTTTTTTTTACAAAATTTTAACTTTTTGAAAAGTTATCTAAGTTATTTGTCATAGGTTTATAGAAGTTATTCAACCATAGGATAGAGTAAGTGCTGGCACTTATTCCCATAAACTAGAGGGGTTATTGTAAATAATTTTGTCTTTTCCCTCAATGTTAATGTTATCCTGTGAGTTTTCTACATTGCGCGTTCTAGTAGTTGATGACCACGAACTTACTCGTTTAACTCTACAATTGGCTTTTTCTTGCCAGGAAAATATCCAAGTAGTAGGCTTAGCCACTAATGGTCAAGAAGCTATAGAAATGGTTAAACGTTGGCAGCCTGATGTAATTGTTCTAGACTTACAAATGCCAGTCATGGATGGCTGGAGTGCATCTAGCCAAATCAAAGCTATATCTCCTAACACTCAAATCCTTGCTTACTCTTCGGTAGAGGATGTAAATTTCCAGGGGACAAAAAAAATGTCTAGCTTTGATGATGTTTGTAAAAAAGATGTACCTACCTCTGAACTGATTGCTTTAGTTAGGCAGTTAGGTAAGCGTGCAGTAAATGGCATTACAGAGTGAATGATAATTATTGCATTAGCAACCCAGGCTTAGCTCAATTGCAGGGATTTCAAGACATTATATTACTGAGAAAGGTCGGTATATCCTGAAGTTAAAGGCTACACCGACTCACTTGTTGATACTTTCTACTCTAATGGCGAGCCTTAAGCGGCTTCCAAATAAAAAAATATCCTACTGTTGGCAGTCAACGGTCATCAATCAACAACTTCAAGTAGTTGTTTTAATTTCTTCGAGTTCCCTAGCTATAGTTCTGTTTGCGGAACCGTGCGTCTAAATTCATCAATTAACTCATCTAGTTCTTCCAAAGCTTGATTTACGTCAATTCTTAAAGTTCCCAAGTTTGGCTGTTCCAGTAGACTCAGCAAGTAGTCTCGCTTACTTTGGACTACGGCGATTCGTTCTTTTATAGTCTGTAGATCCATTACTTTTTCTTTGTGTTAAGTACCTTTAAGTTTAAACTTAACTCATAATCCAATATTCTGGAATACTAAGTAGGCTGGGTTTCAGTTCGTTTAACCCAAGCGTATTTCCTTCTAAAGATAGTTGACGAAGGGTTTTTTTGCCAGCAAACAGGCTACTATTACTTCCTATCCCCAGCCCAAGTTACTATCCTTGGCTAAACTTACTATGAGTGGACTTCGGCTATTGCGGGTTGATTGACACCAAATTGGCATAGGAAGTATTGTTTGAAATTATTGGGACAGCTTTTTAGCAAAGGCTTTTAATCCAAAATCTAAAATTCAAACAAAATTGGTATGACTCATTGAGAATGCTGCAAGCAAGATGGGCTAATACTCTTTCCTAATTTGTAGCTCATAGCCGATGATAATAAAACTAATATCATTTCATAAAACTCGTACTACAAATACGTAGGTAGGGGTAAGCAACTGTCATAAGTGTCAACTTAACGTCAAACCCTGGTGAAAACGTGATGAGCGAGTTCTACTCACTTAGCATCAAGATCCGCGTCACCCCACCCCGGTTTTGCTGGCGCAAAACCTCCCCTCCCCTTAGCAAGGGGAGGGGTTGGGGGTGGGGTAAAATGCCTGTGGGATAAGCGTTTGAACTGAAGTTGACACCAATGGACAACTGTAAACCCCTACAGGCAATTCATTTGTTGCCAAGATTTTTAGAAATGGTATGAGATATTAGCAATTTATACTCATCTAAGCTCATGCTAGGCCAAATCTCTTTGGGAACACTCGGTTTAACTATCGGTAGCATATTAACCATCATTGGCTTCGTTGCCTATGCTGCTGATAATGCGACACTCAATCTTGTCGGATTTTTTTATGGGATTCCTCTATTGTTAGGGGGGCTGGCACTGAAAGCTAATGAACTCAAGCCAATACCCTTTAGCCAACCTACATCACCATCAACATTAGAATTGCGTCAGCAGCAAGCAACTGTAACTCAAAATAAAATTCGCAAAGACATTACCAGATATTGCTATGGTCAAGATGCCCATTTCGATACAACACTTGATTTTTTGGGTTTGAGTCCCAGCGATGAAGAACGACCAATAGTTACAGGGTTGCGAGAAACAGAAGTCAATGGAAATTACACCTTAATTTTAGAATTTGATTCGCCCTTAATACCAATTGATTTATGGCAAAAAAAACAAGAAAAGATGACCAATTATTTCGGACCTGGAGTGGAAATTCAAATAACCCAGCCATCTGAAAATAAAATTGAGTTAGCATTAATAAAAAATGCTCAAAAAGAATCAATAGTTAATAGTCAATAATATTGGGGACTGGGGAGTGGGACTGTCGATTGAGAAGTGATTACTCTCCTTTCTGCCCCTTTGCTCCCCACGTAATTCACACAATTGAGACGCACAAAGCGATTCCCAATTCAAAATCTCAAATTCAAAATAGTATTACTTTTCTAGACGAACTGCATACCATTGCAAATATTGTCCAGGGCCAATATCTAATTCACAACTGGTGTCGAGTAAATATTGTGCTTGGCCCTCCACAGTATCAAATTTTTGTAAGTCAGGTGGTAAATCTTGAATTTTAAGTTGCTGGAGAGTTGTTTGGAGTTTTTCTAATAACTCTGATAATGTCAAAAATTGTTCTGGTTGATTTGTTTCTAGAACAACAAAATTATCCTGCTGATACATTAATGGATTTGGCATTTTTAGTTTTAGTTAATGTAGATAGTTTTTGATTTTTTTTGCAAAAAAATTAGTATTTGTTTTCTATAAACAAGAATTTACTCAGCAATTAAGTAATTAATTTTTGTAACAATTTGATCTGCCTGTTTTGTTTGTCTCTGTTCTCTCTTCCTTGGGCGATCGCTTATATTTTTAAATTCATAAACAATCACAAATTGCTAGAGGCTTGGTCTTTGATTTTAATCTAATTATAAAATTTATTTGTTAAATACAGCCTTAAAATTTTTTTATTATTTATAAAATTGTAATTAGTCAATTAATCTACTTTAAAGTTAGTTAAGTATCCTCACTATCCAACAGTCATAAGAAATATAAGAATTTTTACTGATTTCTTCAAGGATGATTAATTAAAAAATAAAGCTTTCCACAAATTATAATATCAATCTTATGTAATTATACTAAATCACTGCAATCGTTGGCGAATAGGCTCAATTAATTTAAGTAAAGCGATGGGAGTATTTAGTATTAGCTAGATTTTCAGTGCAGTTTACGAATTAGTTTGACCTATCTAGCTAGGTTTTTAAAGGAATCACAAAATTAAATAATTAAGGTCGATATTTACAATTCTCAAGATAATTGTAATTTGACTTTAATAATAGGGAAATATAACAGTAACATTTCCTGCCATAACCATAGAGGAATAAAAAGGTAGCAATTCCCTTTGAGTTCCAATTATAGATTGTATATGCAAATTAGTTATCTACCGCTTGCTTGGCTCAATAATATTGAGCAGTCTATTCTCAAAAAACAGTTGATTGTCAAGCCAAACGCACCCTTGCCACAAATGCTGGCATCGATCGAAATAGCGATCGCTCCCATACCATCTGATTGCTCAGCCTTTTTCAGGATAGTCTCGCAAGTAGAATTTAACTCATGTCAGGCATAAGCAGCCCATTTCCTCTTTCTAAGCAACCACCACTGATTCTAGTGGCTGATGACGACAAAACCATTCGAGTGTTGCTGCGTAAAGCTATGGAGCAAGAAGGTTACCGAGTGGTGGAGGTCAATGATGGTAAGCAATGTTTAGATGCTTACGAGACTATTAAACCAGATATAGTGTTGCTGGATGCTGTAATGCCTGTGATGGATGGCTTTACTTGCTGTAAACAATTGCTTCAAATTGCTAGAAATAATCTGATCTCAGCACTAGCAACCTTTGATACTGATTCTGTGCTTGGTAATACTGTGATCTCCAAGATATGGGAGCGAACTCCCATTTTGATGATCACATGCTTGGACGATGAGGAATCTGTAGACCGTGCTTTTGAGGCGGGAGCAACTGATTATGTTACTAAGCCAATTCATTGGCCTGTATTGCGCCAACGGCTACGCCGACTACTACAGCAAGCTCAAGTATACAAGCAGCTAGAAGCAGCAAACCAAGCTTTACAGCACCTCGCCAATGTCGATGGCTTAACTGGCTTACCGAACCGTCGTCGTTTTGACGATTATCTTAATACTCAGTGGATTAACTTAGCACAGGAGGAATGCCCCCTGTCACTTATTTTATGTGATATCGACTATTTTAAATTTTACAACGATAAATATGGTCATCCTGGCGGCGATGTCTGTTTACAAAAGGTGGGTACTGTCTTAAGCCAAAAGGCACAAAAACATCAGGATTTAGTAGCCCGTTATGGTGGTGAAGAATTTGCTGTGATTATGCCATATACACATGCCTCTGGTGCAGTTCATGTTGCCGCAGGAATGCAAGCAGCAGTCAGAGATTTGCAAATTGTTCATGACGGTTCAGCCGTGAGTCAGTACGTCACCCTAAGTATGGGCGTAGCAACTGTTGTTCCCACTTGGGAATCCTCACCTTTGGATTTGATCGTGCAGGCAGATAAAGCCCTCTACCAAGCAAAAGCTGGTGGGCGCGATCGCTTTGTTTCAAGTAGTCATTAGTCATTAGTCCTTTGTGAGTTCACAAGAACCAATGCCCCATACCCAATGACTAAGAAGGATAAACCGGTAGTGTGAAGTGAAACCATGCCCCGTTATTGGGGGCAGAATCTACCCAAATTTGACCGTAATGCGCTCGAACGATCCGTTGGCATAAGCAAAGGCCGATGCCGTAACCTTCTGTACCTTCATCGCGTTGCAGGCGGAAGTGGTTTTCAAAGATGCGATCGCGATTTTCTACAGGAATACCAGGCCCGGTATCGCCAATGCTGAACTGAACTTTCTGGGTGGTGCGGTGTAATCCAGCAATGCTAATTTTCCCGCCTTTGGGCGTATATTTGATAGCATTATCCAACAGATTTACTAGCACTTGCCGAATGCGTTCTGGATCGGCATATACGTAGGGCAGGTCGTTGGGAATGTCTGTTTCTACCTCTTGGGATTTGGCGGTGTAGCGATCGCGCAATTCTTCTAGTACATCTAAACACAGTTTACCTAGCTCTACCTTTTGTGGGGAAATTGGAATTTCTGTGTCTTTGCCACGACCTACCTGCAAAAGATCGGCAATCATCCGGTCAATAATTTTAGTTTGACCGCGGGCTTGTTTTAATAAATGTGCCGTCATTGACGGTTTGAGGCGCTGGAATTCGCCTGTTTCTACATTGTAGTTAGATTGAAGAGTTTCTATGGCGATCGCCGCAGCAGTTAGGGGATTGCGGAGGTCGTGTGCCAACATCGCAATCACTCGGTCTTTAAACTGTAACTGTTCCTCAAGGTTTTCTTTTTCCTGGTTCAAGCGAAAAATTTCGTCTGAGAGGCGAATAAGTTCAGCAGAAACGGCGACCGAACTAATTGTAGATTTGGGCGATGTCACCCGACCACGATCGTCTATACGTTCTTGTAAGTCTTCCTGTAATTTTAAGTAGGTGTCTACGGCGGTTTGCCAGCGAGGCCACCAATTTTTCAATTGCGCTACTATATTACTCCCAGCTAGAATCTGCCGTGGTTCCGGATGGATTTTGATTAAAGCTGGTGTTGCTACTAATTTAAAGTGTTCTGCCAAGTAAGGTTGTTGACCAACATCGATTATTTGCAGTTCAAAACTATACTCGGCCTGCAACTCTTTTAAGTAAGCACGTATTCGCTGCACTTGCTGTCGCGACTTTGGGCGTCCATCGACAAAAAGTAGCAGTTGGAGTGGGGCCTCGGAATAAATAGGCTGATCCTGGGAAACTTGCATGTAATCGTGTTTCAGCACTGGTAACAACCCGGCGACGCTTTACAAAAAGTAAAATGAACTAGTGGTTGTCGATGGTCGTTCGTTTTTCTTCAATTTAATATCTATTTTAGATTTTTCATACTCATATCAGATGTGCATTTTTGACATAAGGTATATGTTTTTGAGCCTTTTGCTTTCTTTTGGGTGACTTTATCTCCAAGAAACACTCATATTCCTTGAATATAAGCCTTAATTTGCCCTGAATTAAAATTTTTCAGGAGAGTCAGCATTTCAAAAATTTAATACTATGTCAAATTGCCTAGTACAGCAGTATGTGAATATGATTAGTCGTTTTGAACAAGGGAACACTGAACCAAACGTAGATGCTAATTGTATCGGATCTATCAGGTAGCTGTTAACTATTTAGACCAAATGTGTAGTTTTTTTCAACTACCAGTGCCTTCGACGAAGTATCTTTTATACCTCTATCCAATTATCAGTAGGATTGGCAAATAGTCTATAGTAATTACTGCCTTTATAAATTGCCAAGGACGGGGTGTTGGGGGTCTTTCTCAAACAACTGCTTTGCTATTCCAGAAGAATAGAGGGTGGGTTGCTTTGAAGGAGCTTTGGATAACATACCAGCGATCGCAATTTAAGAAAAAGCACTCACTACTTTTGAGGCTTTTAAGAAACATACAGCAGTGGCGAGGATTGATTTATCGGGGGTGGTGTGCCGCCTATGTTGCACTACCAAGAGACTCTTGACTAAAGTGCAAGTAGCACTTTTCGTAAAGAATCATTGATAGAGCTTAACTAAGAATTTTAGATTTTAGATTTTTTGGCACTGCTGGTTTTTAGCAAGCTAGATGCCTCACCCCTAATGAGTGAAACAAATCCAAAATCCTCAGGAGTGCGGGGGACTAGTGGTTTGTTTCCATCCAAAATCCAAAACCAGTTAACTGCTTTACATAACCCCTACCCTCAAGAACTAAAAACTGACGCTAAGTTCCTGGAATTACTTAACACTGGCATTTTTCGGACATTTCATTATCCAGCTTACCATCGTCAGATGAATAATCTTCAGAATCGAAATTTAAGCCAGCGTTAGCCAATTTCATTGATTCCCCTCTTTTGATGAGGCTAAGGGGGGCTTTATTCATAGTCTATCACTTCAGTTGCTTGGCGATCGCATTAAACTAGTGCATTTGGACGTAGCGTCAAGCTTTTGGTTGCTAGATTGTTATTTGGGAAGCTATCAATCAATTATCATGCTTAGTCGCGGAAAACCCAGATCGCTGTCCTAAAACTTGAGTATTTAGAGCGCAATACTCTTGTATCGCGACCATTGTGGGTTTATTTATGTTTTTTTCCCAAAAATGTTACTTTCGCAGAATTTTAGGGAAATCTATAAATAAGCATGGGAATTATCAAAACCTAATGGCTGTAAAACGAAGACAACACGGTAGCTTCTGCTACCGTTTACTAATTTTTTGAGATATCATTAATAGCGTTACGCAAAGCACCGGGGACTAGGAACTAGGGATTGGGAAAATTTCTTACCAGTAATCAATCCCCAATACACAGTCAGCATTTCATCAACAGTTTGCGCTAGGGTAGGAACTGAAACTCAATTTGTGATTTCCTGTGCTTCCTGCTAAACGTCCAGCTGTATTTCTGAGTTTGGCTGTTTTATTCACTTCGTTAACAGCCTGTGCTAACACTCCAGTGTCCAAAAACCTTGAGGAGTCTTTGGCAGCAGATTCTAGACTGCAAAATAATCCGGTTGTCTTTGGAGAATCTCAGACTAACCAACCACAAGTACAGCAAAACGACTCAACAGTTCAGTTACCAGCTGATTTCCCTAAAGATATTCCACTATATGCCAATGCCAAGCTACAGGAAGTTACACCTGCTAGCGATTCAGAAAACAGAGTCTCAACTCGTTGGCTAAGTTCCGATCCTAGCAATTTGATAGCTAGCTTTTATCGTAGCCAGTTGCAAACAAATAACTGGCAAATTTTGCAACAGCCAACAGATGATGGAGTAGGTGTCTTTGAGGCGCGTCGTGATAATTCACTGTTGAAAGTTTCGATTCAGCCTCAATCAGTTACTAACGCCACACCCAATCAACCCCAAACAGCTACTGAATTAGCGATCGAGTACGTACCAAATAGTAGCACTGCAACAGCACAACCTACTCCAAGTACAAATCCTAACAACACTAGTAACAACGTTCCCCCAGCAGGAGATCCGCAGTTCATTGGGCCTGTAGCACCTGCAAACTCGGCGTCACAGCCACCAACCACGACTAATAACCAAACAACTCCCACAGCCACACGTGAATCTCAGACATTCAACGATCTCAATAAAGCACCACAAGAATGGCGACAACACATTCAAGATTTGGCTGCTTTAGGTGTTTTGCCTATAGAATCAAAGACAACTAAGAGTAATTCTGCTGCCACAACTAACCAATTTGAACCCGGTAAAATCGTTACGCGTCGCCAATACGCCCGTTGGCTAATTGCTGCTAATAATGCTATGTATACCAGCAATCCAGCTAAACAAATTCGTTTAGCACCAGAAAGCACTCAACCAGCTTTTACTGATGTGTCCTCAAAAGACCCTGATTTTCCAGCAATTCAGGGATTAGCTGAGGCTGGGTTAATTCCGAGTCCTTTATCTGGAGATTCTACAGCTGTTTTGTTTCGTCCTGATGCCCCGTTAACACGAGAGGCCTTACTGCTGTGGAAATTACCCTTAGATACTCGCCAAGGCTTACCCTCTGCTACCTTGGATGCTGTCAAACAAACTTGGGGTTTTCAAGACGCAGCCCGAATTGATTCTAAGGCTTTAAGAGCAGTTTTGGCTGATTTTCAAAATGGCGAACAATCCAATATTCGGCGGGTGTTTGGCTATACGACCTTGTTTCAACCCAAAAAACCAGTAACTCGTGCTGAAGCTGCTACAGCTTTGTGGTACTTTGGAACTCAAGGTGAGGGTGTCTCAGCGGCTGATGCATTGAAATTAAAGCAAAGTTAAAGTTGTTGCGTACTTTATGCTTCTTCCCAGACTCCGCCAATTAGCAGCAACGGTGAGTGCTTTGAACCAAAATCAAGATCTCAATATTATCCCTATTGATATTCATTGTTTATTTAATCAGAGATCATTTATAAAGTAAATCTTAAGTAGGGTGTGTTACGGCTTTAGCCTAACGCACCGCTATATAAGACGGTGCGTTAGGCGCTAATATCATATTTTTCGTGACAAGTAATCTTAAAATACGCGCCTAACACAACGCCAGTTGCTACCCTACCCTGCGGGAACCCTCTTCGAGGGAACGGGTTGCGCTTCAGCGGTACAAGTCTCTTAACCGCAAGGGCGCACTGGCTCCCCTACAATAATTTTATTTTTACTTTATAAATAGCCTCTCAGACAAGTGAATTGGGTTTTACGAATGTAAGGGAATCTTGTTTATGTTGGCTAGATATATGTAACCCTGTCAACAACAAGTTTCTCATCTGGGACAATTACCACCCAACCACCGTTACTCATCAGGTGATACCGGACACTACACTGGCGGCGATTGAGGCTAAGTCTGTTCCTGAACCTTCCACAGAGTTGGAGACATTGTTGGCAGTTGGTACTTTCGGTACAGTAGGAGTACTCAAGCGCCAGCAAAAAAGGTCGGCACTTACGACTGCGGGTCTGATGTCTAGCGCACAATCGTCTCATACAGTTGACAAGTAATATTAATGTGGGATTACGATCGCTTATTTCAAATTATTGCAGAGTTGGTGATGCATCATTCTCCTAGTGGTGCAGAAGCCGAAATTAACCAGTTGTTAATCCAACGATTTACAGCACTGGGTGTAGAAGTCTGGTGCGATCGCGCCGACAACATTATTGCAAAAATTCCTGGGCGAAGTCCAGACCGAGCCATTGCCATTACAGCCCATAAAGATGAAATTGGTGGGATTGTTAAAAATATCGGCGATGAAGGTCGCGTTGAAGTCCGCAAACTCGGCGGTTCTTTTCCCTGGGTTTACGGTGAAGGTGTGGTAGATTTACTGGGAGACAATGAAACCATCAGCGGAATTCTCAGTTTTGGTTCCCGCCACGTTTCCCACGAATCTCCGCAAAAAGTCCAGCAAGAAGATACTAGCGTCAAGTGGGAAAATGCCTGGATTGAAACCAAACGCACTACGGCTGAACTAGAAGCTGCTGGGATTCGGCCCGGAACGAGAATGGTGATTGGCAAACATCGCAAGTTACCAATTAGATTAAAGGATCATATTGCCAGTTACACGTTAGATAACAAAGCCTCTGTTGCCATTTTGCTAGCTTTAGCTGAAAGTTTAAAACAGCCAGCTATCGATGTTTATCTGGTGGCTTCAGCAAAAGAAGAAGTCGGGGCAATTGGCGCTTTATTTTTTACTCAAAATCAGCCTTTAGATGCCTTAATTGCGTTAGAAATTTGTCCATTATCTGAGGAATATCCTGTTAAAGATGGGGAAATTCCTGTACTGTTATCTCAAGATGCTTATGGGATATATGATGAGGGATTAAATGGACAAATACGCCAATGTGCTAGGCAGTTGGATATGCCAATTCAGTTTACAACTCTGAGTGGATTTGGCAGCGATGCTTCAATTGCGATGAAATTTGGACATGTTGGACGTGCTGCTTGTTTAGCATTTCCTACTCAAAATACCCACGGTTATGAAATTGCTCATTTAGGAGCGATCGCTAATTGTATTGATTTATTAAAAGCCTTCTGTGAAGATAAATCGCAGTGATATTTCAGCTTTTCATTGAGATAAAATTCTTTTTCTTGCTTACCATCTCACAAGCTAGATATCCTACTTATTAAATAAGTCGGATATCTTGACATCGTAAATTTGAACGAAATTAAATAGGATTGCTATATCAACCCAAAATACTTAGAAAAAGAGTTCGCAAAGCTTGAATATCAGGTTCTTCAAGCTGACCTAACTTTTTAATTACTAACTCTTTATCTATAGTAGTCAAAACTGGTTTAATAATTGAAGGTTTGAGAAGACCAGCTACTCGCCATTTAGTAATTGTGATTTCACCAAAGGAAGTTGCTGGATTCGCTTGACTGGTAATAGCTATCAATATTAAATCCGAACGCTCACGTTGATAGCTATTAGAACTCACAATTGCTGCTGGACGTTTTTTTGTAGTAGTTTGGTCAGTAAAAGGAAACGGCACTAAAATGACATCACCAAATTCATAATGTGTCATATTCTGCATCTTCAGGGTTATCCCAAATTTTAAGCAGAACTGGTTCAGAAAGTTTTGCTGCTACCAAGGTAAGGCTACTGTCTGCTTTCTGCTTCTCTAAAGAATCAATAAAATCTTCAACTAGCAAAACTTGTTCAGGAGGCAGCTGCCGAAGTTTTTCAAGTAGCCTTTGCTCTAAAATGCTATCAACTTGCATTGTTTAGATTGTTGTAACCGACGTTATACACTCATTATAGTTTTTGGTGTTCTCTAACCATCAAAGCGATCGCTAACTGTATTGATTTATTAAAAGCCTTCTGCGAAACTCAGTTAGAGGTTTAATTTTTGGGAATTTTTAGCCTGAATCAGCATCGTTAGTCGATCTAGCTATGCTATTTTTTGACACTGATTTAGCTAAATGCTTGCTTTATGCCAAACTTTAGTGTTTAGTAATACTTGATAAAAGCCGATGATGGGATTTGAACCCACGGCCTGCTGATTACGAATCAGCTGCTCTACCACTGAGCCACATCGGCGTACACAATCGAATAGTATAGCATGATTCACCTATGGTAAATCCAAATTCCAAAAATCGCCTCAGCCCAGAACAATATACCCGTCTCAAAGCAGAAATGGCAGCCCCTTATCGCGGCTTACGACAATTTCTCTATATTGCTTTCGGTGCTTCTGGTTTAATTGGGGCATTCATCTTTTTTTTCAGAGTGCTTGCAGGGCGCGATATTGACAGCGCTTTGCCGAATTTGGCCCTCCAAATAGGAATCGTTACATTGATGGTTTGTCTCTGGCGCTGGGAGCAGCGTCCCCAAGAAAGCCGCAAATCTGGTAAAAATACTAATTCCTAAATCCATTTGGATTGTTAATTTTTGCATGGTATTTTTACATATCTTCATAAGCTTAAATATTTTGATAATAATTAAAATATCAGGAAAGAAAAAATAAAGAAATGATTACGAAATTTCAAAAAGTAAAAATTTCTGAGAAACTAAAAATCGTTGAAACGGGGTCAGCCAATATAAAGACTCTGACTATAAAGTCAATTAGATTCAAATGGGGTCAACTATATTTAAAGACCCCAAATTTTATAACTCAAACCTGAGATTTAATTAAATTCACAATACTGGAAGCGCCAGACTGGTAATTTATCAGTCTGGCGTTTTCAATTAATCAATTAAGCCTTTACAACTCAGCACTCTTTATTAGACTTCTTGCAGAAGTCGGGAAAAGGGAAAGGGGAAAGGGGGAAAGGTTTGTTATTTTCCCTTTAACCTTTTCCCTTTTCCCACAAAAGTGCAAAAAGCACTTTTGCAAGAGGTCTATTGAACTGTTACCAAATAGGATGAAGGAATTGGTTGGGCACGTCCACTATTAACAAGTGCTTGGTAAACAAAGGCAGCAACTTCGGCTCTAGTCGCCTGACGATTAGGATTGAGTTGCTTAGCAGTCGGATAATTGATTACTAGTTGGCGTAGAGTTGCAGCAGCAACAGGGGCGATCGCATAATTAGGAATCTGACCCGCATCGGTATAAAACGAAAGAACACTTTGATCGTTGGCAGTCAAGCCCAAACCATTTGCTAAAGCTACCAATGCCTGCACTCTGGGAATTTGTTGTTGTGGCTTAAAAGTACCATCAGGATAACCAGAAACAAATTGACTTTGGTAAGCAGATTGAATTGCAGCAAAAGCCCAAAAATTGCTTGCTACATCCTTAAAGTTAATAGCTGGGCGCTTGGCTGGTGGCGTCAGAGCCTTAGTGATAATGGTGGCAAATTGAGCACGGGTTACAGGTTCGTTGGGCTTAAAAGTACCATCAGGAAACCCAGCAATAATATTTTGGGAAGCTAAGGCTTCGATGTAGGCTTTTGCCCAGTAATTTGCTGGCACATCTTTAAAGGCGACAGCCCCTCCTGGGGGTACATCAACAACTGCGGCAACAAAATCTACTGAACCAGCAATTCGTTTTTGATCGATATCATTGCCAACAGCGAGAATTGTACCAGTTTTAGTAGCATTGTTGACATCATAACGAGCATTATTACGAATCAGATTACCACCAGGATTTTCGTTGGTACCAAGGTCAGGTAAAGCACTAACAGTCGCGACAACACCATCCCGCTTATTGTTTTGAATGACATTCTTACGTAATACGGGCTTAGCTGACTCTGAGATAAAAAGACCGTCTTGGTTGTCGATGATTTGGTTTTCTACAACTAAGGGAGTAGAAGTACCACCGATCGCTATACCAAAACCAGTATCCTGAAATAAGTTACCGCGGATTTCTCCTTGGGCAGATTTAGCAACTGAAACTCCGTTGCCTTTATTTTGCACAAAGATGTTACTTTCGATTTTGGGGTTGCCTGTACCAGTGACAAAAACGCCCTCTCTAATGCTGTTAGTAAAAGTACTGTTTTTGATGATGGGATTCGTTGATTCCACCCAAACACCAGTACCTCGGCTATTTGGGTTGGTGACAGTGACCCCTGTTATAGTAGTATTTTGGTCGGCAAGGATGGTAATGTCCTGTCTGGCAAAGGTGCGACTAGTGTAGAAACCTCCACCTGAAATTAATATTCCCTGACCTCTAGTAGCTTCATCACCCCGCAGTGTTACCGCTGGTTTCAGCAAGATAGGAAAGGTTTCCCCAGTTTCCTGGCTATAATTTCCAGGTGCAAGTTGAATTGTTGTCCCTGGTTGGGCTTGACTAAGAGCAAAACTTATGGTCTTGTAAGGTGCATTAGCCGTAGTACCAGCACCAGCGTTATCTGCACCAGTTGTAGGATTAACGTAAATGACTGTTGCAGTGGTGGGAACTTGGGCTGTGATTGGGACGATACCTTCTGGGTGAGTAGCGCCAGCATTTACCTCACCAGGTAGTACGATTGACCCACCAGAAACAACTAACAAAGCTGTTAGTCCGGCTGCCATGCGTAGGCTATATCTGAGATGATTGCGAGAAAGAAGGCGAAAATTTTTCGCTGGAGAAGTTTGAAAACCCCGATGTTTCATTTTTGAGTCTGTGATGTGCTGAATTACGGTATGTAGAACAAGGTTAAAGCTAGCAGTTTTGTAAGCTGCTATAAAACCCATGCAAAACTATACCGAATGATAAGCACTGATTCAGCTAAATTCCTGAGATAAATCACAGAACTTATACATAAGTTATATACTTTAATTCAGAAAATTTTACTATGGCAATCGGATCTGATTTTTGACTTGCATAGGAGTAGAGAATCAGCCTTGTCAAGTCCTAATCAATACTGCTCGCTTTGTGCATTTTTAACTCGGAATTGGGTTTTGGGAAAAGGTTAAAGGGTAAAGGTTAAAGGTTTTTTCTTTCCCTTTTCCCCTTAAACGACAAGTATTGAAGTCTTAATAGTACGGCAAAACATAAATCCAGCTAAAATTTCCATTAACCAGACAAGGGCTTAAATTCCTTGCTGAGTCAAAGTACTATAGCTGGATTTCGCAATTAATTATGGTGGGATGTCATTACAGGAAGCAGTGGCGATCGCTTGGACAACGGCTACCACTAACTTCATTACCTACAAGATTTACTGAGTATCTAATAAGCTAAAGTTTCTAAAGTTTCTCGTAAATATCGTTGTACCTGCTGTTCTAAGCGAAGTCCTTGTAATTGAGCGCCGCGTTCTAGTTGCCAGCGTTGAAAACCGGAACTATTAGAGATAGCGCATTTGAGGCTATACCAAATTTCACTATCAGCAGAAAATTGGCGATCGCTATAAGCTGGAATTTGAGCCATAATTCCTCATTCCTCTGTTATTGGTAATTGAGCATTAGGGAGCCAGTGCGTTGGGCGGGTAATGCCCGACTTGTACCGCTCTTTAGCAACTGGCGTTATGGGGTATTGGTTAATACTTATCGCTCACTCCCTCATGTCCCCGCGTAAGAGCGTCTGCTCCTAGCCACTTCAAATAAAATAATATTTACTCTGGGGGCTGCTGCGAATCTATTTTTCTTGCGAACAAAGATTCAAACAATCGGGGCAACATTTGATTAACCCGCACGCCTAGAATTGTAAAATCTTGTTTAATCTTGTCTAAAGATAACGGTTCTATGGCCGCAAATTCTGTGTCATTAGTCACTAAAACTCGCATGACACTAACGGGTATTTGTAAAAATAAATTACTCGCTAAAAAGGCTAAGGCGGCAAGTATTAAACCCAGGCTGCGCCATTGCGGTAAAAATTTAGCTGTATTTGCTACTGATGGGGCAAATTGATAGATATGCCACAACGCCCAAATCGACAATACTGCTGTCACTAGGGCTAAAATACGATTTAACTTTGTATTAGTTAAACAAAGAATTTTTCGCTGCCGCTCAGTCAAATTTTCTGGCTTTAAGGCTATTCCCAAAAGGCCAAAGATGTAAAAGGGGCGACGCAGCTGCATCCATAGCAGCGGCACAACACCAATGGTCGCTACTAAGAATAGTTCCATCCAGACGGGCAAAAACGGCTCGCCCACAGACAGGAACAATAAGCAGAGTATTGAAAAAATAGGTAACGTTGCTAATCCAGCGACGTGAATCCACAAGATTGGTTCAGAGCGAAATGAAGCCATATATTAAAGTTATGAGTTAAAAGTTAAGAGTTAGGAGTTAGAGAGTTTTAACTCATAACTCCTAACTCCTAACTTCTAACCATTTTACCAAGAGCACTATCTTGTTAAGGTGAGAGTACGGCGCTTGGTAACCATTTGATAGGCTTCGATGATATCACCTTCAGCCCAATCATTGAATTTATCAATACCGACACCGCATTCATAACCAGCGTTGACTTCGCGGGCGTCTTCTTTCATCCGTTTGAGGGAGTCCAGCACGCCTTCATAAACCACTTTACCGCCGCGTCGCACCCGCACTTTGCAGTTGCGAACTAGCTTGCCAGATTGAACGTAGCAACCAGCAACCGCACCACGACCGACTGGGAAGACGGCGCGGACTTCGGTTTGACCCAAGGGTTCTTCCACCAATTCTGGTTCGAGAAGACCTTCCAAGGCATCTTGGATATCTTCCAAGAGTTTGTAGATAACGTTGTATTCCCGAACATCTACACCCGCTTCATCGGCGGCTTGTCTTGCGCCACTGGCAAAGGTGGTGTTGAAGCCAATAATTACAGCGTTACTAGCTGATGCTAAGTCGATATCTGTTTCGGTAATTTCCCCAGCAGTAGCCAATAACATCCGAATTTGGACTTCGTTTTGGGGGATTTGCTTGAGCGCTCCCACAATGGCTTCCACAGAACCTTGTACGTCTCCCTTCAAGATCAAGTTGAGTTCTTTCAACTCGCCTTCTTGTGCCTGAGCTGAGAGGGTTGTGAGGGTGACGCGTCCTTGCAGGAGGCGGGATAGGCGTTGTTTGTCGGCGCGATCGCTTGCTAGGTTTCGGGCTTCTTTTTCGTTCTCGAAGACCTCAAACTCGTCGCCGGCTGCTGGGACATCACTTAAGCCCAACACCTCAACAGCAAAGGATGGAGAAGCGGCTTCAACTCTTGCGCCTCTGTCGTTCACCATTGCCCGCACCTTACCAAAGGCGGAGCCGGCTACGAGCATATCTCCCACATGCAAGGTACCATTTTGAATTAGCAGGGTAGCAACTGCTCCCTTAGCTTTATCCAGATGTGCTTCAATGACTGTTCCTCTGGCAGCGCGGTCTGGGTTGGCAGATAGTTCTGCTACCTCTGCTACCAAGAGAATCATTTCTAAGAGCGTATCTAGGTTTTCACCTTTGATAGCGCTCACCGGCACCATAATTGTGTCGCCGCCCCATTCTTCTGCTGTCAAACCATACTGAGTCAGTTCTTGTTTCACCCGGTCTGGCTGTGCAGCTTCTTTGTCAATTTTGTTGATGGCGACGACAATGGGTACTCCTGCTGCTTGTGCGTGGCTAATAGCTTCAATGGTTTGGGGACGAACGCCATCATCCGCAGCGACTACTAACACAGCAATATCTGTTACCCGCGCTCCTCGTGCCCGCATGGCTGTAAAGGCTTCGTGACCGGGAGTATCTAGGAAGACTATCTGCTGTGGTTTGCCTTCATGTACCACATCAACATGATATGCACCGATGTGTTGGGTAATACCACCTGCTTCCCCAGCAGCTACTTTGGTTTTACGAATCGAGTCAAGTAGAGTTGTTTTACCGTGGTCTACGTGACCCATAATTGTCACCACTGGCGGACGCCGATGGAGATTTTCCATATCTTCGGCGCTGACCATTTCCGTAACTTTCCGAGCTTCTGCTTCTGGTTCGGCGGTTTCAACTTCTATTTCTAGTTCTTTTGCTACCAGAGTAATTGTTGGAATATCCAGATTTTGGGTGATACTGACTGCCATGCCTTTGAGGAACAGGATTTTCACAATCTCTGTATCGGCAACAATCAACAGGTCAGCCAATTCTTGGACAGTCATTGGCCCTGTCACCACGACTTTTTCTGGACGATCGCGCTTGGTTTCGACTTCTTGGCGACGGTTTTGGTCGCGGTTAGAAGTAGATTTTCTACCTCTTGCTGTTGGGGCACTAACCAAGGCTGCCGCTGGGGCTTGTGCGGGCCGAGCCGATTTGGGTTTGGGAGGACGGGCGATGGAGAGGCTGACTTGGACGGTGGCTGGTGCGTCTGAATCGTCATCATCGAGTAAATCGTCTTCAAATTCGTCATCATCCAGAAGTATTGGCTTGGTTCGCTTGCCTTTGACGCCGGCCTTGCCTGCTTTTTCTTTAACTTCGTCGATGATTTCTTCTTCTACCCACTTTTTGCCACCTTTGGCTGGCCGGGGTGGAGTTGGGCGTTTTAAATCCAGCAAATCGGGGGCGATTGGCTCGTCACCTAATACCTCGGTTTTCGCTGCTATTGCTGACAGATGCCTTGGTGGAGTAGCAATTGGCATTGCTGCTGCTACAGCTTCACCAGAACGTGCAGGTCTTGGTCGTTGCCCGTCTCCTATTGGTGATGGTGGCCGATTTCCTCTTGGCTCCGGTTTGCCGGGTGAAGTGGTGGGACGAGGCTGTTTTTGTGGTGCCCCTGGCGAGGTCTGGTCTGCTGGCAGCTTCGCGACTTTTGGCTTAATAATTTGATGGTCGCGATCGCCTTCTGCGGGCCGCGGACGTTCGCGTTTGAGGATCGGTTTGTCTGCCGGAGGTTGCTGTTCGGTTACCTGTGCTTGTTCCGCTGCTGGCCTGGCCGGTGGCGCAACTAATTGCGGTTTTTGAGGCTTGTCAGCTTTCGGTCTGGGTGGAATTACTTTTTCCGATTTTTGGGCAACTGGTTTTTCCTGTGGCTGATTTGGAGGAGGTGTTTGTTCCAAGTCTTTGACAGGAGGTTGCTCTGTGGTCTCAGATTGATTCCGGGGTACGGGTCGAGTTGGTGCCGTCGGCTTCATGGGTGAGACTGGTGTAGCGAAAGGCCGTGGAGGTGAGGGAGGATTAGCTTCAGACAAAGCAGCTTGGGTATTGGTAGCAACTGACGCCTCTGAGGCGTTGGAGGTAGTATTTCTCAATATTTTCGGTTTGCGTATTTCCAAAATTTGCTGTTTGTGGGGTGCAGCAGGTCGGTTACGTCCGCCGTTTGGTAGTGAATTTGATTTATGGCTGGTTGTACCTGGTTCCTTTCTGGGCGTCCCATTTGTCGCTGCGAGTTTTTGTGCAGCAGTACGAATTTGTTCTGCCTCGGATTCTGAAATCGTGCTGCTATGGCTTTTGACCGCGATGTTGAGCTGGTCGCAAATTGCTAATAGCTCTTTGTTATCCAAATTCAATTCCTTTGATAATTCATAGATTCTAACTTTGCCGTTGTTCATCCACTCTTCCCCTTTAATTTACAGTTTTAGCGGATGGCTGCCTGGTTTGCGACATCTCCATCCTTTGATTACTGTTTTTAGGTTGCCCTTGGTGATTTTGCCGGTGCCTCCAATCAGGAAAGAGAGATGTTTCGGTTTAATGATGGCATCCCCACCAGAAATGATGGTTGAGAGATGCCCATAAAAATTTTTTAAATAAAAGATTTTTATGGGAACCCTTGACGCCGAACTGCGCCTGAGCGCTACCAGGTTGCCATTTTGTAGTTTTTTGTTTTGCTGATTCTGAGTCTTCCACAACACAATCGAGTACATTTTGTTCTGGGAGTGTTGCCTTACCCCTCTTTTGATAGAAGAGTCGAATGCTTTCTACACCCATTTACTATTTTGGCACTAACCTTAGCGTTCGACAGAGAATATGAAAAAAGCACGATTAATTCGACTTTCGCACAATTTCTCTATTGATGACGCCACTAAGTTGTTCCAAATAATTAAATTTGATTTTGGGTATTATTGCTGGCTAGACGTTGCGACAAGCTTTGATACAGCGTTTCTGGCACTGATGCATGTAGCGATCGCCCTAGTCGATTTTTCTTTTGAGCTGCTTGTAGGCAACTCACTTGCGGACAAATATAGGCGGAACGCCCCATGCCCCGATCTAATTGTACCTTTCCAGAAGGAAAGACGCGTACAATCCGCCAAAACTCTTCTTTTAAACCTAGTTTGCGGCAGCTAATACAGCGCCGATAATTTGGTTTCATCAGTTTTGTTAGGATCTCAGTTGGTGCATTTTGGGTGTAGAAAGAAGTTCGTTATTACTATTTTTTACTTATACCAACTCGTTTTCAACAAAAAAAATCTTTGAGATTGGGATTAAAATCAACAGTAACAAAATTTAACAAGATTGAGAAATTATTCTTCATCCTCAGCATCAAAAGTATCATTATCTAATTCTTCTAAGTCATCTTCATTTTCAGCCTCTAATTCCTCAAAATCAACATCATCTTCATCCTCTTCTTCTTGCTCTGCTTGATATTTAGCTCTAGAAGCTATAAATTTAGCATCTTCTCCGGCACGATCGTACTTCGCTTTATCTTTAATATCAATTTTCCAGCCCGTCAGGCGTGCTGCTAAACGGACATTTTGCCCTTCTTTGCCAATGGCCAAACTCAGTTGGTCTTCAGCCACTAGTACGTGGGTTTGCCGGGTTTCTGGATCCATCAGGCGGACTTCATCTACTCGTGCTGGACTTAAAGCATTAGCGATATATGTTGCTGGGTCTGGCGACCAGCGAATTACATCTATTTTTTCACCGCGTAATTCGTTGACTACAACTTGAATTCGCGAACCCCTAGCTCCGATACATGCACCAACTGGGTCTACATCGCGGTCGAGAGTGTCTACTGCTATTTTAGTCCGGGGGCCTACATAACGGGAAGGGGGGTTTGCCTCCCTAGCTACGGCAACAATCCGTACTACTTCGTCTTCGATTTCTGGTACTTCGTTGGCAAACAGATAAACTACCAAACCAGCATCGGCTCTAGATACAAGTAATTGCGGCCCTCGCTGCTGACCTTGAGAAACTTTTTTGAGATATACCTTAAAAGTGGCGTTTGCCCGATAGTTATCGTTGGGTAACTGTTCGCGCTTTGGTAATTCCGCTTCCACTTCTGGCTGACCGAAGCCACTGCTAACTGCCAAAATTACTGATTGACGTTCAAAGCGCAAGACTCTTGCTTGCAGAACGGTTCCTTCTAAATCTTGGAACTCTTCTTGCACCATCTGGCGCTGTTGATCCCGGAGTTTTTGCGCTAGTACTTGCTTGGTTTGCATCGCTGCCATGCGACCAAATTCTCCTTGATCTGGTGTCACATCCAGCACTACAGAGTCGCCTAACTGCGCTTCGGGAGCTACAAGTTGAACTTCGTCTAAAGAAATTTGATGGTCTGTGTTATTGAGTTTTTCTTTTTCAACAATAATTTTAGTGGAAAGAACGCGAAATCCTTCTTCTTCTATATCCAGTTCTACTTCAAAATTATCAAAATAATCTTCGTCAAACTGTCTGCGCTCTAGATTTTGGGCGCGGCGATAACGTTCGTAGCCTTTAAGTAGTGCTTCTCTAATAGCTGATTGAACTGCAAGACGAGGTAAATTACGTTCGCGACTAATACTTTCAATTAGTTCTTTTAATCCAGGTAAAGTAACCATTGACATAAGCAATCTCCTTTAAAAATTAGGGACTGGGGATTGGGGACTGGGGATTGGGGACTGGGGACTGGGGATTGGGGCATGGTAAGACACAGGGGGGCGGAGGGGGTGAGGGCAGATGGTAAAGACTGACTGCAACTTCCCCTCTGCACTGAAGCTCCTCTGCTCCCCTGCTCCTCTGCTTCCCCAGTTCCTAGTTCCTAATCCCTAATCTCCAATCCCTAATCTTCAGTCCTTAATCCTCAGTCCCTAGTCATTTGTTTATCGACGTTCGTCTAGCTGCACCCTAGTAATTTGAGAGCGCTGAATTTCGACTACACGACCTTTTTGGTTTAAGTAAACTGCTGTCTCATCCCGGCGAATCAGCTGACCAGTCCACTCTTGTTGTCCCTCATAAGGTGGGGAGGTGGAGATAATGACGGGAAATCCTTTAAAAGAGATAAACTCCCTGTCGGTGACCAATTGCCGCGAAATACCAGGACTGGACACTTCCAATACATAAGCATCTGGAAAGATTTCCGCAGCATCTAAGGAGGTTTCTAAAGCACGGCTCATCTTCTCACAATCATTTAACCCAGTGTCTTCCTGAGGATTGCGAATATCTACCCGCAGTACTGGTGGACTTTGGTTAGTGTGAAAAACCACACCAACTAGTTCTAATCCCAGTTCTTCTGCCACTGGTGTCGCCAAATCAATAATTTTTGGTATTAAGGGATGAGCCATGAGAAAATTCAATAAAAAAAGTGGGCATCGACCCACTTCCTGCGATAGGGATATCTTCCAAGAAGTCTTGTGACGAACCAATGGTGGTTCGCCCTAATTCGAGTTTAGCGCATTTCTTTTGGAGTGGGGCATTGGACATGGGGGATGGGCCAAACAGGGCATGGGGCAAAGGGCAAAGGGGAAGGGGGAAAGGAAAGATCTCTATTTTCCCTTTAACCTTTACCCTTTTCCCTTAGCGAAGCCATGTTCTCATCTCCCTGGAATAGTGGTGCTTTTATCAAGTACTGCTGGAAGTGATGCCTGTGTTCGTAGTTGTCTAGTTTGGTCGATGATTTGTTCGATATCTTCTTGGGACAAACGCTGAACGTAGTTGAGTTTTATTTCTTCTAAGAAGTCAGAAAGTAAACTCTCAATTTCTGCAAGCAAGTGCTTTTCTTTGATTTGCCCTGTCAAGGCGTCGCTGAAACTTTGTACTAGTTGACTAGTGAGTTTTGCACCAACAGGGTCTTCAACAGCACTAACTAAAGTTTTATAAAGATTTGTTGTGATTTGGGTTGCTAGTTGTTCGCTGAGTTGGGTTTGGGCTTGCCCAACCCCTGGGAGGTTCTGGAGGTTGCGGTAGATGGGAACTTGATGGATGACGGCTTCGATATTGTGACGCAAAATGGCAACGATCGCTGGTTGGATTTCGGGTAGCACTTGGTAAACAATTGTTTTTACCAAAAGACCTGCGATCGCTTCTATTTCATTGACATTATTAATATCTATGTAGGAACGTACATTTTCTTGTTGCGACAGCCAGCGAATTAATTCACCCCGCTTAATTGAACCCTGAACTTGGTTGATTACCCTCACCACTACAATTTCTGTGAGTTCTTCGGCAAAATTAGCGACGATTCCCTGATTAATTTGTCGGCGCACTGGATACAAACTTAATAACTTTGCTTGGTCGAGACGAACTAATACAGGTATAATTCGTAGCCACCGCAAAAATGGTACTAATAATAACAGATCGTACCAACGCCACAAAAGTGCTTCTAAAGCGCTTAAACCACGATGTTGGCGTCTGATTAAAAAGGTACGACCCAGCAATTCTAGGGCAAATAAAATTACAAATACTGAGTCAATAATCCAGAAATTATTGATATATTCGCCACTTTCTCCAATTCGGCGGTAGTAGTTAGTGGCAATTAAAGGGCGGATTCTTTGGTTGAAAAAATTAATTTCTGGCAGCCAGCCTTTTTGGGTTAAGTACGGTTGACTCCAAAAAATGGCAAAGGACTGTTTTGCAGATTCATTGTCGATGCGATCGCGCATCCGATTTTTGATTTTTTCTAGAGTACCACTCTTATTCGCTCCCGCAAATGGATTAGTGTCAATCATCTCGTCGCTAAGACGAGTTATTTCCTCTAGCCCCTTTTTTACCTCAGGCGACTGTAATCCTGTTTGGCTGACTTGTTCTTCCAATGCGTCTAAGGTTTCTAGATACTTTTTCGTCTCTCGATGCGGTTCAATACCTTTGATTGGATCATAAATGTGGACAATTTGGGGAAGTTTTTGTAAGTATAAATCCCGCCAATGTACGTAACTTAAATCAAACAAAACTAAACTTAAATTTACTGTGGCCAGGATTGCCATAAATCTTTCAAACCACAGGTTGCGCTTCTCAGGATTTTTTATATTTTTCATTTTTTTGTTTTAAATTATACATTTTCCTTGATTTTCAATATCAATTGTCTGATTTATTAACTACCAAATTTCGACAACCAATGATCTTCGCTAATATAAGATACTTCTTTTGATGGATGACACAGATTAGTTTTTATAAACGCATTTAAGTTTGACAAATGATAAATTACAATTTATTCAAAAATCATTAAACAATTATGAAAAAAGTTATTAAAGAAACTTAAAATGCAGCTGTTAACGTCTATAATCCTCCTGATTTAAGCCAAAGGAGTTTTCATTTATGTGGTGTGGGTTTGGAAAATCAAGCGCGACTTTTGCTGCTACCTGCCTGTTAACTGCTAGCATAGTAATTGTAGATACAGGTTTTGCAGCTCCTCAACGTAGTTACACGCCACAGCAATTTCGTGCTGTGTTGCGGGGATTAGGCTACAACGTCAAGGTAACAAGTACGCCGTTGACGGATGAAGAAACCAAAAAAGCAATTCGTGAATTTCAGACTGGTTATAGGCTAAAACCAGTTGATGGGATAGCGGGGCCACAAACCCAAGCTTATGCTGCTAACATCGTTAAAATTCTGCAAGGGAATTTGAATGCGGTGGTGAAGCCTAATCCTCCTCTTCCCCGCGATAATTTTTATGGGCCTCAGACTGAAGCGGCGGTGAAGGAATACCAGAAGAAAAATCAGTTGCAAGAAACCGGGATTGCTAATTTAGCACTTCGGCAAAAGCTCGATGTAGAAGCGAAGGCACTTGTGGGTCAGCCAACTCCTAAGCCATCACCGACACCAACGGCTAAACCGACCACTAAACCGACCACTAAACCGAGAACTGTACCGAGTCCTACACCAACTGGTAGACCGACAGCGACGCCAACAGCGACACCGACGGCTACACCAACTGCTACCCCAACTGCTTCACCAACAGCGACACCGACAGCGACACCGACGGCTACCCCAACTGCTTCACCTACGTCTACACCTTAATCACCAGGAAAAATTCCTACCTCGAAGCCTCAACTCAAGGTAATTTAGTAGTTGTTAATTCGTGAGATTTCCTACACCACCCTTTGGGTAAGTGTAGGCTTCTCTATTTGTAAAGCTATTGCTTGGCATCAATAAGGACGACTGTGGCAAAAATGCGTGCAGCTTTTGATAAAGTTATACCAATTCTCAAAAATTCGGCAACAGATTCAAACCTGAAACCTAGATCTAATCTGAATTTCTTGATTGCGTTAGCATAGCGGGGCGTAGCCCATTGCGAATTGGTATTAGTCGTTCTGTGTTTGAGTTAGGAATTAGGGATTATTGGGTTCTTCTAAAGGTCTGCCTTTGGGCACAGGTAGAGATGGACTACGGTCATTGTAGGGCATAGGAATGTACTGGACAGTGGGCCGTCCTCCTTGTGGCTGTGGGTACAAATCCATCAAATCATAAATAGAATTGGGCAGTCCCACGGTTATGGGCAGCCCCATTTCTGTTGCTTCTTCAACAGTGATGGGATAGTCGTGGGTAACGCGTCCAGTTGTTAAAGCTTCGATAATCGATTCAATATTTTCTGGCTGAACTTTTTGTTTAGGTATACTGTCCTTGAGCAGAGTCCGCACAAAGCGTTGTACTTGCTGTATTGCTTTGCGTGCGAGGTCAGCCATAATTAAAGTTTGGTCATCAATTTCACTGATGGGTTTATCTTCGACTACCTTGACGATACTAGCTGCTGGGTAGTTACCGAGTTGGGGATCGACTGGCCCTAAAACGGCGTTGGCATCCATAACGATTTCGTCAGAAGCCAGAGCTAGCATTGTTCCGCCACTCATGGCGTAGTGGGGTACAAAGACTGTAACTTTTGCTTGGTGGCGAATTAATGCTCTAGCAATTTGTTCTGTAGCTAAAACCAAACCACCAGGGGTGTGCAAAATTAAGTCAATTGGCACATCTGGGGGAGTGAGACGAATTGCTCGCAGTATCTGTTCTGAGTCTTCGATAGTAATGTATCGAGATAAGGGAATTCCCAGTAAGCTAATGGACTCTTGGCGGTGAATTAACAAAATCACCCGACTTTTGCGTTGCTGCTGGAATTCCTGTAAAGCACGCAAGCGCCGATATTCTACTTGGCGTTTTTGCCAAAGGGGTTGCAAAGAAGTAAGAAGCAGGAAAATCCAAAATAAATCGCCAATACCGAAGCCCATAAATTTATTTATTGTTCAAAAATAACGGTTGTCGCCATTATTGTGACAATTTTTGGGCGATCGCAATTCTATCGCAGGGCTAGAAGAGGGGGAGTAGTGGGCATGGGGCATGGGGCATGGGGAAAGGGGTAAGGGGAAAAGGGGAAAAGGGGAAAGATCAAATTTATTCCTTTTCCCTTTAACCTTTAACCTTTAACCTTTTCCCCTGTCTCAAGAGCCTCACTTCCCCCGTCGCCAAATTTTGATCGTATCGTCATCGCCGCCACTGACTAGGGTTTGTCCATCGGGACTGAAGGCGACGCATCTAACATAGCTGGAATGCCCTGTTAGTGTGCTGACTTCTGTACCACTGTGTAAATGCCACAGTTTGATAGTATTGTCCCAACTACCACTAGCAAGAAATTGCCTATCCCGGCTAAAGGCGATTGACCAAACTGAATCAGAATGACCAGTAAGGGTGCGAATTTCTCTGCCTGTGTTGATATGCCAAAGTTTAATTGTGTTATCGCCGCTACCACTAGCGATGATTTCTCCATCGTGACTGAAGGCGATACAGTTGACAAAAAAGGTATGTCCAACAAATGTGCGAATTTCTCTGCCTGTGTATACTTGCCACAGTTTGATGGTGCAGTCATTACTACCACTAGCTATGAGCTGTCTCTCCTGGTTGTTGGTTGTAGCTGTTCTGGGAGAGTAGGCGACTGATGAAACTGGGTCGCTATGACCTTTGAAAGTTTGGATTTCTACGCCAGTGTGTACTTGCCAAAGTTTAATTGTACAGTCAGCACCACCACTAAGGAGCAGTTTGCCATCTGGACTGAAGGCGACGGAATTTACCCAGTTGGTATGACCAATGAGAGTACGAATTTCTTTACCTGTGTTGATATCCCACAATTTAATTGTGTTGTCCCAACTACCGCTAGCCAAAATTCCTGAGTTGATATCTGTGAACCCTCCAGTTCTGCCAGACTCTCCTTGATGAGAAGAATTTAAAGAAATTGGGCTAAAGGCAAGGGAATGAACCATGCTGGAATGGCCGGAAAACCAACGACCCAGCTGACGCACTTGTTTGCCAGTACTTAGTTGCCAAAGTTTGATAGTTTTGTCGTTGCTGCCACTAGCAAGATATTGTCCGTCTGGGCTAATGGCGATCGCATGAACCATACTAGAATGACCTTTAAGGGTCTGTATGCATTGCCAGTTCTGCCGATCTAGTATTACAACAGGCCCAGGTGATTGGACAACGGGTCTGGCTGATTCTTGGTTGGGCTTCCTCGGTAAAAATAATGGTATTGTTGCTAAATCTTCTCTAAAATCGCCTTCAAGTAAATTCAACCACTCCTGCACGGACTGGGGACGATAAGTTGACTCCAAATCCATGCCGCACATAATAGCTTGATTTACTCTATTACTGATGTTGGGATTAAAGTATTGTGGTGGTTCTAAATTAACATTGTGACGGCGATCGTCTGCACTTGTTGGTACAACTCCTGTAAGCAAATTATACAAAGTCGCGGCTAGGGCATAAATATCAATGTATTCTCCTCGTGGCGCTTCTAATTCATACTGTTCGGGTGGGGCAAAACCAGGAGTACGATACACTGTATGCCTTTGAACTGCATTGGGAATAAATTCTCTAGAAATGCCAAAGTCTATCAGCACTGCTTCTGATTTATCAATGCGAATCATAATGTTGCGCGGTTTGAGATCCCGATGCAACAGCCCTTTAGAATGAATCAGCGTTAAAGCGTCGCCAATTTGCCGAATATATAACAGTGCTTCTGTTTCTGATAGCAAACCTACCCGCTTTAAGCGTTGTCCTAAGTCCTCGCCTTGGATGTACTCCATCACCATACAAGGCGAATTTCCTTCATCAAAGACGTTTTCTATCTGTACTATATGAGGATGGTGACACACAGCCAGCCGAACGGCTTCATCACGGAAGTCTTGCCGTAATTTATTTCGGTGGAGTATCCAAGCGGGGTGATTCAGGATTTCTTCTTTGAGAGTTTTGATTACTCGTAGTTGATTTCTTTGATTTCTGGCAAGATAAGTAATGCCAATTCCACCTTCGCCTAGTTGGCTTTCAATAATGTAGCGCCCTCCGAATAAAGACTTTCCTGGATTCCACACCATTAGTAATATTTGACGTTTTCTGGTATTTATTTTGGCACGGTATCAGAACAGCCAACACGAATTTTTGGGAATTTCATTTGTATGGTTGTTGTAGCTTTCTGAAGTTAGTTACTTAGACAACATTTTCATCACCTCAATAGTTACTATTAATTAATAGTATAAAGTTGGATATATCCTTATAGTTTTAGTTAAACTATGCCTTTACACCAAAATATGAAACTCGATCGCTTATCCTATCAACGATAACTTTAGCCATATTTGTTCATAATAATTTGACTTGTAGGTAATCTAAAATTATGCTGAAGAATCTGAATTTGAAACAAAAGTTTACAATTCTGCTATTAGTGATTTTGATGTTTGGTCTGAGCTTAAGCGGATTTGCCCTTTCTTCTTTGCTGAGGGAGAATGCCAAACAGGATATTAGCTCAACAGCTCTGATGCTGATGCAAACAATGAGTTCTGTTCGTAAGTACACCAGTACTCAAGTCAATCCTGAGTTAGCTGATAAATTAGCAACGGAGTTTTTGCCACAAAGCGTACCTGCGTACTCAGCACGGGAGGTATTTGAAATTTTGCGGAAAACACCAGACTACCGTGATTTCTTCTATAAAGAAGCAACTCTCAATCCTACAAATCTTCGAGATAAAGCAGACGGTTTTGAGACAGAAATTGTAGAAAAGTTCAGAAATAAACCAGACTTAAAAGAAGTGAGTGGATTTCGCTCAATTCCTGGTGGAGATATTTTTTATATTGCTCGTCCCTTACCAATTTCTGAAGAAAGCTGTTTGAAGTGTCACAGTGTACCGGAAGCTGCACCTCAAAGCATGATTACTCTTTATGGTACAGCCAATGGATTTGGCTGGAAACTGAATGAAATTGTTGGCGCTCAAATTATATCAGTACCAGCTAATAACGTTATCAATAAAGCTAATCAATCTTCTTTACTAATTATTCTCATTGTATCAACGATTTTTATCGCAACTATTCTGTTAGTTAACTTTTTCTTAAATCGACAAGTTGTGATTCCTCTCAAACGCATGACTCGCATTGCAGAGGAAGTCAGTACGGGACATTTGGAAGTTGAATTTGAGCAAATGTCTAATGATGAAATTGGTAATCTAGCTAGAGCTTTTAAGCGGATGCAATTAAGCTTAGAAATGGCAATGAAACGAATCAAACGTACTCATGGAAGCACGGGAGATTAAGAAATGCCAGAATTCAGGAGTCAGAATTCAAGAGTCAGAATTCTGAATGGTCTTACGATGGAGAGATGGAATTTTAATATGGCAGATCCCACCTTGGTGAGGTACAGATAATTGTAAGGGCGAACGGCCGTACCCTGCGGGTGGTATGCCCTTACTTGCTAGCGCTGCGCTATCAGCCAGTGGTTGAGAATTTATCCTGAATTCTGAATTCTGAATTCTGCTTTTAAATTCTAAATGCCTATGAAAATAAGCTTTTTTTAAATTCAAAAGCTGCTTGAAAGTTAGGAATTTCTGCGGCTATCAATTCTACAAAATGGTCAGGTGGAATGTAAGGATTTTGAGCCAATATTTCTTCTATAACTAGAGTTGCCATCGGCCCGATGTGGTAAGCTAACTCTTGCTGACAACGTTTAACAAATGCTGGATTAAGAGAAGCTTGTTGTTGTTCAATTTGCCCAATCTGTGGACTCATAGGTAAACCGGGCGAACTAAAGAAAGTTTCTCCCATTTGGTTGTATGAGTCGGAAATTGCCGACATAGCCTGATATTCAGGATTAAATACGGTGGGAGGCAAATCGTCCACCATCGCCGGAGACATCATTACTTGTGGTTGTTCGAGAAGCTCTAAATCTGCGATTACTTCTGTTGCTGTTTGGTATCGCTTGTTGGGTCTATCGGCTAACATGCGATCGAGTATTTGAGCGAAACCATCAGTAACATAGGCATAATAACGCCAGTTCCATTCTAAGGAATACTGATCCATTAATAAGGATGGATCTTTACCTGTGAGCAGTACAATAGCTGTTACTCCCAAAGCATAAATATCACTACAGGGAGAACATAAACCCAAGCTAATCTGCTCGCGAGGTGCGTATCCTACTTTACCAACAAGGGACATTTTACCGACGAAAGTTACTTGGTTTGAAGTTTTGGTCTCGTTGATATCAGTAATTTGTTTGCCGACACCAAAATCAATCAGTACTGGCAAATCTTTGCCGTCTGGCAACATAATGTTGTCAGGGGAAATATCTCGATGGATAATGTTATGTTGGTGGACATATTCCAACACAGGCAGCAGGTTTTTTAGCCATTGGATAACTTCGTGTTCGGAAAAACTTCTTCCTTGGCGTTGAAGTTCTCCTAGCAGCCGAGAATATGTTTTACCATCGACATATTCTTGGACTAAAAACAGCCGGCCGTCTCCTTCAAAACAAGCCAAAAACTTAGGAATTTGGGAATGTTGCAGTTGGTGAAGAATTTTAGCTTCTCTTTTAAATAAGTTACGATATTGTTCGAGTCCACTTTCGCCCGTACCAATAGGTGCAAACTCTTTGAGAACGCAAGCTTCATTAAAGCGACGGGTATCAAACGCCAAATAAGTCCGCCCCAATCCTCCTTGTCCCAAAAGTTTTTGGATAATATAGCGGTTATCAATTAGAGTTCCAGCGGCTATTTCTGGTCTTGTCAAAGGGGACTGTGACATCATCATCGCACTCCTAGCGATCTTACATTAGTGATAAATTATTTAGTTGCTCAAAGTCAGAAACTCTAGCAGATAAAGCCTTATATCATCTATAAAATAGAGGTTAACACCACTGCCAATACTAGGAAATACACTTTTCTACAATCTCTAGATGGTCTTGTGTGACCAAATTAGCAATTTTTTCTTGAGTAGGTTTCAGTAATTTAGTATGACTTGATATTAAGTATTTTAGCAGCCGGGATATACCCCGTGTCTGCGGTAATATCTGCGAGTGCTTTGGGCATCGCTTTTTAGATTGGCTGTTTAACTTTATCTTAGCCTTAATAGCCCGATCGCTACTAAACCTGGAAACAGCTAGGTAGATGACTTCATAGTTTTTCGGCAAAACTGAAGTTGCTATAGATTTATCAAACTAAAATATTATATGTATTTCAAGTACTTTATGTGCGATCGCTCTTAAAAATTAACCTTTGTGCAACCTGAATGTTGCTACATCTAAATATATAACCTTTCAATATCAGCGATTATTCTTCTAAAATAGAAAATCATCCTCCTTAATAGAGTAATTTCTACTTTTATTGTTTATTCTCTGTGTTGTAAAAGCTGGTTATTAGTAATATAAGTTAATAAAAAAGAAAGAAAAAATACCCACAGTTACAATAATTAATCTATAGCAATCCTATTTCAGTTGTGAAAAATATCTCTTATGGCTGTTAAGTAGAAGGCAGATAGCGCAGCTAAGCCGTGTCCGCGAGCGTCGGGCAGAAGGGAAAAGAGTTATCTTATCTAGTTTCTGGAGATCGGCATCTTACATTTAATTATGTCTACCTAGTTAACTGTTAACCGTTGACAGTCAACAAACCTTTATGCAATATTTCACTTTCTCATTTACGATCGCTATAGTTCATCAGGATTGACGCCTAACTGACGTAAACGTTCTGCTAGTTGTTCTGCTTTTCGTTTAGCTTGAGCAGCTTCTTGTTCAGCAATTATAGCTCGTTCAGTGGCCGCAGCAGTTTCCTCTGTCGGTTCAAGAATTAATTCTCCTGCTAAAGTAAACCACCTTAACCACAACCTTTCAATATCTCGAAACGAACCTTGCCATAAGCCTAAACTTAAAGCTATCTCTGGCATTAGTATGCGTCCGTTAGTCAAATTCATAGGTTCGTAATGACCGCCTACTAACTGAAATGCTTGAAGTTCGTTAGTGTAGCGACTGAAAACAATGTAGTAAGGAACCCGCAAAATTTGTTCGTAAACTTCCCATTTGCTAGGAGGTTTATCTGTTGGGCTTTTTTTGATACCTAAATCTTCTTCTTCTGTACCTGGAGATAACAATTCCACAACTACAAAAGGTTTTGCTGGTTCTTGCCAAGTTACATAACTTAAACGTAAATCCTCACCTTTGTATAGTTTTTGGACTCCGACTACACCGAACCAATCTGGACGTTTGTACCACAAAGGATGGTCGATAGTGTAGTAAAGATTCAGGTCAGCGGCGCTGTAGACTAGTTCGGGATTCCAGTTTATTGGCTGAAAAGTTAAGTATAAAAGTAAGGGTTGTAAAAAGTGAAAGTCGTCTGGAAAACCTGGTTCCTCTGGGTTATCGCTGGGTAAATCATACATCGTTGGTAGCGTTTCCCAAGGAGGAAGCGGGGGATCGGATTGGGGAATAAAGGGAGGAAAAGAAGTCATAACTTGTTTTTAGAATTATTCTAAGTCTTGCTGCGATCGCCCAATGTACTTTAATGATAAAACTGGTGTAGTGACTGCGTTAAAAATCAGGCGATCGCATAGACACAAGTGCTAGCGCACCGCTAATGGCAAATTTTGAGATTGCTGCTATTACAATTTTATTTATCTAAAAAAATGCTAGATTTAGCAAATTTTTAACTAAACCTAGCAATCTTTAATTATTTACAAAAAGTCTAATCTTCAGGTTCAATTCCCGCAGCCCGCAATTGTGCTGCTAGGCGTTCGGCGCGTTGGCGTTCTTGTTCCGTGCGTTGGCGTTCTTGTTCGGCTAATTCTGTTCCCCAAGGTAGAAGGTTTCCTTGTTCGTCCCACCAGCGCAACCACTTCCCTGTGCGGTTTTCACGAGTGCCTTGCAACACGCCAAGGTAAAGATTGATTTCCGGTATCCAATAGCGTTGATTTGCGTCAGGTTCTTGCAAGATGTACTCTTCTGTATTTTGTAAGCGATACGTTTCGATACTGCCGCTTTCTGGTTCAAAGATGATGTAGTTTGGTACTTTTAAAATGCGTTCGTAGAAAAACCATTTTCCTGGGGGATATGTCGATTTGATAGAATACTCTGTCTCCTGTGTATCGGAAACAAATTCCATGACAATTACGGGAATGTCACCCTGTAATTGAGGTGTGTAACTGCGTATTACTTCTTCTCTATTAACATTAATTTTGGCAATGAAAGCCCAATCAGGGGCTTTAATGACTATTTTGTTATTTAAGGTGGCACAAATGCCGTAATTAGTCGTTGTCAGGGCGTTAGCGGAAATTTTCCCAGCTAATAGTAGGCTTTCTGTAAGTGCAGCGGCTAAAGCTGGTTGGTTGATGTTGTCCACTGGGTCATCTGGGAGTTTGTAATCATCGGGGAGTTTTTCCCAAGTGATTTTGTAGTCTTGGGTGAGGACTGTCATGATGGTTTTTTTTGATTGTTGAGTGTTGAGTGAGGAGACGCGATGAATCGCGTCTGTACAAGAAAGAGTTAAGAATTATTAATTATTCTCCCCATCTCCCTCATTTTGCGCGTTATCCTTACTCATATTCATCGGGTTCTAAATCTTCGGTTGTCAGTTCTTGATGGGGGATGGCAGCGATAATTGCATCTATTACTTTAGATACTGGTAAAATCTCAATATTTAGGTCAGGGAATTTTTGTCCCTTGGGTACGATCGCTCTTTTAAATCCCAATTTAGCTGCTTCTTTTAACCGCAGTTCCATTTGGGAAACCGATCGCACTTGTCCGCCTAAGCCAACTTCACCGATCAATACTGTACCTGGGTCAACGATGCGATCGCGGAAACTAGCAACAATGGCAATTGCTATTCCTAAATCTACTGCTGGTTCTTCTACATTCAATCCGCCAGCAGAAGCAACATAAGAATCTAATTTCGACATAGGAATCCCGACACGTTTTTCTAAGACGGCGAGAATTTGCACGAGGCGGTTGTAGTCTATGCCGGTGGCTGCACGTCGAGGTGAGGGGTAGCTGGTGGGACTCACAAGGGCTTGCAATTCCACAACGATGGGGCGAGTACCTTCACAAGCAACTACAATTGCTGTACCTGGCGCTGGGTCGTCACGATTGCCTAAAAATAACTCTGAGGGGTTGGGAACTTCCCGCAGTCCGTGTGACACCATTTCAAAGATGCCGATTTCATGTGTTGCCCCAAAGCGATTTTTGACTGTGCGTAATAACCGATGGGAGGCAAAGCGATCGCCTTCAAAATACAACACTGTATCTACTAAATGTTCTAAGACTTTCGGCCCGGCGATCGCTCCTTCTTTGGTGACGTGTCCCACAATCAACATGGTAATATCTTCGTGCTTCGCCACCTTCATCAAAGCCGCAGTACATTCGCGTACCTGAGCTACAGAACCAGGCGCGGAAGTCAAGGCGGGAAAGAACACTGTTTGAATACTATCGATTACAGCTACATTCGGTTTGAGTGAATCTACTTCCCGCAAAATCTCTTCTAAATCTGTTTCTGGCAATACATATAAATCCGCTCCTACGTTTTCTGGTGCTTGCGATTCGACGGGATTTTCTGCTACTGGCTCATCGCCATCACCAACAACACTTAGAGGTTTTGCTACTCCTAACCGAGAAGCTCTTAATTTTATTTGTTGTCCTGATTCTTCTCCAGAAATATAAAGGATGCGGTATCTTTGCGCCAATTGATTTGATACTTGCAGTAATAAAGTAGATTTTCCAATTCCTGGGTCGCCGCCAATTAACACCATCGAACCAGGAACAACTCCACCACCTAATACCCGATCTAATTCTCCATAACCAGACTCCCAACGAGTGACTTGGCGATCGCTAATTTGGTCAAATGTCAGTGAAGCCCGCTGTTTAGGAGCTTTAGCATTAGATTTGCCATTATTGGCTGCGGCTTGCCAACCACTTACTCCTCCACGAGTAGGTACATCTACAGAAGATTGGATCAGGAGTTGTTCTTCTAGCGAATTGTAAGTACCACAGGCTGGACACTTACCAAACCATTGAGGGGATTCCGCCCCACAATCGTTACAAACGTAAAAACTTTTTGGCTTTGCCATTCGTAAATCTTATTAAATAATCTTAATATTTACTTAAGTTTTGGAGAATACTAGAATCCAATCATAGTAGTAATTAGAGCTTTTTCCAAATCAATTTATGGAATGATATCTTAATATTATGGTATTAAAAATTAATCATGTAAATTTTAAGTGAAGGAGCGTTGAGCAACTTGGAAAGTCATAAAGAAAAAATCTTGGTAGTAGACGATGAAGCCAGCATTCGTCGGATTTTGGAAACGCGCCTTTCAATGATTGGCTACGATGTCGTGACAGCTGGTGACGGAGAAGAAGCTTTGGAAACTTTTCGCAAAGCCGATCCTGACTTAGTAGTTTTAGATGTAATGATGCCAAAGCTAGATGGCTACGGTGTTTGTCAAGAATTACGCAAGGAATCAGATGTCCCCATTATTATGCTAACAGCCTTAGGGGATGTAGCCGATCGCATCACTGGACTAGAATTAGGTGCTGACGACTATGTAGTTAAGCCGTTTTCCCCCAAAGAACTAGAAGCCCGCATTCGCTCAGTGCTGCGGCGAGTAGACAAAACCAGTGCTACTGGCATTCCTAGTTCCGGTGTGATTCATGTCGCTAACATCAAAATCGATACCAATAAGCGACAAGTTTATAAAGGCGACGAACGAATTCGATTGACGGGTATGGAGTTTAGCTTACTAGAGTTGTTAGTCAGTCGCTCTGGAGAAGCTTTTTCACGTTCAGAAATTTTGCAGGAAGTTTGGGGTTACACACCAGAACGCCATGTAGATACCCGCGTAGTAGATGTGCATATATCTCGTTTGCGGGCAAAACTAGAAGACGATCCCAGCAACCCAGAATTAATATTGACAGCCAGAGGTACTGGTTATCTTTTCCAGCGAATTATTGAACCGGGAGAGGAGTGAGATGAGAGAGATGGGGAGATGGGGAGATGGGGAGATGGGGAGAGAATTACACGCCATCACCCCATCCATGCCCCATGCCCAATAACCAATGACCAATGACTAATGACTAATGACTAAATCCGATCCCAATCGAGTTTTGCGGCGTCTACCCATTGTTGTAGGTGGACTAGGCGCTGTACTTTTGTTAATTAATCGCTTGTTGACACCGCAACTAACTGAATCTCAAGCGCGTGGTGATGTGTTGGGTGTGATTTTGAGTGCGGTGTTAATTTTGACGGGTTTAATTTGGCAGCAGGTACAGCCGCGATCGCCTGATACTGTAGAGCTAATTGGAGAAGAGGGTTTTATATTAGCACCAGACTTACCAGAAGCCGTGAAAACTGAACTAGCTTGGGCATCTCATTTATTGTTGACCAATACAGTAACGCGATCGCTAGTAGTTTTTTATCGAGGTAAAGTTTTGTTGCGTCGAGGAATTTTAGGTATCAAATCTGAGGTTGTACCAGGAGCAATCTTAAAACAGGTACTCGAAAAACAAAAGCCGATTTATCTAGTGGCGCTAAATGTTTATCCTGGTAAGATTGAATTTGATTATTTACCTGAAAATACTCAAGGGGTAATTTGTCAACCTATTGGCGATAAAGGTGTCCTGATTTTAGGAGCGAATGCCCCTCGTAGTTATACCAAACAAGATGAAAAGTGGATTGCGGGAATTGCTGATAAATTAGCAGTTACTCTCAGCCAAATTTAGATTTTACGAAAAGTTTGAGGAGAAAAAACTTCTGCTTAAAATCTAGTATTAAAAGCATTATATCAAGTTCGCTTAATTACTTATAAATTCTGAAACACCCCACCCGCCTTACGGCACCCTCCCCTTAGCAAGGGGAGGGTTGGGGAGGGGTAACACGAGGACTGCAATGATAACTAATCATCCGAACTTGATATTAGTTCCATGAAGTCTGTTTGTGCTACGAACAACAAGATCCCCGACTTCTTTGAGAAGTCGGGGATCTGAAGAACCTGGATTTTTATATGTTTTCTTTTTGATAGCCACCAGATAAATTTATCTTGAAAATTCAATCACCAAGAAGTTAAAAAATTCCACCCTTCTGTTTCTTCTGGTATATTTTCTTCTTGTTTTTGTTCGGCTGTATTGAAATTTTTCTGTTGAAGTAAATTATCATAATCTCCAGAATCAACCCATTTTAATAACTCGCCCGCTCGCATCACAACCCAAGGAAGTGCAGATTCTGTGTAACTTAATATTTTGGTTACGCGATCGGCAGTATCAAGATTCTGAGATGCAAACTCACGCGCTTGAGTTAAGAAATCTTCAATCACAGCAGTAGTCAAGTATTCCTCTGGTAAACCTGCAATTTTTATCAGTGTGGTGGTTGCGACATTAATATCCTGACAAGCCAACAAACCAGCGCGATCGGCGGTGAATCTAGCCATCATCTGCCAATTATATAAAGCCAATTCCATACCACTGGCTACCAAGCCACCAACCCCCAATGTAGTACTACTCAACAGATTTTTTAAAGTCGGCATCACAAATGCCATTTGATGATAAACCATATGTTGACTCTTAATACGAGCAACTTCATGTCCCAAAATATAAAGTAACTCATCTTTATCAAGCCACTCCATTGCATCTAAATTGATACTAATAAGAGGTTTTTCGACTCCAACAATGTAGCTTTCAATGTGACCTGTGGCTCGGAACAGATATAGTTCAGGAAGTAGGTTAACATCGAGAATTTCGCAAGTTTCTACTAATGCTTGATGCAATTGGGGAAAATTCCGAGGGGTAACTTTGATACTACTGCCAAGGCTTTGGATGCGGAGTAAGCGATCGATACCGTATTCGTTTATTTTTTTGAGTAGCAGAGAGACACCAGGCATCTTTTGTAAAGATGCTAAGGCTTTGCGATCGAAAGGGTGTTCGTAAGTTTGCGAATTTAGTCCAGTTAATATTTTTCTCTGCATTGATTTCTAATTCCCAAGGCTAAGTGCTTTCAGTAGCTGTTTAGTTTTTTTAAATAGTATAAATCGCATCTTTGATTAAGGTTGAAGTCCAGGCGAATATCACCATCTCGATCGAATGAGCAAGAATTTTCTCGAAAATACGATAAATTTACTTTATAGTAATCATTTTTTAGACGCTGTTTTTTGGATGTAACACGTTAAGGACTTACGCAATATGTGACTGAAAACCTTATTGAAGCGTAGCGGTAATTCATGAATTACCGCTACTTTGGTTATCTTTTGCGTAAGTCCTGACGTTTTTGGGTAGCACAGCGATGCTACCCTACAAATGACTAACTGAATTGGAAATTTCAAATTTTATCTATGCAAATTACCTATTGGCTATTAATTGCCGTAATGGTTGTGGGGATTATCGGCGCGGTAGTTCCTGCGATTCCGGGCGCCAGCTTAATTTTAATTGCAATTATCATCTGGGGAATTGTTAGCAGTTCCTTCGCAGCTATCAAGATTCCATTAATTGTGACAATTATTGTTTTGCTACTCAGCGTCGGTGTGGATTTTTTAGCTAGTTATGTAGGAGCAAGACAAGCCGGAGCTAGCAAGTGGGGACAAATTGGGGCAGTTGTCGGCCTAGTGGTGGGATTTTTGGGATTATTGCCAGCTTTACCCTTTGGAGGCCCGCTGTTAGGAATTCTACTAGGGCCGCTGTTGGGAGCAATTATTGGTGAGTATCTTTACCGACGTGAATTAGGATTAGCGTTTAAAGCAGGTATCGGAATTGTCGTCGGTACACTGGTTGGAAATTTGATTCAAGGGTTGTTGGCGATCGCAGCTGTTACAGTATTCATAATTACAACCTGGCCACAGATATACGGCGCTTAAAATTTATCAAGTCTTTCACCTTTACTCACATAAGAAAATTGAGTAGATAGAATAACTAAGTGGCATGATTAGTTATTTTATCTACTCAATATCAGGGTGAAAAGCTTAATTGTTTAGTAAAAGATACACACAAACATTAATCTTCTGGATGCAAGATTGAAAATTCAAAATTAATTATTGTTTGAATTTTTCACCTTGACCATTTATGGCTAAAATTACGCTGTTTGTGAGTTTTTTCTACGCTTTTGCAAACCAAACAAAGCGACTAATCCCAAAACACCTAAGCTCATAGTGGTTCCTGGTTCAGGCACAGTTTGATTGATATCCAAGCGAACACCATCACCAGTGGCAAATCTACCACCAATATTACCCAGTTTTAACTCCAAGGATTTGACATTTGTTAAAGTCACTTGTTTGATATTAGCGTCACTTCCTGGAGTAATTGCTCCTCCATAAGCAACACCATTAACACTAAGAATCGAAGTACCTATATCTTCCACATCAAAAAATGATAGTACTAACTCGCTAATTGTGCTAGTAAAGTCAAACTTAAACTTACCAACTTCTAATTGACCGTTTTCAGGTAATTTACCATTGTTTCTTATAGCTACAGGACGGAACCAGTTTTCACCTGCAATTGTGTTAGTTCCTGCATCCGGCTTACCGAACGAAATACCAAAACCATAAGAATTTGGCGTTGCACTATCATCACTAAATAATAGACTTGGTTTGTAATCTGGATTGTAATTCTGGCTGGTTACTGTGTAACCATAAGGAACTGTATCAATACAGTTACCAGTCAAACAAGCAACATTTGTTAATTTAATTTCCCCTTCTACTGGAGGAACTAAAGAAGCAGCTTGAGCTTTAGATATACCACCAATTACATTTAAACCTATAGTAGATGCTGCAATTGTTGTTGCTAAAATAGTTAACTTTTTCATTAGACTTTTTTCCTCTGATTAGTAATTTTTTAGATGAAAAATTTATTTTCATTTGTTTCTCTGTATTTGTATATTAACCGGGCAATTACGTAAGTGCATCTACTCGCGTCTTAATTCACACAATCTTTATTGGTAAATCGCTATATATGAATATTTATAGAATGAAATAAATTTTTAGTTCTACTTTATACTTAGAGCTAAGACGAACTACTAGTTTATACTAGTACTTAATTGTTGACCTCCTGCTTGGTCACTGAGCGTAGTCGTACTCCTACGGGGAACCAAGCTAGCAAGAGCGTCTCGTAGAGAAGTGCTGCCTTCTGCCTCTCGCCAGAACAACACTTGTACTTGTAATCGGTCTTATGAAAAATAAAAACCTCTCCGATTGCGGAGAGGGCTTAAGAATAGCGAAAATTCAAAGAGGGGCTGTTTTAAACCAAAATTGATTAGAAGACGCATTTCGACTTCTCCCAAGGGGAGACGCTACGCCAAGCAAGATCCCGTTCGCCCTTGGCGTTCCCGTACCCTGCGGGATCTTGCTAGCAAGAGCGTCTCCGTTAGGAGAAGGGTAGGGTACGCTCAATGCTCGAACCCTGAGAATACGAGGGTTGAGTTTCGACTACGCTCAACTTCCGCGGAGTCGAAACCCGGCAACCTCTTTTTTAGTTTAATTAAGTGTTTCTACTTAATTCAGGAGTAAAACAGCCTTATTACATGGCTTTAACGCGTAGTTTGCATACTTCACGCTTTTAATGCAATACGGTTCAGTTAGTGTTTTCAGATCCCCTCCAACCCACACGAGTCGCTCTACTTGGGGAAACCCCTACGTACCCGTCGTGGCTCCCCTTAAAAACGCTTGCTCACAAACTCTCTTTTACCCCCTTTTTAAGGGGGTCGCCGCAGGCGGGGGGATCTTAACTCAACTGTATTGGCTTTTAATCAGTCTTTTTTTATGCTTAAGCTGATTGCAAATATTTTCTAGCTTCAGTAGCGATCGTTTCTACATCATCATTTACCAGAGTTTCTAATATAGATTTAGCTTCTGGACTACCCAAATGAATTAAGGCTTGTACAAGTCTGTAACGGATTTGCGAATCTGGATTGCTAGCAAAAGGAGCTAAAAGAGGAACCGCTTCTATATTTCCCAACTCGCCCAAAGAACTAATAGCCGCAGTTTGGACTAATTCATTGTCTGAAGAGAGTGCTTGTTTGAGTAGTTCAAAACCGCGTGGATCGCCTAACTCTCCGAGTGTAGCAATGATACTGAATTGTACTAGCCATTCATCAGTTGTATTGTAAACTTTCTCTAAGTCTTCCAGAGCTTCACGTAATTTCAAGGCACCCAAGCAATCTGCGGCTGCTGCTTGTACGTCGATTTCCGGGTCGTTGAGCAAGCGATCGCGTAAAATTTCCAAAGATAACTGCAAATCCTCTTTTCCCAGTGTATCCATTTGACTCACTGCCGAGTACCGGACACGGGCGTTGCGATCGGCAATAGCAGTTTGAATCAATTCAAAACCGATGGCTTGTTCTAATTGACGGATTTGATTTACTGCACGCAAGCGATCGCCCACATCCTCAGAACTAAGCAGTTCTTTAACAGACTCTGGATTAATACTCATTTTATTATCCTTGATTTTCAAACGTATAAAAAAGAGTCAAGGGTCAATAGACTTCTTGCAGAAGTCGGGAAAAGGTTAAAGGTTAAAGGGAAAAGGAATAAATTTTCTTTCCCCCTTTCCCTTTCCCCATACGCTGTTTGCCCAATGACTAATCTTGACTTGCTGCCATTGCCCGAATAATATCACCACGAGTGAGGATACCAATTACTTGAGCTGTGCTGTCAAGTACTGGCAAGCGGTGAACGCTGCGATCGTGCATCAATGTAGCAGCTTCCTTTAAAGTTTTCTCAGGGGAAATAGTGATGGGGTTTGTACTCATCACTTCTCCAACGGTTTGCCCTAACGCTTTATGCAAATCACGTTCGTAAGTAGCAGGGTTTTTCAAATAGATGACACTATCAAGAAACATGATGTATGCAGGTGGAGTTACACCAGTTTCTTGCCACATCAAATCGGTTTCTGAAATAATGCCCACTAACTTACCGCCCTCATCCACAACAGGTAGCCCACTAATGTGGCGTTCTGCGAGAATTTGGATAGCTTCCTTGAGTGGAGTTTGTTCCTGAACCACAATCGGATCGCGGCTCATAACTTCGGCAACGGTTTTAGGCATTTGTTTACTGACACCATTTATCAAAGTCCCTCCGATTATTGTAGAAAATTGCGGGACTCAACCTGATGCAATTAATAGATTGTTACGGGATTGGGAATAGAGCATGGGGAAAGGGGTAAGGGGAAAAGGGGAAAGATTAAACTTATTCCTTTTCCCTTTAACCTTTAACCTTTTCCCCTGCTCCCTACCTCCCCACTCCCCTTGAGAGCATCAATAATTTGAATATTTGCTTTCGGAAAACTAAACTTTTCGAGTTCTTCCAAGTTTACCCAGCGAATCTCGTCGCATTCCAAAGGCTGGGGAACACCCGCAACATGACGGCACTGATGTACTGTGAGGGTAACTCGCAAATCTGTGTAGGTATGATCGACAGTAATTAAATGTTCTCCCACTTCGATCGCTATTCCCAATTCTTCTTTTATTTCCCGTTGAATACATTCTTCGATAGTTTCACCAGGCTCAATCTTACCACCAGGAAATTCCCACAAACCACCCATCATTCCTTCTGGACGACGGCGGTCAATTAAAATTTGTTTTTGGTCATTCCAAATTACGGCAACACCAATGATTTTATGAGGTGGGAAAGAACTGCTTAGGCTCATGGTTTATGGAACTAGGAGTGGGGAATAGTTACAGACAAGGATTAACCCTTGTCTTTATGGAATGGGGAACAGGGGAAACGAGGGGCACAGGAGCGAGGGAGAGCAGGGGAAAAGGGAAAAGGAATAAATTTAATCTTTCCCCTTTTCCCCGGTTGGTGAGCTTGTCGAACCATACCCCTTTCCCCATCCCAATACCGTATAACAAAACTCGGCAGACTACTTTTAACCCTGCCGAGTTTGTATATTTATCCCTGTTTGTTTATCCACACGTTTTTGTTATTCATTTAAAAATGCGCCTCTGATTTGACTAATTCCCAAATTACGTAGGCTTGGAGAAAAGCAAATTCAAATATTCTGCACTCTTTGGGCATCAATTTCAATCCAAATTCGCTTGTCTTTTGGTTATTGTCAAATATTTCTGTGATACATGATTGGGAATTTTACATAAGTACTTCGCAGATGGCTATTTCCCTACTGGTATAACCACGACTCTGAGCGACTTCAGCCCAATGATATTAAACTTCGTAAATTTTACAGCGAATTATAACTAAAGTGAATTACACAAGCATTTCTCTCAAAGCCAAGTCAGAAACCTGTTTTACTGCCTATTTCTGACTCCTGAATTCTGGATTCTGAATTCTGTTCTAATATTTTTAGTCAATTTCGCTGTTGTTAGTTTCAGTTCCTTGGAGGGCGATTTCAAAATTCATTCTCTGCTCGGCGTTACGCAAGAAATAACCGCTAATCATCGCAGAGGCCAAAAGGCGACCGAGGCTTTCCCGACTAGTAGTTACAGTCACTCCAAAGTGTTCTGAAGGTAAGTTTCCCAACAATCCTGTAATGTTACGTTCCATCACCTGAAAAACTTCAGGAGAACTGGGTTTAGATAACTGAGTAACTGTCTCAGGACTCAAGGACTTGACGTATTGCCAAAGCAAATCGCTAGTTTCTGATTCACCATTGAAAAATTCTGAGACGCGATTAGATGGATTATTCATTTTCTATCTCCTCGACTAAGATTTTTAGCTAGGGTATTCGTATTTGGAGACTAAATGCATTTTGGGGATTTCTCTTAGACCTGACTATTTAGTCTTCCTGTTAAATAATGTAACAGGCTCTTTTGCTGCTGAAAGTGGGTGTAACCGTACCAAGAGCAGCGTATTTTCTCACCAATTAGTCAGTAGTAGTTAGCGATCGAGATTGGTTTTCACAAATCACAAAGCGCAAAGTCTGAGCAGAGGAAACCTTTGCTCAGACTTTGTAAGAGAGTGTAATTGACAATTGACTAACTTGCCAAATATTCATCCATGTTGGCTTTAGATTTGCGAAGTTTGGTCAAAGCTTCCCGTTCAATTTGCCGGACTCGTTCCCGGCTGATGTTGAGGATTTCACCGATTCTTGCTAGAGTCAGTGCTTGACCGTCAGTTAACCCAAAGCGTAGTGTGATTACTTCCCTTTGTTGTGGCGTGAGATCGCCCATGAGGCGCTCTAAGTCATAAGATAGAGAAGATTGCATCACAAATTCTTCTGGAGAAGCTCCTGGATCTTCGAGCATTTCTCCGAGTTCGGTGTCGTAGTTGTCACCTAAACGCAAATCCAAAGAAAGAGGCAAACGCGCCTTTTCTAAATACTCTCGCACTTGCTTTGGCGTCAATTCCAATTCTTGAGCTAGCTCACCAGCTGTGGGAGCGCGTCCCAATTTCTGAGACAATTGCCGCTGTGCTTTTTTAATTTTATTTAATTTTTCAGTTATGTGGATAGGCAGCCGAATGGTACGAGCTTTTTCTGCTATAGCACGGGTGATAGCTTGGCGAATCCACCAATAGGCATAGGTAGAAAATCTATAGCCTTTCGTGGGGTCAAACTTTTCCACGCCACGTTGCATTCCAATACTACCTTCTTGGATCAAGTCCAGTAAATCGACGTTGCGCTTGATGTACTTTTTGGCAACGGAGACCACCAGCCGCAAATTGGCTTCTACCATCTTGCGCTTGGCAATTTCACCATCAGCGATCGCTTCGTTCAACTCTTCTGGTTCTAATTGTGCCGCTTTCGCCCACTCTTCTAGAGTTGGTTCGCGACCTAACTGGTTGGCAAGACTTTCCCGCGATTCGTGCAAAGCCGTTGAACGTTGCACCTGCTTACCATAGAAAATCTCTTCCTCGTGGGTTAAGAGTGGCACACGGCCAATCTCACGCAGGTAAGTCCGCACGAGGTCTGTGGCTGTCTGAGCGGTCTTCATGGCGCTACTCTTTGGTGATGATGGGTTTGATGGTAGGGTCATTCAGGGATAGATGCTCTTTATGGGTACTAGCCAGTTTGACTGGGAACCCATACTTATGCTTTGCAACTTACGCGCCCGATAAATTCGGCTGCTCATAAATAATCAAAATTGAGCTTCTTAACTGCTAAAAGTTACAGTTATTTCCTACTCTGCACAAGTATCTACAGTTAGATAAAAGGTAATTTCTTAAACATTCTTCTATTAGATTAATATTAACAATTGTAACCTTTCTGATAAGGTTTTGGCTATATTCCTGAATAAATTTCCTTGTTGTTACACTTTATGCAGTAATCTTTTTCCTTTTAATAAAGCTTAAAAGGCAATTTCACTACTTATCTGGCTCAAAGAAACTTCCTCATATTTGTTAAAATATCTCAATGAGAACTATAGTCATTCTCTTATAAGGATTGTTTAATTTTTGGGGCAGGGGGAAGGGGGCAGGGGGCAGGGGAAAAGGTTAAAGGTTAAAGGGAAAAGGAATAAATTTAATCTTTCCCCTTTCCCCCTTCCCCTTTCCCCTTCCCCCTTCCCCCTTCCCCTGCCCTCTACCCCCCCACTCCCTACTCCTTCGCAACCTTGCAGTAGTCTTGGATGACTTTTACATCTAAGGTTGTGTTTTGTAAGGAACGAATGGCGGCGACGGTAGCTTTTGCACCTGCGATGGTGGTTATGATAGGGATTTTGTAAGCCAAGGCTGTGCGGCGGATTAACCTCGCATCGGTATGGGCTTCTTCCCCTGAGGGTGTGTTGATAATCAGTTGGATTTTCTGGTTTTTGATTGCATCTAGGACGTGGGGTCGCCCTTCATGGAGTTTCAGTACTAATTCAACATTTAACCCCTGTTCGAGAAGAACCCGGCGCGTACCAAGGGTGGCCATCACGTTAAAGCCCAAATCGATAAATTCTTTCACCACAACTGCGGCAGCGGCTTTATCGCGATCGCTCATTGATACAAACACGGTTCCCGCTAAGGGTAAACGCTCCCCAGCACCCAATTCGGCTTTGGCAAAGGCTCGTCCAAAGTCGCTGTCAATCCCCATCACCTCACCAGTGGAGCGCATTTCCGGGCCTAATATTGTATCAGTTCCGGGGAATTTATTAAAGGGTAATACAGCTTCCTTAACAGCAATGTGAGTCGGGATGATTTCCTCGGTGAAGTTGAGTTCCTCTAAGGTTTTCCCTGACATAATTAAGGATGCTAGTTTAGCTAACTGGACGCCTGTTGCTTTAGAAACAAATGGCACTGTACGGGAGGCGCGGGGGTTGGCTTCCAAAATGTAAACTTGGGGAGAATAGCCGCTTGCACCAACGACGGCAAACTGAATATTCATCAACCCCACCACTGACAACGCCTGTGCTAGTTGCACTGTCCATGTACGAATTTGGTTGAGAACTGCGGGTGGTAAGGAAATGGAAGGTAAGGAACAAGCGGAGTCTCCTGAGTGAATTCCAGCTTGTTCGATGTGTTCCATAATCCCACCAATGACTACCCGCCCTGTGTGGTCAGCGATCGCATCAACATCGACTTCAATGGCATTTTCTAAAAACTTATCAATTAAAATTGGATGGTCTGGTTCTACCTGCACCGCAAAGGTCATGTAGCGTTCCAACTCTGTATCGGAATAAACGATTTCCATCGCCCGTCCCCCCAATACATAGCTAGGACGCACGACCACCGGATAGCCAATGCGTCTGGCTACAATCAGCGCATCTTCGTAACTCCGAGCGATACCATTGGGCGGTTGAGCAATATTTAACTCCTTGAGAATCTTCTCAAATCGCTCTCGGTTTTCTGCCATATCAATGGAATCTGGCGATGTACCCCAAATTTTGGGAATTGGGCATGGGGCATTGTGCATTGGGGTGGTGGGGTGGTGGGGTGGTGGGGTGAAATTTTCTCCCCATCTCCCCATCTCCCCATCTCCCTCATCCCCAGTCCCCAGCGCCTGCAAATACTCCTGGAGGGGAACAGCCAACTTCAGCGGTGTTTGTCCGCCAAACTGGACTATTATGCCTACAGGATTTTCCGCTTCGATGATATTCAGGACATCTTCTTTTGTTAACGGCTCGAAGTAAAGGCGATCGCTGGTATCATAATCTGTGGAAACTGTCTCTGGGTTGGAGTTGACCATAATCGTCTCGTACCCGGCAGCTTTCAAGGCATAAGCGGCGTGACAACAACAATAGTCAAACTCAATTCCCTGCCCAATGCGGTTAGGGCCGCCACCCAAAATCATGACTTTGGGCTTACTTGCTGGTAAAACTTCCGTTTCTTCTTCGTAGGTAGAATAGTAGTAAGGAGTAAACGCTTCAAACTCCGCTGCACAGGTGTCTACAGTTTTGTAAACTGCGATGACTCCTAGTTGTTGGCGATAGGTGCGGACTTCATCTTCGGTGGTTTTGGTAGCATAAGCAATTTGGCGATCGCTAAATCCATTCCGCTTCACCTCATAAAGTTGCTCTTTTGTCAATTCCTTTAAGGATGAGCGTTTGAGGAATTTCTCGATATCCAGAATTTGCTGCATTTTATCCAAGAACCACGGGTCAATACCAGTGAGTTCGTAGATTTCCTCAGCAGTGATGCCTAACTGTAGGGCATGACGCACAGCAAAAATGCGATCGGGGTTTGGCGTCCGCAGCAGGGCGCGAATTTGTTCGCCACTGGGTAATTTTTCGGCTTTGTCGCAACCCCAGCCAGCGCGTCCGGTTTCTAGAGAACGCAGCGCCTTTTGGAAAGATTCGTTGAAAGTCCGTCCAATTGCCATTGCTTCGCCGACTGATTTCATTTGCGTTGTCAGCACTGGTTCGGAACCAGGGAACTTTTCAAAGGCGAAGCGGGGAATTTTTGTAACTACGTAGTCAATTGTTGGTTCAAAGGATGCCGGAGTTTTCTTGGTGATGTCATTTTTAATTTCATCCAAGGTGTAGCCTACGGCTAACTTGGCTGCCATTTTAGCGATGGGGAAACCCGTAGCTTTAGAAGCTAAAGCCGAACTGCGGGACACGCGGGGGTTCATTTCAATCACCACCACATCCCCAGTAACGGGATTAACGGCAAATTGAATATTAGAACCGCCAGTTTCCACACCTATCTCGCGGATGATTTTAATTGCCATATCCCGCAGCCTTTGATATTCTTTATCAGTGAGGGTTTGCGCGGGAGCGACGGTAATCGAATCCCCGGTGTGAATGCCCATAGGGTCAAGGTTTTCGATGGAGCAGATAATCACCACGTTATCTGCAAGGTCACGCATCACTTCGAGTTCGTATTCTTTCCAGCCGAGTAAAGACTGGTCAATGAGAATTTGGGAAACAGGACTAGCATCTATACCGACCTGTGCCATTTCTTCAAATTCTTCTTGGTTGTAGGCAATACCGCCGCCACTTCCACCCATGGTGAAGGCAGGACGAATAATTAGCGGATACGTGCCAATTTGACGAGCGATCGCTTTTGCTTCTTCTAAGGATTCGGCTGTGCCGCTGGGACAAACAGCTACCCCGATTTTGGCCATTGCATCGCCAAAAAGTTTTCTGTCTTCGGCTTTTTCAATGGCTGGCAGTTTAGCGCCGATTAACTCAACGCCGTATTTTTCCAACGCGCCATTTTTGGCTAAAGCAACAGCGAGATTCAGGGCAGTTTGTCCTCCCATCGTTGGGAGTAGTGCATCAGGGCGTTCTTTGGCGATCACTTTTTCGACCAATTCCGGAGTCAGCGGCTCAATGTAAGTGCGATCGGCCGTTTCCGGGTCGGTCATAATCGTTGCAGGGTTAGAGTTGACCAACACCACTTCATAGCCTTCTTCTCGCAACGCTTTGCAGGCTTGAGTGCCAGAGTAGTCAAACTCACAGGCTTGTCCAATCACAATTGGGCCAGAACCTAACAGTAGAATCTTCCGGAGGTCATCACGGCGGGGCATAGTAGTTGCCTTGGAGTACGAGAATACAAATCCTGATTATTTTAAGGGTGTTTACCCGCGATCGTGCTTTTTATTATTAACTTTTCTAACTTGACAGGAGATTGGGGACTGGGGACACTTCTCTTCGAGACGCTCCGCAAACGGCAAGCTCAGTGCATCGCTGGTGATTGGGGACTGGTGACTGGGGACTGGGAAAACCTTTTCAAATAATCAATTCCCAATCCCTAGCGGTAGCCAAGGGAACGAGAGCAAAATCAACGTTAAAGGGAAAGGGGAATAAGGTTTTGTCCCTTCCCTTTCAACCTTTACCCTTTTCCCAGTCACCAGTCCCCAGTCACTAATCACTATTTTCTATTTCTAATTTTATTGAATTGTGATGCTAAATTATTTCTGGTTCTTGCAAAGATTTTTTATTTAATTTGATGAAAATTTTCAATAAATGCTAATTCATTATGGCAGATACCTGCATGTTTATTTATAACAAATAGATTACTTAGATCGAAATATATGTTGGCTAACTAATTGCTAAATATTTTCAAGGTTAAATATGATGTAAATATGTTGACTTAAATTAAAAATGGCAGAGAGCAGGAATCTTGCTCTCTGCCATTTTTTATAATATTTTAAGAGTTAATGCTGCTAACTTTTTCTTTCGCTCTAGGTAGAAAAATCTAGATTATGAGAGTTTTAGCTTTGAGCAGCTTGGACAAATCCTAAGGTTAAGCTGTCTTTAGCGAGGAAGTGGGACAAATGATAAGCACGTTCCTCTGTTTTTAACAAAATCTTCTCGTAGAGATAGCGTGTAGCCCGATCCCCTAAACTCTCTGCCTGAGCGGCTTGGCGACGAATTACACCAATGATTGCTTGTTCGGCAGCTAGGTCATTTTCTACCATTTGGCGGGCAGAATATACGCCATCAGGTTCTTGTTGAAAACAGGTTAATTCTGCTAGTTTGCTGAAGGTTGCAACTGGCACACCACCCAGTCCATCTAAGCGCTCTCCAATTTCATGGATGTGGTCTTGCACTTCATTGTAACTTTCGTTAAAAAACTCATGCAGAGAGTAAAATTCTGCACCTTCAACTACAAAATGATGCTTTTGATACTGTAAGTAAAGTGCTTGGAAACTAGCTAATACAACGTTGAATCCTTCTGTAACTGGGGCAGTTACGCTGCGATCCAACAGCACAGGATTGTCATATACATGACCAAAATTTCGTAGCAAAGTTTGTGTTTCAGACATTGTTCTCCTCGCTCTTTAGCAGTTACAGTTTTTAACTGCTTAGTCTTTATATACTAACATTTTCATAATAATGGCAAGGCCTATTCGCTATGACTAAATTTTTAATTATTAGCTACAAAAATTGTCGAGTTTATTTGTTTGTTGAACGATCTTAAGGGGCTAATGACTGGGGACTGGGGAGCAGAGGGGGCAGGGGAAAAGGTTAAAGGGAAAAGGGAAAAGGATTGAAGAAGGCAGCTATGCTGAGGGCAGAAGGTTCAATAAGATCGGGGATTCAACACCGTACTTAATTGAGGCCACCTTTGTTGAAATTTGGTGTTCTTGTCTTAAACCCTTGTTCCCAACTCTTGGAGACGCGCAAGGGACGGTCACGAGCAGAGGACACGAGTCAGAATTCCATAAAAGCCAACTGAGCCTCCTGCCCTCTGCCTTTCCCGATAAATTTAATATTTCCCTTTTTACCCTTCCCCCTTTCCCAATGCCCCATGCCCCATACCCAGTAATTATTTTTTTTCAAAGTTAATGAGAATTGTTTGCACTTAAGGTATGCTGGTTTTAAGAGGTAAAACTCCCATGACTTTCAAAAAGTAAGAAGTTGTATCGCGGTATTTACTGCAAGTTTGTTGCACTTTGAGGGCAATTATCTTGAAATCGTTTAGTTCAGAAGTAGAAAACGAGCACGTTGTAGAAGTGAATTGGGCAGACCGTTGGCAAGTCTATCAACGCCTAAAGGAGTTAGACGTTCCCTGTAGCTGTATGACTAATCAGCCATTACAAGTTGAAATTAGTTCTGCAACTGCGGCTGTTCAACTTTGGAGTGTAATACGGCGATTCAGTGCCTCTCGCCAAGACCAAATCTGGAATCTTGAATGCTGCTGGAGAAGTCGTTACCAAAAGTCCTAATCTACATCGCTAATTTTTACCCTGGTGCTGAAAAGATTGCTGTAGTTAGCTTGTATTAGTTAAAAGGAGGTTAAAAAATGGGTGCATGTCAGAGTTTGGAAGTATCAGAATTTTGCCTTGAGGGCAGGTTTATAGATTTTGTTATTAAAGATGGCTATAAAGTAAAAGGTTTGCTGCTGGGTACTCATGAGGGTGAATGTTACGTTAAACTCGCTAAGCATTTACGGGCTGCTTTTGATTTGCGGCTACCACGAGGTACTTGGCTGCAAGTTGTTGGCTACAAAAAATACGATATAAAAAAAGACAGAGTTACATTCAAAGCCGAACGTGTGATGGCGGCGCGTTCTGAAATGGCGAGAGTTCAAACTATTGCCGCGCCAGAAGAACCACCATCAATTGATAACGCTAAGGTAAAACCGGCGAAGGCGAAAGCGACAATTTTGGTGTGTCAAAAGTCTGATTGTATGAAACGCGGTGGGAAAGGAGTTTGCCAAGCGTTAGAGGCTGCTTTGAGCGATCGCGGTTTAGAAGACCAAGTTACAATCAAGGGCACCGGCTGTATGAAAAACTGCAAAGCGGGGCCAAATCTAGTCATGCCAGACAAAACCCGCTACAGCCAGATTCAAGCACCACAAGTCCCGGCGCTGATGAATAAGCATTTTGCTGACAAAGGTGCAACAGCACAATCAGAGAATTTCAAAGAAGTACCAATAATTAATCCCAAGTTTTGCTGATGTTGAGAGGAAAGTCTTAACTGATTAATGAGAAAATTTAATAGTAATTTTTTAGTGTGTTCGCTTGAGACTCGGCAGTAATCTTTGAAAGATTTTTGCAAGAGTTATGGATATAGCGATGCCTGGGTTGGGCTACGCCTACGCCTACACAATGTCATCAAACAGGCATAATATTAAGCGATCGCTTAATATTTCTATGCGACTGTTTGGAGTAAAGATAATTTTTTGGGTAGCACAGCTGTGCTACCCCACTGTGTAATACCAATTTGAAAAAAGAATGCGACAGATGGGTAGGGGCACAACATTAGACCTCTTGCAAAAAGCACTTTTGCAAGAGGTGGGAAAAGGGAAAAGGTTAAAGGGGAAAGGGAAAATAACAAACCTTTCCCCCCTTTCTCCTTCCCCTTTTCCCGACTTCTGCAAGAAGTCTATTGTTGTGCCCTTACGAATACGCTTATTTTATATCTTCAATCCAGGGAATGAGTTGTATACGGTTTTGGGTGTATTGAAGCGTCTAGGTAAGTTGGCGGCAAATGGCAGTTAGTTAACTAATTATTAATTTGTAGACACAAAAAGACTTTTCACCCAGTCCCCAGTCACTAGTCCCCAGTCCCTTGCTGTAGAGAAGACTGCAACAACTGTCGCATAGATGTAGCTTGCACATGGTTAGGGAACACAGTTAAAAAGTCATTCAGGTCTTGGATTGCTATTTGGATTGCTATACGGATATCTGAGGAAGCACCTTGAGACAAAGTACGCTGATATAACTGCTCTGCTGGTTGATGATATTGAGCAGTCAAAAAGTAAAGAGCTAAGTTAAAGCTATTACGCCAGTTTTTAGCATCTTTTTCGTAATGCTCTTTAGCAAGCTTGATGGCAAGCCGCAAGTCAGCCCGTGCTTCATCTGGTTGGTTAAGGGCTAGATAAGTTAAAGCACGCCCGTACAAATGCCAATCATCTTGGTAATGTCGGTTAAGTACAATTGTTTGGTCTAAATCCTGCGGTGCTTCATGGTAACGCTGCATTCGTTGGTAATTAAAACCCCTAAATCCCTTAGCTGGTCTATGTTGGAAATTGCAGTCAAGTTCAATGGCACGGTTAAAGTCTTGCAGTGCCTCATTATAGCGTTGCATACAGCGGTAAGTATCACCTCTACTCGCGATCGCCCATACATAATTGGGGTCGAGTTGAATGACGCGCTTTAGGTCTTGCAATGCTTCTCGATAACGCTGCATAAAGCGGTAAATTACACCTCGATTTGCCAGCGCCCATTGGTCGTTAGGGTCAAGTTGAATGGCGCGGTTAAAGTCTTGCAGTGCTTCATGGTAGCGTTTCATTAGGCGGTAAGCGATACCCCGATTGGAAATTGCCCATTGACAATTCGGGTTAAGCTCAATAACACGATTAAAGTCTTGCAGTGCTTCTTGGTAACGCTCCATTTGGCAGTAAGTCATACCTCGAACTGTTAAATACTCAACTTCTTCTGGCACTAAATTTATAGCCTGGGTTAAATCTGCCAAAGCTTTTGAGTATTGATTAGATTGAGAGTAAATATAACTACGCCAATCTAAGGCTACTGCACGCCATTTGTCCTCAAGATTAGCATCGCTCAAAAGGGTTGTGAGCATTTGGGCGGCAGCTTCATAATGTTTGTCTTCATAAGCTTTCAACCAATTGGCTAGTTGCTCGCCCCAACGCAGAACTTGGCTACAATCGACATCTTTACCAGCTTGAAGCATTGTTGCTGCCCACAATTGGGCAAAATTCCGTTGATTTTTGAGAGCTGCAAGGAATTCATTGAGAGCTACAGGTAAGTACTTTTGTGGTGATTGGCATAAGCGGTGATACAAAAGATTGAGTTTATGGCTTTGCCAAGTTGGATTACGCCAAGCTTTTACTTCCTCCAATTGCAATTGGTTACCTAGCGTGTCGTAATAGTCAGCCAACTTGCTATGTATCTCAGCCCAACCTTGCGGCGATGAAAGGCGCTTGTGGCGTAACATTTGCGTTTTGACTACATCATGATAAGCCCAGCCGTCAGTACGTTCGTTGACAAAGGATGTTTCTTTGAGCCAAGTAAACAGTTCATCAGCTTCTTGTTCTCCTCTTAACTTGGCTATGACATCTCGATTTAAGCACCGAGGAATGGCAGCATCGAGAGCAACTTGTCGCCGCTTGGGGTCATCAACCCATTTTAAAAATCTTTCTACAGCATTGCTGCTCGGCTCAAATACTTGGTTGGGGTCATTGGGATGAGCATCTGCTAGCATTCCTATTAGCAAGGGCAAGTTTCCAGAAAGGCGTAAGATCGTTTCAACAACGCGACTGTTGGTAATGCCTTTGCGAGTTAAATATTCTTGGGCTTCTTCTTCTGTAAATGGTTCTAGAGGGAAACGAACCATTAACCCCTCATAAGATGCCCAATGATTTTTATCTAATTCATGGCGACCGGCGATGGTTATCAATATATTGAGAGATACTTCACCGTAACGACCGTCCAAAATTTCCCGCAGCCAGTTATCTAGGAATTCTCCCGTGCGTTCGTAAGTATCAAAAAACAAAGCAATACCAGTTTCTTTAGCAATTTGAAAAATATCTTGCAAAAATAGCGGCGTCAGCACTTCTTCAGGTTCTTGAACTAAGCGCACTTCATCTTTATTGGTAATTTTTTTTGCAATAAATGATGCCCATTCTCCGGCTTGGCTAGCCAAAGCATCCTCATCTACAAAATCAAATACAGCACCACTAACGGGAACTCGACGCGCTAGACGCACGCCAGTTTTTACCACAGTTTTGCCGACAAACGCCGAGAAGCCTTGAGGTGCTTGAGGATCGGTTTCTAATTCGTGGCGCTTTTGACGGTAAACTTTGTAGCGTTCTGTAAACTGCGGTAGTTTGTGACCTTGGCGTTCTAACTCTTGGGCTAAACGACCCATGACTTCTGGTACAGTTTTTTCAGCTTCATCGATGTAAGCCGAGATAATTTTTGCTTCATCGGCAATTTTGCGAAACTGGCGTAACAGTGTACTTTTACCAACTCCGCCTTCACCCCAAACGTTAAACAAAAAACGACGGCGGTCATCCTCTAACGGTAAAGCCAAGTTTTGACGAAATTGGTTTACCTGGTCTTCACGACCTACAAAACCCGATTGTTGACGCTGCTTAAGAATATCTTGTAAACTCTTGGGCTTGTTTTGCGGGTTCATTACCAGATTTAATTTTGAGGCGCTAATGTTTACAGGATAACTACTAAAGATACAGGCTTTATTTCGGAATTTATCAGACTTTTTTTAGGTAATTTTCGCGTTTAAGATTGATTTAAGCTCAAAGTTGAGCTTCTGAGGTTCAACCTTGACCTTTTGAGGCTCAAAGTTGACCTTCTGAGGCTCGACGTTGACCTTCTGAGGTTCAAGGTTGAGCTTCTGAGGCTCGACGTTGACTTTCTGAGGTTCAAAGTTGACCTTCTGAGGTTCAAAGCTGACCTTTTGAGGCTCGACGTTGACCTTTTGAGGCTCAAAGTTGAGCTTCTGAGGTTCAAGGTTGAGCAATTGAGTAAGAGACGCGATAAATCGCCGTCTCTACAATAGACATAGGCGTGAAAATGAATGTAGAGACGTAGCATTGCTACGTCTCTACAAGGGTTTCGGGTAACGCAGAATTAATTTCACTAGATGTCTAATAATCAATCCTTTGTAGAGACGGCGATTTATCGCGTCTTTGGGATCTAGAATTTTGATAAAAAAACCTTAATCAAACCGTATTGGGCGTAGCCCAACTCAGGCGTCGCTTAATATTTGTAGTAGAAATTACATGACCTAAGTTAGAGAAGACTGCAACAACTCTCGCATAGATGTAGCTTGCAGATGGTTAGGGAAGACAGTTAAAAAGTCATTTAGGTCTTGGATAGCTGCATGGATACGCTTTAAGGAAGCACCTTGAGATAAAATATAGCGATATAACTGCTCTGCTGGTTGATTATATTGAGCAGCCAAATAGTAAAGAGCTAAGTTAAAGGCATTACGCCAGTCTTTAGGATCTTTTTCGTAATCTTCTTTAGCAAGCTTAATGGCAAGCACTAAATCGGTTCGTGCTTTATCTGGTTGGTTAAGGGCTAGATAGGCTAAAGCGCGATTATATAAATACCAATTGTCACAATTTAAATCAATAACGTAATTGAAATCTGCAAAAGCCTCATTATACAGTTTAAGCATTAGGTAAGCTTCACCGCGATGTCCGATCGCCCAGGTATATTTGGGGTCAAGTTCAATGGCGCGGTCAAAGTCTTGTAGAGCTTGTGTGTATTGCTCCATTAAGCGGTAAGTTACACCGCGACGTGCGATCGCCCAGGCATATTTGGGGTCAAGTTCAATGGCGCGGTCAAAGTCTTGTAGAGCTTGTGTGTCTTGCTTCATTAAGCGGTAAGTTACACCGCGATGTGCGATTGCCCAGGCAGATTTAGGGTCAAGTTCAATGGCGCGGTCAAAGTCTTGTAGAGCTTGTGTGTCTTGCTTCATTATGCGGTAAGTTTCACCGCGATGTGCGATTGCCCAGGCAGATTTAGGGTCAAGTTCAATGGCGCGGTTAAAGTCTTGCAGAGCTTTCGTGTATTCCTTCATTATGCGGTAAGTTATACCGCGTTCTGCGATCGCCCAGACATCTTTGGGGTCAAGTTCAATGGCGCGGTCAAAGTCTTGTATGGCTTCTGGGTAACGCTCCATCGAGCAGTAAGTTACACCGCGAAGTGCCATCGCCCAGGCATCTTTGGGGTCAAGTTCAATGGCGCGGTCAAAGTCTTGTAGAGCTTGTGTGTATTGCTTCATTGAACGGTAAGTTTCACCGCGCCAACCTAGAGCAATGGATTGCCATTGTATCTGAATGCTGGGATTCTGTAAGACTGCGGTAAACATTTCAACCGTGACTTGATAACGGTCTTCTTCATAAGCTTTTAAACCATTAGTTAGTTGTTCGCCCCAACGCTTAACTTCAGCAGAATCAGCATCTTTACCAGCCTGAAGCATGGTTTCTGCCCATTGTTCGGCAAATTTACGTTGATTTTTGAGCGCAACGAGAAATTCATTGAGAGATACAGATAAATTCCTTTGTGGTGACTGACATAAGCTGTGGTACAACACATTTAAAGTGTGACTTTGCCAGCTAGGATCGCGCTGTTTCTTCTCTTCTTCTAATTGCAGATCGTTCCGCAGGGTGTTGTAGTAATTTGCCAGCTTGCCATGTATCTCAGCCCAACCCTGCGGCGATGATAGGCGCTTGTGGCGTAACATTAGCATTTTGACGACATCGTGATAAGCCCAGCCATCGGTACGTTCGTTAACAAAGGATATTTCTTTTAGCCAAGTAAATAGCTCATCTGCTTCTTGTTCTCCTCTCAATTGAGCGACAATATCCCGATTCAAGCACCGAGCAATGGCAGCATCAAGAGCTACTTGTCGTCGTTTGGGTTCATCAACCCATTTTAAAAATCTTTCTACAGCACTGCTGCTAGGCTCAATTATTTGGTTAGAGTTATTTTGATAAGCGTCTGTTAGCATTCCCACTAGCAAGGGCAAGTTTCCAGAAAGGCGTAAAATCTCTTCAACGTGCTGGCTATTAGTGATGCCTTTGCGAGTGAGATATTTTCGAGTTTCTTCTTCTGTAAAAGGTTCCAGTGGAAAACTAACTATTAACCCCTCGTTGCCTGTCCAAAGATTTTTATCTAATTCCTGCCGACCAGCAATAGTTATCAATATATTGAAAGATACTTCACCGTAGCGACCCTCTATAATTTCTCGCAACCAGTTATCTAAGAATTCCCGGGTGCGTTCATAAGTATCAAAAAACAAGGCAACAGCAGTTTTCTCACAAATTTTAAAAATATCTTGTAAAAATAGTGGGGTCAGGACTTCCACAGGTTCTTGAACTAAGCGCACCTCATCTTTATTTGTGATTTTCTTAGCAACATAAGAAGCCCATTCCCCAGCTTGGGTAGCCAAAGCATCCTCATCTACAAAGTCAAATACAGCACCGCCAACGGGAACTCGACGCGCCAGACGCACGCCAGTTTTAACTACAGTTTTTCCCATAAAAGCCGAAAAACCTTGAGGAGCATCGGGATCGGTTTCTAATTCTTGGCGCTTCTGACGGTAAACTTTGTAGCGTTCGCTAAACTGCGGCAATTTGTGACCTTGCCGTTCCAAGTCTTCAGCTAGACGACCCATCACTTCTGGTACAGTTTTCTCGGCTTCATCTATATAAGCCGTAATATTTTTTGCTTCTTCAGCAATTTTGCGAAACTGTCGTACAAGTGTGCTTTTACCAACCCCGCCTTCACCCCAAATGTTATACAAAAAACAACGGCGATCGTCTTCTGGGGATAATGTTAGATTTTGCCGAAATTGGTTTATTTGGTCTTCACGACCCACAAAACCTAATTGCTGACGTTGCTTAATAATATCTTGTAGGTTCTTGGGCTTGTTTTGTGGGTTCATTACAAGATTCAATCTTGAGGTGCTAATGCCTACAGAATAATTACTAAATATACATGGTGTATTTCGGAATTTATGAAATTTTTTTAGGTAATTTTTATGGATTGACCTTCTGAGGCTCAACTTTGAGCTTTTGAGGTTCAAGTTTGACCTTTTTAGGTTCAACGTTGACCTTTTGAGGCTCGACGTTGACCTTCTGAGGCTCGACGTTGAGCTTTTGAGGCTCGACGTTGACCTTTTGAGGCTCGACGTTGACCTTCTGAGGCTCGACGTTGACCTTTTGAGGTTCAAGTTTGACCTTTTGAGGTTCAACGTTGACCTTCTGAGGCTCAAGTTTGACCTTTTGAGGTTCAAAAATGCCCTGGCGATTAGAAATCGCGGCTACAGAGGCAAAACCCGCCTGCGCGGGTTTAAGAAATTTTTGCATACAAAACGTGGTAGGGGCGCACAGCTGTGCGCCCCTACAAATAACATGTATTCTACCGAAATTGACAACTGCTGTAATTGGCTATTCTAGACTTCAGCTAACTGGGACTTCGGGTTGCTTTTTCTTAGAACGACGGTTAAACCTGCGTCCCATCTCATCAATGACTGCATCTAATCCTGCGACATCACCGCTAGCTTTGGCATAGCTATAAACTGCTAAGGCTGCGCCATAAGCTTCGCTAGCAGCGGCTATACAGGTATCATCTACCAGTTCTTGCAGTTGGGTCAAAGATAACAGCACGGGATACAAGTCTTCATATATTTCCAAATCCCGGCGCATCTCTTCTAAATCAAAAGAACGAGGCAAAAAGTTAGGGTTTTGTGTCGCCACTTCTAAGGCTTTGCTGACAAAAGCCCGACTTTTATCTCCCATCTTCAGCATTGTTCGTCGATCTTCGGGGGTCAAATCAATCAAAAATGGTAACTTTTCTCTAATTGTAGCGATCGCCTGCATGACTGCGTACTTATCTGCTGGGCTTAAGCTGGCACTGACACGATTTTCTGCCATTTTTAATACTCCTTAAGTGGGCTTAATTTCAGTATTCCCAAACTTGTGGAGGCGATCGCGTTTCTTCAGAGGTAATTGAGAGAGTATTATCTAGATTTACAATATGAAGGTAATCAACTATCTCGAAGATGAAGTGATAAGAGTATTTCAGCTGTCGCGTCTTTAATTTTTCAAAGCATTCTCGATATATCAAGGATTAGGGTTTCTAAAAGGTGCAACTTGTGGGCGCTACAGCTGAGTATAAACTAATGAAACTGAACGGAGAAATCAATGCGTAAACAAATCATCGAATATACCTCTCCACTAGATGCGCTAATTGCCCTTACCAGACAGTTAAATACCTATGAAATAAAGTACCAAATGACTTCAGAAGAATTTTTTGGCAAATATAGCCAAGGAGAAATGTCTGACGATGAAGTATTTATCGAATGGGCAGCAAACTACCAACATTATTTAGCTCTACACCAAGATATAAAGAACAAACTCACAGATGTCGCGTGAAGTTATCCAAGCCTATTTAGATGAAGTTGAGCAACTTTTACTCAACTGCTCTAACACATACGTTGAAGAATATAGTGCAGTAATTTTAACGACGCAGAGAGCTAATCTCCGCATTAGGATACGTTTCGCTCTCAAATATTTACTAGCAGTCAGTGAAGCCTTTGTTATTGTTAATAATCAGATTAAATATATCGATTACCGCTATCATTTTCAAGATGAGCAAAATAGTCTAATTTTTCGTTATGACAGTACACCACACTTTCCCAACTTACCTACCTTTCCGCACCATAAACATCTTTTTGATAACGTAATTGCTTGCGAAAAGCCACATATAGTCCATGTGTTACAAGAAGCGATGGAGTTTTTAGAGTAGGAATATGGAATTTGCATAGCAAAACACAACCATCAAATATGACCGTTAAGATTTTGCTCATCGATCTAGTTCTTCTAACTGCTAATCACAGCAATACATTCAATTTCGACCAAAACATTCTTAGGTAACCGCGATACCTCAACACAAGCCCGCGCTGGGGCTGTATTTTCCGGGAAGTATTTGGCATAAACGGCATTCACCGCCGCAAAATCATTCATATCAGCGAGAAAAACAGTAGTTTTCACCACATCTTCAAAAGTCGCCCCGGCTGCTGTGAGGATGGCTTCCAGATTAGCCATTACTTGCTCGGTTTGTTTTTTGACATCATCAGTGTAGACGACATCACCAAGGCGGGGATCGATGGCAATTTGTCCAGCTACAAATAATAATTGACCAGAAGCGGCGATCGCTTGATTATAAGGGCCGACTGGTGCAGGTGCGTTATCAGTATTAATTACTTTACGAGTCATAGATATCACTTTCTCTAACGATGTTTCCTGTTTAGCGGTTTCTGCTTCAGCTGCGATCGGTTTATAAACCTCTCCATCTGGCATTATCGCACCAGTCAGGTCAGCATCTTGAAGATTGGCTGCGTAAATGTTGGCTCCCGTTAAATCAGCTTTTCTGAGATTTGCTCCGTTCAGATTTACTTTCATTAAATCTGCTTGTTGTAAATCTGCTCTTTCTAAATTTGTCTGTTTTAAACAGGCTTTTCTCAAATTTACGCCTCTGAGATTTGCTGCACCGAGATCGGCTTCAGCCATATTCATTCCAGACAAATTCTTTTGAGATAAATTAATACCCCGGATTTTGGCTCCCTGCAAATTAGTATCTTTGAGTTGTACATGAATTAGGTTTGCTTGACTCAAATCAGCTTCAAACAAGTTAGCCCCAGTTAAATTTACACCACTAAGGTTAGCTCTCACGAGATTTGTTTTTTTCAAAGAAGCTTCAGTTAGATTGGCAGAATTTAGCGTAGCATCACTCAAATTGGCATTGTCTAGATCTGCCCAACTCAAATTTACACTAGAACTTTCGACCAAACCACTTAAGTTTGCGTTTGTCAGAGATACTCTAGTGAGATTTGCGCTTTTAAGACATGCCTTAGTCAGGTTCGCATTATTTAAATCTGCTCCCGTTAAATCTGCACCCGTTAGGTCTATCCCGCTTAAGTTTGCCCCTTTGAGGTTTACTCCTCTCAGATTCACTAAATCAAACTTTCGTTGACCTTTTGCGTATTGTTTTAAAAGCTCCTCAGCGTCCATAATGCACCTTGAAATACCAATTGACACAGTATAATCACAAAAACTTTGTGTCACAGGTATTCCTCTCTTTTCTTACTTTGCGCCCTTTGCGGCCTTTGCGGTTCGTTCCTCTTACCCCAACCTCGGATGTATTCGATAATGCTGTCAGGCTAGCATCGCGATCGCAATCGTATAATACTGTTACGACAAACTCCAAAACATAATTGATGAATATTAAAGAATTACTGCTCCAAGAAATTGAATCATCCTCAGATGTTCTACTAGCCCAAACGCTAGATTTTTTGCGTTTTCTCAAAACAAAACCAACAACCGAGGAAATATCTGTTGACCCGTCAACCGAAAAAAATAATGATACTCCCAACCAGAAAATGAAACCGGAAATACAAGAAGTAACACCAATTATTAGAGGCTCTAAAGCAGAAGATTTGTTAAAATTTGCCGACACTTGGCAAGGTGATGATTTTGAAGAGTGCTTGCAGCTTGTTTATCAAACCCGTTCTCCGGCTGAATTTTAGTAATGTACCTCTTAGATACCAATCATTGCAGCCGTATCATTTTTGGAGAAACAAACGTCATTCGTCAGTTACAAGAACACATCGGGTTAGGGGTTGCAACTACGTCTCAGGTGACAGCGATTTTCAAAGGATACAACAGGTGCAAGCCCTAGCTTTAGAATCTTGGCTTTGACATCCTCCCCTGCTCCCCCTGCTCCCTGCCCCCTGCCCCTACCCCAACCTCGGACGTATTCCATAATGCCGATATCGCCAATAATCCTGCAAAATGCGATCGTGGTCAAAACATAAATTACTCGGTACGCGCCAAGACTCAAAAATTCCTACACCCTTAGCATCATCTCCAGCCACAGGTTCTCCCGTCGCCGTCGCTAAAAATACAATACTAATGGTATGTTGACGCGGATCGCGATTGGGGTCAGAATACACCAGTAATTGTTCGATTAATTCTACCTGCAAACCAGTTTCTTCCTGGGCTTCTCGTCGCGCCGCCACTTCCACAGCTTCTCCATAATCGACAAAACCGCCAGGAATAGCCCAACCTAAGGGCGAATTATGTCTTTCAATTAACACTATTGGTCGATGAGGTCGATCTACTAGTTCAATGATGATATCAACTGTCGGTGTAGGATTTCGGTAAGTCATAGTTATTAGTCATTAGTCATTAGTCATTAGTCATTAGTCATTGCTTATTTACAAAGGACAAATGACTAACGATAAGTAAAATGAGTTTACTGGATTTCCTCTGTAAATACTGATGTGTGATAAATTCGATGCGATCGCATAGCTTTTTGTTGTGGCGATCGCTTGCTCCTATAATTCAGGTTAAATATGCCTTTTCCCAGATCTAGTGGCATTCTGCTGCATCCTACTTCTTTTCCCAGTCGATTTGGCATTGGGGATTTAGGCTTAGAAGCCTATCGCTTCATTGACTTTCTCAAAGAAAGCTATCAACAATATTGGCAAGTTTTACCTTTAGGCCCCACTGCATACGGAAATTCTCCGTATATGTGCTACTCAGCAATGGCAGGAAATCCCCTACTGATTAGCCCAGAAAAACTTATAGAAGAGGGTTTGCTAGTTGAAGAAGACTTTGCTAATTTACCAGCATTTTCTGAAGAAAAATTAGATTACGATCGCGTTGTCCCAATTAAGATTGGACTACTCAAAAAAGCCTGCGAAAACTTTAGAGCCAATGCTACACCTATCCAACAGAGAGAGTTTGCAGGTTTTTGCGACAGCAAAGCTTATTGGCTAGATAATTATGCCTTATTTATGGCATTGAAAGATGCTAACGAAGGAGCAAGCTGGCATAAATGGGAACCTGAATTTGTTAAGCGCGAACCAGAAGCATTAGACCGAGTACAGCGCCGCCTCAATGGAGAAATTTTTTATTACAAGTTCGTTCAATTTGAATTTTTCCGCCAGTGGTCAGACCTGAAAAGCTACGCCAACATGCGCGGGATAGAAATTATCGGCGATATCCCCATTTACGTAGCTCACGATAGTGCCGATGTTTGGGCGCATCCTGACATTTTTGCTTTAGATGAAGAGACGGGAGAAGCAGCCCAAATGGCAGGAGTTCCACCAGATTACTTTAGCGCCACAGGTCAATTGTGGGGTAACCCAGTTTATAACTGGGACGAATTGCAAAAACAAGACTTTAAGTGGTGGGTGCAGCGCTTTGAGGCGATGCTCGATTATGTAGATATAATTCGCATCGACCACTTCCGAGGCTTCGAGGCTTATTGGTCTGTACCCAAAGGCGAAGAAACAGCCATGAATGGCAAATGGGTGGAAGCGCCTGGAGAAGCTTTTTTTGAAGTCATTAGACAGAAACTCGGCAAGCTACCCGTATTAGCGGAAGATTTGGGAGTAATTACACCAGAGGTAGAAGCACTGCGAGACAAGTTTGAATTTCCAGGAATGAAAGTTTTGCAATTTGCCTTTGGTTCCGATCCCGGTAATCCGTTTTTACCCTTCAATTACCCGCAAAATGCTGTAGTTTATACTGGAACCCACGACAATGACACCACCGTTGGCTGGTTTAATACAGCTAGCGACTATGAAAAGCAAAATTTATTGCTTTATTTAGGTTGTATCAGTTCTGAAGGTATCCACTGGGATTTAATTCGACTAGCATTGAGTTCTGTAGCGAATCAAGCGATTATTCCTTTGCAAGATATTTTTGGATTGGGAAACGAAGCGCGGATGAATTTTCCCAGTGTTGCTGAGGGTAACTGGGGGTGGCGCTATCAAGCAGCAGCTTTAACAGACGAATTAAGCTCTAGGCTGAAAGCTCTCACCAGACTCAATGGACGTGCCCCGAAAACAGATTGAGGGGATGGGGGGATGGGGGGATGGAGGAGTAGGCAAAAATCGGGGAATAAGGGGAGATGACGGAGAAAATACTACCTTATCTCCTTCATCTCCCCACCTCCCCACCTCCCCATCTCCCCATCCCTTCTTCCCCCTCATCTCAAAACCTTGGGTTTAGCAGCCGCAATCATAACTTCTTCTTCTTTCCCTAGTTCTCCCATTTCTTTGGCTTTCTCTTGATTAACGCTCATCAAGACACCACCAGCATTATCAGTTTTGACTGTTAGCTGCTCTTGAGCTTTCCAAACCCGGTGAGTACCTTCTGGTAAAGTACCCTCAAACTCGGTTTTACCATCAGCTATTACGCGAATCCAGGATGAGGCTTTTAAGGTAACGCCAATTTGTACAGGCTCTTTTTGTTTGACGCCGCTTGAGGTGTCACTGACAGGTTGAGCTTTTTGTGAGTCTTGTGGTTCCGCTAATTCTGGTCTAACTATTTCTGGTTTAACAATGGGCTTTTGTTTTGGCTGTGGTTCGCTTGGGATATTACTTGCTTGTAGTACGGCGTTATTTAAGAAATAGGATAAGCCATTTACAGAGCATAAAATTAGCAATATGTAAAGAAAGTAAAGATGAATAGGACGTAGTTGATTCAGGGGTGAAGGATTCGCCGTAGGTTGGAAGTTTACTTGTGAAGAATTAATTGGAAAAGTCTCAGCTAATTCGGCTCCATTTAACCCCAGTGCGTCGGCAAATCGCCCGATCAAACCCTGAATATAAACTGGTTCTGGAAGATCGTTTAAATTACCTTCTTCGATCGCCTGCAATAACCGCCGCGGAATCATGGTCAATACAACCATTTGTTCTAGAGATAGACCCTGTTCTTGACGTAATGCCCAAAGTTGAGCGCCGATTTCTGTCAACTTCTGAGATCTTTGTTGCTCTAATGAAAGTGGGGGCTGCTGATTATTTTTCTTTCTTGGCCATTTCATGCCTTCTGACACTCCTTAACTCAACTAAATCTTTAATAGGTTGCTCGAACAGGGAAGAATTCAGAATTGGTAAATTCAGAATTCAGAATGAACTTGTAGCTGTTTTTATCAAGAACAAATGGGCTTAAAACCCCTAAACAAATCTACGATTTGGCGAAAAGCATTGCAAGAAGATTTTCTTCTAGTATGTGGTTTACGGGCTTAAGAGCGTTTGGTAGCGATCGAGCGCCACCCAAAACCCAGTCTAAAATTAGCTGGCGATCTCAAGCCCCACTTACATAGGGATTACCAAGAAATAAATTATCCAATCTTGTGGGGTGGGCGTCTCGCCCGCCCTTGGCTTGGGGCGGACAAGATGTCCACCCCACAAGAAAAATTGGATGTTTCTTAAATTCTGAATTCTGAATTCTGACTCCTGAATTCTGACTCCTGGTCGATCTTTTCTCGCAAAAAGTGAATTTCACTATCTTTGAGGAAACGATATTTACCCTCTGGCAAAAATGGTTCTTTTGGCGTTTGTAATTGAATTGAGCCGATCGCACTCCGATGCAGCTGGATTACTGGGTATCCTAATTGTTGTGCTACTCGGCGAATCTGGCGATTTCTTCCCTCCTGTAAAACTATTTCTAAAAAGCTTCCTTGGGCAGAACTTTCTACGATCTGTACCTTAGCGGGTCGTGTTTTTCTACCCTCTAGCACCACACCCTGACGCCACATCCGCAATACTGCTTCTGGAGGATGTCCTTTTACCAAAACACGATATGTCTTGGAAATGCTGTGACGGGGATGGGTTAGTCCAAATGTCAAGTCTCCGTCATTTGTCAGGATTAATGCTCCTGTGGAGTCTACATCTAAACGCCCGACTGGATGAATACCTGAACCCTCGCGTAATTCTTTTGGTAATAAATCCAAGACTGTTGGTCTTTTGTGAGGATCGTAGCAAGTTGAAACTACACCAGCTGGCTTGTGCAGCAATAGATAAATCAAGGCTGGGCGATGCCTTGGTGATATCAGCTTGCCATCAATAGCGATCGCATCTTTTTCGGGATCGACTTTTTGACCTAAATGTGCCAATACCCCATTGATCCGCACTCGCGATCGCTTAATCATTTCTTCAGCTTCACGACGTGAGGCAATACCCCATTGAGCAAGAACTTTTTGTAACCGTGCCTCCATGTATAAATTACTGATTTACTGTTAACTATTAAATGATATTTGCATTTTGTTGCGACTAGGCATAAATGTTACATTTAAGGCTTGTTTAAATTCGTCAGCTGTTGAGCAAATACTCATAAACTCCATTAGTTAGATGTCAGAGCCAAATTCCCAAACAACAAATGTAAACAAAATCCGAATAATTACGCAAGTACTCACAAAAGCATTAAAGCTGTGGTTGAGGGCCCAAGTCAGCGAGATATCTGAACTAGAAGTGGAGATTAAAGCCAGCGATCGGCAAATTCTCTCTGGACGCATTCCTTCGGTATCTATTTTTGCTAGTCATGCAGTTTATCAAGGACTCCTAATTACAAAAATTCAATTAATAGCAGAAAATATTCAGATAAATATCGGTTCAATACTCAAGGGAAAACCCTTGCGACTGTTACAAGTAGTACCAGTTGTTGGCGATTTGACCATAAACGAGAAAGATCTTAATGCTTCCCTCTCATCTAGCTTATTATCAACTGCTTTGAGCGAGCTACTGGTTAAAGTTTTACCAACATATTGCCCAAAAACACAACCCATTAACTGGCAAGAAATTATTCTTAAGAACAACCAAATTATACTGCTCGGTTTTAGAGTCACCAATAGCCAAACAACGCCTCTGGAAATCTCTCTGGGCTTAGATTTACTCAATGGCCGCGAGTTGCAACTGACAAATATCCAAATCAAGGATGACCAGACAGATTTATTTCAAGATAATCATGCCCACACTTTCGATCTTGGCTCAGATGTTGATATCCAAGAACTCACGCCGATCCCCGGTAAGCTAGTGTGTCGCGGGCGGATTAACGTTAATCCTTAATTGGGGACTGGGAACTGGGGACTGGGGACTGGGAAATGAGGTAGTGTGGGTAGATGCGGGGACAAGGGGACAAGGAGGAGAAAAATTATCAACACTCCTTAATTTCCCAATCCCCAGTCACCAGTCACCAATCCCTTTTACCCATGCGCGATCAGGGGCAAAAGTAGGGTTACGAAATAGTAAACTAAAGGTGCGGTAAAAATATAACTATCAGTACGGTCTAAAATACCACCGTGACCGGGGATCAACTGCCCAGAATCCTTGACTCCAGCATCGCGCTTCAACATAGACTCGGTGAGATCCCCTAAAAGGCTAGCAATGCCGATTAACAAACCCAATGCTAAACCAGTAAACAGAGATCTAGGCAAGTGTAAATAATAGGCTCCAGCTAAAGCTACAGCAACGCTAAAGATAATACCAAACACAGCACCTTCTACGGTTTTTTTCGGGCTAATTTCAGACAAACGAGTTTTGCCAAAGAATTTGCCAATTGTGTAAGCACCGATATCGGCTGCCCAAATACATAGCAAAGTCAGCAGTGTTGCTGTCAAACCTTGTGGTAGGGAAGTAGAATTTGCCTTTTCCCAGAAACCTGCCCAATTTGTTGGCCAGTAGCCTCCGAAAGGAAGGTTGCTAAAAGCAGCAGTATCAATTGCTCGCAACCGCACCCAATAGCTCGGTAAATAACCTACGTAAAATAGCCCCATAATTGAAGCGGAAATATCCGCGATGGTGGCGAATTTGGGTTGAAATAGCAGGTAAAAACAAATAAGTGTGCCAGCTATTGGCATCACAGCATCGGCTAAATTGCCATCAAGGGTACAAATTATCAGCAAGACTTGGCTAGCAGCCATAGTGGTCTTAGCAGCGGGAGCAATGCCTCTGGCTCGCACCAAATTAAAATATTCCTGTTGACCTAAAAAGACAACAACCGCAAACATGATGGTAAAGTACCAACCTCCCAAAAGGGTCGCACTAAGAGCAAGAGCGATCGCAATAATTCCACTAATAATCCGAGACCAAGGCATAGAAGTATTGGGTACTGGGGACTGGGGATTGGGGATTGGGTATTGGGGACTGGGGACTGGGGATTGGGGATTGGGAGTGGTGAGTGAGGAGTGAGGAATTAAGAGTTATTCTCCCTGTGCTTTCCCTGCTTCCCCTGCTTCCTGCCTCTCATGCTCTCTCCCAGTCCCCAGTCACCAGTCCCCAATCCCCAGTCCCCATTCCCTAATCCAGTTTCTCACCACTGAGGATAAAAATGGGATCGACGGAGGTAAAGGTTTGAGAAAAGCCGCGGGTTTCTAAGCGGTTGACGGCAGACTGGACGACTTCGATATTTCTAGCCCTTAATAGGGAAAAACTCTGGGAAATGGCATACAGGCTTTCTAGATTAGCAGCTGTAGCTACAACCCGACCCGATGGCGGTAAATATTGCCAAGCTGCTTGCAGAATTTCCTGAACGGGGCGTCCTCCCTCGATACAAACGCGGTGAGGGGTGACCTTGAGATCCTGCAAACACTCTGGGGCGCTACCTTCAATGACTTCGACGTTTTTGACTTCAAAGCGATCGCAGTTACGCTTAATCAGATTAGCTACTTCTTCATCCCTTTCAACAGCAATAATCTTTCCTTTTGGACATAGCAATCCCACTTCTACTGGAATTGTACCCGTCCCTGCGCCAATGTCCCACAACACTGAATTTGGTTGTAACCGCAGTTGAGCAATTAACAACAGTCGGACTTCTCGCTGGCTCAGGGGAATTCCTGGCAAATGCTCGAACAATTCATCGGGAATACCAGGGGTAATATAAGGCCAAAGTTGGGAAGGCATAGAATTAGGCAATTATACTAAAGATATTGGCAAACTACATTGAAAAGCCATTAATTATAAAAACTTTTCAAACGTAGCTTTATCACAAACAATAATGATTGGCGAAATATTGGACGAGCGGTACGAAGTTCAGCAGCTATTAGGAAAAAAAGCAGGGCGACGGACGCTGTTAGCTCGCGACTTGAAAACTCAGGAATTAGTCGTCATCAAGTTACTCTCTTTTGGTAGTGACTTTGAATGGGACGATCTCAAGCTGTTTGAGCGAGAAGCCCAAACGCTAAAATCTTTGTCACATCCTTTAATACCTCGCTATTTAGACTATTTTGAGGTAAATTCACCAACCATCAAAGGATTTGCCCTAGTACAAACTTATATTCCAGCACAAACTTTAGAGCAATACTTACAAACTGGACGGACTTTTACGGAAGCTGAAGTAAAACAGATAGCCAAGGCTATTTTAGAAATTCTGGTTTACTTACATGGCCTACATCCGCCTGTTATCCATCGCGATCTTAAGCCTAGCAATATTTTATTGAGCGATCGCTCTGGTAACAGTGTAGGTGAAGTTTATCTCATCGATTTTGGTTCGGTGCAAACTGTCCTCGCCACAGAAACCGGGACTAGGACTGTGGTAGGAACCTACGGCTATATGCCTCAGGAGCAATTTGGGGGGCGCACGGTTCCGGCTTCTGACATCTATAGTTTAGGCGCGACGTTAATTTACTTGGTGACGGGTACTCACCCCGCGGATTTACCCCAAAAGGATTTTCGCATTCAGTTTGAGCAGGTGGCTAATCTCAGTCCGAGTTTTACTGGTGCTTTGCAACAAATGACTGAACCGAGTTTAGAAAAACGTTTGAGTTCTGCCTCACAAGCCTTAAAAATTTTAGAACAGCCTCAGTTTGAACTTGATAAAGCTTTAGCTGTTGGCAAACCAATAGGTAGTAAAATCCAAGTAATTAAAAACTGGAATTCTCTAGAAATTATTATTCCTTCAACTGGCTTTCATCCATCGATGATATTCCCAGGTTTATTTGCGATCGCCTGGAATTCATTCACCCTGTTTTGGGTAATTGCCGCAATCTCTACGCCTGCTCCAAACGTCGTATCTATGTTGTTCTCACTACCTTTTTGGGGCGTTGGCTGTTACATGATATATACATTTTTGTTCCCTTTGTTTGGACGCATCAGACTTTGCCTAGATCGTCAGCAAATTACTTTTACTAATGAGTTGTTGGGATTGAAATTCAATCGTATCCAGCGATCGCCAAGACAACATGTACGGAAGCTGGTTTATATTCCAAAACGCTTTGAGATCGATTTGAACAGCGGTACTAGAGTTGAGGTGAGTCCAGAGTTGATCCTTTGGGTTGGAGTACATAAGTATCAACTGGCTGGTTATGGTGGTGTGATTAACTCTGAATTGGAGATAGAATGGCTTGCTCAGGAATTGAGTAATTGGTTAGATATACCAATTACGCGAGAATAAACAAAACGAATAATCTTAAAGATGTCTAAAAATAGCAACTACAAGCAAATTATATGCATAGGTAATTTCAGGCTTTTATTAATCATTTTTTGATGGTAAATAGACCCTGGATGTAGGGGCACAGCAGTGCTGTGCCCCTACTATGAATGTCGTTTTTCAATCATTCCTATTTGGTATTTTCTATCAATGCGTAAGTCTTAGCATCGATTCAAAAATTTAATATTTAGCAGTATAACCATGTCCAGTTGGTGTTAAAAAATGGGTGGATGAAGAATCTTTATATCGGATGAAAGTAGGTGATTATAGAGTAATTTCTCAAATATTTGATACGATTCTATTAGTGAGTGCGATTAAAGCGAAACATCGTAGAGATAATTGATAGAGAAGAGCGAATTAAAAGTTATTGAGAGGAACTGTGTATGTTGTTTGGACTAGGATGGCCAGAACTCGGTGTAATTCTTGTAGTCGCTATTCTCATTTTTGGGCCAAAAAAAATTCCCGAACTGGGAACTGCACTGGGTAAAACCCTACGCGGCTTTAAAGAGGAGATGAAAACTCCCAGTGACGAAACCAATCCGGAACAAGACAAACAATAGTCAAGGGTCAAGGGTCAAAAACTTTTAGCTGCTTGACTTTTAACCCTTGACTTTTGACTACAGCAATGTATTTACTACAGAAGAAGGTGCAACTCCATTTTGGGAATCAACAATCGCTGTACCAGTATTTTGTTGGTGTGTCTCTTCTTTAACCACACCACGCCCTCTAATTAATTGAATTGCCCGACTAACGCTTTCTGGTAAAATCACCACTAGGCTGTTATCCGGTGCCATATCCAAGCCTTTGTTAATCGCTTGTGTTTCATCCAAAATTGATTCGTAGCGACTATCAGGCTTAACTTGGGTAATGCCTTGAATAATCAACTGAGCAGCCGATCCCCGCGCTCTACCTCTAGTGTCATCGTCTTCTTTGACAATGATGTAATCAAAAATTTGTGCTGCTAGTTTGCCCAAGGTCACAAAGTCTTCGTCACGGCGATCGCCAGGGCCGCCAATTACGCCAATGCGTTGTCCGGTCGTCCAGTTCCGCACGAAAGCACCCACAGCTTCGTAGCTAGCCGGGTTGTGGGCATAGTCCACCAAGGCGTTATAATTTCCTAAATTAAACAAATTCATCCGTCCCGGCGTTTGACTCACGGAAGCCCGGAAGCTCTTCAAACCAGCACGAATCTGCTCAATTGTGACGTTTTGCACGAATGCTGCCAAACTTGCTGCTAAGGCATTGGCAATCATAAACGGCGCACGTCCGCCCATTGTTAAGGGTATATTTTCTGCTCTTTCTATACGGTGTGTCCAATCGCCTTTGACAATGGACAGATAGCCATTTTCATATACCGCTGCAACTCCACCCTTTTGGATGTGCTTCCGTACCAATTCCGAGTCGGGATTCATGGTGAAGTAAGCAATGTTGGCTTTAGTTTTTTCTGACATAGCAGCCACGCGGCGATCGTCAGCGTTGAGTACTGCATAGCCATCGGGAAATACGGCTTCTGCGACTACGCTCTTGAGGTTAGCTAACTGGTCAATGGTATCTATATCGCCTATTCCTAAGTGGTCGGCAGCTACATTTAATATTACGCCGACATTTGCTGCTTCAAAGCCCAGCCCAGAGCGAAGAATTCCACCGCGAGCCGTTTCCAGTACTGCTACCTCCACTGTCGGGTCTTGCAGGATCAGGTGGGCACTTTGGGGACCTGTGTTATCGCCGGATTCTACTAAGTAATCACCGATATATGTTCCATCTGTGGTAGTATAACCTACTACTTTACCAGTCTGCTTATAAATATGTGCTAGCAGTCGGGTAGTGGTGGTTTTGCCATTGGTACCCGTGACGCTGAGAATCGGAATTTGGCAAGATTGTTCGTTGGGAAATAACATATCCATCACCGCGCCGGCGACGTTGCGAGGAATGCCAACGCTGGGGGCGACGTGCATCCTAAAACCTGGAGCGGCGTTAACTTCCACAATCACGCCATCTACTTCTCGCAGGGGACGGCTAATGTCCGAGGTGACGATATCTAAGCCGGCGATGTCCAAACCGATAATTTTGACCACCCTTTGTGCCAACCAGATATTTTCTGGGTGGATTTCGTCGGTGCGGTCTACGGCAATGCCGCCTGTACTTAAGTTTGCTGTAGCTCTTAAGTAACAAATAGTACCTTTGGGCAGAATGTTATTTAGGGTATAGCCTTGCCTTTCTAACAGCTGGTAGCTGGTGCGGTCTAGTTCGATTTTGGTGAGGACGTTATCGTGCCCTTCACCGCGATTTGGGTCTTGGTTTGTTTCTTCAATCAATTCGGCGATGGTGGATCTGCTATTACCGATGACGTGAGCTGGTACGCGTTCGGCTACTGCGACAACTTTGCCATTGACTACTAGTACTCTGTGGTCGCGGCCAACATAATATCTTTCGACAATAATTGAGCGAGAAACTTGTCTAGCAGCTTCATAAGCAGCTTCAGCTTCTTCCCAAGTTCTAATATCAATGGTGATACCGCGTCCGTGATTGCCATCAACGGGCTTAATCACAATGGGATAGCCACCTACATATTCAATGGCTTCTTCCAAATCGTCCAAGAAGTTGATTGTTGTACCTCTGGGTACTGGGGCACCAGCGGCGGCGAGGATGCGTTTGGTGGCTTCTTTGTCACAAGCTAGTTCTACACCCAAAATGCTGGTGTTGTCGGTCATTGTCGCCTGCATTCGCTTTTGGTTGACCCCGTAGCCTAGTTGGATCAAAAAGCGGGCTTCCAGAGGCATCCAAGGAATACCTCTTTTTTCAGCTTCTTTGACGATCGCTTCCGTAGAAGGGCCTAGTGAAGCATCGCGGCTAAAGTCTTTCAGGTCTTGGATATCTTGTTCCAGTTCTGCTTTGGGGTAGCGGCCGCGATCGATAATACTCTGGCATAACCGCACCGCAGCTCGTCCAGCGTAACGCCCTGCTTCCTCATTCAAGTACTCAATCACTACTTGGTAAATTCCGCGTGTAGCAGTTTCACGAGTGCGACCAAAGCCGACATGCATTCCAGCTAATTCTTGGAGTTCTAGTGCTACATGTTCCACGATGTGACCCATCATCGTGCCTTCTCTCACTCGCATCAGAAAACCACCACGACAGCCAGGGGAACAATAGTGACCCTCCAGACTTGGCAGCGCCTCAACTAATCCTTCGTAAAAGCCAGGGATTTCATTCGAGGGCGTCTCGGCAAGGTTTTCTAAATCGAGGCGCATGACGATCAGCTTGTGGCGTCGAATGCTCCAGTAGTTTGGGCCGCGTAAGGTCTGGATCTTGAGGATTCTCATGGGAATAGGTAGATGGAGATTCGGAACCAAAATTCTAGTTTCTTACTGGAATTGACCGCTAAACTGTTCACTGCAAACAGTTTTTTCTTTTTACATGGTATTCTCATCATTTTTCTACAACAAGAAATAAATCAGCGGTCAACCTCTAACAGGATTTTAGATTGGCGATAGCGGAGCTAAGCCGTACCTGCGAGCGTCTTTTGGATTGAAAGATACCACAAGGTTACTTAACTCTCTGAATCATTAGATTTACGATAGCTTAGCTAAGGCGAGTCGGGATAAGGATACGCTAGAAAATGAGCATTTTTGAGATTGATTTCGCCGACTTTGTAGCGTTAGCCTAGCAAGACGGTAGTCCAGCATCAGCCAAAAAGCTGTTTTAATCTAAAATCCCCAATCCCAAATCTAAAATTTCTGGTCAACTCAGTGTAACCTCAGGTACTTTATACCGTCAGCTGGAGATTCGATGTACAGCAGGCAATACAGTGCGCTGGTACAGGTGGAAGCGATCGCCATAGCTGAGGATATGCAGACGTAGATTATGCACCGTTAGGGGTTCGTTAGCGCCGACATGAGGTTCGTTTGTGTGGGTCAGCTCGGTGGGATCGACAATGGTGACACTGCCTTTACCCATGACTTGCAGCCAGCCATCACGTTCAAACACAGCACAAGTATCTTCGTCAATGCCAATACCCAAGCGATCGGGATGAGCTGCGATCGCGCTAATCAGCCGCCCCATCCGATTGCGGTTATGAAAGTGTTGGTCAACGATCACTTCAGGAATAAATCCCAAACCCGTTGCCATATCCACTAAAGAACGATTTGGCGACTCTCCACTACCGCCGCCAGCAATCATATGATGCCCCATCACTGCCGCTCCGGCGCTGGTGCCTGCTAAGGTAAGTTGCCCTGACCTCACCCGCTGCCGGATAATTTCCATCGCTGGCGTATCTGCCAATACGCCACAGAGTCGCAGCTGATCCCCTCCGGTCAAAAATACCCCACTACAGGCTTCTAAGGATGCTTTGATTTGGGAGGCTTCACACTGTTCTCGTTCGCGGATGTCTAAAATTTCTACCTTCTGGGCACCCATTTCTTCAAAAATCCGAATATACCGACCACCGATGATAGCGGGTTCGCGAGAGGCAGATGGAATAATTGTAATATAGCCTTTACTAGCACCGGCACGTCCAAAAAAAGTTCTTAGGATGTCGCGCCCATGAACTTTGTCTTCTGCGCCTCCGATAACTAGAACGGCGGTTTTAGTTGCTTGGGGTGTCCTCATTTCCAGCGATTTAGCTTTTAATTCCGGCATTGTGTTTCTCCTGTCAACAACTTCAGGAACCATCGCCTTGGTGTTAGCGTAGCGTTAGCGACGCAGGAGCGTCGGCAGTGCGGTCTTTTTGGTTTCCACGTAGGAGCGACTGCCGAAAGGGTTTCCCAGGCACTTTGCCCTTGCGGGCAATGCCCGACTTGAAGCAAGTGCCGTCGGCTTGTGGCGAATGGCGTGTGAATTTAACAAGATCGGGAGTCCGATGTTTTTGCACTTTGCAACTTCTGAGAGGACACTTTTGTGAAGTTTGGATTCTCCTGGGCCAAAGTTCCAAATTCTTGTTTAACGCACACGAGACCTCAGTTTAAACGTGTTTGTTGTCCTTCCTCTGCTGCTAGTGCCTTGTTTTTCACCTGTCCACTCCAGACTGGCAAAATAGTCCTTACTTAGTAAGCTAGGGAGGACACTTTTTTGGTGAGGTTTACCCCCATTTAGGAACCAGTGTGCTGGAGAGACATTGCATCCTTGAACTTTCGCAAACTTGTTCGCCCTGAGGATTGGCAAAGCTTAACAAGTGGCCTCGGTTGTGCCGATTTGTTTGCCTTGTGTCTCCCTTAAGAGAATAAACTGGCATCAAAGTGTCAGTTTTCCCCTTTGAGATCGGGGATGAACAGGTTAGACCACGCTTTTTTCTGAGGCTGGCTCGATGCATCCTGAAAGTTGTTAACTTGATATGATTATTAATTTAAATGTAGTTGTGACAACATTTAAACATAAATTAAGTAATTAGAAAAACTTTAGATCCCATCTAAAATCCAAGAGTCCTGGTACTTTTAGATACTATTGATAAAGTTTAACTGTAGTTTGACACATCATTGGCTTCTTGTGTTTGCTAGACATTCATTATTTAGATTAGTGTCCTTGAATACGAATTACTGTGCGTTTTGATATAGTTACACTTTTTCCTGACTGTTTTCACTCTGTTCTCAGTTCTGGGTTGCTGGGTAAAGCCTTAGCTAAACAGATTGCCCAAGTGCATCTGATTAATCCACGGGACTTTACAACTGACAAGCACCGTAAGGTCGATGATGAACCCTATGGTGGCGGCGTAGGGATGCTAATGAAGCCAGAACCAATCTTCAGTGCTGTGGAGTCGCTGCCGATTCTACCTCGTCGAGAAGTGATTTTGATGAGTCCCCAGGGTCAAACAATTAATCAGCCTTTGTTGCGAGAATTGGCAACAAATTATGACCAATTAGTAGTGATTTGTGGGCATTACGAAGGAGTAGATGAAAGAGTGCTGCATTTGGTGACTCGTGAAGTATCTTTAGGAGATTTTATTCTGACTGGCGGTGAAATTCCAGCAATGGCTTTAATTAATGGCGTAGTCCGCCTTTTACCAGGAACCGTAGCCAAAACGCAGTCGTTGACAGCAGAAAGTTTTGAAGAGGGCTTATTGGACTATCCCCAATACACTCGCCCAGCGAATTTTCGCGGTTTGAAAGTCCCGGAAGTATTGCTGTCTGGTAATCACGCCGCCATCGCCCGCTGGCGTTACGAACAACAAATTCAAAAAACACGCGATCGCCGTCCCGATCTGCTGGAAAAATGGGAGGAGGGGCAGGGGGAGCAGGGAGCAGGGGAAAAGGTTAAAGGGAAAAGGGAAAAGGAATAAATTTAATCTTTCCCCTTTCCCCCGGTTGGTGAGCTTGTCGAACCATACCCCTTTCCCTTTCCCCATTCCCATGCCCCATGCCCAATGCCCCATGACTAATGACTAATTAACAAATGACTAAAATTCGTATTGGTAACGGCTACGATATTCACCGACTGGTGAGCGATCGCGCTTTAATTTTAGGAGGAATCGAAATTCCCCACGAACTCGGTTTGTTGGGTCATAGTGACGCTGATGTACTCACCCATGCCATTATGGATGCCATGCTTGGGGCATTATCTTTGGGGGATATCGGACATTATTTTCCTCCCAGCGATCCCCAATGGGCGGGGGCAGATAGTTTAATACTATTAACTCAAGTACATCAACTAATTCGCGAGCAAGGCTGGCAGATAGGAAATATTGACTCGGTGGTAGTGGCAGAACGTCCCAAATTAAAACCGCATATTCACAAGATGCGCGACAAATTAGCGACGGTTTTAGAATTAGAACCAAATCAAATTGGCATCAAAGCCACCACCAATGAAAAATTAGGCCCAGTAGGGCGAGAAGAAGGCATTTGTGCTTATGCTGTAGTTTTACTAGTTACTTGAAAGAAGTTTCATAGACGGCGCACTAACCGCTATCAATGAAACAAACACTTTCTTTCCCCACTCCCTACTCCCGCAAAGACAAGGGCTAATTACGTTTGCACTTACTCTATGTATTTATTAAAAATAACTTTTCTTTGCCCCATCAGTGAAGCTATTTAATCATAATTACCACTGAAATTAATAGGATGATTGGTTACACTCTGAGTCAATGCCCTTCGGGCAGGGAAAAGGTTAAAGGTTAAAGGGGAAAGGGAACCCCATAACTAAAGTTAGGGGCTTGAAATAAGGACGCCGCATTTCTCGTATTACGTATCTCGAAATACATCTTTACACGTACTCCATATTTGAAAACTCTTTCTTGTATCCTTTCCCCCTTTCCCCCTTCCCCTTTCCCCCTTCCCCTTTCCCCCTTCTTAGTCAGTTAAATTCCGTTATTCGTGTATTGAAATTATGAATTTTGTAAAGGAAATCTTTCTGTCCATTAAACATTTTTGGTTGCCAATACTTTTGAGTTCAGCAACAGCACTCACACTTACTGCCTGCAACCCTAGCAACTTCAAAACCGCAGCTGCTCAAGTTCCACAAATTGTTAGCGCAGTTTTGAGTGAACCTTCAACTTTTAACTATGCTTTGAATGAGTCAGCATATAGCGTTTTTGGGTTTATATATGACTCATTGATTAATGAGAATCCCATCACTACAAAACTAGAACCTGGTTTAGCAGAATCTTGGGAAGTTTCTGAAGATGCACAACGGGTTGTAATCACCCTGCGAGAAGGACTTAAGTGGTCAGATGGTAAACCAATGACTGCTGATGATATTGTCTTTACTTATAACGAAATCTACCTTAATCCCAAAATCCCGACTTCTTTAAAAGATAGCTTAAAAGTTGGAGAAAAAGGCACTTTACCGAAGGTAAGAAAAATCGACGATCGCCGGGTCGAATTCACTATTCAGGAACCCTTCGCTCCTTTTGTCAGATATGTAGGCGGCATCCCGATTATGCCAGCCCATGCTCTACAGGAAGCAATTCGCACGACTGAATCTGATGGAAATCCTAAGTTTATTTCTATGTGGGGAACAGGTACAGATCCCAAAAAAATTGTTGGTAACGGCCCCTATGTTATGGAAAGTTATATTCCCAGCCAGCGAGTTATATTTCGACGCAATCCATACTACTGGCGCAAAGATGCTCAGGGTAATTCCCAGCCATACATCGAGCGTATTGTTTGGCAAATTATTGAATCCACTGAAAACCAGTTAATTAGTTTTCGTTCCGGACAATTAGACGATCTAGAAATTCCTCCAGAAGGTTTTAGTTTAATCAAACGAGAAGAAAAACGAGCGAAGTTTAAAATTTATAACGGCGGCCCAAATACAAGTACAACTTTTATTTCTTTCAATCTCAATAAAGCTAAGAATGCTCAAGGTAAGCCTTTGGTAGACCCCATCAAATCCCGCTGGTTTAATCAAAAGGAATTTAGACAGGCTATAGCTTATGCCCTAGACCGCGAAACAATGAAAATCAATGCCTACCGGGGATTAGGCGAACTGCAAAATTCATTTGTCTATGTGAAAAGTCCCTACTTTCTCCCTCCAGAAAAAGGATTAAAAGTATATAATTACGCTCCTGATAAATCCAAAAAACTTCTGTTAGATGCTGGGTTTAAATATAATGCCCAAAATCAACTCTTAGATGCTGATGGCAACCGAATCAGATTTACTCTGTTGACGAATTCCGAAAGGAAAGTCAGAGGAGATATGGCGGCTCAAATCCAACGAGATTTGGCGAGAATTGGGATTCAGGTTGATTTGCAAATCCTCAGTTTCAATTCTTATTTAGAAAAACTCAAAGTTACACAAAATTGGGATTGTTATCTTGGAGGATTTGCTGGAGGTGGTGTTGAACCCCACAGTGCTAGTAATATTTGGAGAATTAATGGTGCGTCCCACGCATTTAATCAAGGCGCACAACCAGGAGATCCGCCGCTAATTGGTTGGGAAGTTTCTGATTGGGAAAAACAAATTGATAGCCTTTATATTAAGGGCGCACAAATATTAGATGAAAACAAGCGCAAAGAAATTTATTATGAATATCAGCGCATCGCCTCAGAACAGTTGCCATTTATTCATTTAGTAGAAGGGTTGAATTTACAAGCAGTGCGCGATCGCTTCCAAGGTATTCAGTATACTGCTCTTGGCGGCCCATTCTGGAACCTCTACGAACTGAAAGTAGTTGATTGATTTAGTCATTAGTCATTAGTCATTGGTTATTAGTTTCGGACAAAGGACAAATGACAAACGACAAAGGACAAATGACAAATGACTAATGACAAAGGACTAATGACAAAGGACTAACAAGTAATGACCGATGAAAAAAATTTGCGATCGCTTTTAGAAGCGGTTGCCAATGGTAAAGTTTCCCCAGATATAGCCTTAGACTCTCTCAAAGACTTAACCTATGAAAGTGTGGGTGAGTTTGCCAAAATTGACCACCATCGCCAGTTAAGAACTGGTTTCCCAGAGGTAATTTGGGGCCCTGGGAAAACACCCGATCAAATTGCTCAAATTATTGAGGTGATGCGCCTCCGGAACCCGGTGGTAATGGCAACTCGCATCGAAAGTGCAGTTTATAGCGCACTGCAAGCAAAAGTTACTAATTTGCGATATTACGAAATGGCGCGAATTTGTGCGATCGCTCCTCCTACCATCGAACCACAATTTCCAGGCGAAATCGGCATTCTTTCCGCTGGCACCGCTGATTTACCCGTTGCTGAAGAAGCTGCTGTCACCGCCGAACTTTCTGGTTTTCAAGTCAAGCGCCTCTGGGATGTCGGCGTTGCAGGGATTCACCGCTTATTAAATAATCGTCACGTCATCGATTCGGCATCGGTGTTGATTGTCGTTGCAGGAATGGAAGGCGCTTTACCCAGCGTCGTTGCGGGTTTAGCAAATTGTCCTGTGATTGCTGTACCCACTAGCATCGGTTATGGCGCAAGTTTTAGCGGTCTCGCACCCCTATTGACAATGCTCAACTCTTGTGCAGCAGGAGTAGGTGTAGTGAATATCGATAACGGTTTTGGCGCAGCAGTTTTGGCAGGACAAATTTTGCGAACAGCCGAGAAATTGCGGTTGGCATCGCTTGAATCTTGAGTTAAGACATTAAAGTCATAACCAAGGTCTCAGTATTTTTCAGTAATTTATTTATAAATCAACTGATACTGAAATTTGGCATCTCCAATCTATAATAATCACTGAACATGAGCCAATACAGCGATTTTATATCTGAGTTTCTTTGGCATTTGCCTGTAAATTGGACAGCTTTAGCACAAACAGTTACTGACCCAGACCTCATGGGTCAGATTCAAAAATCTTGGAACCATTTTATACAAACAGGGCAAGTGTGGGCATTGTTGATTGGTTTAGTTATTGGCTATATCATTCGGAATCTAACTAGCTACGGCTAAATTTAAAAGTTAGGAGTATAGACGCGATTAATCGCGTCTGTAGTTAGGAGTAAGAAGTTAGAAGTCAAAAATTTATAACTCTTAACTCCTAACTCCTAACTCTCCCCCATTCCCCTCATATTTATGACTAAAGAACAAACTTGGAGTCAGCGGTTTGAATCAGCATTACATCCAGCGATCGCTCGTTTTAATGCCAGTATAAATTTTGATATTGAATTAATAGAATATGACTTGACTGGTTCTCAAGCTCATGCAAAAATGCTGGCTCACACGGGCATAATTTCCCAAGAAGAAGGCGACCAACTAATTGCAGGCTTAGAACAAGTTCGCCAAGAGTACCGCCAGCGAAAATTTAAGCCTGGTGTCGATGCTGAAGATGTGCATTTTGCAGTTGAACGACGATTGACGGAAATTGTCGGTGATGTGGGTAAAAAGCTGCATACAGCGCGATCGCGAAATGACCAAGTTGGCACTGATACTAGACTGTATCTCCGCGACCAAATCGAACAAATTAAAAACCAATTGCGCGAATTTCAAAGTATTCTGCTAAATATAGCCGAAAAAAACGTTGAAACTTTAATTCCTGGCTATACCCACCTACAACGCGCTCAACCTCTGAGTTTAGCTCATCATCTTTTGGCATACTTTCAAATGGCACAACGCGACTGGGAACGCCTAAGTGACGTTTCTCGCCGCGTGAATATTTCCCCTTTGGGGTGTGGTGCTTTAGCCGGGACTACATTCCCCATTGATCGGCATTACACAGCTAAGCTATTGAATTTTGACAACATTTATGCTAATAGCCTCGATGGAGTGAGCGATCGCGATTTTGCGATCGAATTCTTGTGTGCTGCTAGCTTAATTATGGTTCACCTCAGTCGGCTTGCAGAAGAAGTCATTCTCTGGTCATCTGAAGAATTTCGGTTTGTCACCCTCAAAGATAGCTGTGCAACCGGTTCCAGTATCATGCCCCAAAAGAAAAATCCCGATGTTCCAGAATTAGTACGGGGAAAAACAGGGCGTGTATTTGGCCATCTCCAAGCGATGTTAGTGATTATGAAAGGGTTACCCCTGGCATATAACAAAGACTTGCAAGAAGATAAAGAAGGTTTATTTGATAGCGTCAACACAGTCAAAGCTTCTCTAGAAGCAATGACAATTTTGTTAGCGGAAGGCTTAGAATTTCGTACCCAGCGCTTAGCCGAAGCAGTCGCAGAAGACTTTTCCAATGCCACCGATGTCGCAGATTATCTAGCAGCACGAGGTGTCCCTTTCCGAGAAGCTTACAATCTCGTGGGTAAAGTTGTAAAAACCAGTATTGCCGCAGGTAAACTCCTAAAAGATTTGACATTAGACGAGTGGCAACAACTCCATCCAGCATTTGCCCCAGATATTTATCAAGCCATATCCCCCCGCCAAGTCGTAGCTGCCCGCAACAGTTACGGCGGTACCGGCTTTGCACAAGTACGCGAAGCACTCATAGCTGCCCGCGCTCAAATTGGGGAACAGAGGGAGTAGGGAGTCGGGGGTCAGGGGAAAAGGTTAAAGGTTAAAGGGAAAAGGAATAAATTTAATCTTTCCCCTTTTCCCCGGTTGGTGAGCTTGTCGAACCATACCCCTTTCCCTTGCCCCATGTCCAATGCCCCAAAATAATTGAGGGCGTACAAGTGTACGCCCTCAAATTCTAAAAGACTTAAAAAGTAAGTATATTAACAGGCAACTTACTCAGCGTCAATTGCTGCTGCGCCCTCATCTTCCTCACTCTTCGGTGGTCTTTGTTGGAACCTTCTCTGCATTCTTCCTGTCGTAGTCCGTTTACGAAACTTCCGGGCATATGCCTGGTTCCGTAGCGCCTTTTCTTTTTTCGGGTTACGGCGCTTAGCCATGTTCACCTCATGAATAAACAACAAAAAAATCGCAACTAGGCATGACGTAGGCAATATCAGCTACCAATGTTCTTGATATGCTTTTAGCCTAGTGACCAATCGATACGCTTTAAACAGTGTTCTAGTCTACCGTATTCAAGCTTATTATGTCAATCAAAATTTAAAAATATCTGACCATAGCTAGATAAAAATATCATTTCTGATATTCAAATATCATCTTAAATATATAGAGCTATACAGCGTATTTCAGGTAAATAATGAAGTACACGGCTACGGAATATGTTACCTACGATTATCTGTAACTTACTACTTTGTATCTTTTGTATAAATTAGCTAATTAGTTGTTGTAGTGTTGTATTTATAAAAAACTAATATTATTTATTCAGGGAAAACTTTGATTAAGGTTAGTTGAGTAATATAGCAGTTCTAAATGATTTGCTTTATGAGGCTATGATTTGATTTTTAAAAAGACTTTGTAAAGATTTCAAAGCCTGATTCTCTATTGGCTACTCGCAATTCCCTGCCTATAAGGCTTCGTGCAGCACTTAAATAACTTCAAAAATCAAATATGATTCTTATATTAGTCATTGTTCATTCTTGATTGGCCATTAATTATTTGCAATGGACAAACGGCAAAGTCTGAGCGCTGGCTTCTGCCGTTGAGAACTTTCTAACAAAGGATAAATAGGAAATATTATGTATATAGAAATACAGTGCTTATGAAGGAAACTTGATGTTAGAATTGAGAGTGTTCTACGTAAATCGTTGGAATAAAATCTCAAACCACAAACATTTTTGTATAAAACAAAACTCAACCAAATTTTATGAGTTGAGGTCAATGTAAGTGGTAGAGAAATATAGAATACAACACATAAATTTTGAAGATTGAACGTTATCGCTTTTTTTCCGTCAGCTGTCGAGTCCACACGTAGCTTATGGCGTATTGGACAAACAGTATTGGGTATTATATTTCGTCATCCCATTACTGGCACTAGTATCATCCCAATTTTACCCGACGGTCGGATCGTACTGATTCGGCGACGCGACAATGGTCTTTGGTCATTGCCTGGAGGTATAGTTGATTGGGGAGAAGATATTCCCAACACAGTCCGCCGGGAATTAATGGAGGAAACTGGATTAGAATTGGTGAAAATTAACCGTTTAGTAGGAGTTTATTCTTCACCAGAGCGCGATCCCAGAATTCATTCAATTTGTGTTGTGGTTGAAGCCGAAGTAAGTGGGACAATGGAAGTCAAAGATACTTTGGAAGTGATGGAAATCCAAGCTTTCCCTCCAAATTTACTACCTCCAGGACAAATGTCTCACGACCATACTCAACAGTTGCAAGATTACTTGAATGGCTTGACAACATTGGCATAATAATATTTTGTTATTAGTTCTTTGTCATTGGTCATTAGTTATTAGTCATTAGTGTGTTACAAAGTTCTGTACCTGTAATGTGGCAAATCAAGACGCCTGCGGACACGGCAAACTGATGGTCTATTGCAGGAAGTCTTCCTAGAGACTTTGGGCTTTGTAGTTGCAAATAACTAATGACCAATGACCAATGACTATTTATTATGGTGCTAAAGGTTCACTACTAAATTAAAATGGATACACTTTTCCGTAACTCCCGGAGAAAGCTTTCTCAAGGGTTATTATTTTGGCGTGAAGCCGGTACAGAAATTCCTGTAATTTTTTTACATGGTGCTTGGAATGATAGCAGTCAATGGTTATCTGTGATGGAGTCCCTTGCAGAGAATTTCCATTGCTTTGCACCTGATTTGCTGGGCTTTGGTGAGTCGGAGAATCCTAATATTCATCATTCGATTGATTTACAAGTCGAGTGTTTAGCTGAGTTCTTGCAAGCTGTCAAGCTAGAAAAAGTTTATTTAGTGGGGCATTCTCTTGGAAGTTGGATTGCAGCTAGTTATGCCCTAAAGTATCCAGAGAATGTTAATGGTATGGTACTGCTAGCACCTGAGGGGGTAGAGATAGCAGGACAACAAGAGTATTGTCGGAAGATGCGGCGATTATTGAATTATTCACCCTTGGTGGTTAAATTGTTGCGATCGCTAATCACTTTAACTAAAATCCTGGGCTGGCATGAAAAAATTACACAGGATCTGCAATTACGTCAGGATTTGTTGCGTTACCCCATAGCTTGTCAGTTACTTTTCAAACGCCGACAAGCAGAAATTGAGGCGGAATCACTACAAAAACGCCTTTACACAATTGAAGCCCCAGTTTTGATTTTACAAGGCGGCCAAGATACACCAGATGCTTTAGCCAAAAGTCAAGTTTATGCCCAATTAATTCCAAAAGTTGAGTTGAAAATGATTGCCCATGCCGGAAATGACTTACCACAATCTTGTGCTGGGGATATAGCAATGGATATTCGGGAGTTTATTAAAGAAAATTGCAGATTATTTTAACTTACTCTTTATTGGTCTGAAGTGCGGTTGCATTTCGTGTTGGCTGTTAACTGTTGACAGTTAACTGTCAGCAGTCAACGAACAAAACACAACATCTGTTAGCGATCAAAAACATCCAGGAAGCATTCTATCGCGTACTAGACATACTTCTCCTGTATCCAAATCGTACCATCCCCCGCGAATTTTCAATTTACCTTTCTCTACTAAGTCAGCCAGAACTTTCGACTCTTTTTCCAGCTTATCAATTTGGTATCTGACATTTTCTTCAACTGCTCTATCGATGAGAGCGATCGAATTTAGATCGCTCAAATAGGTATTGTTTTTTATCGCTGGTTCAATTGCCTTAGTCAAAGTGCTAATTTGACCAGGGAGCGTCCCGCCTGCTAAAGCTGCTTTGACTGCGCCACATCTTTCATGACCAAGCACCATAATTAGGGGAACATCCAATTTTACGGCGGCATATTCGAGGCTACCGATTGCCTCAGCAGTGGCGATATTCCCAGCGATGCGAACGTCAAATACATCTCCAATTCCCTGGTCAAAGATAATTTCTGCTGGTACGCGCGAATCGGCACAACTCAGCACGGCGGCAAACGGGTGCTGGTGTTCTGCAACTTCTTTCAAACGGGAGAGCGAGCGGTTGGGGTTCTGAAACTTTTGCTGCATAAATCGTGCATTCCCCAGCATCAATCTTTTCAATGGAGAAGCAGATTCAACAGACTTATCTGGTTGTGCAACCGCAGCTTGGGCTGGCTGAGCATTCCAAAATACGCTACTTGTGCAACTAGCAGCAATACTAACTCCGGCTAACTTTAAAACTTGCCGCCGACTCGTAAATTCGTTCATCGGGTTCATAACACTTTTTCCTTGTTGAACCAAAATTCAAAAGCAAATTTTAAACTTCAAACAATAATTGGGTTTGAATGTTTATTTCTAATATTATGCTTGGAACTAATCAGATTTTTGCAAAACTATTAATAGAAAGTTTTAATATAATAAAAATAATTATTTTATCTAAAAAAATTAATAAATAATTCAAAAAAAGCTATTTGAGCTTATCGAATTGTGAAAAACATTTATAGATATATTGCTATAAATCACGTTTTGTATTTGCAAACTTGATAACAATTAGAAAGATGCCAAAGTCAGCCCTTCTAATTCGTAAATAATTTTAGCTATTCTAGGTCTGGCTTAGAGCAATTTTACTATTTCTCGCATTCCCCAAAAAATTAAATTCTGTTCGACAATTAAATGTGTTGCAATATCGGGATATAAAGCTTGCAGATAGTTGACTATTAAAGTGCGATCGCCACCTTTAATTGCAATTTTTCCTTCAGGAAATAAATTCCACCACGCCTGAATAAAATCTTTAATTCCAGCTAGAAAAGTGTAAATCACGCCGCTTTGAATTGCCTCTGTTGTATTCAGTGCAAAACGTGATGGTAATGCAAAATCTGGGATTTCTACTAATGGTAATTGTCCTGTTTTTTGACCGAGAGTAGCAAATTGTAAACCTAATCCCGGCAGAATTGCGCCTCCAACCAAACACTGATTAGCATCCGCAGCCGTAAAAGTTAGTGTTGTTCCTGCATCAATTACCAACATTGGAAAACCCCAGGTTTTTCCCGCACCCCACAAAGCTAAAGCACGGTCAATTCCTAATGTGGGATACACTCCTTTGAGAGGAACTTCATTTAAAGTAATAACCCGAAGGTTTGGATAAGTTTCCCAAATAGCAGTTTGGCTGGGAACTACCGAGGCGAGGAGGAGGGGAGGGGGGGATGAGGAGGTGGGGAGATGGGGAGATGGGGGGGATAAATCGCGCGTTTGTTCCTCTGCTTCTTCCCCAGTTCTATTTTGGGTTGGTGAAATTGCCAGTAGTAAATCATCTAATGTTTGAGATTGAGCTAGCTGACAGATGACAGACTCAGGCAAATACTCAGTATTCCAAGCACTATCGAGAGTTTCGCCCAGAAATAACGCCCAGTGCAAGCGAGAATTTCCAATTTCCAAAGCTAGCCAAATATTCTCTCCCGAAGTTCCGTTCGTCGTTCGCGCAGCGTCTCGAAGAGAAGACGTTGGCGTTCGCGGAGCGTCTCGTAGAGAAGCGATCCAAGGAAGCCTTGGCTCAGACTTCTCTCTGTGTTCTCTGTGCTTCTGCGGTTGGATCATTTGATTTTTTTTAACATGAATATAAATTTTTTAATAAAAATTTACATATAACACGTGTCACAATAAGACAAGAGGAATAAATACTCAATTTGTCAAGGAGGGGGGTTATGGTAGCACTCACCGAAAGAACTGAAAAACGGCTCACCATACAGACTGTGGAAATCGCTCAAGATACAACGGCAATTCGGTCATTGGATTGGGATCGCGATCGCTTCGATATTGAGTTCGGTCTGCAAAACGGTACTACATATAACTCGTTTCTTATCCGCGGGGAGCAGACAGCGTTGGTTGACACCTCCCACGAAAAGTTTCGTCAACTATATTTTGATACACTTACGGGACTAATCAACCCTAAAGAAATTGATTATTTGATTGTCAGCCACACCGAGCCAGACCACAGCGGTTTAGTGAAAGATTTGCTGCAAATGGCTCCGGATATTACTGTTGTCGCTTCTAAAGTAGCAATTCAGTTTTTAGAGGATTTGGTACATCAGCCATTTAAACGGCGGATTGTGAAAAATGGCGATCGCTTAGATTTAGGTAACGGTCATGAATTTGAATTCGTAATTGCACCAAATTTACATTGGCCAGATACAATTTTCAGCTTCGACCACAAAACCCAGATTCTCTTCACCTGCGATGCTTTCGGGATGCACTATTGTTCCGAGACTACCTTCGACGAAGACTTAAAAACTATTGAAGCAGACTTTAAATATTACTACGAATGTTTGATGGGGCCAAACGCTCGGTCAGTGCTGTCTGCCCTCAAGCGGATGGGAGAATTAAAAACCATCGCCACGATCGCCACTGGTCACGGCCCGTTATTATCTCACAATGTTGACGAACTTGTTGGACGTTACCGCACTTGGAGCCAAACCCAAGCCAAGCCAGAAACAGCCATTGGCATATTTTACGTTTCCGAATACGGCTATGGCGATCGCCTCGCCCAAGCAATTGCCAACGGTATCGCTAAAACCAACGTCGCTGTAGAAATTGTGGACTTGGGGTCTGAAATCGATTTACAGGAACTCCGGGAACTAGTTGGTCGTTGTGCTGGATTGGTTGTTGGTTTACCTCCTGCTTCTGGCGCTGCTAACATCCAAGCTGCACTCAGCACAATTTTAGGATCTACCAAAGAAAAGCAAGCCATCGGCGTATTTGAAAGTGGCGGCGGCGATGACGAACCGATAGATCCTTTGCTGAGTAAATTCCGAAATTTGGGCTTGACAACGGTTTTCCCAGCAATTCGCATTAAGGAAACACCCACAGAAAACATCTACAAACTGTGTGAAGAAGCGGGTACTGACTTGGGTCAATGGGTAACACGCGATCGCAGCATCAAAGCCATGAAATCCCTTGGTGCAGACTTAGATAAAGCACTAGGCAGAATCAGCGGCGGATTATACATCATTACTGCCAAAAAAGGCGATGTTTCCAGCGCCATGTTAGCTTCTTGGGTTGCCCAAGCCAGCTTCAAACCCTTAGGATTTTCCATTGCAGTCGCCAAAGACCGGGCAATTGAATCATTGATGCAAGTAGGCGATCGCTTTGTGCTCAACGTCTTAGAAGAAGGCAATTTCCAACCATTAATGAAGCACTTTTTGAAACGATTTGCCCCTGGTGCTGATCGCTTTCAAGGAGTGAGAACCCAGCCAGCCGAAAATGGTGCCCCCATCCTCACCGACGCCCTCGCCTACATGGAGTGCGAAGTCGTAAGCCGTATGGACTGCGGCGACCACTGGGCAGTATACAGCACCGTTTACGCCGGACGAGTTTCTAAGCCAGATGCCCTGACTGCGGTGCATCATCGGAAAGTTGGAAACCACTACTAGGGACTGGGGATTAGGGATTGGGGATTGGGTATGAGAAAGAATTTCCCAGTCCCCAGTACCCAGTCCCCAGTACCCAATCCCCAGTACCCAATCCCCAATAAAGCTATGTCAACAAACAAACCCCGTGACGTTCAGGTTTTCCCCATTGCTACAGATACAAAAATATTGCGATCGCGCAGTTGGTCGAGGCTGAGATTTGAAATAGAATATGCCCTGGCTAAGGGAACAACTGCTAATTCTTATTTAATTGAAAGCGATAAAAATGCTCTGATTGACCCTCCTGGGGAAACGTTTACAGAAATTTATTTAGAAGCGTTGCAGCAGCGGTTTGATGTTACAAAACTAGATTATGTAATTTTGGGACACGTCAACCCTAACCGCGCTGGAACTTTAAAAGCTTTGCTGGAAATTGCCCCCCAAATCACCTTTGTTTGTTCTAATCCAGGGGCGATAAATTTACGCGGGGCGCTGGAAAATCCAGATTTGCCAATTCTGGTAATGCGGGGAGAAGAAACTCTCGATTTGGGCAATGGGCATAATTTACAATTTATTCCCACCCCCAACCCCCGCTATGCAGACCACCTTTGCACCTACGATCCGCAAACAGAAATTCTCTTCTCAGATAAGTTGTTTGGGGCGCATGTTTGCGGCGACCAGGTATTTGATGAAGGCTGGGAAATTTATAACGAAGACCGACGCTATTATTTTGATTGTCTGATGGCTCCCCACGCCCGTCAAGTTGAAACGGCGCTGGAGAAACTTGCAGATTTACCAGTGCGAATGTACGCTACCGGACATGGAGCTTTGGTGCGCTATGGCTTAATCGAACTTACCAAAGCTTACCGACAATGGAGCCAACAACAAACTTCTGCTGACTTGACAGTAGCGTTAATTTATGCTTCAGCTTATGGAAATACGGCAACCTTAGCCCAGGCGATCGCTCGTGGCATTACCAAAGCTGGCGTCGCGGTAGAATCGATTAACTGCGAATTTACCGACCCAGAAGATATCCGTGCTGCTGTGGAAAAATCCGCTGGCTTTGTCATCGGTTCTCCTACCCTTGGCGGTCATGCGCCGACACCCGTGCAAATAGCTTTAGGAATTGTCCTAACCACAGCAACGAATAATAAACTTGCTGGCGTGTTTGGTTCCTTTGGTTGGAGTGGTGAAGCCGTTGATTTAATTGAAGGCAAATTGAAAGACGCTGGTTATCGGTTTGGTTTTGATACCATCCGCGTCAAATTTAAACCAGACGACCCTACATTGCAGTTGTGCGAACAAGCCGGTACTGACTTTGCCCAAACATTGAAGAAAGCGAAAAAAGTGCGTTCGCAAAGTGTTCCCGCCACCAGCGTCGAACAAGCAGTTGGGCGAATTGTCGGTTCGCTGTGCGTTCTCACAGCCAAGCAAGACGATATCTCTAGCGCTATGTTAGCTTCTTGGGTGTCCCAAGCTAGCTTTAGTCCCCCCGGTTTAACCATCGCTGTCGCCAAAGACCGCGCTGTGGAAAGTTTGACACACTCAGGGAATAAATTTGTTTTAAATATCCTCAAAGAAGGCAATCATTTGGGATTGATGAAACACTTCCTCAAACCCTTTGGCCCCGGACAAGACCGATTTGCCGATGTCGCCGCCGAAGAAGCACAAAACGGTTCTCCCATCCTGAACGATGCTTTAGCATATCTCGAATGTTCCGTACAAAACCGGATGGAATCTGGCGACCATTGGCTGGTTTATGCAACCGTGGATAATGGCAAATTGTTAGATACTGATGGTGTAACAGCCGTGCATCATCGCAAGACAGCAACTCATTATTAATTGGGTACTGGGTACTGGGGATTGGGGATTGGGAAATCCTTCCCCAGTTTATAGAAATGAAGTTGCGAGATTTCGGCATTTTGAGTTTCAAGCTTGAATTTCCAGTTCTCAGATCAAAAGTCGGAGCTTGCAGAGCGTCAATTGTGATTGTATCTTTTAGAATATTTTGAGTGAAAACGAAATGCAGCCTTTCAGTTTTGCTCAAAAGCAGACAAAAAATCTTCTCTTGATATACCTGCTTGAGTACAAATCGATCTCAACGTCGAACCTTTAATTTGAGAGTGGTTAGGCATAGTCAATGGAGTTTTTGTTCCATCTTCGTTTTCTCGCTCCATAACAATATGCTCTCGCTCCCTAATGACAGTAAATCCAAGAAATTCTCATGTCTTGATTACTTTAGCTAGCGATCGCTTAAAAACTCTGCAAGACAAAATGCAAGAGTATATAGAAAATGGTTTACGCTTGGGTTGGCTGATTAATCCTCAAGCCAAGCAAGTAGAAATTTACCGACCAACACAACCTGTAGAAGTAGTTAAAATGCCAGCACTACTTTCTGGAGAAGAGGTTTTGCCTGGGTTTGAGTTAGAAGTTTGATTCTGAGAATTCAGAGGATGTCTTAAAAGTAGTGGCTGAGGTATCCAAATCTTTAGATCCTCCTAAATCCTCCTTAAAAAGGAGGACTTTGAGAAGATTATTCCCGCCTGTTTAAGGGGGGTAGTGGGGGGATGTTGATACAACAGTATGAATTAGGGCAGTTTCCCCGCACAAAGGCGATCGTTGAGCAGTCCTTACGAGGAGGGAAAATGGGTAAATGGTATCATCCTTTGAGCGTGGCAGTACGAAATACATTTATTAAACTTATGGGAGCAACTATTAGTAGTAGTTTTAAGTCACTTCATGCTTACAGAGCTTGAATATTAAGGGATAGGTGAAAGTAATGCCTAAATGGCAACATTGCTTCCCTGAGTTTAGCTATTGTCAGTGTTGAGTTTATCTATTGTGGACTCGACACCTAGAGCGATCGCCTAACTACGTAGTTTTTGTATCTAAGTTTATATTTAGGTTGCAATTTAGTACTGGATTTACCAATTGCACTTTCATCTGCTCAAATATATATAGCTACGAGGAACAAATTTGGTATACCTAATAATCCGTGCATACCAAAATCTACGTTAGAGAGAGAAGAGATTAAACATGTAAGCAAGAGGTAGTATAACAACGTAAAACTACGACAGAACCTCTGATAGTAGTTAATTTAGCTGCACGTCGTTAATAAAAACGCAATTTGTAGCTTTTCGGTAGTTGACTAGTGGTAGATTTGAGTTATTCTTGGAGCGATCGCTTCGTGTAGGAATCTACCCTGACAGGAGTGTATAAAGACATAAGTTATATTTAACAATTCTGTCCCAGATTTTGAACTTCCAAACTGAATAGTTTGATACGGCGCTCAAAACTCTGATGCTCTACCCTAAACAAGGTAGTCAATTAAAGACTCAAAATCATCTGTCTTGTAATTGTAATGAATAGTTTACAATACCAGTGGATGGGAAAATCTAAAGAAAATATAAAAGTAACTCAAACGACTGTGGTGTCTGGAGGACAAAGTGTTTCTGAGACTAGCACATCAACATAGACAATTCGTCCAAGACTTGGTAATGAACCTGCAAGCCTTGGCAATTGTACTTGAGCGACGCGGGTATCCTGCGTCCTGTTATACCTGTGGCGACCAGATGAATAGTGCATCATTTATGGTTAGCTTGGGTGATAACCACCTGATTCGGTTTTTAGTGTCCGACTACGGGATCACTTGGACGGAAATGCGGGATGACCGCGAATTAATGAAGTTGGAAGGTGCAGAGGCAATTAATCAGTTACAAGAGTTGGCTAATCTTGTCAAACAATCTATGCAAATCGATACAGACTCCAAAACTTTGGCCAAGAAGTGTTAAGGTTCCAAAAGTCGATGGTGAATGACAAATCGATCCTCGGTAACTGGTGATTGGTAATAGCGGCTTGCAAGTGCGATCGCTCATTACTGATTCTCCGTTACCCTTCAGTGGTTGGCTGGTGATTGCCTGCCGCATCTTTTTTTGTATCTACCAATTCACAAGGAAAATTGAGCTATCAGGTGCTAGAACGCACCACAGCACAGTCAGAGGTGGCGTATATGGCTACCCAATCTTGCAACGCGATCGCTCCTCTTATGGGAAAATCTCATCAAAATCCGATTGTCAAAGGATTCAGTAATCGGATACCCCAGCTATCAAAATCGCGGATGTTGCGCGTTACTAGAGTTAGCTGTTGAATTTGGGCAGTAGCAGCAATTTGGCGTAGTTCTGTAAAAGCATCTGCTAGAGATAGTTTTGCCCTGTTTTGTTGCCAAAACAAGAATTCTTCAAAGACTTTAGCCTCTATAACAACTGCCACCAAGCGATCGCGATTATAAATCCGCTGGAGTTCTTGAAGTGCAGCGTTAATCAATTGGGAGAACTTCTGTTTGGCTTGTGCAATTCTCCAATTCATCGCACCACCTCTTATGAAGTTTAATTATGTCTATTATAAACATCAATTATGTCTATAATTTCGGCAACATCAAGCATACAACAGAGTTTAAAATTTAAAATTCTGGAAACAGCTTTGTAGCAAAGGCTTTTAATCTAAAATCTAAAATTAAAGTCCGTTGCCAATCAAAATAAAGGGTGCCCAGTAATAGGGATGACTAAAGTTACTAACTCGCCTTGCAGGTGCATTGGCATTTTTTACCGAGTATCCATTAATTAATGAGATTTGAGCTTGTCGTAAGGCTTCGGTTTTAGTCAGATTCTTGGCAGAGAGAATATTATAAAAAGCGCTCATTAGGGCTTGTGTACCACCATCATCCACAGACCATAACGAGGCGATGGCCGCTCTAGCGCCGGTTTGCTGCATTTGATAGCCAAAGCCCAAAATTTCCTCACCGTTACCTAACTTGCCTCCCAAGCCGGTTTCGCAGGCACTCAACACTACCAAATCTACATTCGGGAGCGACCAAGTAGAGACATTTCTAAAGTTAACGCGATCGCCATTCCCGAATAAAATAAACGAATCTTCTGGTTTACCCACCACAAAGGCTGCATGAGTCGCTAAATGGACAATTGTATAATCATCCATTTGAGGTACGGCAACTGTAGGGCTAAAGTCATCATCTAAAAGCTTCTTAGTTTCAGGAACCGCCGCAGCTAAACTTTCCACTTCCCGCGTTGCAAAGGGCAAACCAGCAAAAGCAACCTGCCGATTACCAACTTTGATTTCATAATTACCTTTAGTAAAAGCACCTGCTAAAGCCCGCAAATTTGATTGTTTTGGTGCGTTTAAGTTAGTCAAGCTAGCAGATGTAATGTGATTTACACTAAAGCGCTGCACTAGCCATTGTTTGCCATCATATAAAGCAGTTAAAGGAATGTAGCGTAACTGGTCATCTGGAGCGTAAATCAGAGTTTGTGTACCTGAGAGTTGCAAGTCTTTTTCTATTGGTTTAATTAGCCAGTTATACAATTGGCGTGCAGGTGCTTTGACATTTTCACTAGGATTGATTAAAGCTTCGCGGAAGTTCTCAATTGTTTGATGGAGATTTTCGCTTTTCACCGCAACAGTGCGATGAATTGGTGGAGAATCGGGAGTTACTAATACCAATTCCAAGCTATCTTTTAAAATCAGTGGGTAGATTATTACAGATTTTTGGGGCAATCGCGCTAAATTATCCCGAATTTGATTGAGACTTTCCAAATCCAAATTTTGCCGCCTAGCTGTACGGCTAATTTGTTCTATCTGGGCTTTTACTTGAGGACTATCGAGAAACTTGTTAAATTCATCCAAGAGTTGCTGCTGGTTTAATACTAACTGTTGGATGCGTTGTTTTTGTTGTGGCGATCGCTCTTGGGGAGGAATTTTTCGGAGTTTTGTTAGTTCTTTTCCCAGTACAACAACATTATCTACGGTTGTATCTAACTTTTGTTTAATAGGTTTTTCTTCTGCTACTATATCAATGCCTTTAGCAGTACGTTGATTACCTGGCACATTTTGAAGATACTCCTCTAGTTCTTCAACTTTGAGTAAATCCATTGTTCGTTGAGCTTCAGGAATCCGTTTTTGCTTGAGTAATCGCTCGCCCAAAATCCGATATGTCTGACTAACAGTAATGCTGTAAGCATTAGGTTGTGGTGCAGCTAGTGTTAATGGATTCAAACGAGCTTTTTCCCGGTTGATGACGCAACCTTTGTAGAAAAGAATTGCTAACTCTGGTTTGTTTTGGATATCAAACAAGTAACCGACATTACTATAGGTTTTGCCAAGTTGAACTAGATCTCCGAGTTCTTTATTGATCGCAATCGCTTGCTGATAAGATTGAAGTGCTTCGGGATACTTTCTTTGACTTTGATATACTCTACCGATGTTATTAAATGTTACAGCTTCCCAAGAGCGATCGCCGTATTCTCTACTGATGGCTAATGCTTTTTCTAATGTTTGCAATGCTTGTTGCGATTGACCTTGCTGAGATTGTTTGATAGCTTCTTCGTTGAGCCTTTGAATTTGTGAGAGTTGATTATTCTGGGGTAAAGCTTGAGCTTTTTCTCGCCAATGCGTAGACGCGCAGCGGCTTGTCGTCAGACATCGCAACTTTGTATTTGTACTTACTTGGTTATTTTCTGGGTATGTCATCCCAAAACCTAGTAAACTAAGTAGAGTCAAAGTCACAACTCTAACATATCGGAGATTAGGCTGCATAACAAAACACTCCCTATACTTAGAAGTGTAAATCTTAAATCAACAAGTCGGGGAAAGCAATTAATTTTTAATCTACTCTATATTTCGATAATTTATAGCTTCTCAAAATAGATGCCCAGAAACTTGAAAATGTCAGAAGAAAAACCCAACCAACCAAAACTACCACCAACCAGTGCCCTTGACTTTCCATCAAATCAGACATTTGAGAACTGGTTTGAATATCCTGTAAGAGTACAACCACACCACACTGACTATGCAGGTATTGTCTGGCATGGTTCCTATCTGACTTGGATGGAAGAAGCACGGGTTGAATGCTTGCGGTCTATTGGAATTGAATTTGCTGATTTAGTAGCTTTAGGTTGCGATTTACCAGTTGTAGAATTATCGGTGCGCTATCATCGTTCAATTCCATTAGGTATGGCAGCGATAGTTAAAACCCGTATGGCTGAAGTGACTGGCGTCCGCATCAATTGGGATTATGCTATTGTCTCAATTGACGGACAAGAATTATATGTCACTGCTAAGGTAACCTTAGTAGCTTTAGATCGCGAAAGAGGCAAGATTATGCGTCAGCTACCGCCAAGTGTTAAGGATGCATTGGCTAAGTTTTCAGCATTGAATAATACTTGAGCGAGAAATAAATTCTGAATGCACAATTCAGAATTTATTTTTTACTTGCCGCTTTGGATCTGCGAAATAGTTTGAGCAAACTGCGTTATATGATGCCAAATATCTTGTGGAGTAATGCCAAAACCGATGTTTAATAAAACTAGGATTGCCGCAATACTTAGTGCAGTACTTACAGTTGCTTTCAGCAACTTCCACAATATTACAAAGACAATCCAAGCTACAATCAACGTAGCAATCATAATAGATAAATTCCTTAATAATACCCTTTATTTGAAAACGTGTTGATTCAGAAAAGGTAAACTTTTATTCCAGTAACAATTACTAATGTTCAAGCTGTTAGGTCTAATTATGAGTAGATACTAAAGCTAAGATTTGTATAACTGTACCAATGTCATATTACATGAAAATACGACAAAAATTCAGATAAGAGCCTACTTATTTGGCAATTTGGCAGAATTATCAAAATAAATTTTTATTAATTTTATTGTATTAATAATAACAAACAACAGAGTTATATATAACAATCCTAGATAAATTGTTAAAATTTGCCGTGTTTAGATCCCCGACTTCTTTGAGAAGTCGGGGATCTAATTTTTCACGAATGATTTAGAACTGTTATAGTAATTTGATGATTACTGCATCAACTCGAAGGAGTCAAAAAACTTTCTGACATCACTGACTTGAGGATTTTTATCGCTTCCAACGAAGAGCATATACAACCGTTTATTGTTTACCGCTTTGATGTCAATGCAGATTTAGTCGAAGTGATTTTAGTAGGTAAACGTAACGACGATGAAGTTTATAAGCAACTCAAACGTTTGCTGGGTTAGAGATTTATAGGGCGATGTCTGACGACAAGTCGCTGTGCATCTAGGCATTTATTCGGGTTTGTTGTATTTAAGGGCGATCGCCATGCTAGTATCAATCCAAAGCTTAAGGAAATTATATGACCGAACTTAACCTTGACGAAGAAAAAATTAAGCAACTATTTAAAACTGCACTCACTGAAGTTATCCAAGAACAGAAAGAAGTATTTGCTGATTTGTTAGCAGAAATTATTGAAGATATAGCTTTAGAAAAAGCTATTAAAGAAGGTGAAGATACAGAAACAGTCAGCAGGGAGGCAATTTTTAATATTTTTAAAAATAAAAAATGAATGTTGAGTTCAAAAAGAGCTTTGAAAAAGATTTGAGCAAAATCAGAGATGAAACTTTGCTGCAAAGAATACAAGCCGTAATAGAAGAAGTGGAAAACGCGGAAAATCTTGCAGAAGTTAACAATATAAAAAAACTTAAAGCTGATGGTGATTATTATCGTATTAGAATTGGGGACTACAGAATTGGGTTAACAATCTCTGATGGTGCAATTGTTTTTGTTCGAGCATTGCAAAGAAAGGATATTTACAGATATTTTCCTTAATCACAGTTTAGAAGGCCATTTAAAAAACGGACAGCTGTAAGAGGTAATGCCGAAAAAAGTAAGAGAGTTGAAAGCGATAGTGTCAAAAGTCGGCTATATCCTTCAACCAGGAAGAGGTAAAGGAAGTCATACATATTGGAAGCATCCGTTGTTACCTGAAGAACCTCTAACCATACCGGGTAAAGACGGTGATGATGCTCCGTTATATTTAGAAAAAAACATTCAACGGGTGCTGAAAAAACTGCAAGAAATGGAAAACACGGAAACCGAAGAAAAACAGGAGCCAGAAGAATGAACTATCATTACAGTATGGTAATTCAATGGTCAGAGGAAGATAGACTTTTTTTAGTACACTTGCCTGAGTTTCCCTGGCAACAATTTCATACGCATGGTAGAACTTATGAAGAAGCAGCTAAAAATGGTCAGGAAGTAATTGAGACTTTTGTTGAGATGTTGAAAGACGAAAACAAACCACTACCAGAACCAAGGATGCTTCCTACAAAACCGTTGCTAGTTGCGTGAGTTAAGTGGGTGTTAATACTAGAAATAATTATCAATTATGAGTGCGATGTCTGACGGCAAGCCGCTGTGCATCTACGCATTGATTGGGGTTTGTGATATGTTAGCCTTCAGTCTAATGCTGAAGGCTAAACAATAATTGGTCAAAAGCCAGAAAATCTTCCTTTTGGGTATTTGAGTAAAGGTTTTTATCGCAGAGAAATTATCCGCGAGTGAGTTTCTAACTTTTCAATTGCTATTAAAACTTCTTGTCTTGCCCATTTATCTGCTGCCAAAATGTCATCTAAAGAGGGATTTGCACGGTTATCATTTTGATGGCGATCGCACACCCATTCGATACAACGAGGAATATCTAAAAAGCGAATTTTTTCTTCTAAAAATAAAGCTACAGCTTGTTCATTTGCGGCATTTAATACAGCAGGCATGGAACCGCCAGCTTTACCCACAGCATAAGCCAACTGCATACAAGGATATTTTTGGTGATCTGGTTCGCGGAAAGTTAAATTTCCAGCTTTCACCAAATCTAAGCGTTCCCAGTTGGTGTAAATGCGATCGGGCCAAGATAAAGCATATAGCAAGGGTAAGCGCATATCCGGCCAACCGAGTTGGGCTAAAACTGAAGTATCTTGCAATTCAATGAGTGAGTGAATAATGCTTTGGGGATGAATGACAATTTCGATATCGTCATAATCCAAGCCAAACAGGAAGTGAGCTTCAATTACTTCCAGTCCTTTATTCATCAAAGTAGCAGAGTCTACCGTGATTTTACGCCCCATCGACCAATTTGGATGTTTCAAAGCATCAGCAACAGTCACTTCTGCTAATTTTTCTACATCCCAATCCCGAAAAGCCCCACCCGATGCTGTCAGTAAAATCCGCCGCAAACCGTTTTTTGGCACACCTTGTAGGCATTGAAATATCGCAGAATGTTCGGAATCAGCAGGTAATAATTTTACTCCATGCTTTTGAATTAGGGGTAGAACTACGGGGCCGCCAGCAATCAGAGTTTCCTTGTTTGCCAAGGCAATATCTTTACCGGCTTCTATAGCTGCGATCGTCGGTAGCAAACCAGCACAACCCACGATTCCCGTAACAACCGTTTGGGCTTCACCGTAGCGGGCAACTTCTATCACTCCAGCTTCGCCAGCCAGTAGAATCGGTTGCGGGTCGAGGTCTTTAACGGCTTCTTTGAGTGCTGGTAATCCATCTTCTAAGCAAATTGCTGCTATTTGCGGCCGAAATTGCCGAATTTGAGCAGCCAACATTTCCACATTGCGCCCAGCTGCCAATCCCACAATCCGAAATTGATCTGGGTACTGACTCACAATATCTAAAGTCTGAGTCCCGATAGAACCAGTAGAACCAACAAGAGTAATCGCTTTCACAATTATTTAAGGATTTACAGATAACTCTCAATATAAATTGCTGAGGACTCTTTGATAACAGCGATCGCCATAATCGATACAGTGGTAGGGGGCAGGGGAGCAGGGGGAGCAGGGGAAAAGGTTAAAGGTTAAAGGGAAAAGGAATAAATTTAATCTTTCCGCTTTTCCCCTTACCCCTTACCCCTTTCCCCTTATCCTTTTGCCCAATGACCAATGACCAATGACTAGGGACAAATGACTAAATTTGTATTGATAAATACGATATCTTTAAATATGATTGCTGAGAAATTGACCAAAATAAGCAAAAAATAAAATTTTTTCTAGTAATTGGCAATTTGTGGGATTTGTGAATGTGTGGTGGAGGATTGAAGATGCGAAATCTTACTAATAACTTTAAGCTACCTGTGCTGTATTCGTAGATAAAAGGATGGATAAAGTAGTATTTTAAAATACTCAAGTCTATGGTGAAAGTTCAGATAGCTATAAGAAAAATTTTATGGAAAACTGATTTCCTATATCCCGCAGCAATATGGCTTGCCAGTCGAATATTCATTTGGATAGCTATGTTGCTGGTTGCACCAAGGCTACCGTTACCAGCAGATGCATATGTGCCGCGTTATGGCTGGGAGGTTTTTGATGCATGGGATAGTATGCATTACCGAGCGATCGCTACTTCTGGTTATGAATTTGTCGATGACGGTAACCAACACAATCTAGCCTTTTTTCCCCTCTTTCCCTTAAGTATCTGGTTTTTGATGAAGCTGGGTTTGCCGTTTGAATTAGCGGGTATTGCAATCAACAACCTGACATTTTTTGCAGCCCTTTACTGTTTATATTTTTGGATTAAAGAGCATTATGGCAGCAGTGCTGCCCAGTGGGTAAGTGCTGTGTTTTGTTGCTATCCATCGTCTATGTTTACGGCGGTGATTTACACAGAAGGACTGTATTTGTTTTTGAGTACGGCGGCTTTGCGGGCTTTCGATCGCAAACAATATCGCTGGACTGCATTTTGGGGCGCAATGGCCACAGCAACACGTCCCACCGGTATGGCACTAATTCCAGCATTGGCGATTGCAGCATGGAAAGAACGCAGACCACCCATTGCTTATATTGCTGCCTTTGCCACCAGTATTGGCGTACTTGTATTCAGTTTGTATTGTGCGATTTATTTTGGTAACCCTTTAGCTTTTATCCAAGCACAACGGGGATGGCGGCCTTCGCTGGGATTTGATTGGCAAGGTTGGTTAAATATGCTGATGCAAATTTTAGTTGGCAGCAAGAATTGGGAATTTGGTTGGGTGAAAAACCCATCTGGCGGCATTCAAGACCCTTGGTATCCCTTATTGGTGGCTGTAATTGTTGGCGCTGGCTATCTTTTATGGCGCTTTCAGAAACATTCAATTTCTGGGAAATTAGTTTATGGCTTTTATGCTTTAGTTGTGTTTTTGTTCGTCTTGGCAAGTGAGCAATGGATGAATAACTTGCTGAACTTGTTCATGGTCTTAGGTGGCGGCTTTATTTTGTGGCGCTTACATCGACAACTCACTCCAGTTACAGTTATCTATGGCTTTTGCGGTATTGGTTTGCTGCTAGCCTCTGGAGGAACCATTTCCTTAAGCCGTTTGGCCTATGGAATTGTACCTTTGAGCGTCGCCATTGGTGTGCTGCTATCTCGCCATCCTCGTCAGGGATACTTTATACTAGGCTTGTTTGTGACATTATTAGCCAAAATAGCTGTAGGCTTTGCCCAAGAGCATTGGGTTGGTTGACCTCTCCCCTGGCTGAAGCACGAAGTACGCAACTACGTTGCTGCTTCTCAGGGGCTTTTACGCTCCCGCTAAGTTATTGTAAAAGCGATTGGGGGCTAGGGACTGAAAATTGGTTAAGAGCGGAAAAATTTTGTCATTAATTGAATTTAATTTTCCTAATGAATATATCCAATCAGACGAAGATGGCGCTTGCGGCATTACTTTTGGGTGTGGGCGCCCTGTCTTTTGGCTCTATTTTTGTGAGATTGAGCGAAGCTGAAATCAGCTCCAATGCCACTGTATTTAATCGCTTGTGGCTTGCTAGTCTTATCTTCGGGTTGTGGAATGGATACAAGACAATATCTGGGCAATTTTCCCCAAATCAATCTGTAGAACAGCAATCCTACACCAGGCAGGATTTCTTGCTATTGCTAGGCGCTGGTAGTTGTTGGGCTGCAACTTTAGTCTTATTGGCTTGGTCGCTGACTCAAACTAGTGTCGCTATCTCTAGTGTTTTACATAATCTTGCCCCCATATTTACTAGTTTGGGGGCGTGGTTGTTATTTCGTCATGGTTTTAAAAGTGAATTTTTGTTGGGGATGGCGATCGCCCTTGGGGGAACGGTTAGCATTGAATTTGAGGAACTGCAAATCGCCACAGATGAAGTTAGAGGAAGCTTTGCAGCCATCGTTTCAGCGATTTTCTTGGGTGCATACCTGTTAATTGTAGAAAGATTACGAACTAAATTTTCTCCGGAGATAATTCAGTTGTGGATCTGCGCGATCGCTGCGGTAGTCATCTTACCCATACTTTTGTTCGCTCAAGATCGAATTTTCCCTTCTTCAGTCAACGGGTGGCTTTGGGTTATTTGTCAAGCCGCCATCTGCCAAGTTCTAGGCCACGGGCTTTTGACCTATAGCCTTGCTAAGTTTTCTTCTGTGGTTGTCTCCTTAGTGCATCTGTTAGAGCCAGTATTTAGTGCGATTTTTGCTTTCTTCATATTTTCGGAAGAATTAAGTTTTTTTAATTTGATGGGTTTCGCTGTGGTTTTAATCGGTCTATACTTAGCCATATCTAGCCAAGTTGCAGCTAAACCACGTTTCCAGGAATCAGTCAATACTATTTTTGTTAAAACTTTGCTAAAAATATGACGATAAAACAGGCATTCCTACAACCAAAGTTGTCCTTAACACCAGCTTTAGTAGGAACTTTGTCATTATTTTTTGCCCTTATTCCCATATCTTTGGCGCCATCTCTAACCAAATTATGTCAACTAGAAATTGGCGCAAATGCTGTAGTATTTCATCGCAGTTGGATTGCTACAGTCGTTTTTGCTGTGTGGAATGGACTTGAAGCTTTCCGCTACCAACAGTCTGACGATCGAGCGATCGAACACAAGCCTTTAACCAAACAAGAAATTTGCCTGTTGTTAGCAATGGGAACCGCTGCTGCAACCTACCTGTTGTTGTGGGCTTGGTCGCTGAGTCAAACTAACGTTGCCAACGTGGCTTTACTGTCTAATTTAAATTCCTTGTTCGTTGCTTTGGCTGGATATCTGTTATTCGGTCGGCGCTTCGATTATAGATTCGTTGTTGGTTTGGCGATCGCCTTGCTGGGAGCGATCGCATTTGAAATCAATAAAGTGCAATTTGCCGGCGACCAAATACTTGGTGATGCCTTAGCATTTTTGACTGCGATTTTCATGGCAACATGTATGTTGCTCATAGAACGACTCCACTCTCGATTTAGCACCCAAACTATAATGCTATGGCGCTGTGGAATCACAACAATGTTTCTATTACCAGTCCTTCCCTTCCTTGAAGATAGATTACTTCCCTACTCCTCGATGGGTTGGTTTTTCATTATTTTTCAAGCCCTTTTCTGCCAAGTATTAGGTCAAGGACTTTTAGCTTATAGTCTTAGCAGAATCTCTTCAGGAGTCGTCGCCGTTACCCTTCTAGCCGAACCAGTATTAGCTTCAATTTTTGCTTGGTTGATTTTTTCAGAAGAAGTGGGTTTATTTGACTGGATAACTTTTGCTGTAGTTTTAGTAGGTATTTATCTAGTCCAATCTAGTAAATCTATTGTGAAAGCAACAGATGAAAAATCCTAGCCGGACGACAAAATTAAGTAATATCGTTAATTGTTACTAAACCACCCTCGATAAACTCTATAACAAGTTCATCCCCATCGAGTAAAGCAGTTCCTAGTAAAGAATACTCTTTTCGTATATTTCTCTGCGACGTTGTGCAACTTCTTCTCGACTCAAAAGTATGCCTTGCACATCTTTATATTCTTATAGCTATTATGTATTGATTTTACTACTAAACTCTTGGCGATCGCTCAAAATGCCAGCCTCAATCATGCGGTGATATTCTTCAACTGTCCACTTGGCAACAATCAAACTGATAACGATTAATTCCTCCTAATAATTCTTTATATTTTCCCATTTTAAAAGCAGTTTGCGTCCGACTCAGAAGACGCGCCAAAAAGCATGTGATAGAACTGATACACAGGCTAAAAACATAGTTGAATATGTAATTATGTTAAGAGTACTTTTGTTGGCGTTGGCGCAGCCCACCGTAGGCATCGCCACTTTTGTTATTCCTTTGACTAACTATACTCCTAGTCAAGTAATTGCTACCACTGCTAATTATCAAATTTCTCAGAATCAATCAACACAAATAACTATTGAACGTCTAGGAATAGGTGGCGTAAAACTTTCTATGTCCGAGGCACAAGTCAGAAAAGTTTTAGGGAAACCTGTAAAATTCAAAAATGACTTTATGCCTGCTATTGGTAAAGTTCGTACTCTTCAATATTCAGGTATTACAGTTGATTTAGCTGAAGATGCTCAACCAGGTAAATTTACTGTTTATCAAATCAAAACAACTAGTTCTAAATATTCCACCATAGATAAAGTAAAAGTCGGCGATCCACAATCAAAAGTAATTAAAACTTATGGAAAAACTCAAATAACCCAAGAAGGAAAACTTACCTATTTAAATTACATAGTTGAAGAACCAAGCCCCGGAGGTTTAAATTTTACCTTTGAAAAAGGCAAAGTTACAGAAATTTTCTGCTTTTATCTGATGAATTAAGAAGTTATTACCAGAAAACACCAATGTAAACCCAACATCCGCGCTTTTTCTGGAAAAATCTAAAATTTCAAGGCGAACCTCTTCAGCCGAGATACGGGCATTGAGCTATTTTGTATCAAAATTCCATGATTATTTTTGGTGGAGGAAAACAATGATACATTTGAAGGTCATTCAACTATACAGTTTAACCATCAAATGATTATCTATGGTGGCTTATGGATTGATACTGAAGTCGGCAATCATGGCTATGATAATCAAGTGTATATTCTTGAAACTGATGAATTTATCGCCAAAGATTAGCGCGATAAAGTTGATAATGGTACGAGCGATCGCTAATCTTTATTACTATTCCTTTTTCTAGGATAATATTGGCGCTTAGTTATCAGCCAACCTATGCCAATAAAAAATAATGTAGCTAAAAAGCTTAATATTGAAGATGCGTAAAAAGGATTAGGTGGGTTTTTGGGGGATGTCAGGGGTATTGGGATTTTGTCGATGTGTTGGAGGATTATACCAGAGGCGATCGCACCACCGCCAAAGCCGATACCTAATATTTGGATTTTGTTTTCTAGAGAGCGATCGCTCTCAGCTTGTTCTGTTTCTACGATACCGCGAATTGTATCAACTAACTGTACAAATAATTCTTGACCTGGAGTCAGATAGTTAATGTCTGTTTGGATTTGTTCTTGCCATTTCTTACAGTCTTTATTAATAAAATCTTGCCAGAATTGAGGACTCTTTCCACTATTAATATTTTGAATATTCTCTAGACAAATTTTGTAATTATTAATATTAGTAATGATTGCTGTGTGGTGCGTTTGTAAATCTTGCAAGCATCTGGCGTAATCAAAGCTTTTTTTGGGGATTTTTCCCATTAGGCTTTTTAAGCCTGATAATTGTATTTGATTTTCAGATAGCAATCTATTAAATTTTTGAATTTTATTTTCTAGTTCGCTATAAATTGTTCTCGCTTCTCGGTAGCGTTGACGAGCTTGTTGATAAATGTAAAGTATTTTGTGGTAGCTACAAAGTAAATTTAGCAACCAGTTATACGCTGATTCTGCAAGCGTTCCTGTTGCAGCTTGGCTATTATTAATAAGTATTAAAATATGGGATTGTTTCGCGGGGTTATCTGGTTCATTTGGGTCAAGTGCTTGGTATTCAAATAAAAGACTACCAAATAGTTCTCCTTTTTGTGTTAGTACAGGATTTAAATTTGTGCCGGCTACTAAAGCTATGGCTAATTTTTCAGCTAGTACATCACAGTTTTCACTTGGATCTACTTCTCCATAAATCCATAGTGTTTGTCCTAAAGATGCTTGAATATTAGATGGTAGTATAGAACTTGGTTTAAAATGTTGCAGTTGTTGTATATCTATCGAAATGTTTGGTGATTCTGCAAAGAGAGTTAAATCAACGGCGTAGGTATCGTTTAGCAAGAAAGGCTGAAGATTGGCATTAATTTTAAAACCTTCTGTTGTGGGGAGACTACCTAAATCTAAAGTTCCCGAATCAGTTAACCATTCTGTTTTTCTTCCTTGTTCGCGCTTCGGGTCGTATATATTATTTTGATAAGAAATTAATTTTGAGCGTAAATCTTTCAAGCCAACAAAAGTTAGGGAAGTTTCACCCACTTTTACCAGATTTTCCCACAATAGATTAGCATCTGCCGCAACTTCACCGGGAAGATCGGTAAAAGTGTGGCAAAGATGAAAAGCATAGAGGCTGAGGCTGAAATTCTTCACAATTTTGGCTAAGATTTTTATTGTAAATTGTAGCTTGGGTTAAGAGGATGTTTGAAATTTTTACCACACCCTAACCCTCCGCTTATAAAGCTACGGTGTACACACAAGTTATCGAATTACCCCACCCTAACCCTCCCCTTATAAAGGGGAGGGAACTGGATCTCTTTTTCCCCCCTTTATAAGGGGGGATTAAGGGGGGTAATCCTGGGAATAATAAGCACAATCCAGGAATATGAAAACGCTGATGACAAAGCTGTATAACCAAACCTCAGAAAAGCAAAAACGGCAAGCTCTCAGAAACAATATGCCGCCATGTGAAAAAATAGTTTGGGCAAAACTTAGAAATCAACAAATTGAAAGCTGTAAATTTCGCAGACAATACAGTATTGACAGATTTGTAGTCGATTTTTATTCTTCAGAATTGAGACTTGCGATAGAAATTGATGGTGATAGTCACTATCAAGATGGAGTCCCGGAATATGACCGCGAAAGGCAAGCATTTTTGGAATCAAAGGGTACAAGGTTTTTGAGATTTACGAATCTAGAAGTTTATCAAGATATTGATGGTGTGGTGGAGAAGATTAGGGAAGTTGTTTGTAGGTTGAGGGAAGTTACCCCACCCTAACCCTCCCCTTATAAAGTGGAGGGAACTAGAATCTCTTGTTTCCCCCCTTAACAAGGGGGGATTAAGGGGGGTAATTCGACTGCATTTATGATTTCAGTAGTCGTATTTATGATTTTGCGACTGGAATTTTTATTTTTATAGTCGCATTTATGATTTTGCGACTGGAATTTTTATTTTTACGGTCGTTTTTATAATTTTGCGACTGGAATTTTTATTTTTACGGTCGTTTTTATAATTTTGCGACTGGAATTTTTATTTTTACGGTCGCATTTATGATTTTGCGACTGCAATTTCGATTTCGGCAGCCGTATTTATAATTTTGCGACTGCAATTTTTATTTTGGCTATTACTTTTGCTGATTGCACTTATCCTCAAATAAAAAATTGATATGCAAAATGAGTAAAAACACAGGCAACCTCGTAATTATTTCGTTGAAGTTTTAATGAAATAAATCCACAAAACTACCCATCTCAGACAAAAGGATACTCCACTATTTTGAAAAAGGATTATCAAAAAAGGATATCTCATGTCTTTAAGAACTCGTGGTTCTGCTACTGTTGACAAAGCTCAACGTCGTCTAGCCTTGCTTAAATCCATTGATGAAAATCTGAATTTAGGACATGGGTTAAGTATTGAAGCTTACAACAACCTAATCAATAGTACTCGTGCGAGCGTAGAAGCTCATAACACTCTTTTGTCCAATCTTGAAGAATCGCGTAAAACAGTTGCTCAGAACGAGGAAGCTCTCTCGGAAATGTCTGAACGAATGCTAACTGGAATTGCAACTGTCTACGGCAAAAAAAGTATGGAGTATTCCAAGGCTGGCGGCTCTACTCGAAAACGAACTAAACAATCTAGTTCAAAAGTTACTCCTGTTACAACGGTTCTTGCTACCCAACCCGCTCAAGCTGCAATTGCTAATGCGTCAACTAACGGTAACGGCAAAACTCCTTTGCTGCAATAATCCACCTAAACAAGAAATCAGATCCCCGACTTTTTGTAAAAGTCGGGGATCTTTTTGTCGGCAACACTTTTCGTATTAGTAGTTTAATCCTAAATAACTACGCATAAATATTTATACTTTTTTCAACACGATTTAAATCGCTATATTCTTTAACTGTTGCCTTTTGCCTTTCTTAACTAGATAATTTATTTTGCACAACTACTTATTAGTTTTCTCTCAAAAGTTCAACTTAAAAAGAGCGATTTATCGTCAATCTTTTTTGAATTAATAGTTGACAAGTATAAATTTATACTTTAGTATAACAGCATGAGAAAGGCGATCGCCCTTTGGAAGAGTCCGCGATCGCCTTTCTTTAACCCCTACTGTAGGAGTCAAATATCATCATGGCACAAGTACAAAAGTTCGACGATAATCAAGAGTTCCCTGAAGCACAGTTGCAACAATATTTGCCTAGTCAAGACTTCGATGCACCCACCCTCAAGGAATCTATTTACAAACCCTTGCCAAAGAGAGAACAAATTAAACACCTGTTAATTGGTTCTCCTAAAGGCGTCACCAGTACAATTAACCGTTTGCACCTACTTGGCTATGCAAATGTCGGAGATTGGAGTCAACTACTACCAACAGCTAACCCTGATGAAGTGATGAGTATTTTAATCCGTCACATTTTAATTTCATAACTTCAAGTTGTTGACTGTTGACTGTTGACAGTTAACGGTCAATACCGATTCAAAAAATAATTACCCCCCTTAATCCCCCCTTATAAAGGGGGGAAACCGGAAAATCTAGTTCCCTCCCCTTTACAAGGGGAGGGTTAGGGAGGGGTAATCGCGTCTCTACCCTTACAACCGCCTAATCCCCATCTCCAAACCTTCACAAACACCGCTAAGAAAATCTAAATCCAAACTCGCAACGGTGTCACTGGGTTTGTGATAATGTGGATTCCGCAAAAATGCTGTATCTGTGACCATCATCGCCGGATAACCCAAATCCCAAAAAGGTGCATGATCGCTAAGTCTGGTTTGTGGAACTATCAAACCTCGATTTGGTACGGGTAGCCATTGACTAGGTACGCCAACTTTACGAATACTACGACTCATACCAATTAAGTCGCCAATTATCCGCCAATTGCCAATTAAAGCAATAAAATCGCCGCTATTAGGGTAGAAGCGGTCTAAAAAAGGTGGATAGCTTTGAGAACCGGCTGTAGAATCTTTATAGCCGAGCATTTCTAGCGAAATCATTAAACGTAACTCTTGGTTTTGTTCGCGCAACAAAGCTGCATAGTCAGCGCTACCCAGTAAGCCATATTCTTCCATATCGAAAGCAACCAGCCTCAATGGATATTTGACTGGTTCGGCAGCAAACTTTCTCGCTAATTCCAGCAACACTGCTACACCTGTAGCGTTATCATCTGCGCCTGGGGTTCCTGGAACAGCATCATAGTGGGCACCAATTAAAATAGGCAGCAAATCTTTTTTTTGCTGTCCAGTTTGGGAAGGTAAATTTAAGATCAAGTTCTTACAAGCTTTACCTCTAACTTGGAAGGTGTGGATTTCCACACTTCCCCATTGGGAAAATTGCTGGCGAATATATTCTTGGACAAAAAAATGCCCAGCTGTTGCTATGTAAGGATCGCGTTCTCGCGCTATCTCGTTGAGGTGAGTTTGTAATCGCTCTGTTAAATTCAAATTTGTGAACTATTTAGCAATTTTATAGATACTGTAAACACAATTAGCTAGATAACAACAATTGAGGCTGCTTGGACACACCAAGCATGGTCAATGCTATCCTAGTCTTGCAACTATCTCGTCTAGCTGAACTTTTTAACTTACTACCTTAATGACGACTATTATACCATTGAGGTGTTTTTACCCTGTAGCACAAAGCTAGAGGTAGTTCCACCCAATCATAATAAATATATAAAACACTTTAGGCACTTTAGGAGAAGAGTAACGCATGGGCAAGGTAGTCGGCATCGACTTGGGTACAACCAACTCAGTAGTCGCCGTGATGGAGGGTGGCAAGCCGGTGGTGATTGCCAATGCAGAAGGAATGCGAACGACCCCCTCCGTTGTTGGCTTTAGCAAAGATGGCGAAAGGGTGGTTGGCCAAATGGCACGGCGACAAACCGTCCTCAATCCTCAAAATACGTTTTTTGCAGTCAAGCGCTTTATTGGGCGCAAGTATGGCGAACTTAGCCCAGAATCCAAGCGCGTACCCTACACGATTCGCAAAGACGAAGTAGGTAATATTAAAGTAGCTTGTCCCCGGCTGAATAAAGATTTCGCCCCGGAAGAAATTTCCGCAATGGTGCTGAAAAAATTAGCCGACGATGCTAGTCGCTATTTGGGCGAACCTGTGACAGGGGCAGTGATTACAGTACCCGCTTATTTTAACGATTCTCAGCGACAAGCGACTCGTGATGCTGGTAGAATTGCTGGCTTAGAAGTATTGCGGATTCTTAACGAACCGACTGCTGCATCTTTGGCTTATGGATTAGATCGGGGCGACACGGAAACGATCTTAGTATTTGACTTGGGTGGTGGTACCTTTGACGTGTCGATTCTGGAAGTGGGCGATGGTATTTTTGAAGTCAAAGCTACCAGTGGAGACACACAACTTGGTGGAAATGATTTTGATAAAGTAATAGTAGATTGGTTAGCAGAGCAATTTCTGGAAACAGAAGGGGTAGACTTAAGACGCGATCGCCAAGCTTTGCAACGTCTGATGGAAGCTGCGGAAAAAGCCAAAATTGAACTTTCTGCTGTCAGCGTTACTGATATTAACTTACCTTTTATTGCTGCCGATCAAGAAGGCCCCAAACATTTAGAAACTCGTCTCACTCGTTCCCAGTTTGAGGGCTTATGCGGCGATCTGATTGGACGATTGCGAATGCCAGTTAAACGCGCCCTCAAAGACGCCGGACTCACGCCGAGAGACATTGAAGAAGTTGTGTTAGTTGGCGGTTCTACAAGAATGCCAATGGTAAAGCAGCTAGTACGCGACTTGATTGGCATCGAACCGAACGAAAACGTCAACCCCGATGAAGTAGTGGGAGTGGGTGCAGCCATTCAAGCAGGGATTCTCGCAGGCGAACTCAAAGATGTGCTGCTTTTGGATGTCACACCGCTGTCTTTGGGGTTGGAAACCATCGGCGGCGTGATGAAAAAATTGATTCCCCGCAATACCACCATTCCAGTACGCCGCTCTGATATATTTTCCACATCCGAGAATAATCAAAATACTGTGGAAATTCACGTAGTCCAAGGCGAACGGGACATGGCAGCAAACAACAAGTCTTTAGGACGGTTTAAGCTGTATGGCATACCACCAGCGCCACGGGGTATTCCGCAAGTGCAAGTATCCTTTGATATCGATGCCAATGGAATTTTACAGGTAACAGCTTTAGATAGAACCACTGGTAGAGAACAGAGTATCACCATTCAAGGCGCTTCTACCTTAAGCGAATCAGAAGTAAATCGGATGATTCAAGATGCTCAAAAATACGCCGATGTTGACCGGGAACGTAAAGAAAGAGTAGAAAAACGGACTCGTTCGGAGGCGTTGATATTCCAAGCAGAACGACAATTAAGAGAAGTAGCCTTGGAATTTGGTATGCAGTTTGCCCGCAACCGCCGCCAAAGAATTGATAATATTTGCCAAGAATTACGAGAAAGTCTCAAGGAAAACGACGACCGCGGTATTGACCAAGCCTACGCCGACCTGCAAGATGCTTTATATGAGCTAAATCGAGAAGTCCGTCAGTATTACGCTGAAGACGAAGACGACGATTTGTTTGGTACTATCCGCGACATCTTTACTGGCGGCGAAAAAGAACGGGAACGCGATTCTTTTAGAGATACATATCGCGATCGCGACTCTTATAGTAGAGACTATAACAGAGACCGAGACTATGGCAGAGACTATAGCCGAGATAATAGCCGAGATAATCGTTCTTCCTCCTATGACAATCGTCCTCCCCGCAAATCCCGTCCAAGTTACCAAGATAACTGGGATGATGAGGAAGACAATGATTGGTTGTAGTTTCTCATAAAAAGCGGGAGTTAGGAGTTAGGAGTTAGGAATTAAGAGTTAGGAGTTAGGAGTTAAGAGTTAAAACTGAAAACTGAAAGCTTTCAACGCGTCACTCCTCACTCTCACTCGTCACTCCTGACTCTAACTCCTGATTCCTCACTTTTAATTCATCTAAAATTTAAATAACTCAGCTATGCAAAATTTGCAGAATTTCCGCGATTACTACGAAATTTTAGGAGTATCTAAAGAGGCCACGAATGAGGAAATTAAAAAGGTTTATCGGCGGTTAGCAAGACAGTATCACCCCGATCTCAATCCTGGAAATAAAGCAGCCGAGGATAAGTTTAAGGATATCGGCGAGGCTTATGAAGTGCTTTCAGATCCAGCCAAGCGATCGCAATACGACCAGTTTAGCCGCTACTGGAAGCAAAAAGGCTTTGCAGGTAATAAACAGACGCCGAAAGGTAAAAGCTGGCAAACTGGTGCAAACGGTCGCAATGATAAGCAGGACGTAGACCCAAGTCAGTTTTCCGACTTTGAAAGCTTTATCAATCAAGTTATCGGCGTCAAAAATCAAAATGGCGCAAGTAAATCCAATAATGGTACCACTGGCGATCCGTTTCGTTCGCCGAGAACAAAAGTTGCCTACACAGTTAACAACCCACCCCGCACTCCACGTAGGGACATAGAAGCTCGATTGACTATACCATTAGAAAAAGCTTATCAAGGTGGTAACGAACGCATTCGCTTAGAAGATGGGCGATCGCTAGAAGTTACTATGCCTCCAGCGATGGTTACAGGTCAAACAATTCGTTTGCGAAACCAAGGTGTTGGCGGTGGCGACTTATACTTAAAAATTACCGTTGAGCCTCATGCATTGTTTAAGCTAGATGGTTTCAACATTCTGTGTCAAGTACCTGTGACTCCCAGCGAAGCAGTTTTAGGAGGTCAGGTAGAAGCACCCACCCTCGACGGCCCTGTAAAAATGACCATCCCCCCCGGAGTTAGATCTGGTCAAAAATTCAGACTAGGTAACAAAGGCTACCCTAATGATGATGGCAAACGTGGCGATCAATTGGTAGAAATTCAAATAGTTACCCCGAAAAATATTAGTCAAGAAGAACGAGAACTTTACGAAAAATTGCGGCAAATTGAAACCTTTAAACCCCGCGCTGACTTAATAGGTTAGAGATGAATAGTGAGATAGAAGTTCAATGAATGCATTCAAAGAAAACTACATAGTAGATGAAAAAGGAAATCGCGTTGGAGTAATTTTAGATATAGCAGATTACTACCAATTACTACAAGAATTAGAAGAATTGGAATCAATTCGTGCCTATGATGCAGCTAAGGCTTCTGACGATGAGGCTATTCCATTTGAGCAAGCAGTGGTGGAAATTGAGCAAACCCTTAAATGAGTTATCAGATATATATTCTCCGCCGCGCTCAGAAAGAGTTAAAAGACTTACCTGCTGATGTTTACGAACGAGTTATAGAAGATATTCGCGCTCTTGCTCAAAACCCCAGACCACTTGGTTGCTTAAAATTAACCAACCGGGAAGGATGGCGTATCCGAATCGGTAGTTATCGCGTGATTTACGAGATTGATGATGACCAAACAACAATCACTGTCCTTAACGTTGGTCATCGACGGGATATTTACCGCTAATAGCCTTTCACCTGAAGATTGATACAGATGGCAAGCCCTTGAAGCAGGGGAAGCTGTTCTTAGGCAGGGGGAGCAAGAAAAATGATTTGTATCAATTTAAATGCTTTATTAAATATTTTATCAAATGCTAAATTTGTTATGCCTCGATCCTGTCTTCAGCAATTGACAAACGATTTAAAATATAAAAAATATCTTTGAGCAAAGTGACTCAAACAGCCGTGAATCAAAAAGGGAAAATGGCACAAAGCAGTGAACCAACTTATTACTCCCTGCTAGGACTGCATCCCTCGGCATCCGTAATCGATATTCGTCGGGCTTATAGGCAACTGAGCAAACGCTATCATCCTGATACTACAGAATTGCCTGCTGCTGTAGCTACTGCCAAATTTCAGCAACTCAACGAAGCCTACGCCACCCTGAGCCATCCAGAACGTCGGTTAAGCTACGATTTAAAAATTGGCTATTCCCGGTTTGGCGTGATTCAATCACCTGCTGATTTAAATCATCCAGTGTCGGCCTCTTATGACTTCTCAAAATCAGCTTATCTTGATGCGAGCGATCGCCCACTCTCATCTGGCGAAATCTTCGCTTTATTTATGCTGGTGTTAACATTTGTAGGTTGCCTGTTACTAGCAATTGCCATTGGCTTAACTCGTGGTGATGCTGTTTTGCAAACGCATTTACAGCAACCAAACCTATCTGTACAGCAGAATTCAGGAGCAAAGCCGGAGACGCTCCGCCAAGGCGCCAGAATTCAGAATGGGTTACGCCCCGCTGCGCTAACAGAATTCAGGAATCAAAAGTAAAACAGTCTTAATGTTTGACACCAAACTAAGTTTGTGTACTTTACGCTTCTTGAAGTCTCTTGTAATTACCATGACGGTAATTAAATATTAAAAATTAAAAAATTTCCTAATCTAAAATCCAAAATTCCTATGTCTCTTCTTCCGCCAGATACCCCCTTATACAATCATCCCCTGCCACAAATTGAGCAATGGCTAAAAGACCAAGGTTGTCAACAAGATGAAACACAGAGACATTGTTGGCGCGTGCAGCGGCCGAGTTGGCAAGCTGAACTTTGGCTCGATGTCGAACAAATCGTAGTGCGATATATCCAATCTGCGGAAAATGGGCAAGATATCCAACGCTCATTTAAGTATTCTCTGAGTCGGGAAGATATAGAACAAGCAGTATTTTCTGGGCCATAAGTCAAGTGCTGGGTACAGCTAGCTCACCGTAAAAAGCCCCGATGAAAAGCGATCGCTTACAATTAAAGTTAATCCTACTTGCCCAAAATCCATGCAAATCGTTCTGGCACCTGAAGTAGAAGCCTTTGTTCAACGTCAACTGACAAGCGGTAAGTATGAGAACGCGCTCGAAGTTATTCTTGCGGGTATAAAACTTCTAGAACAACAAGAAGACATCTATCAAGGACGACTGCAAGACCTTTAACAAGAAGCAAGCATAGGGTGGGAAGCTTCCCGACGGGGCGAAGTCGTTAATGGCTCGATTGCAATGGCTCAAATTCTCGCCAATGTACGTAGTTTATCGGCGCAGTCATCGCGCTACGGTGTTTCAGACGAAGCATGACCAGTGAGGGAGATACAGAGATGGGGAGACGCGGGGACACAAAGAAAAACTAATGCCCAATGACGCCACTTGCTTCTCTACGAGACGCTTCGCGAACAAGCCGGGAAACCCGTCCAACGCAGTGGCTCCCCCATGCCCCATACCCTTCTTTAAACTTTTCCAAACCGCCGTTCCCGTTGCTGGTAGGCACACAAAGCGCGATGAAATTCAGCGCGGTCAAAATCAGGCCAGAGAGTATCGGTGATGTAAATTTCCCCGTAAGCCATTTGCCAGAGAAGGAAATTAGAAAGACGCATTTCTCCACTGGTACGAATTAACAAATCCGGGTCAGTAATTCCCGCTGTATACAAATGGCTTTCAAATATTTGTTCATCAATTTCATCAGGTTGTAATAAACCTTGCTGGACTTGTTTGGCGATCGCCCGACAAGCTTGTAAAATCTCTTGACGCCCGCCATAATTAGTTGCCACTGAAAACCGGATGGCGCGGTTATTTTTGGTTTCTTCCATCGAACGGGAAATTTCTTGTTGGAGCGATCGCGGCAAGGCCTGTAAATTTCCCACAAAATTGATTTGCACGTTCTCTTCAACCATTTCCCGCAGTTCTTGACGTAAAACTTTTTGGAAAAGAGTCATCAAAAAATCTACTTCTTCCTGGGGCCTTTTCCAATTTTCCGTGGAAAAAGCATAAGCCGTTAGTGCCTGGATTCCCCAATCCTTGCAGCAATGAAGCAAATCCTTGAGAGCATCGACTCCTCGCTTATGACCCATAATGCGTGGTAGACCTTGACGTTTAGCCCACCGACCATTGCCATCCATAATCACCGCAACGTGCTGGGGCAATAGTTCTGGTTTCAAGTCTGTGGGCAAATCTTGGAGTTTAGTTTGTTGTAATGTCATTTTTTATCTCGAGAAGCGGTCGATGGTAATCCGAGTAAACGTGAAACCAATGCTAGTGTCTTTCCACCTATCTGACGACCCAAGCTCAAAAGACCAGGAGCAACAGCTTCCCGATCTACCGTTGGGGACAACACAGCCTCTAACGACTCTTTGAGCTTCCTAATTGTCAGCGGTCTATTTAGGGTTCCCCGCTCCGCTAAGGAAATAGAACCCGTTTCTTCTGATACAACGACACAAATGCAGTTTTCGACCCGCTCAGTAATTCCCATTGCCGCCCGGTGGCGTGTTCCCAGCTGGCGCGAGGCTGTGCGTCCCGAAAGTGGTAAAATTATACCCGATGCTATAATCCGCGAACCACGGATTAATGTCGCTCCATCGTGTAACAAAGTTTTCGGCTGAAAAATTGTTTGGATCAGTTCTTTAGAAACTTCCGCGTTTAGCTTTACTCCTGGCACAGAAAAATCCCGCTCATCAATTGGGCCTGTGGTTTCCAAAATTAGTAAAGCTCCTATGCGGTTTTTTGACAATTCTTTAACAGCTTCAACAATTTCATCAATTACACTATCAGATTTGGGGATTGCCAAGCGATCGGGTTGGAACAGCTGACGGAATTCGCCGCGCCCCAATTGCTCTAAAAACCGCCGAAATTCTGATTGCAGAGCAACTGCCATCGCCACAGCACAACCAATCACCAATTTTTCTAAAACAAAATTTAGCAAGGGTAGGCCGAATCTGTTACTTAGTGCTGAGGCTAGCATCAAAACAATGAATCCCCGCACCATCCATAGTGTCCGACGCTCGCTAATAATAACTAGTATCATGTACGTCAGCGCCAGCACTAATACAATATCCAGAGTCCCAAGCAGCAAGGACTGTGACCATCCCAGGTTTATCAGCCATTGCTTCCACCAATCTCTCATGACATCTGGATTACACTTTTGCCGCTAATTACAGTTAGTCATTTGTCATTTGTTATTTGTCCTTTGTCATTTGTAAATGACTAATGACTAATGACCAAGGACAAAGGACAAATGACTAATTTTTCAGTCTTTGGGGTAGGCGATCTTGTCGAATTAAGTCTTGATAAGTTTCACGTTGCAAAATTAAATTTGCTTCGCCATTCGCCACTACCACTGCTGCCGATCGCGGCAAGCGGTTGTAGTTAGATGCCATACTGTAATTGTACGCACCAGTTCCCATAACTAGGAGAATATCTCCCGGTTCTGTCTTTGGGAGTAGGGCGTTTTTAATCAGAATATCTCCTGATTCACAATGTTTACCAGCAATTGTGACGGTTTCGGTTAGGGGAGAGGACATTTTATTGGCAACTACCGCCCGATAAACTGATTGATAAGTAATCGGACGCGGATTGTCAGACATGCCTCCATCAATTGCTACGTAGGTGCGAATTTCGGGGATAACTTTGGATGAACCAATAGTGTAGGCTGTAACGCAAGCCGTGGCAATTAGCGATCGCCCCGGTTCGCAAAGTAATTTTGGCAAAGGCAAATTTTCGGCTGCACAAGCTTCTTGAATTACCTCGCAAATCGGCTTCACCCACTCTTCAATGCTAGGGGGATCGTCTGATTCTACATACTTAATCCCTAAACCACCACCGACATTTAACTCGGTCAAATTTAAATCATACTTCGCCGCATCACGAAACCACTGCACCATGAGAGCAGCTAAATCTCGATGCGGTTGGCGCTCAAAAATTTGAGAGCCAATATGAGCATGTAACCCTACGCAGTTAAGGACAGATTGTTTACTGACAAAAGTAAATAATTGCTCTAGCTCATTCGGATCGAAGCCAAATTTACTATCTAGCTGCCCCGTGCGGATATACTCATGTGTGTGGCATTCAATACCCGGCGTTAGACGCAACAAAAATCTAGGCTGTAGGTCAGGGGAATTTGCTGTCTCAACAATTTCCACCAAAGTACGTAACTCGTGCCAGTTATCCACCACAATAGTGCAACCGACTTCTGTGGCAAAAATCAATTCTTCACGAGATTTATTGTTGCTATGAAGATAGATTTTCTCAGGATTGACGCCTGCTTGCAGCGCAGTGTAAAGTTCACCGCCTGATGCGACATCGATTCCTAAACCCTCAGAAGCAGCGATCGCACAAACAGCTAGACAATTCCAAGCTTTTGAGGCATACAATACTTGAGATTCACCTTTGTAGTATTGCTTAAAAGCATCTCGGTATTGCTGACAACCCAAACGCAGGGTTTCTTCATCTAAAATATACAAAGGCGAACCAAACTGCTTAACTAGGGTTGTGACATCACACCCACCAATTTCCAAGAAGTCGCGATCGTGAACTCTGGCTGTTAAGGGTAAAAGTTCCTGATTAGGCGAGGAATTTGCTTTGCTGCTGGCCGTTTGAGGTAAATATTGACTTCCAGAATGTTGAACCCCAGTGGGGTGAGTCGATACCATAACTATAATTAATTGTCCTTGTTCAAAATACCGGGGTGAGTGAGTCTCCCGTTTCCCAGTTTACAAAGGGTTTGTAATCTTATTCAACTCTCTTCAAAAGAGGGAAAAGGTAACGGGCAACGCCCAACAGCGAGAAAATAGCCCTTCGGGCGGGGAAAAGGTTAAAGGTTAAAGGGGAAAGGGAACTCCATAACTAAAGTTAGGGGCTTGATATGAAGACGCTGTATTTCGAGATATGTAGTACGAGTAATACATCTTTTTCCTTCTCCATGTTTAAAAACTCTTTCTTGCACCCCTTCCTCCCTCTTCCGTCACAAGAGGTTTGTTGTTCGTTTCCTCTTTCCTCAGACAGGATCTGAGTCGCCCGCCCCCAAGCGGCAAGCGTTGATGGGGGTTTTAAATCGCCGCATTATATCCAGTCCCTATTTCCTGTTGCCTATTCCCTTTTAATAAATGTGAGCTTATTAGACTTAGAAATTCAACTACTCAACAAAGACCATCTAAGTGCATTACTGCAACTAGATGAAGCTTGTTTTGGTGGTCTGTGGACAATGGAGGGTTACCAACGAGAGTTGGACAGTCCCAACAGCGATTTGTTGGGTTTGTTTTCCCCTGTTTCTGGTTCAAAACTGCTAGGAATGGGTTGCTTTTGGTCAATTTTAGAGGAAGCTCACATTACAATTTTGGCGGTTCATCCCCAATATCAGCGCCAAGGTTTAGGACAGGCTTTACTATATTCGCTCATCAAGACAGCGTGCGATCGCGGTTTGGAGCGAGCCACCCTCGAAGTGCGAGCTTCTAACTTAGGGGCTATATCTTTATATCAAAAATTTGGCTTCAAAACAGCAGGTCGCCGTCGGCGTTACTACCAAGATAACGGCGAAGATGCACTCATTCTCTGGCTCGGTGACCTCCAACACCCAAAATTTCACACAACTTTAGATCACTGGCATTCTATTGTTAGCGATCGCTTGAGCAAATGTTCTTGGAAGTTGGTTTTTAAATAAAATGGGGCATCGGGCATGGGAAGAATGACTAATGACCGATCGCTAATGAGCTAGCTTCAGCAAAAAAGTGCAACTTTGCTGGCTTTTTATTATTTAAATATCTAATATAAAAAAAATATTCAATATATATTACGTATGTTAATATTTATGTCTTGAACTAAATAAAGAAAAATGTTAACAATAAATGTTTGGGATAAAGTAAAAACTCGTAAAATCAGCAGTTAACTATTTGTCACAAATCCCAAAAAGGCTGGTAGACTAAAGCTCCTCAGTACACTAGCCACAAGAAAGTAGTAGCAAGGTAGTAATTTCCGCATAATCCTAAATCATCAGCTTTGGATGTCTATAATCTGTTATACAGGCGTCCAAAAGCTTAGCCTGTGCTAAAATCAGCGTACCGGCACGACGCAGGTGATAGGATAAAGCCATGTTTGAGCGCTTCACAGAAAAAGCCATTAAGGTAATCATGCTGGCCCAAGAAGAGGCCCGCCGTTTAGGCCACAATTTTGTCGGTACCGAGCAGATCCTCCTGGGTCTGATTGGTGAAGGCACCGGTGTGGCCGCGAAGGTGCTGAAATCAATGGGCGTCAATCTCAAAGATGCTCGGATTGAAGTTGAAAAAATTATAGGCCGGGGATCGGGCTTTGTGGCCGTGGAAATTCCGTTTACGCCACGGGCAAAGCGAGTTCTAGAACTCTCCTTGGAAGAAGCACGCCAACTGGGGCATAACTACATTGGCACCGAGCATCTGCTGTTGGGCCTGATCCGCGAAGGGGAAGGTGTAGCAGCCAGGGTGCTAGAAAACCTCGGTGTGGATCTATCCAAGGTAAGAACCCAAGTCATCCGCATGTTGGGAGAAACTGCTGAAGTTTCACCAGGCGGTTCATCCGGTCGCACAAAAACCCCGACTCTGGATGAATTTGGCTCGAACCTGACCCAAATGGCCACAGACAATAAGCTCGATCCTGTAGTAGGACGCGCCAAAGAAATTGAGCGGGTGATTCAGATATTGGGTCGCCGGACAAAAAATAACCCAGTGCTGATTGGGGAACCAGGTGTTGGTAAAACAGCAATCGCCGAAGGTCTAGCTTCACGCATTGCCAACAAAGATGTCCCTGACATTCTGGAAGATAAACGCGTAGTCACACTGGATATCGGTTTGCTAGTAGCAGGTACCAAGTACCGGGGTGAATTTGAAGAACGTTTGAAAAAAATCATGGATGAAATCCGCTCCGCGGGTAACGTCATCCTGGTAATTGATGAAGTTCACACCCTAATTGGTGCAGGTGCAGCCGAAGGCGCCATCGACGCAGCCAATATCCTCAAGCCAGCTTTGGCTAGAGGTGAGTTGCAGTGCATCGGTGCGACAACCCTAGATGAATATCGCAAACACATCGAACGGGATGCAGCCCTAGAGCGCCGTTTCCAACCAGTAATGGTGGGCGAACCCAGTGTAGATGAAACAATTGAAATTTTATATGGTCTGCGCGATCGCTACGAGCAACACCACAAGCTGAAAATCTCTGACGAAGCATTGGTGGCCGCAGCGAAATTGTCAGACCGTTATATTAGCGATCGCTATCTCCCAGATAAAGCCATTGACTTGGTGGATGAAGCTGGTTCTAGAGTGCGGTTGATTAATTCCCAACTTCCACCCGCAGCGAAGGAATTAGACAAAGAACTGCGTCAGATCTTAAAAGAAAAAGATGATGCAGTACGTTCTCAGGACTTCGATAAAGCCGGGGAATTGCGCGATCGGGAGATGGAAATCAAAGCCGAAATCCGGGCGATCGCTCAAAGCAAGACCAATGCAACTGGCTCCGAACATGAAGAACCCGTAGTTACAGAAGAAGACATTGCCCACATTGTCGCTTCTTGGACTGGGGTACCGGTGAACAAACTCACCGAATCTGAATCTGAAAAGCTGCTGCACATGGAAGACACCTTGCACCAGCGTTTAATTGGTCAAGACGAAGCTGTGAAGGCAGTTTCACGGGCTATTCGTCGCGCTCGTGTCGGTTTGAAGAATCCCAATCGACCCATTGCTAGTTTTGTGTTCTCCGGGCCTACTGGCGTAGGTAAAACCGAGTTAGCCAAATCCTTAGCTGCTTACTTCTTCGGTTCCGAAGAAGCGATGATCCGCTTAGATATGTCCGAATACATGGAGCGTCACACCGTCAGCAAGCTGATTGGTTCGCCTCCAGGTTATGTAGGTTATAACGAAGGTGGTCAATTAACTGAAGCCGTGCGGCGGCGTCCTTACACCGTGGTACTGTTCGACGAAATCGAAAAAGCGCACCCCGATGTATTCAACATGTTGCTGCAAATTTTGGAAGACGGTCGGTTAACTGACGCCAAAGGTCGCACGGTGGATTTCAAGAACACCTTGCTGATTTTAACTTCCAATATTGGTTCTAAGGTAATTGAAAAAGGCGGCAGCGGTATTGGCTTTGAATTTGCCGAAGATGTTACCGAGTCAGCTTACAACCGGATTCGCTCCTTGGTGAACGAAGAATTGAAACAGTACTTCCGTCCAGAGTTCCTCAACCGACTCGATGAAATTATCGTCTTCCGTCAGTTGAGCAAGCCAGAGGTGACACAAATCGCCGAAATTATGCTCAAGGAAGTATTTGGTCGTCTAACAGAAAAAGGTATCACCTTAGAAGTCAGCGATCGCTTCAAGGATCGTTTAATCCAAGAAGGTTACAGTCCCAGCTACGGCGCAAGACCATTACGCCGAGCGATTATGCGCTTGTTAGAAGATAGCCTCGCAGAAGAAATCCTCTCTGGTCGCATCAAGGATGGCGATGTAGCCTTCGTTGATGTTGATGAGAACGGCACTGTTCAGGTGAGCGCTCAAGAGCGTCGGGAATTGTTACCCCAAGGCGTTGAGTAAGATTTAAGATTTGGGATTTTAATCTCAAATTGAAAATTAGAAAACGGTAGAGTATTTATTGCTCTACCGTTTTTTGTACGACTCTCTGATTAAGATTATAAGTTTATGTATTGTAGTATTATTACTGAACTAGCTTGTCAATTATAAGGTATTAAAAAAGATAAAAAATCTGCGAAGAGTTTCTATTAGATAAGTTTTATTTTAAAGAGTTACCTATTTTTTCAATAAACCAATTCATTGTAGTGTGTATTTTTTGATAATCTTTTTGCTTAAAAAAATCTTTAAGGTAATTTGGGGGCTGTTTATTATCTGCAAAAACTTCCACCTTATTTCCCAACTGATATTGTAAGATTTTTAGATTACTTTTAACGTCATTCACAACTGTGTCAACATCTAAAAATTCATTTTTTAAATTGCCTAGAGTAATATATGCCCATCCTCGCTCAAAATCATTACGAATAGTAATATTTCTGTCTGGTTGAATTAAGAATTTGAAAAATATTTTTTGTAGTTTTTCTTCAGTAATTTTATCTTTATCTAGATTTCTAAATCCTATTTTGATTTTATGTTTAGCTTCATCAATTCTTTCTTCTATAGATTTACCGTTCCAATCTCCATGACTAGCAACATCTCTGATATCCATGATATTAATCATAATCTTATATTCTTCATAATCATAAGGATTAAATTTTTCTGGGCTACCATTAAGAACTTTAAAAAAATCAGCTAATCTTGTCTTTTTATAATACGACTGATCTTGTGTCTTGTCGTTGCCATATTCTTTGGCTATAAATTAATTAAGCAAGATTTCTATTTGTAAATATATCTTTCTACAGAATTCTACAAAATCATTATTAATGATGTCATTAACTGATTGTCTATTATATTCTTCAAGTTGTTTTCTGAGTACATCATTCTTTGATTCATTGAGCCAGATATATTGTGAATAATCAATTAGAGGTATTTTCTTTGAGTCTATCTTAATTTCCTCCCTGGTTAATTTATCCAGATACAGAGCGATATTTTTAAGATTACAGTTAATTTGTTCAAGTAAGTTTTGAGCTACTTTATCCATTAATTATCGCTCTCAAATAACAACTAATTAATTATTAAGTTTGAAAGTAACTGATATTGATTTAAATATTTGTTATAGATAGAATCATTCGTTCCCTTGACCATACCAATAAACTCTATTTTTCCTCTCAATATCTGTCGAAAATTTGGTTTTTCTTTCGTAGATAATCTTGACTGAAAATCATAATTTTCTTGATACTCTTTTTCCGCAGCCTCAAGTCCAAATTTAGCCCAAGCATGAAGCATGGCACGAACCTGACGCACATAATTTCGGTCAACATTAGGAAACAGATTAGTTGTTAACCCCGTTACTTCTTGATGATTACCTTTGAGTTGCAGCCGATTTTTATGATTATTTACCTCAAACCCGTTATCATTAATAATTGATAATAATCTATTACCTATCAAGATTTTATCTACATCTTCTTCAGCTACTATATACGCTAATTCTTCAGGAAATTTAGGTAAAGTGGTTGAGAAAGTAATATCATCTGCATATCTTGTATAAGTCACCTTGTACTCTTTAGCTAAACGTTGCAATTGACTATCCATCTTGGCACAAATCATATTAGTCACGATGGGTGAAGTTGGTGCACCTTGAGGTAACTGATTATTATGACAACAAATCTGTGCTAAAACTGTCGCTACATCTGGATGTAAACCATAAGGTGTAGCCATAAACATACCCCGGACTCGACCAAAATTAATTGACGAAAAAAAATCAGTTAAATCAAGATTGAGAACATAGCGTTTTTTAGTATGAGCTTGAGCATTAGTTACAATATTTTTCCCTGTCACAAACCCATGTACTGATGGTTTTGCCTCATACACTGTTTGTAAGACTTGATTAAGTTTTTTCTGAATAATTTTAAGTGCAGTTATCGGAGTTGATATCTGACGAATACCACCAGATTTTTTAGGTATTTCAAAAGTTTTATAACGTTTATCAGGTTCAACAAGGTATATATGATAAACAAGACGAGGATAGGAAACTTCTAAAAGGTCAGCTATATCCATTGGTTGTTTAAGAGAGTAAAATTTCTCTCGTAAAGATTCTGGGCTATCTGTGAGAAGCAACTGAGAGTTTTTTTTCACTTTGTCCAATAAATTATTCTTAATCGGCTATCTTTTAAGCGATGTAACAACGATATTTAAATTTAGCCTAGACACACATATCATGGTATTTTATCTGATTGGAAATAAAAAAATATCACTTGCGGGTGTATTCTCGCCTATTCGGATAAGGATCTAAAGGCAATTTAAAAGTTTAAAAGCCTCGTAAAGCTGACCGTGAAATACACCGTCGCAGGATCAACAACGGAAATCAATACTTATTCCCGCAAGTGATACAAGTGATTTGTCTAAAGAATCATTGGTTATAAATGAATTAGACATACCATTAGGTTATCTTACAGGCAAATGTTCTCAAAATATTCGGTGAAAATGACTAAATTAGAAATTGAAATGTAGGGTGTGTTGTCGCGCAGCGCAACGCACCGTCAAGAATTCAAGGTGCGTTAGCCTACGGCATAACACACCCTACCACTATCTAAGCGGAATTATTTTTGAATTAATCAGCGATCGCCAAGACTAACTGATAGTACTATTATTTGTGCATTGATTATATGTCGAGGTAAGTAGGTGAGTCAGTTATCTGATGAGGAGATTTATCAGGAAGTCGGGAAAATAGTTAGACAGTTTGAAATCTATAAATGTGACGAATGTGCTACTGCTATCATGCAGTGGTTAAAAGAAAATAGTATTAATAGCAGAATTGTTAAAATTCAAACTGCTTATGGTGAGGATTATATAATTAGTATACGCTTAGAAAATCAGGGAATAACCGATTCAATTACACTGAATGGGATTCATTACGGAGTAGAGGTGAAAGACAGAATTTTTGATAATCTTTCTACAGAGGGGCTGACTAAAGAGGATTAGCTAAATGATTTTCAATGTCCTGGCGGAGAGTTTTTGATTGATTATCTAGATGAGCTTTAGAATTGAAATATTAGTAACTGATAGGAAAAATTAAGATGAGCAAATTATTTGAAATATTGCAAAAAATAAAATCTAAACCAGGAATGTATATTGGGCATGCTTCTGTTAGCGATTTGTTTCATTTTTTAGTTGGTTTTAAAACTGCTTTAAGAGAATTAGGAGTTAAAGCAACTGAGGAGGAAATGGATTTTTATCGAGAGTTTCAGTCTTGGGTACAAAAAAAATATCATGTGTCAACTTCTAATTCTTGGGCAAAAATTATCATGCTCCACTGTGGGAATGAACAAGAGGGTTTTAATACTTTTTATCGGTTGTTAGATGAGTTCCAAAATCGAGATAAAAGTTTAGAACATGAACGGAAGGTAACTACTAGTTATGAAGTCAGTAATAAAAGTTGATGTCTTCGTAACGCACCTTAATTTGCTGGTGGTGGATTAGTCTAAGGCATAACACACGTTACTTCTAAAAGCTGCTGTAAAATATAACTACCGTTGCAAATTCGACAAAACGCTTGATAATGACACAAATGACGTTTAAAGTCGAAGCATTTTGGGATAAAGATGCTGAAGTTTGGGTTGCAATTAGCTCAGATGTGCCAGGATTAGCAACAGAAGCTTCTAGTATAGAAATTCTCACGGAAAAGCTTCGAGTAATGATTCCAGAACTTATTGTTCTGAATGGAATAATACGCTCTGACTATGTAGGCTCAATTACTTTTGAGTTAATCAGCCATCGACAAGAGTTAATTCAGGTGGCTTGATAAATGGGTGCGTCTTTTACTGCTGAATTGAAAAAGATTCTTACTGAAGCTGGTTGTTACTTTGAAAGACAAGGCAAGGGAGACCATGAAATTTGGTATAGTCCAATTTCAGACCATCGGTTTGTAGTAGATGGTTCTATCAAGTCGCGTCATACTGCTAATGCTGTTTTGAAACAAGCAGGATTACCAAAAGCATTTTGATAAAAAATAAGTATGAGTCGCGTACTGTATCAAGTACTGTAGACTGCGTTATTGCCGTCTTCATAACGCACCTTAATTTACTAGTGGTGCGTTAGCCTGCGGCATAACACACCCTACTGATTTTTTTGCTTACCTTTTGTTTTGATTACGATTTGGGCTTATATGTCGAAGCAACGTGTAATTCTTTGAGTTGCTTGGCATCTACGCCAGAAGGTGCATCTGTTAACAAACAACGGGCTTGTTGCGTCTTTGGAAAAGCAATCACATCGCGAATGGATTCTTCCCCAGCTAGCAACATTACTAAACGGTCTAAACCGTAGGCGATGCCACCATGAGGCGGTGTACCATATTCAAATGCTTCCAACAAAAAGCCAAATTTATTTTGTGCTTCTTCAGGAGACAAACCGATCGCATCGAACACCTGTTGTTGAATTTCTCGCTGATAAATCCGCAGACTTCCGCCGCCAACTTCCACGCCGTTGAGTACCAAGTCGTAAGCTTGGGCGCGTGCTGTTTTTAAGTCGCTCAAATCATCAGGGTGGGGTGCTGTAAACGGGTGGTGCAGTGCTTCGAGGCGTTTTTCGTCGGCGTTCCACTCAAACATGGGGAAATCTGTAATCCACAGCAAGTTAATTTTTTCTGGATCGATTAATCCAAATTCCCTAGCAATAACTTGCCGCAATCTATCTAAAGTTTTATTAACGGTGGCAGCATCGCCAGCCCCGAACAATAACAAATGTCCAGCTTTGGCACCTGTGCGTCGGAGAATTTCCTGTTTTTGTTCTTCGCTGAGGTTATCTTTAATTGCGCCAATGGTGTCAATTTCGCCATCGTCTCTCACCCGGATATAAGCTAAACCTTTAGCGCCGGCTTCGCTGGCTTCTCTGAATATATCTCCACCTGGTTTAATGCGGACATTAGAAATTACATCGTTACCGTTGGGAATGGGTAGGATTTTGACGACACCACCATTAATCACAGTGTCTCGAAAGACTTTAAAACCAGAGTCTTTGACGATATCCGAGACGTTGACTAATTCCAAACCATAACGGGTATCTGGTTTATCGCTACCGTAGCGTTCCATTCCTTCGGCGTAGGTGAGACGGGGAAAAGGCCGTTGTAATTCAATGCCCTTAACCGTTTTGAAGATATGGCAAACTAACTTTTCGTTGAGTTCGATAATTTCTTCTTGGGACATGAAACTCATTTCCATGTCCAACTGGGTGAATTCTGGTTGTCTGTCGGCGCGTAAGTCTTCATCCCGGAAGCAACGGGCAATTTGATAATATCTATCCAAGCCGGATACCATCAGCAATTGTTTAAATAGCTGTGGTGATTGTGGTAGAGCAAACCATTCACCAGGGTTGACGCGGCTGGGTAGGATATAATCTCTGGCACCTTCGGGAGTAGAACGGGTAAGTATTGGAGTTTCGGCTTCGATGAAACCTTCCAAATCTTCCAGGTAACGGCGCATGGCTTTGACAATTTGATGACGCAGCTGCAAATTTTTTGCCATGCGTTCGCGTCGCAAATCTAAATAGCGATATTTCAGCCGTAAATCTTCCCGTACTGTTTCGCTGTCAGCTACCGAAACTTGGAAAGGTAATTGTTTGCGGACAGCGTTGAGTAGTTGAATTTTATCTGCGTAAATTTCTACTTCACCTGTAGGTAGACGGGGATTTAAGGATTCTTGGGGGCGTTGGGTTACCCTACCAACGATTTGGACAACATATTCATTTCGCAGGGCATTTGCCTGTTCGTAAGAATCGGGGGTGCGTTGCGGATCGCTGACGATTTGAACAATGCCAGAGCGATCGCGTAAATCTAAAAATATCACGCCCCCATGATCGCGGCGACGGTCTACCCATCCGTAAAAGGTAACAGTTTCTCCAATATGTTCTTTTCGGACTTCGCCGCAATAGTGAGTTCGCATAATTGTTAGTTCTTGTTTCCAGGGCTAGATTGGCAAATAAATGTCAAAGCTTCCCCATTATCTAGCATCAATAGTAATTGTAGTAGTTCCAGTTCCACAAAAAACGGAATAATCTAACTCCTCTATATATCTAGGGAACTCATCACCGAAGAGGATGCGGCTGGCGAATGAAAGTTAGATCCCTCGTTTATCCACAAAATGGTTGGTAGAGACGTTGCAATGCAACGTCTCTACATCGGCAAACTATTTCTCTGATACTGCTAACGTTTAAATCTGGCGTTTCAAAATTACAGTGTCAAAGAGTGAGTATTTGTCTCAATCAATTTCGCCAAATCTTGCAAGAATGCCGCAGCATGGGCACCGTAAATAATCCGGTGGTCTGAAGTAATATTTACTTGCATTTGTTGGCGCACGGCAAATAAACCGTCGGGTGTTGCTACCACTTGCGGGCGGGATGCACCGATCGCTAAAATTGAACCTTGTCCTGGTGGTAAAATCGCATCAAATTTATCTACGCCAAACATCCCTAAATTGGACAAGGTAAAAGTACCGCTGTTATATTCTTGGGGTTGTAGTTGTTTTGTTCTGGCACGCTCTACTAAAGACTTCCAATTACGCGATAGAGAATAAATATCCACTGCGTCTGCATTTTGCAGTACAGGTGTAATTAATCCGCCATCATCCATTGCCACAGCTACAGAAATGTTGATATCAGAATGATAAACAATACCTTGGTCTGAGTAGCTAGCGTTCAAAAGTGGGTGTTTTTGTAATGTTACCGCTACAGCTTTCGCCAGTAGCGCCGTCATTGTTACGCCTTTGGATTTAATTTGTTTATAAAGTTTGTCTAACTCATCAGTGGTAATGGTGTAACCAACACGGAATACAGGCACAGATAGACTAGCTACCATGTTCCGTACTACCGCATTTTGGAAGGTAGTTAGAGGCACGATTGAACCAGGAACAGCTGCCACGGCTGGTGTGGGTGCGGCTGGTGGTGTCGGTGGTGCGGGGGGCGCTACTGGGGTAATTGGTGTTGGTGGGGCAGCAAGTGGAGTGGGGGCGGGTTGCTTGCCTTTATTAACAACTGCTTCCACATCTTCGGCAACAATGCGACCGTAGGGGCCACTGCCTTGGAGTGAAGTCAAATCAACTTTGAGTTCTTTGGCTAACTTGCGGGCACGGGGTGAAGCTACAAGTCTTCCTTCGCGATGGTTAGAGCCGTTTTGAGACGCCAAAGTAGGAATTCCAACGGAAGCAGCCACAGGTACTGGTTCGGGAGAAGGACTAGCAGCAGCAGCACCGCCAGAATTGGCAAGAGATTTCGCAGTTTCGATTTCAGCTTCGGTTTCGGCAATGAAGGCGATCGCAGATCCTACCGGGGCAGTTTCACCAGCTTGCACTATGATATGGGCAAGAAACCCTTCATAAAAGGTTTCTACATCCATATCAGCCTTATCTGACTCTACAACCACCACTGTTTCGCCTTTTTCCACTTTGTCCCCTGGCGATTTCACCCAGGAGACTATTTTGCCTTCGGTCATGGTGGAACTCAACGCCGGCATAAATACTTCGTGAATGCTCATAGGGTGGTTTGGGAATCAATGGTTAATGGACTTTAACAGCTTTTGTCAGATCGAATTGTATCTTGATAAAAGAATTTTGGATTGGAGATTTTATATTTTAGGTTGGGCAGGAGGCAGGGGGCAGAAGGCAGAAGGCAGGGGGCAGGAGGCAGAGGGAGCAGGGGAAAAGGTTAAAGGGAAAAGGAATAAATTTAATCTTTCCCCTTTTCCCCGGTTGGTGAGCTTGCCTGTCCTGAGCTTTGTCGTTGGCGAAGCCTCTCGTAGAGAAGGGTCGAACCATACCCCTTTCCCTTTCCCCATACCCTATGCCCAAACTCAGGAACTTAAATCTGATTTAAAGGTCTATACTACAGAATTATTGTTAAAAGATAGTTAATATCTTGTTTTGGTTGCTGGCTTTCAAAAACCTTCAAGAGTGTCTCACAAATCAAATGAGATTGCTACTGATAAATACATTTATATTCCTCATACCACTGCTTGAGATAGAGGAGCTTCTTCAAGGTAGAGGATATGGGATATAGTTCAATCTAGAATTCAAAATTGGTAATCAGCCTGTTTGAAATTCCTGTTTACTTTTATGTCAGCAAAGTTAAAATTCTTTTTAATTGTGGTATTTACCGTCTTTGCCACTGCTGGCGCTGGAGTTTTGATGACTGGACGCCAGGAATCTCCAGTGATTGTTGATAATATCGATCGCCAACCACAGCAGGTAAGAGCGATTCATCAGTCCCAGGAGGTTGTGGCATACCCAGGGCGTTCCAGCTATAAAACTATACCTCTAGAAAGTATTAACTCATCTCTCCAAGGAAGCGACCCTGCGACACTCGCTTTAAATGCTTTTGACGACATACTCTCAGTGGGAGAAACGCGAAAGGTAGAGGTGGCTTATCCAGAACGAAATCAAGCCTTGGTGACCATTACACAAACCAAGCCCGGTAATAATTCTGTTGATACAGTTAAATATCGAGTGGAGATGACGACCTTTGGGCGATCGCTTTTTATTAGTTCCCCCCCAGTGTGGCAAATTGTTTGGGTTGGGGTGAGGAATTAGTTAAAAGTTAGGAGTTGGGAGTGAGGAGTGAAGTAGAGACGCGATTAATCGCGTCTGTACAAAAGTTAAAAGTCAGGAATTAGAATTTAAATTCATAATTCATAACTCTTAACTCTTAACTTTAGTTCCCTAAATGTCGCCGCGAATTTCTTCGACAACGCCATCGCGCAGAACAATTTCGACTTGCATTTTGCTAATCAAGTTATCTCCAGTTTCTACTTTGAAAAAGCCTTCCATTTGAAATTGGTTGACTTCTTGATCCTGTTGGAGAAACTGCACTTGCTGGAGGTTTTGCAGCAACTGATTTTTCTGCTCTAGGAATTCACTTTTCTTTTGATTGACTTGGAGTTGAATATTGTCAATTTGTTGGAGGGTCTGGGGGCCTGGTGGTTGCAGACTCTGTTTTTGAATTGCACTAATCGCTCTTTGTCCTTCAACGTCTAGCTGTTGGAGTTGCTGGTCAAGTTGATTAATCTGCGCTTGCAGCTGCTGTTGTACTTCCTCTTTCCAGAGGGGAGTAACAATCACTTTAACGTTGACAACGCGTTTCAACAGCAAATGAGATTTGGAGACATCCATAAATATTTCACGTTCACTCTTATATAGTTGGCGGGTGGAATCATCAGGCAAACATGCCGTCAATAATATCGCGATACCGTTCCACAACGATGTGTCGTCGAATTTTCAATGTTTGTGTCATCAAGCCGTTTTCGATGGAAAATGGTTCCAAAATGAATTTGAACGGCCCGATGCGGTCATCTGGTCGATACCCTGGACGATTCTGCACTTCGCGATTTAATTCTTGGCGAAATAAATCCTGGATCATTTTACTCTCCAAGTCTATTTTTTGACTTGATGAGGAAATTTCGCGATCGCTTGGTATATCCAGTGTCAAATTCTGATCTGCTGCCCATTTTTCTAAGGCTTCGATATTGGGGACAATTAAGGCTCCCAAGCTGCGTTGGTCTTGGCCGAGAAGCATGATTTGATCGATGTATGGCGATCGCAAACACGCATCTTCGATGGGTTGCGGTTCGATGTTTTCGCCGTTAGTCAAGACAATGGTATCCTTCGCTCTACCAGTTAACACTAAATCGTTTTGTGGCGTTAACCAACCCAAATCGCCGCTATCAAACCAACCTTCTGGGTCAATTGCTTTGGCTGTGGCTTCGGGATTTTGGTAGTAGCCTTGCATAATCTGGGGTCCCCTTAACAATACCAAGCCTCGTGTTTCTGGTGGCAAAGGCGCTTTTGTCTCAGGATCTACGATTTTAGCTTCTGTTGCCGGGAGTGGTAGCCCCGATGCGCCAATCAAATTTCGCCAAGGACGACGCACGTGGGTAACCGGAGAAGTTTCTGTCAAGCCATAGCCTTGCAAAATCTGGACGCCAATAATTTCAAAGAAGTTATCGATGTGTCTGGGAAGCGCACCGCCGCCGCTAATCATTTGCTTGACTTCTCCCCCTGTGGCTTCCCGCACTTTGGCATAAACTAGTTTTTCTCCCAACTTATGCAGGGGTAACAAAGCTGATGCTTGTATGCTAGCTGCAAATCGTTCCACGCCTGAGGCATGAAGATTATTTAAATCCAATCCCTCGGCAACTCGCCGCGCTTTAATATATTTCTCGCTGATGCCTAATAAAAATTTAATCAGGCGTTGCTTGTTGGCTGGTTGTTCGCGGAACTGTTTTTGCACTCCTTCATAAATCGATTCCCACAAACGGGGCACACCCACCATATAGTTGGGTTTAAATTGTCTCAAATCTGCTTTGACAGAGCGCAAGTTAGTATAAACTTGCGTGCAACCTTGAGATAATAGGTAATATTCAACAGTTCGTTCGTAACTGTGCCACGAAGGCAAAATACTGAGAACCATATCGCCTGGATTTGGTTGCAATACTGTGCCAAATGTTGTCACTTGGTGCATCAAATTGCTATAGGAGAGCATCACACCTTTGGGTTTGCCGGTGGTGCCAGAGGTGTAAATCAAGGTTGCTAGGGCATCACGATTTTGCTTGACTGGGACAAAATTATGTTTTGCTCCAATTTCATTTAATTGGGCAAAATTTAGCACTTTTAAAGGTGTTTCCGTGGGTGGTGCTTCATCTGAAAGTAAGATGACGAATTGAATTGGCAAATCGTTGAGGCGCTCTTGCAGTTTTTTAAGTGTCTTCAAATCTTCAATTACCACTGCTGTACTGCCACTGTTGGCGATGATGAACAGCAGTTCTTCTTTTTCAGCTTGGGAGCTACGCACTGCATCAACTCCTCCAGCAGTCATGATACCTTGGTCGGCAATAAACCACCGAGGACTGTTGTCAGCAATTAAGGAAATGCGATCGCCTAGTTTTACTCCCAACGCTTGCAACCCAGCAGCAAATAGTTGTATTTTTTCTGCTAACTGAGTATAAGTAATCGCTATTGCTGGTTTAGCGTGGGGGTTTTGCAGGGCAACAATATCGCCAAATTCCCTAGCTGCCAAAGGCCAAATTTCTGGTAGCGATTGCACATTTGTATAATCTACCAGCTTCTTTAATGCTTGGCGTTCTTGCTCGCTGATATCAGATAAAAAAGAAGACGCGGTTTGAGTTTTTGACATAACACCTTAACTAAATTTCAAACGTTCGCTTTTGGAGCTTGTTTTGTTATTAAGCTACAATAACCGTCCTCATTATCCACATTCTCTTTTGTGTATGATAATTCCAGGAATTCCACCTTTATATTTACAAAAATTTATGTTAAGATTGATTTACATAGACTGCAAGTTATAGATCGCCTTTGCAGTTAGAAACAGCGATCTCTACGACGGGCTACGCCTACTTTTCGCAGGGAATGATTACCTATGAATTCGATAGACGCAACACTGCTAACGCTGATAAATATTGCTGCCTGCATAGCGTTACCTAAACTGATAGCTATCTTTGCGGCTAATAAAACTAAACTTAGTGAATTATCGGCAAATAGTTCGCAATTACAAACAGCCAAAGTTCAACTTACGAGTTTTCCCTATTGTACAGTTTACCCATTGACGGGTAGCCAATACTGCAAATTTAGTCCTGATTTTTGTCCCAAGTGTTCTCCCAATTGATAGACTATTTGCAAGTAAAAGTTTTTCAGTGCTTTTGACGAGCAGCTATCCTAATTAACTTTTGAACGCATATTCATGCTAATTTCGCAGAATCTCTTTGAGATAGGGATTCTTATTTGCATGAGGTACGCAGGTGGAGTGGCACAGCTAGCTGTGCTACCCTGCAATCGCCTACAACAGACTTGATAAGTCAAGGGTTGGAGGCGCTGACTACAGAAAATTTAATTAATTTTACATTATTTAATTTAGTTTGATTGATTTTTGCATACTTACTTAAATCTAGTAATTTTATATAGGATTCATATTTGATTGTTGAAATACACGTAGTAGCGTGTCAAGACTGAAATAGTGCATAAAATTTAGCTCTTGTGGGGTGGGCATCCTGCCCGCCCGGACGGGTGAGGACACCCATCACACAATAAAATTTATTGCAACATTTAAGGCTTGACACGCCACTACATATACTTAGATTTTTCAAAAATCAAATCGGACTCTTATAGCTAACTCAGTATAATTACTAATTGAAGCCAAACTACATATATAACTAATATACAATTAACATAACGATTGTTAAATGTATTACATGTCAAATAGCTTGTAATGCCCAAGTAGTAAGAATTTGGCAGTTTATTTAGAAAGTTCGCAGACTACTAGTGGTATATCGCATTAATTTTGCTGGTTTGTGGGTATTCAGATCCCCGACTTCTTAAAGAAGTCAGGGATCTATAAGCCCTGATACCTAATGCGATGAACTACGGGACGCTTTGTGTTTTGTTGTTAGCAATCTCGACAAATTATTAGTTGAAAATAACAGGTTTCACTATGAATCGGAAACAAATTGCAGAATTTTTTCTCGAAGATGGCACAAAGTTTTTAGCTGAAGTTGATGAGTCAGAAAATAGCAATGCTCTAACACGTGTTGCCAGACCAGACACAGGGCAAATGGTAGTCGAAGCTAAAAAGAAATTTGATGAGGTATTAGATCAAATACAACCTGTAGCTTCACTTATTATCACCAAATTGAGCCAGTTGAATACACCAGCCGATGAGGTAGAGGTGAAGTTTGGGATTAAGTTAAATGCTGGTGTGGGTGCAATTTTCACTTCTGTAGGTGGTGAAGCTAACTACGAAATTACCTTGAAATGGAAGCAGGACAAGGCATAGTAATCTATGGTAGCGAGTACAGATAATTATATTCAAACTTTTAGATCGGCGATCGCCAGAATTTTTCATGCCAATGGTGCGGTAGTTGGTGTAGGTTTTTTAGTCTCTGGTCGCACTCGTAATTATATTCTGACATGCGCTCACGTTGTAACCTCAGCTCTATCTTTACCAGAGGATATAGTTGAAGCTCCTAGTAATAATATTTATTTAGATTTCCCTCTAATTCCATCAGGGCAACAACTAAAAGCGAAAGTTGTTTTTTGGCAACCTGTTATTAGTAATGTATCAATTTCTAAGCTCGAAGATATTGCTGGGTTGGAAATAGAAGGCCCCTTGCCTAAAGAAGCTCAACCAATCAAGCTAATCTCAGCTAAAAATATTTGGGAGCATCCTTTCCGGATATTTGGTTTTCCTCAAGGACACAATGATGGCGTTTGGGCCACAGGGGTGTTGCGAGACAGCCAAGGCAAGGGATGGGTGCAACTCGAAGACAGTAAGGTAACTGGCTACAGGATAGAACCAGGCTTTAGTGGTGCGCCTATATGGGATGAAACCCTTGTGGGAGTGGTTGGGATGGCTGTGGCGGCGGAGAAACGGCGAGAAGATATCAAGACTGCCTTTATGATTCCTGTGGATGTATTGAGTCAAGTGTGGGATGAAATAGCTTTGTCGGTTTCGCCAAATGCTCATACCCAGACTATTAAAAGCAGAGTGCAACAACTGAAAATCAAAACTTTGCAACAACGCTTTGACGTTCTAAGTAGTGATTATGAAGCAGCTTACAATCAACTCAACTATACACTTAGTGCTGGCGATCGCAATATCATCCAACGCCAAATTAACAGCATACTACAAGAACTTGAGCGAGTAGAAAGTGAACTTAATATTATCAGCAATTAATTTAACTTTTAAATACAATGAACAATTCTTCAGAATTACGCAAGAACTATCTAGAACAGTTAATAGCTTATTTAAAAACTGATATCGAAACTATCGGCAGGCAAATATCGCGTACCCTTGATGATGTAGATAAGAACAAATTACAAAGGCAAATTGATGATAAATTCGATGAAATGGCAAAAGCTGAATCAGAATTAAACGAGCTAAATCGAGAATCTCTAGAGCGCGAACCTGATAAAATTCCATTCACTAATCGGGATGATGCAATTAGCGAGATTACAGCGATTAATTCTCCTCCTTATCGTCTGGTAACTGCTCCTAAAGGCTATGGGAAAACAGAATTTCTCAAACAGATTATGGGGCGATTTCAAGAATTGCAATGGTGTTGTGCTTATGCTTCTATGTCTAGTGATGAAAGTAGTGAAGACTTAGAAAACCGATTAGCAAGCTCTCTCCAACTTTCACTACCAGAAGGATATGAATTAAGTTTGGGAGAGGGTTTAGGCTTACTATTACATAGAAATTGGGCCAAATGGCAATCTCAGGGGAAAAAAGGTATTGTACTGCTCATCGATTTGGATGGAAATGCCCCACCAAAGCAACGTTTAAACGAAATTTTTAACGATCTTAAGGAATTTACATGGAGAGTTGAAAGATGTTTGAAAGAATTACAGTTCTTTAAAGATAATTCCCGGAGACTTCGAGTTGTGATTGCAGCTCGCTGTCTGATTGATATCCCTTTAGATCGTACTTTTCCAAAACTAATCCTCTCTCCTTTTAACTGGGAAGTGATTCAGGATACAGCAACAAAATATCTCAAGCCAATCGAGATGACTTCCGAAAGTGTTGCTCTCCTTGCAGGACACTTACTGTATTTAACTGGCGGACACCCAGGGGGAATTGCTGAAGCACTAAAAGTTTATCGCAGTGGTGGTTATACAGTCAGTTGGTTTTTAAACAGTTATGGCAACCAACTATGGGAAAAAAACCTCAAAAAGTGTAGAGACCAAATTAAAGAAACCTTGACAACAGAAAATAATCATCTCTACGAATCGATTGAAAAATTAAGTATATTTCCCATCCTGAATGGGACTTGGGTATTAAAGGAAGCGGTGCGGAGATTTCAGTTACCTTTCAGCGATGATAGTTTTAAATTAAATGCCGAACTGACAAAGACATCTATTTTTACTCGCGATAAAACTATTATCAAAAATGGGATGACGCGCCGGCTACTAGTTATTGGTCTTTTGAGAGAAACTTCGCCAGATAACTTTCAAAAACTGTGTAGTGAAGCGGCTCAAATTTGCTGGGAATATATTCACGAATTGAAATCAAAAAATAATTCTGCTGTTGCTGGTACTTGGTCTATGCAGTATTTTTTTCAAAGCCTCCAACAACACGCTGGATTTATTAATTTTGGTGCTAATAGTTTGGCTTATCGACAAAAACTCCGCAAAGATTTTTTTGATAAAACCGTTGAAGAAACTCTGGGAATATTTCGCAATACAGACCGAGAGCAAGTGCATGAATTTCTTTATACGCTTAAATCTGAAGTAGAAAATGACTGGGAATTTCAGTTTCTTGTCAATTACTATCTACACAATGACGAATATAATGATACACCCTATAGAGATTTAATTCAAAAGCTGGATGAAGCGATTCAAAATAATTAACTGGTCAGTAGGAAGAAGAGATATATTGAATGAATTTTTGCAACAACTAAATAGGAGTTTGATATTATGCCTGAACTAGATAAATTAGAGTTTGTTGGTCGTGAAGAACATCTAAATAGAATCATTTCCCTTGTTCGACAACCTAATAAGCTGCGTGTCATTTTGGTAGAAGGTAGAGGTGGGATTGGCAAAACTTGGTTGCTGCGTGCATTACAATCTCGGCTAAATCGAGTTCAAGTTGGGACAAGTGAAATTATTGATTGCGATATCCCTGTTTTTAATGATGCAGAAGATTTATACACTCAAATCGCTAAACAATTATACGATTCTACATATCAAAAATGGTTGCTGGGATTACGACAACTGCGAGAAGATGAAAACTGCATCAGCCAAACTGCATATAAACAGGAACGCAGACAACTTGAAAAGTTCTTGCTCGATGAAATTAATCGAAAATCCAGCCAACAGAGACTAGTATTTCTGATTGATACTGTTGAGAAGCTAGGACAACCAGAGGCCAGAGAAGAAGTTTGGCAACATGTTGGCGATTTATGCCATCAATTAGATAATGCCGTGTTTATTTTAGCAGGCCGCCCTAGTATTGCCCGCCAAATTTTAGAAAAGTCATTCAACAAAGAAGAATTAATTTATTTGGAATTAAATGAATTTACTCGTGAGGATGTGCAGACATACATTGCTTCTAAAGAGGAGCAGCTTCACTTTACTCTGGGACAAGACTTGGCTCAAAAACTCATAGTTCTTTCTGGTGGCAGCCCGATCATGATTGAATTTGGGGTAGAGTATGCTTATCGGGAAGTCATACCAGATTGGTTAGAGAGTGAAGATATAGAAACTATTCCAGGTAGGTTGGAAAAAACTGGTGGATTTGAAGCTGAGATGGTTCGACATATTACGCAGCTTCGCACATCAATGGATCGGCTAACTCTGTTACTTTCACGTATCTACCCATTAGATAGTTCTGATATTGCGAATTTATTAGAAATATCTCCAGAAGATGCTCATAGATTATTTATTGATGCACAGACCTACTTTTTTATTAAACCAGTAGTAGGTGGTTCTCAAATATCATTGCATGATATTGTACGAGACTTGGTTGAAAAATATGTATGGACAGATATTGACCCAGATTTTGAATGGAGAAAACGAGATAGTCGGATTGCTGCTAAATATTTCAAGCAAAAAGATTATAAATTAGGGCCACAAAAAAGCATATTGAATATTCAAGATTCCTCTGATAATTCCCAGAAAGGCACTAGGATTGACTTTCTCATTGAAGAAGTGAAACAACTGCGGGAATTTAATACTACGCGATGGCTATGGAATGCTTTATATGCAGATGCGATCGCTGGTTTTGAAACTTGGTATGAAGTTACTAACACCATACGCACTCAAGCCAAGAAATTTAGCTTTGTCAATCAATTATTGGCAATCGCCAAACAATTTGAAACAGAGCTAACCCCCGATAAAAAACTGAAAATGATTATTTTTGAATCAAGGATTGTTCATGCACTCAAAGACAAGAAGACAACAGAGAATGAGGTAAGAAAATTAGAGGGAATACTATCCGAACAATCTGCTAATTCTGTTCATAAAGCAGATATTTGCAATGTCTTGGGAATGCTGAATGCGAAATTACATCTTTATGACGAAGCTTTAAAATATCAGCAAGAATGTTTATTGCTAGTCCAACGCAACAAACTATCAGCTATTCCTGGTGTAGCTAACCAAGTTGGTTATCTTTATCGGCAACTCAACAACTTTGAGGAAGCTGAAAAATATTACAAACTGGGTTGGGATGCTGCTATGGAAGTTGACACTCCTAATAAAGGCTTAACTCAAGTGATGGCTAGCATTCAGAATAATTTGGGATTTTTATACGGACAACAAAAAAATTATGTCAAGGCCGAACAGTGTTTTAAGGCTGCTATTGATATGTGGTCGAGTGTTGAGAGCGAACGCGAAATAGCCGACGCTGAAATTGCCTCTGCTAGTATTTGGGTAGATGACGGTAACTATGTTAAAGCTAAACAACTACTTGAAAGAGCGTTAAGTCGTTGTGACAATGAGGAAAATGATAATCGAATATTGTGTAGGGCGTACTTTCAGTTAGGTTTAAATCAGTGGTTTAGTGCTGAGATAAGAAATGAAGATGTTTGGGATGTGACACAGGTAAAATGGGATCTCAATCTGCTTTCTCAAGCTCAAGATGCCTTAGAAAAAAGCCTAAAACTGGCAGAAAAATATGGACGAGAAGAGGAGTTACCTGGAATTTTGCATCAAGCTGCCAGTGTCTATTGGCTTCTTGGGTTTCAAGAAGGCGATCGCTCTTTGTGCGAACAAGCTCTAAAACTCAACGATCGCTCTTATCACACTAGTTTAGAATACAACGATATGCGATATGCCATCGATAGTTTGGTAGGTAAAGCAGAGTTTGATTATTATGCAAAAGCCTACGAGCATATTTGTGATTATGCACGGGAACTTAGCGATCGCTTCCGATCCTATGAAAATATCCATACGCTATACTTTGGTCGTATATTACGAATAGAAGGTGATGTTGCATTTCAACAAGCTAACTACGATTTTGCTTTTAGCAAATATGCTCAAGGAATACCCAAAATCTTTCAACATGGAGGTTTTGGCCCCTATTCAATCCAACATGAGCTAAATTTACTGCAAAAGAAAATCGAACGGTTGCCTATAGAACTTTCTAAAACTTTGCTCCAGCAACTCAAATCTCAGTGGCAAGATCGTAAAGCTCTCAAGGAATGGTGCGATCAACAAATGTTTCTGACTAGAATCCGTGCAACAAAACAGCCATCTTCTCATGCTTAATAAAAAAAGCGATCGACCCCAAATTTTAGTTTCTCTCAATTCTACCTACGTACCAACTGGGCAATGCGACTGTGATGGAGGTGACTGTGCCTGTGACTTATCTCCGTTAGCACAATTAAGCTCAGATATCCCATTATCTCTGGGAATTCTGGAAACAGAGTTTGTGAGAGTTCCCAACTCGCAGATTATGAATTTAGATAATACTTATTCTATTTGTTATGGTATTTATCATCAAGCAGTAGTTCTGAATAAATCAGCACTAGATTTATTAGATAAATTTACAATTCCTCATAAGTTAGATGATATTGCAATAGAGGATTTTCACCTCGAATTAACAGACTTACAGACAGCTATTAGAGAACTATATCAAGCACGTTTAATAGTACCTAAGAATAATTGCTCGTTTAACCTAAATGAAATCCCAGAAACTTTAACAGCATGGTTGCATATCACCGATCGCTGTAATTTAAGATGTGACTATTGCTATCTTCCTCATTTAGCAAAAGATATGTCAATAGATATAGGTAGAACAGCCATTGAATCTACATTTCGCTCTGCCACGTTAAATAATTACCGCCGCGTCAAACTCAAGTATGCAGGAGGAGAAGCATTACTCTGCTCTGCTTTAATTAAGGATCTCCATTTGTACGCTCAATCCCTTAGTAAACAAACAGATATCATATTAGATGGAGTTGTTCTCAGCAATGGAATACTAATTACGTCTGAAATTATTGAGATGCTGCAAACATTGAATTTACGTCTCATGATTTCCCTAGATGGATTAGCAAATTTCCACAATATCCAAAGAAGTTATGCAGACAAAAAAGGATCGTTTCAAGATGTCGAACGAGGTATTAAAATTGCTTTAGAAAATGGTCTGATACCAGATATTTCCATCACAGTTACTGGACGGAATGCAGAAGGTTTACCCGATGTTCTGGAATGGATATTAGAAAATAATCTGCCCTTTAGTTTAAATTTCTATCGTGAAAACGAACTGTCAGCTTCTTACGAGGACTTGCAATTAGAAGAATCTAGGGTAATTGAGGGAATGTTGGCAGCCTTCAAAGTTATCGAATTCAAATTACCTAATCGTAGTTTACTAGGTTCATTGATCGATCGCGCCAATTTATCGTCTCCTCATAAACGCACTTGTGGAGTTGGGCAAAGTTATCTCGTATTTGATTACAAAGGGGAAATTGCTAAATGCCAGATGCAACTACATAAAACTGTATCCTCAGTTGAGAATGAAGATCCTTTAACTTTTGTGCGACAAGATAAAGCAGGTATTCAGAATTTGTCAGTTGAAGAGAAAGAAGGTTGTCGTACATGTGAGTGGAAATATTGGTGTACGGGTGGTTGTCCTTTGGCAACGTTTAAGGCTACAGGTCGTTACGATATTCAATCTCCAAATTGCAATATTTACAAAGCTTTATATCCTGAAGCTGTGCGATTAGAGGGCTTACGCCTTATCAAATATAGGCTTCCTGTCCAACAGAAAGCATAGTAGTGGATTTCTTGCGTCAGTCCTAAATCATTGTCAAAAAATAATTTTTGTGAAGTTAATGATTAAAACTTAACTATTAGTGTTATCAACATTTAAATTTAATTAGTCTATATGTGGCACTAAATTGCAAAAAGTCTTCTTTTAAAAAACATATTTAAAAATTGATAGTTACCATTAGCAAAGAATATATATAGTTAGCTTATAACCAATAAAAGAAATTTAAAATACCGTTTTCAGTAATTGTACTAATTTTGCTGCAAACTAGTAATTATGTTAAATACATCTTTTTTAAACAGGGGAGATAACATAATGAGTTTGATAGATGGTTTATTAATGACCCTGCTTAGTGCTGTTGCTTGCCTAGCCCTACCTAAGCTATTATCTGTAATTCTGTCTGCCAAAAACCAGAACACTGCGCTATCGCCAGCTACTGTAACTTCCCAAGATTCCAACTAATGAAATCTCCAGCTATTGTAAGCTGACGAACTGTAGGTATCGCCTTGATGAGGAGAAAATTTAGCGATCGGTGCAAGGCGATATCTGACAAAAATTTATATAGATTTTCTTTTGTAAAAAGAATAACTTTGATTATTTCTTACTGATTTGTTTTTGGTGTAGTTAGTTTAGGTCTGACGATAATAAAAAATGCAAGTAGAGTCAGAACTAACATTTGCCAAGTTACCAAATTCCAGCCGCCGAGATTCCAGCAGAATAGGCCAATGCTAGTACCTACAGCACCGCCGATAAAATAGGTAGTCATGTAAACTGTGTTGATGCGACTATTGGATTGAGCATCAAGGGTGTATATCCTGGCGAGATTGGTAACCTGCATTGCCTGTACGCCTACATCTACCAACAATACAGCAACAGCGATCGCCAGTGCAGAATTAGCAGCAATTTTAGCAATTACTAAACTTGCAATTACCATCGATACAGCAAGAGTCAAGGAACGTTGTGAATTACCGCGATCGGCTAGTTTACCAAAAACTGGAGCCATCAATGCACCTGCGATCGCCACAAACCCATAAATCCCAATTATGTCAGATTGAAAATAAAAAGGCGCTCCGCTAAGATGGAAAGTCAGCGTCGTCCAAAATGAGCAAAAGACGCCAAACAATAAACCACCAATTAACGATGCTTCTCTTAATAGTGAAAAACGTTTTAATTGATAAAGCGTCGATTTTAATAATTCCAAATAATAACCATCAAAATCATTTTTGACATTAGGTAAATATATCTTTAATAAAACAGTCACAATTAAAATCATTACTGCTGAGAATCCATATACATAACGCCAACTAAACCATTCAGCAATATATCCACTGAAAACTCTTGCGCCTAAAACTCCAATCAATACACCAGTAAAAATGTTGCCTACAGTTTGACCTGTAGTTACTCTATCTATACTTGCTGCCAAAGGAAGAATAACTTGGGCTGAGACTGTGGTAATTCCAATTGCTATGCTCAATATCGAAGCTTGGACGATGTTTTGTGAAAATGTCATGGCTATTAACAAACAAAACAAACATCCTAGTAAGGTAATAATTAATTTTTTCTTGTTAATTTTATCCCCCAAAGGAATTAAAAAGAAAAGCCCAAAACCGTAACCAACTTGTGTAAGCACAGATATGCTACCGACTTCGGCTTCACTAACTCGAAAAGAAGATGCAATATCTTTGAGGATTGGCTGATTATAATAAACGTTAGCAACACAGACACCAGCTGCGATCGCCATAATCAGTACCTGGACTTTAGTTAATCCGTTATTTGAGATTTGTGTTTCCATTTAATTTAAAATTTATGCAGGAAAAAACTGATTTACACTATGCCCCGGTCGTAAATAATTCTCCGTCAACTATCTCGTAGCGCGTCCCTTCATTTTCTGGTAATAGTTCCACATCCTGACTTGTCCAGCGTACTCCTGTATTATGCATCTGACTCATTGACTAACTCCTTTTATCTTGCTCTTGTATTTTAAGGTAATTGTTGACTGTTAGGTGTTGACCGTTGACCAATTAACTTTTCACTTGCGATTTTCGCGCCGCCATTTACTCGCAGAAAGTAATTTTTGACTCATCGGCTAACTCTTGGAATCTCACTCTTAATATTTTAATTAGAAAATCTTAACAATTTAGCAGTCACAATACCTTATAGCATCTTGCTACAGGAGCCACAATAGTTAAAGAATTAGAAAAACATTTGATGCATAAATAATTAATCAAAAAAATTACTCAAGCTGTAACCCTTTTATTAACAAGTACTTAACGTTCACTAACTAGATAATATGACTCAAGTCCAAATCGAACCCAAACTATACAGCTTCGATGAATTTATCAGTTGGTATCCCGAAAATTCAGAGGTACGATACGAATTGCATAATGGAGTAATTATCGAAATACCCAAGCCAAGGGGAAAACATTCAAATTTCACAGGTTCCCTGATTGAGCAACTATTGATAATTATCAGGCAGAGTGGCTCTGGCGGTATATGGACTATTCCCAGAGAATCAATTATCAAACCCAAACGAGAAAAATCAGGTTACGAGCCGGACATCATCGTTTTAAACAAAGAAGTTCTTGGGGATGAACCCCGGTGGGAAAGCGAATCGATTATTCAAAATCCTGATTCGGTCAAATTAATCGTCGAGGTCGTTTCAACTAATTGGCGTGACGATTACTACGATAAACTTCGAGATTATGAGGAAATGGGCATCGAAGAATATTGGATTATCGATTATGCCGCACTGGGGGCGAGAAAGTTCATTGGTAACCCCAAGCAACCCACAATTTTTGTTTGTAACTTGGTCGAGGGAGAATATCAGATGACTCAATTTACGGGAAATACGACCATTGTTTCTCCGACATTCCCCCAATTCAACTTAACCGCACAGCAGATTTTCGATTTGGCTTCGTAGGAAAGCATTACAGCGTTTTTCATCTATTTGAACCACAATCTCCCGTAGGGGCGCACAGCTGTGCGCCCCTACAACGTGGTCTATTTACCTGAAAATTGCTGTAAAAAAGTCACACTATTTGTAGACACGCGATTCATCGCGTCTTCTAGTTTTTCGGTTTTGAATGTCTTGCAAGTATTTTTGGAATTGGTATCACTTCCGATTTTCGCGCCGCCATTTACCCCGCACTAAACGAATTTCATCAAAGGTATAGCTTTCGCCTAGTTGTTCTCGAATGGGTGTCAAAGAAATATCACCAAGCACTTCTAAAACTTGCCAAATTTTTTGTTGGCGTTCTAAAGGCACTAACTGATTTAAATCTACAGGCTGATTTTTCTCGATTAAATCTGCAAGATGGCGAATAATTGTAGTCGGGCGAATGTTGCGTTTTTGGGCAATTTCAGCAACACTCAAACCTTGTTTGTGCAATTGAAATGTAAAAATTTCGGTGTCTGAAGGCAAGCTATTAAAAGGTACAAAATTATCCGGTGGTGGATCTAAAAAACCTCTTTCTTGACGGTAAGCTCGAATTTCTGCGAGGAACTTTTCGCCATATTGGGCAAGTTTGTGAGTACCTACACCGGAAAGTTTACCAAATTCTGTCATTGTTTTAGGCTGTACCTGTGCCATCAATTTCAAAGTAGAATCTGGAAAGACAATATAAGGTGGAACAGATTGTAGATCGGCGAGTTGTTTGCGTAGCGATCGCAATCTTTGCATTAAAACTTCTGCTTCGGCAGCTTTTTCACTTGTTTGTGTCAAACCAATATTTTGCGTTACAGTCACAGCCAGGGAAACTGTGCGCTGTCGCCGCATCACTTCCCAACTCAGGGGGTTAAGTTTTAAAACTGAGTAACCATCGCTAGTCTGTTCTAGTAGTCCTTGATGTAAAAGCGATCGCGCCAACATCCGCCACTCATCTACAGTTTTATCTTTGCCAATTCCGTAGGTAGAAAGTTGATCGTGTTGGTTTAAAATAATCTTTTGGTTTTTGGCACCGCGCAACACATCAATAATATAAGTCATGCCAAATCTTTCTTTGCAACGCGCCACACAAGATAAAAACTTCATGGCTTCAATTGTCCAATCTTCCATTGGTTTGGGATTACGGCAATTATCGCAGTTACCACAATTCCCAGGAAAGCGTTCGCCAAAATAACCAAGCTGAATTGTCCGCCGACAAACAGTACCTTCAGCATAATCAATTACCTGCCGCAATTGTTGTTTAGCAATCAATTGTTCTTGGGGGTCAGTTTTTTGGTTAATACTCCATTCAATGGTTTTAATATCAGCAAAGCTGAAAAATAACGTACAACGTGAGGGTTCGCTGTCCCTTCCTGCCCTGCCTGATTCTTGATAGTAACTTTCTAAATTACGGGGTAAATCAAAGTGAATTACTAAACGCACATCTGGCTTATTAATTCCCATTCCAAAAGCAATTGTCGCCACCATAACGCGCACATCGTCGCGAATAAATCGAGTTTGATTGCTACTGCGTTCTTCATCAGTTAATCCAGCATGATAAGGCAAAGCTGAAATCTTATCATTTTGGAGTTTAAATGTGAGTTCATCAACTTTTTTGCGCGTCAAACAATAAATAATGGCTGAACCCTCGCTTTCCCGGACGAGTTCTAATAATTCGGCGTATGCAGACTTGCTTTTAGAACGAACTTCGTAATAAAGATTTTGGCGATTGAAGCTGGCTATGTGGATACTCGGTTGCTTCAATCCTAATTGTTGAATGATATCACCACGGACGCGATCGGTGGCTGTGGCTGTGAGTGCAACCGTAGGAACATTGGGGTAGCGTTTTCGCAGAGATATCAACTGGCGATATTCTGGGCGAAAATCGTGTCCCCACTCAGAGACGCAGTGTGCTTCATCAATGGCGAAGGTAGAAATACCGATTTGATGATGGACTAAATCGATAAACGGCAGAAATCTTTCACTTAACAAACGTTCTGGGGCGACGTAAAGTAATTTAACTTTGCCGTTGCGGATAGCTTCTTCTCGCGATCGCACCTGATACTGATTCAAACTACTATTGAGAAACGTAGCACTAATATTATTATTTCGCAGTGCTTCCACTTGGTCTTGCATCAAAGCAATTAATGGCGATACTACTACAGTTAAACCTTTTTTAATTAATGCAGGTAGCTGAAAGCACAAAGATTTTCCACCGCCCGTAGGCATCACCACTAATAAATCCCGATTTTGCAGCGCATCTTCGATAATTTGTCGTTGTCCGGGGCGAAATCTTTCATAACCGAAGTGATATTTTAGCGCTTGTTCGAGATTGGGATACTGAAGCATAGCGATCGCTTTTTTGCAGATGTTCTGCGTGGATAAGTAAGTTTTCTTAGAAAAGTAAGATATATTTTTAATAATCTTAGCTCGTTGATTTTGTGTAAGTTGAGAATTTCTAATTTTCAGCGATCGCAAAAACTTAGGCTAAGATTATAAAATTCGGTAGCAGGTGAGGCTGTCAAAAACTTCTCCATCATAGCTTGTACCAATCCTACAAGCTAAAACAGCACTAGAAATAGTGCCTGGAAAAGTTCTAACAGCACGCTCTAATACCGTTAATCTTACTCAACCTGACTTTTCACGGGGTCTGGAAACTCTATTTGAGAAAGAGTAAGGGTGTGACAAAGCTGGAAGGAATTTGTGAAATTCCAAAATGAAAGCTGAATAAGTGTGTGTTTTTCCTAAATCCTTACGCCTTTTTTCATATGCCGTGAAAAGTTAGACGGTATTAACTTACCCCTACCGAAAGGTACGGTGATTCAAATCTGTTGCTCCAAGTAATGGTTCTAACCGACACTTGGAGCTTTTTAACGTTATTCAGTAAGCTATCGATAATAAATTAAACCATTAAGATTTACGCATTGACGGTAGATACAAAATATGCAGCGTTTGAAAAAACCACATCTGTCGTAGGGGTACAGCAATGCTCATACGTGTCAACTTAAGCTCAAACGCTTATCCCACAGGCATTTTACCCCACCCCCAACCCCTCCCCTTAGCAAGGGGAGGGGAGATTTTGCGCCAGCAAAACCGGGGTGGGGTAACGCGGATCTTGATGGTAAATGAGTAGAACTCGCTCATCACCTTTCTATCAGGGTTTCACGTTAAGTTGACACGTATGAGCATTGCTGTGCCCCTACAGTGCGGGTTTACATATTATCAAGAAACGTCTATGAAAGGCTAAAACGACCTATTTTCGTGAATACCTACGATGATTAATTTGTAGAGTGCGTAAGTCCTAACCATATTAAAATAAAAAGTAGCAACTAGCTTGATATATACCGTTCTCTAATTGGCGGGCTAATCTTCTATTTTGCGATCGTCGATGAATTCATCAAAGCGGATTACTATAACTTTTTTAAGTAGCTAGTAATTTGTATCGATCGTCAATTTTATAACATCTAAAAATTTCTGGATATATATAAATTAATATTCGTCCATGATTGACAGATATTTGGCAATTTGGCAGTTTGCGATTTTGGTATTTTGATATATTGTAGAAATTACCAAGATGTTTTTACTTATTATACAAAGCACGGTCTAAAACCCGTGCTTTTTATTCATAATTATTTGGCATTTTGGCATTACATTAAAATTTATATATGATAGATTAATTTGAATAACTATAATTCAACTGCTAAGAATTTAGTAACTTACAATTTTTTAAACTGATATTATTTCCTAGCTTTTCAACCTATTGAGTTTTATTTGTGCTGTTTTTTCTAGACACCAAGGCGTGCTGCCTTTTTCAAGCTATTGAGGCGGGATAACTCATTTCGTCTTTTATTTTGGCTCCTAATTCTCACAAGCGCTCTTGAGTAGATATTTGTAAAGTATTATGTTGTATGGAGATCCCCTATAACTTCCCTTAAAAAGAGAAGGGTATGGCTCTGAAAGTCCCCTTTCTTAAGGATGATTTAGATAGTTATGAAAGTGTTCTATAGGCTATCGAAGGCTTTTAAAAAATTTGATTAGTATCTAAATTGTTCTGCTATATGCTTCCTGGGATGGCAGAACAATTTTCTCTTCCAAGTATTCAGTGATACTAGAAAAGGGTCTTATCAGGTTTGAGGGTATTTGAATACTCCCTATAGGAAGATGCTCAATAAATATAATTATGAGTAAATTAATTCGGGATGTTGTTATGCACTGGATTTATATTGAGGTTTGGCTCACCACCAAACCTTTTTTATATCTCTTGAAAATAGGGCATAGGGCATTGGGCATCGGGCATTGGTAAAGATACAGCAGAATTCTGGATTCTGGATTCCCGACGACACTAAAAAGTAAAAGTACTCCGCAGAATGCCGATAGTAACTGAGTCGCTATCTGGTGTATGACCCGGTTGCAAAATATGAATAATGCCTGGTGTAATGCTAATGTTATCGTTTAGCTGAAAACGATAAAATGCTTCAATTTGAGTCGTCGTCCCTGGTTGTCCTCCAGCGCGTCCCAAACCGGTGTTGATAAAATCGGGGACATTATTCCCTACAGGTAGATTACTACTAGTAATTTTCGGAGGCTGTCCGACATAAATTCCGCCCAAATTCCCCCTGGCAAATAAATCAGGGAAATTTAAAAATACCATATAATTTGTTGTTTCAACATTTCCCGGTTGCCCTGGAATATAAGATTTAGTATAACCACCCCATGCACCTGCACTAAAACTCTTGGAAATTTGCCAAGTTACAGTCGCACCCACAGCATTGGTTTGTAGTGGTGCCGCTCTTCCGGTAGTGCTATTAACCGCAGTTAAGCATTCATCGCCAACAAAAGTTAGTAAACAACCATCAGAGGAATAATTATTAACGTAATACAAACTTAAATCTAAACTATCAGTTGGTGTCAGCAATAATTGAACGCCCGTAGTGGTGTTTCCATCAAATAAACCGCTACGTTCGCCGGGATTTCCTGGTTGATAACTAGTATAGATTGCCTGCAAACTAGCACGTTTAGCAAATTGCCAATCAATAGCAATACCACCGTGGCCGTATCCCGTATTTAAAATTGGGTTTCTTTGGGCAAAATAAGACAGCGGCCCTGTTGCAGCGCTTTCTACTCTATTTGGCCCTCGAAAAGCAGCTGGTATACTTACGCCTTCTGTTCCTACCATGACTGCTAATTTATCTGTCACCAACCAATGAAGATTGAGGTCGCTGACAATCAAACTATCTGTAGGAAATTCGTAGCCAAGTAAAACATCATTCCGAGAAACGCTATTAGTAAATCTTGGTGTAGTACCACCTCGACCAGCTAACAAACCTGTGAACAAATAACTACGGGGAGTGATTTGGCTAGTTAAATATAACTGCGCCAAGGAAATAACATTAATGTTTGTTCCACCATCATCTGTGTCTTTTTGTCCATCTCTAGGATTAACATCGCCACGATTTTTAGTCCGTCCTTGAACTCCAACTATTAGTAATCCACTAAGTTTAGTTGTTGTTGAGAATTGGTTGGCTTCAATTTCGGCAGTTCTAGCTTCTAAATTATCGACACGTCCTTGTAAAGTCGCTAATTCATCTGCAAATTCTTCCTGCAATTTTTGTAATATTGTTAAATCTTCGCGGCTGACCAAATCATTTGTAGCCGTAGCAATTAATTCATTGATTCTATCTAAACAAGCATTTACACCAGCAGCAAATTCGTACCTAGTTAAGGCGCGATTCCCGCGATAGTTGCTATCAGGATAACCCGCTATGCAACCATAGCGTTCCACCAAAGACTGCAATGCAGCGAAAGCCCAATCACTCGGTTGTACATCGTTGAGTTGGGAAACCGATGTCACTTGCGCCATCGAATCTGCTGGCGAGGATGCTCCTATAATATCGCTCTTAACTCCTGAATTCTGAGTAGTTTCTGTCTCCGTGGGAATAGCGATCGCTTTTTCTACAACTGTGTTGACTCCCGCAACGAGTAACCATGCGAGCATCCAGATTTTGCTATTGCTGCGGCTAATAAGTCTACCTTTCAATTTTTTATACTCTACTCGCATACTTAAGTGAAGAGTGTATTCGCGATTGTTTGATGCTCACATGAGTAAATTTACGTATTTTGTAGAAAATTAGACATAATCCTTCTGGGCAACTTCACAAAGGGCGAGTATAACTATTAGGAAATAGGGACTGGGGACTAGGGACTGGGAAAATGTCTTCCCAATACATAATCCCCAATCCCCAATCCCCATTCCCCAATCCCCACCGATGGCAAAACGCTCGCGCAAGTTGACGCCAAAAACTTCTAAAGAAAATAAACAAAATCAACCTCGTGCTGGTGTGAGGAAACGTGTAGTTAAAAAAACGCTTCAAAAACCGCTTCAAAAACCAAAACCAGGAAGTTGGTTGTCATCCACGCTAGCGATCGCAATTTTATTGAGTAGCGCTGGTTTAATTATTACTTTTGCCTGGATTAGTTTTCTGTTCATATTGAATCCAGACCAAGTAAGCTGGGTGAATAAAATTTTACCTGCGTGGTTACAAATTCCTCTGGGTAAATACGAGCGCCCGCAAACTTTTAAAAAAATTGAACTCGATTTAACTCAAAAAAACCTAATAGCGGGCGAACTTCTACCTTTGTATCAAGATACGAAAAACTCATTTTTCATGCCAGTTTTTCAGCAACGTGCTAATTGTGAATCTGATTGTCAAAAACTTGTTGAAATTAGAGTTTATCAGCGATCGCAAGAGTTAGAGTTTAAGTCTGAGCCGGAAAATTACTACTATTTAGAAAGTCAATTACCAATAACTGGGCCGGAAGAATCCTTTGTGATTTCTTCCTTGGCTGATGCAACATTAGAACCCCAAGATATCAGTGTTCCCCTACCTTTAACTAAGGTACAACGCTTTGAAGGTCAAACACCATCAGCAGGGGTTTGGTTTAATTTACGGGGCGAACGCCAACAGGGTAATAGTGCTTTGGCTTACGGTCACATCGTATACTACAATCCAGAACGCAGTAATTTACAACAAATGTTGTCTTGGACAAGTCCCACTGGTCAATTGCCGAAATGGCAACAAGTAACTGGTGATGCGACAAAAGAGTTAGTTATCGATGAAACTCTAGGTTTAGAACCGCGCTTAGAGGTTTACCAAGTCAAGCCTTTAAAGTTATTCCTCAAACCAATTCAATTAGAGGCAATTAACCTTAAATCACCAATCCTTAAGGATTCTGGATACCAAAATGCCTTATCAATTGCCCGTACCGGACTTTGGACGCCAGCTTTTGAATGGTTGAAATTTATCAAAAAACAGCGTAAAGGATTACCAGAGGGGGCGCAAGCCCAAATGGATTTAATTCGCTTGCACTCCCAAGTGACTAAATCCCAAGCTGAGAAAAGTTGGGCAAGTCCTAGCGAACAAGTACTGGCAGATTTAATTGATGGACGCTGGGAAAAAGCTTTGCAGGTGTTTGAATCGTCACATAACGTCCAAGAGATTGCTACTCTACTCAAAGGCGATGAAAAACGTTTGTGGAATCGCACAGTAGCAGCGTTGCGAGTCAACCCAAATAGACAAGAAGTGCAAGCTTGGTTCGCTTTGATTTTAACTGTCCAACGAGGGCGAGAAGCTGCTAATTCTTGGTTGGAGACACAACCACAAATCACCAAAGATCGTCTTGCTTACATTCAAGGTCTGTTAGCAAAACTCGATGGTGAGGTTGCAAAATCGCAGATATCACACCCCAGTCAAATTGTTGGTACAGTGCAACGAATCGCTGAAGTTACTAGCAGCGAGTGGCTACAACCAAATTCCACAGCAGACTTGAAACTTACAGATAACCAAGTTTGGTATCAGGTGGAGGTTAGTGCATTTTCCGATGGGAAACGCTGGCTAAATTTTCCTTTTGAGAATTTGAACCCACCTAAAACTTCCCCCGCAGGATTTTTCTGGAAAACCTTGGGAATTAATTCTGACCCGCAAATGCAGATAGTGGTGTGGCTACCAAACGGAGAACAACAAATTACCATCGCTACTATCAAAGCGGTGCAACTACGAAATAAAGTTTTGCGCTTACTAGTTGCTGCGCCAAAAATTCCAGAAAATCAAAACAATCTTCTCCAACCGAAACCCTTAGCCCTGACCAATGCAGCACTGGAATGGGTACAACCATTTCCGATTACTCTGCGAGAACTGCACGCACAAAATTCATCAGCAGTCAAGGTGATAATATCGAGTGTGTGGGAATCTTTACAAAAGTCTGGGGAAGTTCCGCCTGGTGATATTCCTAGCTTTGAACAGATGCAAGACAAGTTAGGTGATTGGCCTGTTCAGACTATTGATTTAACAAATAATGGTCAGCCGGAAATAATACTGACCATTTCAGGAACGACGATCGCATCTTTGAATCAACCTCAATCTGGAACTGGCGAAGAAAACGCAAATCAATCTCCTGACCGTACTATCATTTTGTCTGACAGCGATGAAGTTATTTATACAGATTTTCAACAAAATTCTTTTCAAAAATTATCTGCGATCGCCAAGCTTCCAGGCGTGCAATCTTTAGCTTTATTAGTAGAAAACGCTGAAAAATACAGCCTCAAGCGGTGGTCAGAGAAAAATCAGCGCTTTGAATAGCACGCACTTACCAAAAATTTAGTCTACAGAGGTGCTGGCGATCGCTATCTAAAAAACTGAGTTATTCTTTTTGGCTACTAGCAGCTAGGCGTTGGTGCTTGAGGTTTTCCAACTGCTGCAACAGGGAGTCTACCTCTGCTTGTAAGTGCATAAATTTTGCTTGCTGATCGTCTTGATAATAAGCCTTGGTTAGTTTGGTAACCAAGCTAGCTTGGGACTCGCGATCGGAAACACTGGATAAACAAGTAGGCATCTTTAATTAAATCCGCTTTGTTAAACTCACACCATTAGCAATATTATAATAAGCCTATTTTAAGGTTTGTTAAATTATTGTGTATTTTTCATCATTTAGTTTAATAGGTTTGGGGTTCGATCATAAGAGACGCCGATCGTAGTTGCTCTGTTCCAGATGGGGCATGACGGTAGGGTAGCACAGACAAAATGACTAATGACTAATGACTAATGACCCACTAGTTATGATAAAGTGACATTCTCAATAAAATAAAAATCCCAAGTCAGACGCCTTGCAGCACAAAAAATAATATTCTGAATAATATTCTCTTGGAATTCAGGGACTGGGTATTGGTGGAATAACCAATTCCAATCCCCAGTCCCCAGTCCCCAGTCCCCAATCCCTAATTAAGAAACTAATCCCGTGACTTTGAGCTTGTCTGCTGCTAAATCTTATCGCCAACCTTGGCCCGGACTGATAGAAGCCTATCGCGAATATTTGCCTGTCAGCGAAACAACGCCGGTTGTGACTCTGTTAGAGGGAAACACACCCCTAATACCAGTGCCGGCGATCGCACAACGCATTGGCAGACAAGTACGTGTGTTTGTCAAATACGATGGTCTCAATCCCACCGGTAGCTTCAAAGACCGAGGGATGACTATGGCAATTACCAAAGCGAAGGAAGCAGGGGCAAAAGCAGTCATTTGTGCCAGCACCGGTAATACCTCAGCCGCGGCCGCCGCTTATGCTAGACGTGGCGGGATGAATGCTTTTGTGCTGATTCCCGACGGCTATGTGGCATTAGGTAAGTTAGCCCAAGCTTTAGTTTATGGGGCAGAAGTATTGGCAATAAAAGGTAATTTTGACCAAGCTTTAGAAATTGTCCGCGAGATGGCCGAAAACTATCCCATCACTTTGGTGAATTCGGTCAATCCCTACCGCCTAGAAGGACAAAAAACAGGAGCTTTTGAAATCGTCGATGTGTTGGGTGATGCCCCAGACTGGCTATGTATCCCCGTAGGTAATGCGGGAAATATCACAGCATATTGGATGGGATTTTGTCAATATCATCAAGCCGGAAAGTGCGATCGCCTACCGAAGATGATGGGATTCCAAGCCGCAGGTGCAGCACCTTTAGTACACGGTCAGCCAGTGGCGAATCCCGAAACCATAGCCACAGCAATTCGCATTGGTAACCCTGCTAGTTGGGAATTGGCGATCGCCGCCCAATCTGCCAGTCAGGGAAAATTCCACGCCGTTACCGACGCCGAGATTTTGGACGCTTATCGACTTTTGGCAGGATCGGAAGGTATCTTCTGCGAACCTGCTAGCGCCGCTTCTGTAGCTGGCTTATTACAAGTAAAAGACCAAATTCCCACCGGGGCGACAGTGGTTTGCGTTCTCACAGGCAACGGTTTAAAAGACCCAGATACAGCCATTAAACACAATCAGAGCCAATTTAAACAAGGTATACCAGCAGAACTCAAAGCAGTAGCCGAAGCAATGGGATTTTAGCTTTTTAAAGATTTTTCCCTAAGCTATTCCAACAGATGTAGAGACGTTGCATTGCAACGTCTCTTGGAAAATATGCAAAGAAGGCAGAGGGCAGCTATGCAGAAGGTTTACCTTCTGTCTGATGCACGATCCGAGATAGCGATCGCAATAAAGCAAGGGTCTGAGTCCCCCACCATAATCTCCGATTTGGTGACTAAGAATAGAGTGGGGTTAAAGCCTCGTTGAAATTCTTCCCTTCTGCCTTCTTTACACATCCTCTGAGAGGATGTTTGAAAACTTTTTGGTGTTGTATTCAATACTTGTAGATCCCCCTAAATCCCCCTTAAAAAGGGGGACTTTGAGATATTTTTGCCCCCCTTTTTAAGGGGGGTTGGGGGGATCAAAAGGCTGCGGCGCAACTCTAGAAGACTTGTGTATAGGACTCATATTTGATTTTTGAAATATACGTAGGGTGCGTTAGCCTTTGGCGTAACGCACCGATTAATGATTTAGGTGCGTTAGGCTACGCCATAACACACCCTACAGATACTGAGGTTTTTTCAGAAATCAAATCGGACTCCTATATACACCGCAGCCTTAAAAAAGGGGGGATCGAGCGAAATATTTAATACTTCTCAGACATCCTCTGAGGAAATTCGTAATTTTTGGGTTAATGTCCACCAATAAACTGTAAATTTATTGCTCTTAAATCGGTTGGAAATTTCTATCTCAAGGAAAAAAATTACGAATTACAAATTATTAATTAGTAATTATTTTAAACGTCTGTCTCATCATTTATAGAGTCAGAATTATCTTGAGAATTATCTTGAGAATTATCTTGAGAATCTGCCTGTAAATCTTGCTCGTTATCGATACCAAATGCCCCTAGAACACCTGTAACAATTACACCAGCAACAACTCGACCAGCTTGACCAGCAAGACCACGAACTACACCATTAAAGAAAGGGTTCATAAAATTACCTTATCAGTTTTTGTTGATTGGCTGACAGACTTAGCTACCAATCAACATTGCAATATTCCGGATAAATCAAACTTTGTTGGGAACAAAATATTTTTCATAGAGTCGAAAGCCGCTCTAGTTAAGATATATATGATTAAGTTTTATCCAGAGAATTTTAGTTATCTAAAAACTCTGACATTTTGCAAGTAATCTCATCCGTAAAATTCAAACTGCGCTATGTAGTTCCGGTTAGTAATGATTTTTCTGCTAAATAATCGGAGATTTAGTGATGGCGATTATTCGTGATGTAGTTCTTCTAAATGTAGTTACCTTTATTTTGGGATTTCTTCTAGCATTTGCAATGCCTAACTCCTCTTTGGAAGAAATGTTGCCGACAATTGCTCTGTTTAATTTCGTTATTCTCACTTTAAGCTTTTTGATTAGTGGTTGTGTTGCTAAAGTAAATCGATTTCGACATTTGAGGGTTGTCGCAATTCTAATTTGGTTAGGAAGTATTGTTAATATCTATATTGTTCCCGGAGCAAGTTTATTAACGTGGTTGATATCTAGTATTCCAATAGCCATAACTATGCTAATTGGAGGTGGTTTATCGTTTTTAGTTGTACCAAATACGGCAGCTACCAATGCCAGCGATAAAAAAGAATATAAGTCTGCTAAATCCTTTAAAACTTGGTTTTTTGGATTCGCAGCTTCAGTTGCTACATCAGTTACTACATCTGTATTAAAAGAGTTAATTATGGATAGAATTACAAATCAAGCTTAATTATTCACCTCTGCTCTCCTGCCCCTTGAAAGGGCAGGTTTTTTACATTCCGAAATATTTCCCCGCGTCTAGCAAAACGGGAAATTTAAAAAACCTATCCCTGTCCCACTTCGGCTACGCGGAAATCGAGCAAAGTCGAGATTCAGTGACCACCTGCCCCTTGCCCTCTGGCCTCTGCTCGCTCCCGTGTTAAACTATCGATCGCATCACCCAAAGCGGTAGTAAGACTTTTGCGAGTTTGAGCGTGGTTTTCCTGTTCAGTCTTCAAGGCTTGCAAAAGGCGATCGCGTTCTTTGATTGCAGCCATCAGTTTAGTTTGCAATTCTTCCACAGATTGTAATTGTGCTATTTCTTCTTGGATCGCTGTGACTGGTGTAGCAGGTAGTGTCCCTGTCTCAATACCTTGGAGTTTATGCAAATCTGCCTTGAGAGATGCGATCGCTTGTTGCGATAATTGGGCATCTGTGCGGCGTTGTTCTGCTTCTGTGTTGTAAAGCTGACGCCATTTTTGGGCACTTTCCCAAGCCGCATCGCGATCGTGTTGAAGTTCCACCATCTGCTGTTTGAGCGTCTGAATTTCTGCCAGCCACTGCTGTGTTAAAGCTGTCGTTTGATTAGAATTTTCAGTCATTTCTATCCTCATAAATACTATTAAATAAGTCTAAAGTCAGAAGTCGGAAAAACGCTTTTGTGGTGCAAATTTAAACGCCAACAAAAACAAGCAACTCCTACCAGATGGGGTACACTTTTCTGTCAAATAGGAACTTCAGCATAAAATTCCTATTCAGCACTGAATAAAGAATAGAGGCTAGCAATTTTCAAAGAATTACATTTAAGGTCTGCGGCATCAATGCTATTTTCTTTTTGATAAAAAAGCAACAATTTTATTGGGTGCTGGAAATGAGGAAGCTACTTGTCCTAAAGCTAGATGGCGACCTAGAAAAAGGTGTACGGGTGACGCTGAGGGTAGAGGAAGAAGATAATCGCCCCAGTACGGAAATCACTGGCTATCTCCCTTTAAACCCAAACCTAGCAACAGCAATTGACCAGTGGCGGTCTACATATCGAAGTTTGCAAAACTCTACCCGCATGAAAGCAGGTACAATTACTTACGACACTTCCATTGCTGAGTGGATCTCAAATTGCAAAAAATCAGATACTGAGTTGCGTAAGCATCTCAATCAATGGCTACTATCAGACTCCTTTCGCCCTATCCGCGACCAATGCCTCCTACAATTTACCCCGGATGACGAAGTGCAGTTGCTGATTCGCACTTTGAATAAAACGCTGTTGAAACTTCCTTGGCATCTATGGGATTTGGTTGATAATAACTCTTTTGTGGAAGTGGGTTTAAGTGCGCCAGATTCACAACCAACAATCAAAGCAAAAACACCCACATTAAAAACTAAGGTAAAAATTTTAGCGATTCTAGGTAATAGATCTGGGATAAATATTCAAATTGACCAACAGGTGCTAAAAAATTTACCAGAGGCCGAAACTACTTTTCTAGTAGAGCCGCAACGTAAAGACATCAACGAATATCTATGGAAGCAACCGTGGGACATCCTATTTTTCGCAGGTCATAGTAAGACCGAGGATGATAAAGGCCACATTTATATCAATCAGACAGAGAGCTTAACTATTGAAGAACTCAAATATGCTCTGAAAAATGCCGTTGATAATGGATTGCAGCTAGCAATATTCAACTCTTGCGATGGCATGGGATTAATGTTTGAGCTACAACAGCTGCATATTCCCCAAGTTATTGTCATGCGGGAACCAGTGCTAGATGCGGTAGCACAACAGTTTTTAACTTATTTTCTCCCAACATTTGCTAGTGGTAAATCTTTGTATTTAGCAGAACGAGAAGCAAGAGAAAAGCTGCAAGGTCTGGAGAATGAATTTCCCTGTGCTAGTTGGTTACCAGTAATTTTTCAAAATCCTGCTACTGCGCCGATGACTTGGCAAGAGTTAGGTCGGCGTCCCACTAATCTTTGTCCGTATCGCGGCTTGTTGGCCTTTTGCGAGTCAGATGCACTGTTCTTTTTTGGACGGGAAGCTTTTACAAATATCCTGGTGGAAAGTATGGAAAAGCCACTGGTTGCCGTTATTGGCCCGTCCGGCAGTGGTAAATCTTCAGTGGTATTTGCTGGTCTGGTTGAGCGCCTGCGCCATTCCAACTGGCAGATTGTGTCTTTCCGACCAGGCGATCGCCCTCTTCATGCTCTAGCTGCTGCGCTGATTTTACACAGATCGCCGCAAATGAGTCAAAGCGATCGCCTGCGAGAAATCGAAAAAATGGCAGACTATTTACAACAGGAAAATGATGCCTTGCGGAATATAGTAGACCAGATTGTTAGGGAAAAAGGCACTCGTTTATTGCTGATTGCAGACCAGTTTGAAGAACTTTACACCTCAGTTCAAGAACCACAAGAACGTCAGCTTTTCTTAGATAGATTGCTAACAGCAACCAATAATTGTCAGGATTTTACTTTTGTCATCACCCTCAGAGCTGACTTTGTAGGACAGGCACTCTCTTACCGCCCATTTGCTGATGCCTTACAGTATGCTGACCTCAAACTTGGCCCAATGAACCGGGAAGAACTAAAAGCAGCAATAGAAAAGCCAGCAGCCTTGTTGGGGGTAACGATTGAAGAAGGATTAACGGAACGAATTTTAGCAGCCATCAGTTGCGAACCAGGCAACTTACCATTATTAGAATTTGCTCTGCATCAACTCTGGGCACAACAGCGAGACATTCAGCTGACTCATGCAGCTTACGATGACATTGGTGGCATCGAAGCGGCTTTAGCTGTTTACGCACAAAAAGTATACGGCAAATTGAATCAAGTGCAAAAAGAACAGACACGGCGAATTTTCCTTCAGTTGGTGCGTGCAGGCGAAGGAACTGAGGATACACGTCGCGTAGCCACATTGATGGAAGTCGGGGAAGAAAACTGGAGTTTAGTCACACACCTCGCTTCCGAACGTTTACTAGTTACAGGACGTAATGAAAGTACAGGCAAAGAAACCGTCGAGATTGTCCACGAAGCCTTAATTCGAGAATGGGGAAGTTTACGCCAGTGGATTGAACAAGACCGAGAATTCCGTACTTGGCAGGAGGGATTACGGACTCTCATGCGGCAGTGGGATCGTAGTGGGCGAGATGATAGTGAATTATTACGAGCCAAACGTTTAGCTGATGCAGAAGAATGGTTCCAAAAACGCCCAAATGAATTGATAGCAGAATGGGAATATATTCAAGCTAGTTTAGCACTGCAAGACCGGGAAAAGAAAGAGCAAGAACGCCTAACGAGACAACGCAAAAAAGTATTTGTAGTTGTGAGTTTGGCAATAACTAGTGTTTTTGCTGTAACGTTTGCAGTGGCATGGTTGTTAACAGAAAATCAAAGACAAAAAGCAGAAAAAAGTGAAATTAGCGCCTTAAATGTCTCTTCCGAAAAGCTCTCAATAGCGAACCAAAAATTTGAGGCTTTAATATACGCTTTGAGAGCAGGCAAAAAACTTCAGCGAGCAATTTGGAGAGATTCTACAATATATCAACAAGTTGTCAATACGTTGCAAAAAGCAGTTAATGAAATACAAGAATACAACCGCTTAGAAGGACATACAGATTGGGTTTATGGGGTGAGCTTCAGTCCTGATGGAACTCTCATTGCCAGTGCCAGTTTAGATAAAACGGTCAGACTTTGGCATCTAAATGGCAGCATGGTTGGAGCAGCGATGCAACATGATGGTAAGGTTTTTGATGTCAGTTTTTGTCCCCAAGGTCGGATGCTGGCTACAGCGAGTGCCGATCAAACCGTCAAAATTTGGGGTTTAGATGGTGTGTCTCAACTTAAAACGTTGAAGCATGATAGTGCAGTTTTGGGAATAAGCTGGAGTCCAAATTGCCAAACTCTTGTGACTGCCAGTGCTGATGGAGTTACACTCTGGGATATGAGTAACTACAAATCAACAAAGATCCAAAAAGGTGCGGTCAATAGTGTAAGTTTCAGCCCCAATGCTCAAATGATTGCGATCGCAACAGATGATGATGCCAAACTTTTGAGATTAAATGGTAGTATCATTCAACGTTTTAAAGGTCATACAGACAAGGTTAATAGGATTAGCTTCAGTCCAGATGGTAAGACTATTGCTACAGCCAGTTTTGATAAAACGGTTAAACTTTGGAATCTAGATGCTACTTTGCGTACTACTCTTCAAGGGCATACCGATCGAGTTTTTGATGTGAGTTTTAGCCAAGACGGTAATACAATAGGTACAGCTAGTTGGGATGGAACTATTAAGCTTTGGAATCTAGATGGTACTTTGCGTACTACTCTCAATGGCCCTGGTGGTAGATTCAGTAGTATTAGTTTTAGCCCAAAAGGTAAATTCCTGGCTTCTGGTAGTACAGACAAAAGTATAAAAGTTTGGCAGGTTGATATTAATTCTCTGCCCATTCAAGGACACAATAAAGCAATTCGTAGCGTTGCTTTTAACCCTAAAGATAATAGTATGTTCGCAACTGCCAGTGAGGATAAAACCGCCAAGATTTGGAAAGATGGAATGTTTAAATCTGCACTCAACCATGAAGCAGAAGTTTATGGCGTCAGTTTTAGCCCTAATGGCAAGATGTTAGCTACTGCAAGCGGAGATAAAACCGTTAAGCTATGGAATAGCGATGGTTCTTTGCGTAAAATTCTCAAGGGACATCAAAAATTAGTGTTCTATCCTACCTTCAGTCCTGATAGCAAAACCATTGCTACAGCAAGTGGTGATAAAACTGTCAAATTTTGGAATCTTAATGGAAAAGAGATTTTACGACCTCTAGTAGGACATACTGACAATGTTGTAGATGTTAAGTTCAGCCCGGATGGCAAGATGATTGCCACTGCAAGCGATGATGGAACTGCTAAAATTTGGTTATTAAATAGTACTTTATGTACAACATTGTTAGGACACACTAGTGAAGTCAATGGGGTTGCGTTTAGTCCAGATGGCAAAATGATTGCTACTGCCAGTGATGATGGCAAGATAGGAATTTTGAAAATAGATAGTAATTTATGTAAAACTCGATCGAAGTCTCTTACACTCTATCCAGGTCATCAAGAAAGAGTTATTAGTGTTAAGTTTAGTCCAGATAGTCGGTTAATTGCTTCTGCTAGCTTTGATGACACTGTAAAAATATGGGACAAATCTGGTAAATTACTACATACTCTTCAAGGACATAAAGATTGGGTGTGGAGTGCAGATTTTAGCCCTGATGGCAAGAAACTTGTCTCGGTAGGTAACACCAAAGATCTAAGTATTCGATTGTGGAATTTAGATAAAATTAAAACTCAAACTTCAGATTTAAATAATTTGCTGAAAGAAACTTGCCGTTATGTCAGCGACTATCTCAAAAATAATAACAATCTTAGTAATGAAGATAAACACCTTTGCGATCGCTAACGTCAGAATTCAGAATTGACAAGGTTTGACACCAACAAAAGTACGCCGGTAGCGATTATCTGTACCTCACTGCTTTAGAGATCATCAAGACTTACGCAAAAGATAACGAAAGTAGCGGTAATACCCTGCGGGAAGCCGCTCCGCGTCTACATGAATTACCGCTACGCAAGAATAAGGTTTTCAATCACATCTTGCGTAAGTCCCGATCATTTATAAAGTAAATCTTAAGTAGGGTGTGTTACGGCTTTAGCCTAACGCACCGTCTTATATAGCGGTGCGTTAGGCGCTAATATCATATTTTTCGTGACAAGTAATCTCAAAATACGCGCCTAACACAATGCCAGTTGCTTCAAGTCGGGGAACCCGCCCAACGCACTGGCTCCCCTACAATAATTTTATTTTTACTTTACAAATAGCCTCTTGCAATCTGCTGTAACTAAACTTAGGCGTAGGTTGGCTTGAGGCACGCAACCCAACCTAAAAATCTATTTAGCTGAAAATTGCTGTAAACTACAAGCACTATGAATCGGATTGTGTCATAATTCGATTTTATAATTTTGAACTCTGTATTTATGCCTTGTTCTGCCACCCTTACTCAACTGGCCGAAGTGCTTTCGGCTCGTCCTTTAAACTTATATGAAGCTGGTTTAACACAAGTAAGTAGCGGTATACAAACAGATACTCGTACCCTCAAGCCAGGTGAAGTGTTTGTGGCTTTACGAGGCGATAAGTTTGATGGACATGAATTTGTGCCAACGGCGATCGCTAAGGGTGCCATAGCTGCAATTGTAGATTTGGAATATGAAAATCCGGGTTTTCCTGTATTGCAGGTATCAGATACCCTTAAGGCATATCAGAAAATTGCTAGATGGTGGCGCGATCGCTTTGATATTCCTGTAATTGGCGTTACAGGTTCCGTAGGTAAAACTACGACTAAAGAATTAATTGCGGCAGTTTTAGGAACAAAAGGAGCAGTTCACAAAACTTATGGCAATTACAATAATGAAATCGGTGTGCCGAAAACTCTCCTAGAACTGGGTACAGAACATGACTACGCCGTCATCGAAATGGCCATGCGGGGTAGGGGACAAATTGCCGAACTGACACAAATAGCGCGTCCCACCATTGGAGTGATTACGAATGTGGGGACGGCGCATATTGAGTTACTAGGTTCCGAAGAAGCCATTGCCGAGGCAAAATGTGAGTTATTAGCCGAAATGCCTGCCGATAGTGTGGCAGTTTTGAATTACGACAATCCCCTATTAATGAGCGTGGCGGCGAAAGTTTGGACAGGAGAAGTTATAACTTACGGTTTTTCGGGTGGTGATGTCTCAGGAGCGTTGATTGATAACGAAACTGTGGAAGTCGCAGGAATGCAACTAACTTTACCGTTACCCGGCCGTCACAATGCGACTAATTACTTAGCGGCTTTAGCGGTGGCAAAGGTCTTGGGAATTGATTGGGCGAGTTTGAAAGCAGGCGTGCAAGTGGATATGCCCACAGGGCGATCGCAGCGGTTTAATTTAGCCAATGACGTGGTAATTTTAGATGAGACATATAATGCTGCACCAGAAGCAATGTTAGCAGCATTGCAATTATTGGCAGACACGCCAGGAAAACGAAAAATTGCGGTGTTGGGTGCAATGAAAGAATTAGGAGAACGATCCGAACAGTTGCACCAGCGAGTCGGAGAAACAGTGCGAAAGTTGAATATAGACGGCTTGTTGGTGTTGGTTGATGGAGAAGATGCCGAAGCGATCGCTAAAAGTGCCGACGGTATTCCATCGGAGTGTTTTGCAAATCATAGCGAATTGGTGACGAGGTTGAAGACATTTGTACAACCAGGCGATCTTTTACTGTTCAAAGCCGCCCACTCAGTAGGGTTAGATCGGGTTGTCAATCAGTTACGTGCAGAATATCCCAAATGATACCACTAGAAACCGAACGTCTGATACTGCGAGATTTTGTAGAATCAGATTGGCCAGCAGTTCATCAATACGCTGGCGATGGTGAAGTTGTACGTTATTTGACTTTTGGCCCTAATACTGAAGAAGATACCAGGAATTTTTTGCAAAGAGAAATTTTATTGCAAAAACAAGAACCCCGTCAGCATTTTGCTTTGGCGGTAACTTTAAAAAATCAAAAGCAATTAATTGGCATCTGTCGAATTTCTACGTTAGATACTGTTAATAAAACAGGCTCTATTGGCTACTGTTTTACTAAGCAATTTTGGGGACAAGGATATGCAACTGAAGCTGTAAGAAAAATTATATCTTTTGGTTTTCAGGAATTAGGCTTACATCGCATATTTGCAACTTGCCATCCAGCCAACATTGCCTCGGTACGAGTGATGCAAAAAAATGGAATGCAACAGGAAGGATATTTGCGACAACACCATTGGATTAAAGGAGAATGGAGAGATTCTTGGCTATACGCTATTCTTGAGGATGAATGGAGAGAAGCCAACCGATTTGAAAATTAGACGTTGCCCAATTGCGGTATTAATTTACATCTAGAGACGTTGCATTGCAACGTCTCTATTCTTATTCACATCATTTTTCTCTATACCCCCCAGCGTAGTTAATCACGCAAATTGTTCTATATGATTTGTGAGTTCCAAAAGCAACACCAGAGACTTTAAAATTGCCGTTAAAAATGTTTGTTCGATGACCGCGATCGGGGACACCATCATCAATAATTAATTGCATAACGATATCTTGGGCAGTGTTTGGCCCGTAACTGATATTTTCGCCTGCGGTTGTCAGCCATCTACCATAGCGGTTGATGCGAGTAAAAGGGTTGCTACCATCGCTACCATCGTGCCCTGTGGCACCTTTTGGCCCTTGGTCTTTAACGTGGTCTTTTGCTCCTAAAGACATACCTTTAGATGCACTCAAAGCACCTACAGGACGCGCTGATTTGAGAAATGCGATCGCCTCATCGACTGCTTTTCCCCCTTCTTGAGTTACCAAATAAGTATTACCAGAAATTTTGACTCGCTTACCTTGAAAGCGCTTGCGATAGTTTTCCAAAATCGGCACATATGCCTGGGGATTTGTTCTCACTTTATTTGTTTCAACAATTACCTGTTGTTCCAGCGGTGAAAGGTAACTCGCTTTGGCTAACAAAGTCGGGCTACTTTCTTTAGTTACTGCTGGTTGAGACTTGGCCGCAGTCGGACTAGATTGAAGCAATTGATCTGAACAACCAAATATTAGGGTAAGTGGAAAAATTACCCAAAACTTAATTCGATGCATTGATGACCTCACGATTTTTCTATCAATTAATTTAGTCAATTAGAAGGAATAGCAATTTTCAAACCACGGAAGATGTCAACAATTTTACAGGTTCCTAAAATAAAGCAAGATTAAGGCACTAGTCACATAGATAACACTGTTATACTCTTTGTTCCTGAGATACTACAAAATCCTCACAACGGTTTTTGGAGCTTTAACGCTTTGTAAAAGGATTCTCCAACGTGTAGTTCGAGTTGCGATCGCCACTTTATGCACTGATTATTAAAATATCAATAGCTGATAAAGTTAAATTAGGCAAAATAGAACTAAAAAAAGAGCAAATCTAACAATATAATTAGGTATCGATCAAAGAAATTTTAAATAACTGCGATCGCACCTGAAAAACTTTGTAATAGTTAAATTTAAGTTGAGCAAACAGATGCGGATACTTGGAAATATTAACTACAAAAGGTACTAGTCATGAGTTCCCGCGCACTGCTATTAGTAAATCGTCATGCCCGCCAGGGGCAAAAGGGTTTGTCTGAAGCGATTGATTATTTGAAGACACTCGGCTTTACTTTAATTGAAGAGTCTACAGAACATCCGAAACAACTTCATGAAATCATACTCCGCTATCAACATCAAGTTGATTTAGTAATAGTTGGCGGTGGCGATGGCACTCTGAATGCCGCCGTAGATGCTTTAGTTGAAACTCAATTGCCCTTAGGAATTTTGCCCCTCGGAACCGCCAATGATTTAGCAAGAACTTTAAATATTCCCAACTCTCTTAATGAAGCTTGTAATATTATTGCCCAAAGAAATTTACACCGCATTGATTTGGGTTGGGTCAACGGCAAACACTTTTTTAATGTTGCTAGTCTCGGATTGAGCGTAAAAATTACCGAACGACTTACCAAAGAAGTTAAACGCCGTTGGGGAGTATTTGCTTACGCCGCCACTGCATTGCAAGTGATTTGGTCAGCTAGACCTTTTAGTGCTGAAATTGTCATCAATGGGGAATCGATTCGTGTAAAAACGGTACAAATTGCTGTAGGTAACGGTCGTTATTACGGGGGTGGTATGGCAGTGGCAGATGACGCTGCAATAGATGACCAAAGGCTGGATCTTTATAGCTTGGAAATTCAACACTGGTGGCAGATCGTATTATTATTACCTGCGATGCGACAAGGGCGGCATATACATTGGCAGAGTGTACGCTCTCTTCAAGGTCAGGAAATACGGTTGTCTACTCGCAAACCACGTCCTATTAATACAGATGGGGAAATCACTGCTTACACACCTGCCCATTTCCGAGTTATACCTAAAGCTGTAGCTGTTTTAGTACCGGCAGAAGTCAAAATTTAAGAGTTAGGAGTTAGGAGTTAAGAGTTATGAGTTTGGAATTATTCTCCTCATCGCCTCAACTCCCTACAGACAAGGGTTAACCCTTGTCTGTACCCACTCCCTTCGATCTGCCTTTGATAATAAGCATCAACTGACGCCAAATGCATCTGAGATTTTCTCAAGATATAAAATCTTTGTTAGAACGCCTAGCCGAACAACCCCTGACTCTAGGCGATATTCTGGCTGAAACCTCAGAACGAGGGTTTAGCCTAGTAATTACATTATTAGTATTGCCGTTTTTGTTTCCCATGCCACCGGGATTAACTGGCCCTTTTGGTGGTGCTTGTTTGCTGTTGTCAGTGCAAATGCTTTTAGGAAGGCGATCGCCTTGGCTACCAAAAAGAATCGCTAACTACAAATTTCCTCGTCGCTTTGCCGAGTTACTTTTACAAAACCTAGGCCGCCTGACTAAAGTTTTACAGAAAATCACCCGTCCCCGATTGAGAAAAATAGCTCATAATCCTTTGACTTGGCGAATCAATGGGCTTTGTATCACTTGGTTAACAATATTACTCATCTCACCAATTCCCTTTACAAATCCCATTCCCACTGTAGGTATTTTACTTTTGACTGTTGCTACCATCGAATCTGATGGTTTATTGATTTGTATCGGCTACGGAATTACAGGTTTGATTACTTTTCTATTTGGATTTATTGGATATGCTTTGTGGTTAGCTCCTGGTTTACTACCATCTATATTTAAATAATAAAAGCCCCAACCCAAAGGCTGAGGGCTAAGACTTATGTGATTTATTAGAGTGCATCTACCATTTATTAATCCTCTTTAATTATTGTTCTATCCGGAAAAAATTTATTTTTTAAGCATTTTTTACTTCCAAAGCAAAAATTATCAACAATAAATAAAGCCCCCAACTAAAAGCTAGGGGCAATAAATTTATTAAGGTGCATCTACTATTTATTAATCCGTTTTCACTCTTGCTTTATCCGGGCAAATTTGACTTTTATAGAAAATTTTAATTTTTAAGAATAAAAATTCTCGGCAATAAATAAAGCCCCCACCTAAAAGCTGAGGGCTGTGATTTAATTAAGGTGCATCTACTATTTATATATCCGCTTTAGTCCTTACTCAATCGGGAAGAATTGAAAAAAGAATAGATAGTTGTGAGATTGATTTTATTATCTATAACTCAATACAGTTCAGATAAGATCCCCCCGCCTGCGGCGACCCCCTTTTTAAGGGGGTAAAAGAGCGTTATTAGCCCCCCAATTTATCAGGGGGTTGGGGGGATCTAAAGGAATTAAAACGCTAACTGAACCGTATCGATCTATAACTAAGTGCTAACTTCAACCAGAACAACCTGCGGTATTTGACTAAGTAAGTATTGTTTATCTTTATAATAATTTTACAAAAAGTTCAATTTTCCCCTCAGTACGCAAAGTTTCTGTTAATATCTCTAATGTGATATCCGCAATAGTACGAATATAGTTTACTAGTTGGGTATATGACTATAAAAATTAGACACACCCAACTCAATGAAGCGATGTCTACAACGGGCTATACCTACGCATATTATCCAAGTTGCCGCGATCGTTCTATTTTCCCTTGGCAGCCTTGGTATTGTCGGAGGAAGCTTTTTCCTCAGAAAAGCTTTTAGCAATACTAGCGAACCTGAAATAATAACTGATACAACACGCTACACAGAAATTCGCAATCAATTATGGTCTGACCCCGGCAAGCTAAAACATTTTCCGAATCAGATTCCCACAGATGCTAAAAATATCCGCATTGCTTACTCTCCCGGATTTTTACAAGGAGGTAGTTTTTTTCAAATTAGATTGAAACAGTCCCCAGAAAAAATAAAAAAACTACTTGCACAATATAGAAATAATGCAAAACATAAATATAGAGGTGGCGACACAAATGACCATATAAATCAACCTAACGGTGTGCCGACAACTTTTTTTTACACCAATGATTCTTCTGGAGAAACTTTTCCAAATGCATATGAAATATTAGTATTAAATGCAACAGACACAGGTAAATCTGGTTTCAAATGGAATCATGGAGATAGCTATGGTGTTGCAATTAATAGTTCTGCCTCAGAAATTATCTATTGGGCTGAACAATGGTAGTTATTACTGGATGTTAGTTTTATTCTTCTAGGTATATAACTTTGGGTAGTTAAAATTTATATTTTTTATGGATAATATCTAAAAGATGCTAAAAACTCATCTGAATATTTAGAATGTCAACTGCTTTAATTACTGGTGCCTCTAGTGGTATTGGTAAAGCTTTCGCCCAGGAATTAGCTGCACGCAAGCAAAATCTTGTACTCGTTGCTCGTTCTGAAGATAAACTAAACCAATTAGCTAAAGAATTAAAAGAAAAATATAAAGTTCAAGTAGACGTTATAGCTAAAGACCTTACAGAAGCTAATGCCGCTGCTGGTGTATTTGATGCCACAAAAACAAAGGGGTTAACGATTGATTTATTAATCAACAATGCAGGTTTTGGTTGTTATGGGGACTTTGCCGAATCAGATGGGGAAAGGCAAGTTAAAATCGTACAATTAAACATTTTGGCATTGGTAGATTTGACGCATAAATTTCTACCAATAATGCGGCAACGTCGTTCTGGAAGTATTATTAACGTATCCTCAATTACTGGATTTCAACCGATACCATATCTTTCTGTTTATGCTGCTAGTAAAGCTTTTATTCTTAGCTTTAGTGAAGCACTCTGGGCAGAAAATCGTCAATATGGCGTTCGTGTTTTAGTTACCTGTCCAGGCCCAATCGAAACAAACTTTTTTGCAGAAGCTAATTTTCCTCCAGCTTTAGCAGGAAGTACAGAAAAAGTCTATTCTTCTGAAGAAGTAGTCCGCGAATCTCTGAAAGCTTTGGAAGAGTGGCAGCCTACGGTTATTATTGGTGATGTTGCCACTCAAATTAGAAGTATATTAGCTCGATTAGTACCGCGAAAAGTTCTGCTGAACATTTTGGCAAAAAGATTCAAAACTTAATACTATTTTGAACGTGTTTTTTAAAATTCCCTAATTTGAATTATAGAGATCCTCCAATTACCTTTTAACCAAAAATCACATATACCGAGTTAGTTGGACGCGGTAACGGTCTTTTTTAGTAACAGCAATTTCTCCAACTTCTAAACGTCCTTTAGAACGAATGGCGATTAAATCGCCTGATTTAACTTGAGAACTAGCTTGAGTTACTTCCTTCCAATTGACGCGCACATCACCAGAGTCGATTAGATCGACCATTTTACTGCGGGACATGCCAAAACCAGCAGAGGCGATCGCATCTAATCGCAAAGACGCTTCCACAGTAGTCAATTCTTTTTTCTTCGGTTCTCGTACCTTTAATTCAGTAATCTCAATTCGTTGAGTTTTCACAGGAACCGATCGCACCTGTTTGAGATTCATTTCCAAAAATTCCACCAACTCTGGCGCAACGATCGCCTGGGCCCCTCTTTCTCCCAAAACAATAATATCTCCCGTCTTTTCGCGGACAATTCCTGTCCCTAGCATTGCGCCTAAAAAGTCGCGGTGAGTGGCGGTATCAAATAAGAAATTCCCAGCAATTTCCAGCGCCACAAGGCTGACTTGAGATGAATCTAACGGAAGTTCAGAACGAGCGATCGCTATTCTTTGGCGTTCAGCTTGCGGATATCCACCCCACACAACTAATTGCACCTCTGTTAATCGGCTAAATACTCGTTGAATTTCCGCCAACTCTGGAGGAGACAAAAAATCCGTCCCAACTACTTCCCAAGTTTTAATAGCTTGCTCTGCTTGGTCAATTACACGAGCTACACTATCTCGATTTTCAACACCCTTTAAAAGTTCTTCTCGTGGCAACATTTTGAAAAATTATGAATTAGTCATTAGTCATTAGTCTAAATTCAGAATTCTGAATTCAGAATTCTGAATTCTTATCTTTGTGTCGTAATGTGTAGACTGTGATTTATTTGCTACACGCTATTTGTGTCCCCATAACCCTGAATATTTTCTGGTTCAAATTGCCGTAATATCCTGGTTGCCTGACGAGTTAAAGTTTCAGAACCTTGAACTGCAATTAAGTATTTACCCGCATCTAACCGATTACGATAGGGTAAAGCATCACCACTACCTACGAGTAAACCAACTCCGCCACCGACAAAGACACCACCCATAGCACCACTAGCAGCACCCAGCAGTCCTCCAACGATGTGATTGCCAACTTCGCCCGCCCAGGCAAAAGTTTGCAAATCAGTAATTAGGCTGAAGGTGAAGCCTGCAAAAAAGCCGAATGGTATCAGCCAGGTTGCCATAAGCCGTGCTTGCTTTTTGGCCTGGTCTTTGGGGTCAATTAAGCCAAACTCGTCAGCAGTTTTATACCCCTTCCCCAGGATAGTACTGTTTATGCCTTCTTTTTCTAAAGCTAAGTAAGCAGCTTCAGCTTGAATGCGGTCTGGTAATACAGCAACAAGGTAATTCATTGATTCTACAATACTTAATCTAATAAAAGTTTTGCCTTAATTAACAGCGTATCAGTACTGTGGGTAGGAGTCAGAAGTCAGAAGTCAGAATTCAGAATTCAGGAGTCAGAATTCAGTCATACTTACGCATTGGGATGGCATACAAAATATGTATAAAAGCAAAGCCACATTTGTCGTAGGGGTTTAGCAATGCTTTATACCTGTCAACTCAAGCTCAAACACTCAATTTACTGTGGTTTTAGATCCCCCAACCCCCGATAAATTGGGGGGAAAAAACTCTAGTTCCCCCCTTGAAAAGCTACCGTGTATACACAAGTTATCGAATTACCCCACCCTAACCCTCCCCTTATAAAGGGGAGGGAACTGGATCTCTTTTTCCCCCCTTTCTAAGGGGGGATTAAGGAGGGTAATTGGACTTGTGTATACACCGTAGCCTTTTCAAGGGGGGTTAGGGGGGATCGAAAATCAAGGTAGTCCATCGAAAAATTTTGAAATGCTTATCAGACTAAGCCTTTCATGTTAAGTTGACACCAATGAGCAATGCTTAAACCCCTACAATAATTTTTACGCTGATTGCCCAGTCCCCAATCCCCAATCCCCAATCCCTTTTATTTTAAAGAATCCAGTGGCTCACAAAAATTGTTTACACCTTGCTTGAGGACATAAATTAAAACCGGCGTTGCCAGAATCTTCGGAAAGGTTGGCGTTGTTTTGAGATGTTCCATCATCTTCCCAAGTGAACTATTGAGCAAATCTTCGCGATATTCTTGTTCGCAAATGGCCGCACGCCATTTTCTAGCCAAAGCATCTAACCATTCGGAATTTGCTCTTTCTGGTTCTTGTCCTGCGCGGATGGCTAGCGTCATCGCTGCATCCTCTAAATCTCCGTCACAGTCTTCAATCAAGTCCAGCGCTTCCATATCGCTGGGATCGTCTGCCAATTGAGAGCGAAACTGTGCAATTTCTTTCGATGTTACTTTAGTCATGAGTCTTTGACAAGGCGAGCGATGCCTACGGCGGTAAACTACGAACACTCAGTTATGTTAGTTCAATTTTGACACTTTACGTGAAAATAGGGCATTGGGCATTGGGTACGGGGAAAAGGAAAGGGGTAAGGGGAAAAAGGGAAAGATTAAATTTATTCCTTTTCCCTTTAACCTTTGACCTTTTCCCCTGCCCCCTCTGCTCCCCATGCCCAATGCCCTATACATAATTTTTAGCAAAAAGCCTCATTTTCCAGTCTAATTACTGAAAAAATGAGGCTTTTAGGGGCTTTTCATGAGAAAGGCTACTCAATTCTAGGATGCGGTTGAGTTTTGGGTAACTACCGTAGTCCTCTGAGGGTAACAGACCTTTGCAGTTGAGCTAAAGCACGGTTGTAATCTAAGATTGCTGTGACTCGATTACCTTCAGCTCTTGTTAAGTCGTTTTCAGAGTTAATCACATCAGTTTGAGTGCCTACACCAGCTTGGAATCGCAAACGTGCTAAACGTAGAGCTTCTCTGGCTTGTTCTAAAGCGGTATTAGCGGTTTGAACATTCTCCAAATTAGATTGCTGGTTAGAAAAGGCTTGTTCTACTTGAAAGCGAATTTGGTTACGCTGTTCGGCAAATTGAGTTTCAGCGATCGCAATATTAACTCTTTGCTGAGATGCCCTCGCTCTTGCTGCTCCCCCATCAAACAAATTTAGGGTTGCTCGAACTCCAAATGAATAACCATCTGTAACACTAACGCTATCATCAAACTGATCTAGCAAGTCATAGCTGGCTACCAAACTAACTTGAGGACCGAGTTCTGCAAGGGCTTGCCGACGCTGTTGCTCGTTAATATTACGTTGTGCCAACTGTTGTTGGAGTTCTGGGCGGTTTTGAAAAGCTCGCACGATACTTTCTTCTAAGGTCAGATCCCAAAGACCAGCTAATTGTACGGGGTCGGCGGCACTGATATTTATCGCCTGGGGCAAACTGATCCGAGTAGCCAACTGACGACGAGCAATTGCTTGCTGAGATCTAGCATTAGTTAAATCTTGCTGGGCGTTTGCTAAATTCACCTGAGAACGAAGCACATCAAACCGCGTACCAACACCAGCTCGCTCTAAAGCTTCTGCATCCCGCAAACTAGCCTCTGAGTTCTGGACAGCGGACTGGGCAATACGTACTTGTTCGTCCGATTGTTGTAAATTGTAGTAGTCAGTCGTCACATTCAAGCGAATTTCCTCGGACTGAGTTTCTACAGCCAACTCATTGAAGCGTACCTGTTCCCTAGCTGCGTTTCTCCGGGCTTTATTTAACCCAGAAGTATACAGGTCATAGGAAAGTTGTGCTTGCCCAGAAAAATTTGTGTTTGGGTCATCAGTAGAGCTTAAGCTGTTTGGCCCGCTTAATTCATCTCGAAGCTGGTTACTAGAAGATTGACTGCGAGTCAGATCCGCACTAATCCCAAGAGTCGGCAATAAAGTAGCTTCCGCCTCTTTTAAGGCATATCGACTGCGTTGTAGCTCCAATAACGCCACTTGTAAATCCCGATTGTTACGCCGTGCTAATTCTAGAGCCTGCCCCAAGGTAATGGGCTGATTTTCCTGGAGTCTCACTTCTTCCGTTTTGGTAGGAAATTGCAAGGGATTTGCATTTTGAATCAGCTTCTCAGGAATTTCCACCGCACCTGAGGGTGCAGGAGTTACGCTTCCTGGCACAGTGGGAGTTGGTGTCGAACCAGCTGGTGCAGGAGTTACGCTTCCTGGCACAGTGAGAGTCGGCGTTGAATCAGCTGGTGCAGGAGTTACGCTTCCTGGCACAGTGAGAGTCGGCGTTGAATCTGTGGGAGGTGTGGTATTACTTTGAGCTACACGTTTTTCAACAGAATTTTGTTGTAGGCAGGTGTTTGAGGTCACCAGCAAAGGAGCCAAATCAGTTTTGCTTTTTCTTAACTCCTGCTGCGGACACCTCTCGGCTGACAACAGTTTTGCTGCTCCTACACCTGTGGGTGAAGTTTGTAAAAATGTCTGCAACTGAGTAACAGTATTTATCTTTTGAACCACTGGCTGCTGTGAAGCAGACAAGGACAAAATTTCTGTTTGGGCAGACGCGGGTTTAGAAGTGTAGTCAGGAACTACTATCTTCTTTAATTTTTGCCAATAGGGACTTGAATTGCTCTTAGTTTGATTGCTTTCGGCAGAACGCTTGATATCTGGCTGTTGGGAAGAACCAGAGGTAGGCGTTAAATTCAAAAGTCTAACTTTATCTTTTTGAGCTACTTGTTCTATTGACACATTAGTATTTCCAGCCATAAAAACTGGAATACTCTTATTACTTAAAGGCTTCACACTAAACTTAGTAAAACCAGGATCGGGTAATAGGGTTGGAATACTAACATTTGCTGTTTTAGGCAACTGCGTATTCATGAAATCTACAACCAAGGTTTGACCATAGGTAGAGGTCGAAACACTTGAAGAAGATGCCAGCTGTACCCCACTTACTTTCACAGTATCAGCCCACGCAGGCTGAGTTGTTAAGACCGCTGCTGTCACACCAGGCAAGAAGCTATGGAATAATTGCTGTCCTTTCACCGCATCCCCTCACACGAAAATCAATCTAGCGGCAGAAAACCTTTCTTCACCACAGAATATAGCACGATACTAAATTTAGGAATGAATATACTACGATACTAAATTTAGGATTCGGAACTCTGTTTATCTTCAAAACGTTTGACAATGCGAGAAAGTTCCGCCTTTTCATCGATACTAACGCGAGTAGGAGCACCACTAACAATCCGTTCGTAGTTCCGGAATGAATCTTTAATTTCTGGCCCGCCGGCAGTGATATTATACTCGCGGATGCCCTTATCGTGCCAAGACCCTCTCATTTTAAATACGTTAATTGCCCGCGACATTTCACCGCGAATTTCTACGTACTGTAACATCAAAATTGTATCGGTAATTGTGGAAATATGAGAGTCTGTTATTGAATGCGATCCCATAAATTGGTCGGTTGTGTTAGTAAAGAAACCCGTGATTTCTTCTTGTTTGGCATAACCGGTAACACCAATTACAAACTGTCGAAATGCATTATTACTCACTCCTCTAGCTAGTGCTGAAAGTGAATCAATTGCTATACGAGCTGGTTTAAAAATCGCGATTTCCGATTTAATAATTTGTAAGTGGTCTTCTAAGCCAGTTGATTCGGGATAGGTACAAATTATTTTGAGTAAGCCTTGGTGTTCTAGTTCTTCAAAATCAATTCCCCAAGAGGAAGCGTTGCGAGATAGTTGGGCCCGTGATTCTTCATAAGCAAATAAAATCGCCTGTTCTCCATTGAGACAGCCATCTTGAATAAATTTACTTACTAATAGGGTTTTACCAGTACCTGTAGCTCCCGTTGCTAAGATGATTGAATCTTTGAAGAAACCACCACCGCACATTTGATCTAAGGTTTTGACGCCAGAGGATACTCTGACATTAGAAGAACGTTGAGTCAAGCGCATTGCACCCAGTGGAAAGATGTTGACTCCTTCGTTGGTAATTGTGAAGGGATATTCGCCTTTCATGTGGGTTGTACCGCGCAATTTGAGAATTTCAATTGTGCGACGGCGGCGTTCTCCTTCTAAAACGTTGCGAACAATTACGACATTATCGGAAACAAATTCTTCGACTCCAAAAGAAGCAACAGGGCCGTATTCTTCGCTGCGTTCGGTGGTAATAATAGTGGTGACGCTCAGTTGTTTGAGTCGTGCTACCAAACGAAAAATTTCGCGGCGCACTACTCCCATTGCTTCATACTGCTGAAATACTGCTGTGATTGAGTCTATGGAAACTCGTTTTGCTTTATATTTGCGAATGGCATATTGCAAGCGTTCAATTAATGCAGAAAGGTCAAAGTTACCAACAATATCTTGACCTTCAGGATCGGGAGATGCATCGAGAATAAATAATTTGCCTTCTTCTATTAGGCGTGGCAAGTTCCATCCAAAAACATGAGCGTTTTTAATAATATCACTGGGGGATTCTTCAAAGGTAACAAATACTCCTGGTTCGTCAAAGTAAGTAATACCGTTATACAGAAACTGAAGAGATAATAAAGTTTTTCCCGTACCTGAGGTGCCGCTAATCAAGGTAGTCCTACCAATCGGTAATCCTCCATGACTAATATCGTCAAACCCCTCGATCATCGTGCGAATTTTTTCTACACCTACAATTAACGGCGGTTTCTTTGGTTCTATTTGCTCGTTTTGACTCATTGGTTGATAACAAATGGGTATAAAACCCTCTTTTTATTACTAACAAACAGTTTGAATGCAATTTTTTATGAAGAATTCAGGACTCAGAATTCACCAATTTAGTAGAATTTGAGTATAACTTGGCGATCGCCCAACTCAACCGCCTCCATGAGCGTCCGAATATTGGTTTAAAACCTTGCCCCTTGCGATCGAAAAATTTTAAAAGTTATTTCTTATTAAAACTCTATCCCTTTATAGATAGAGGATTCTGAATTGGTGAATTCTGGCTCCTGCTTATGATTAAGTATTTTCTTCTGTAAAATCTTCTTCACTTAATTCTTCATAAAGTAGATCTAATCCAATTAATACTCTTTCTCTGTCTGAAAGATCGCCGATAATTTTGCGAACCGGTGGGGGCAAAATTTTAGATAATGTTGGCGTCGCCAATATTTTATCTTCTTCGGCTAGTTGCGGGCTTTTCAGTACATCAATTACTTTTAAAGCATAAACACCTTCAAACTCCTGTTCTAAAATATTTTTGAGTGTTTTTAATGCCCGTACTGAATTAGGAGTGTTCCCTGCTACATAAAGCTTGAGAACATAAGTCTTTCTGGCTTTATTCATAGGAGTTACAGGCTAATTATCATAAGAAAAATACAAGATGCAAACACGCATTTGGAGTAACTAACAGCCGGAGATTGTGCCGATTTTAACATCGATAAATTTAATTTATTTAGAAATCGAAGATCTATACACTTCGCACAAGTTAGCCAAGATATCTATCAACGTCAGACGGTAATCCAGTAACGTTTCATCGCTCCTACCTTCTAATTTTAGCTGTTTGGAAAATTCATCTATTACTTCCATGTGAATTTCGATAATTTGGGGCACAGGAATATTAGCATAAAATATAGTATTGATAAATTTGTCAATTTTTTCTTTGAGGGTTTTATCTGTGGTAAAGTAATCAATAAGGATTTCACTGTAATCTGATTTGAGATTGTTTAATAATTCTTGACGTTCTCCTACAGTCATCTGCTGAAAAACTTGTTGTCTTTTTTGCGAGTGACTAGCAAAGACGTAGAAATGCTTATCATTATCTGCTTGGCTGGAATGGCGTTGCAACCAATTTAGTGAATATTTTATTGTTCCAGAGGTAGTTATACCAACAGGTAGATAGCAAAATTGCCCAATCATGTCGAAAATAAAGTTATGTATCCAAGCAATTACACCATTTTGTTTGGTTGAATAAGCTGGACTATTTAAATATTTATTAACATTGCTTTGCAAAATCAATATAGGTAATAACATTTATTGTCTATCTATCTCCTCGATCGACTTGACCAAGAAGCGTAGGCTAATTAAGTATGGCAAACGCTTCTAAGGTAATGCTGGGTGTGCAGTAAGCTTGTGGTTCCACCCCAAAAAAACGCTCTGTATCAACAGATAGTTCTAGCAACTCAACAACCTGGTGCAGCGACTGAGTGGTAGCACTGAGTAGGTCTTAGATGAGGTATGTATCGGGAATTTATTATTTGTTTGTATATGCATATCTATGTATACAGATAGATAGACTTTTTTATTTTTCTCCTTGATAAGATACTTAAACGAACTTAAAGGAATGTCGCATTCTAAATCATTATAATTCCTCAAGGTTCTAAAGCGAATCTTTGGAGCCATAATTGTTTTAGCCGTGGCTTTCGATGAGGAGTTTAAATACCAGTAAGACACTGGTTAGGCTATTTGCTAGAAATGAGGAACGGCAAAAAGAAAGGTTGCCTCTCTTTATAAAGGTTAGATGCCAGCAAGTGTCCGTGAGTCAAGTCCTATTGTTTTAATGGCGTTGAAATCGTAACCAAAATTGCTTATATGAGTCTTCTTAGAGGATATGGCTTCAGGTGCAAAGAACATCGGCAGTTGGCAGATGGGAATGCCGGAGGTTTCCGCAGGAAGAATGACCCCCAAAGCCTTATGTCAATGCTAGATTACCCGCTTTATAACTTTCAAGCAATCGTACCTAGCTGCCCCCAAACAACTACTCTGGCGGTGGTGCTGGAGATTTTTGAGAAAGAGCAGTGCGATCGCTTGGTAGTAGTTAATCAACAGCAATACCCCATCGGATTGCTGTACTCTGTCCGTTTAATCCAACAATTATTAGGCCATAGTGACGATAAAAATTTAAATTTACAGCAATCAATTTCCATTTGGGGGCAAGCTCTCATTGACCCAATACAGACAATACCAGTTTCTGAGCGTGTTGAGCAATTGAGTTGGCGTTTGTGCCAACAACAAGCCCAAAAAGAGCAGAATTTGGATTGGGCGTTGGTTGATAGTGATGGCAAATATTTGGGACTGGTGGATACGCCACGGCTGTTGCGATCGCTCGCTAAAGAAAAAATGGCTGGTTCACTCAGTTATGGCCAACATCTCCATAAATATGATGCACTGCCGGCTCATTCCCCAGCCCAGATGCCAAATCAACCCCAGCCATTGGCACGAAAACCACTGGTGAAGTTGTTGGAAACATTGCCTTGGCCTTTGATGTTGGAAACGGGTACTGGCGAGGTAGTAGCCAAAAATCCAGCTTGGTGGCAGCAATTAGGAGTTTTAAAAGATCCAGAAGGAGTCAGACAACAGGTAGAGGCAATACTAACCCCCGTCCAAGTCAAGAAACCAGAATACATCAAGCAACGAGGGATCAAGGTTCATCCCAATGGTGGCGAAGAACAATCAACGCCACGGGTGTCGAGCAAAAGCGAACCAATGCCCCAATCATGCTTGCCTACTCTTAACAACCTCAGGGAACAAGAGACAATCACAGAAACGACATCGAGTCGCTGCTTTTTGGATAGCCAACTAGGTACTTGTACCTGCGTTGTTGAAGTGCAAAACGGCCAGGAACGAATCTGGCAATTTGCCAAAATTCCATTAGATAGTCCAGAGTTGAAGGTTATGAGTGCTGAATCTGAAATGGCACTCAACACTGATTTGTGGTTAGTTTTAGCGACTGATGTCACCGAACAGCAGCAGCTTTGCAAAGAACTCGCAGCTAAAAATGCCGATTTAATTCAACTAAATCGCTTGAAAGATGAGTTTTTAGCTTGTATTAGTCACGAACTGAAAACTCCCCTAACTGCTGTTTTGGGATTATCCAGATTGCTAGTAGATCGGCAGTTGGGAGAACTCAACGAACGCCAAGCGCGTTATGCAGGGCTGATTCATCAAAGCGGGCGCCATCTGATGAGTGTGGTCAATGACATTTTAGATTTGACCAGGATGGAGACGGGACAAATGGAACTCACACCAGCCCCAGTCAAAATTCGGGCAGTGTGCGATCGCGCTTTATCCGAAGCCAAAGCCATTCACACTCAAAACAGCAAAGCCACAGTTACACCTGCAAGTCCAAATGCCCGTTCATCTGCTCCCCAATTCAGCCTTTCCATTGAACCAGGACTAGACCAAATTGTTGCCGATGAATTACGCCTCCGCCAAATGCTAATTCATCTACTTTCCAACGCTTTTAAATTCACTGAAGTCTCAGGAGAAATTGGGCTGCGGGTGAGTCGTTGGGAAGGATGGATTGCTTTTACAGTTTGGGATACAGGCATTGGTATTCCCGAACACCAGCAACATTTAATATTTCAAAAATTCCAACAACTAGAAAATCCCCTCACCCGCCAGTTTGAAGGCACAGGTTTGGGGTTGGTATTAACTCGTGCCTTGGCTCGTCTCCACGGAGGAGATGTCAGCTTTTTATCTCGTGAAGGTAAAGGTAGCCAGTTCACACTGCTGCTACCGCCGAGTCCGCCCAAGGCAGGTTTTTCAGAGCCAGATCTGGAAACCACAGAAGACACAGAAAAACTAGACCAACAGACTCCAGAAATTCTTACAGCAGCTCGCCAGCATATCGCTACGTCCCCACAATATCATGCTGCTAGTTCCCAACGGTTGGTCTTAGTTGTGGAAGCAGTAGCCCGATATATTGAAGATTTGACCGAACAACTCAAAAGTTTAGGATATCGCGTAGTGATTGCGCGATCGGGGACAGAAGCAGTAGAAAAAGCTCGGCGATTGCAACCAATAGCGATATTTCTCAATCCCTTGCTACCCTTGCTCTCAGGCTGGGATGTGCTGACCTTACTGAAATCTGACACTGCAACTCGTCATATAACCGTAATTCTGACGGCAACGGCAGCAGAAAAAGAACAAGCATTTGCCAACCGAGCCGATGGCTTTTTAAGCTTGCCAGTAGAATATCAGGTCTTGACTCCACTCCTAGAAAAATTATGTACTTCGCAAGCCGCTTTGCCGTTAGGGTCAGACAATAACGCCATCCCAACCAATACGCCACTGCGAATTCTCAGGTTGGTGAATCCTGAGTTTGAATCGGTCAATCCCCACTCCTTACTGCGAGAACATCGGGTGATTGAAGTTGATGATTTAGATCAAGCAGAACTCTTGGCGCGGGTGTGGCAATTTGATGTCATTTTGCTCGATGTCGAAACTAGTACTGCACAAAATTATTTGCAAAAACTAATTCAACACCCACGTTTGGCGGCCATACCGTTGGTTACTTGCGATGTCGCAACTACCCTAAAAGCTTCACAAATACCAGGATTATCTGTATTTCCTTACTTAACACCATTAGGAAAAGACAGCAGCACTCCCACCGAGAAAACAGATGCCTTAGTATCAGTACTGCAAATTGCTTCTGGTATTTGCTGCCCTCCCAACATTTTAGTAGTGGATTTGGCTATGTTGCGTGACTTGCCACAGGTAAGACGCAAGCAAGCTAAAGGTTATCGTACACAAAGGAACTCCTCCATCGCTAGTGAAACACCGGAACGGGGGTCTGAGTGGTTCCAAGCTTTAATTCAATACCTACAAACAGCAGGCTTCAAAGCGGCGATGAGTCCGTGTTGGGCGGAAGTTTTACAACAAATTCGCCATCAAAGCGTTGATTTGTTATTAATTTGCTTAGGAGAATCAGCTATCCATAAAGATGTACTCAAAGCATTGAAAACATTGGGAGATTCGCCTTTAGAGCTACCTCCAATTCTAGTACTCAACCAACCATTGAATCGCTCAGAAAGTGTTTCTTTGCCTGGGGCTGCTGACAATAAAATCGATCGACAAAAGAAGAATGGATTGGAATCAGTAGAAACTATTGTCAGTACGATCGCTACTCGGATATTACCGCGATCGATCTCAATGGAAGATTTGTTAAGCCAAATTAATCAAACTTTAGCTATCAACAGTCAAAATGAAAAATGTTGATCGGGTCATTGGTCATTGGTCATTGGTCATTGGTCATCAGCAAAGAACAAATGACTAAGGACAAAGGACTAATGACAGTTTTACGATATGTCTAATTTTTCGTTTTTCTTTTTCAAGAAAGGAATGCGAATTAAATTGTAAGCACCCTTGGTGGATAAATTTTTGTAGTCATCTGGTTGTAAGTCCATTTGCAGAAATTTTTTCTGTTCGGCCAACAGCAGTAACGAAGGTGGTTTTAGACCCTTGGCTGTCTGGTTTTGAAGATGTTCTAAAGCTTCTTGGGGAAATCTGAAATAATTTACGTGAGTTTGACTATAAAATACTACGCTCGGCTTTTTAAACCCAAGCATGACCAATTCTTCATTTGGTTGTCTGACTTCCTGTATAGTTGCAGACAACTCTCTTAAGGGTAATTGACGTTCGCGATCGATAAAAAATGAAGCAGGCGTCAAGACAAAAATTAAAAATGCTACAAATCCTAGTACATTTACACTGATTATAGAATTCCAGCGACGCTTCAGTAGTAATCCCGCAACCAAAACAGCACAAACGAGCCAAATTCCGCCGCCAATAACTGGTAAACCAGATTGTTTAATTAGTTCGTGGAAGTTGGTTATGGCTGGATCGCTACCTAATATATTGGTAATGTTAAACAGTGCGGTTGCCAGAACTGATAAAAACGCTACATTCACCCAGCCACTCCAGAGCAGGAAGGACGCGGGGACGGAAGAAGACGCTCTAACGTAGGGACGCTCTGATGCGGGGAGTAATTTCTCCGGCTCTGCGTGTCCCATTGTCTCCGTTTCTGATTTTTGCGTATTTACAAAAAAGTCGCTCCACAATAGCGCTACTAGGATGGCTGCTGCTGGCATTAGAGGTAATACGTAGCTAGGGAGTTTGGTGACAGCAATGCTAAAAAAGCCAAAGATGCCAACAAACCAGAACCCGGCAAATAAACTCAATTGCTGAAAACGTTGTTGAGAGAGCCAGTGCGATCGCTGCCAAAATTTCAGTCTGAATAGTGCTATAGGTAAATACACTGAATATGGTGCAAAGCCCAGCAACACTATTAAAAAGTAAAAATACCAAGGTGCTGAGTGACCATTAACTACTTCTGTAAAGCGTTCTATATTGTGATAACCAAAAAAGGCATTAATATAATTCCAGCCATTACGCCAAATCACTAAGGCATACCAAGGTACTGATAACCCAAGAATTAACAGTATGCCGAATAACAGGCGCATTTCCCGAAATACCTCTCGCAGCTTGCCCACATAAAGCAAAAAGGCAATAATAATTAGCGCTGGTAGGACGATTCCCACAGGGCCTTTAGTTAAAATTCCACCAGCAATTAACACATAGCTAGCTAAGTACCAGTTATTGGGGATTGGAGATTGGTGACTGGTGATTGGGTATTGGGCATTGGTTATCTCCCTTGTCTCCCCATCTCCCCATCTCCCTATCTCCCTAGTCCCTCCCTTCGCGTACCCCAAGAAGAAACATAATAAAGCTGATGCCATGCAGCCGGTAAGCAACATATCAGAGACGCCAGTTCTCGCCCAAATTATGGTTTCGCCATTGAAGGCCATCAGGGCTGCTGCCAAAAACGATATTAAATAGCGGCGAGTAGGACGTGAAACTTGCTCGAATTCGTCTTGTTTAGCCAAATACCACTGCACAGTGTAAAAAGCTAAACAAATTAAGCCAAATGCAGCGATCGCAGAAGGAAGCCTTACAGCCCATTCATTCACTCCAATAATTGCATAGGCGATCGCTTGACACCAGTAAATTAAAGCAGGTTTATCGAAACGAGTGTCACCATTAAAAAATGGGGTAATCCAATCACCTGTAATGAACATCTGGCGGGAAGCTTCTGCAAACAGTGGCTCTGTCTCATCAATCAAGCCAATATTGCCCAAATTCCACCCAAAAGCTATCCAGCCAATCATCATCAACCACAAAATCGACGCGGTTATCCCAAGCGTTGAATTTTTTCCCATTTTGTTGAACCACTGATCGACAGTGTTCTTAACACTCAATTTCATTTTCATTAGTCAATAGTCAACAATTACTAATCAATAGTCGTTGGTTATTTATATTTTGTTCTTGTTGAAAAAAACAAGTGCTGAATAAGTAATTGAGCAAGATTAATTATACGTGGTTAAGGGGAAGTTTGGGGGATGGGGGGATGGGGGGATGGGGAGATAGGGAGATGAGGTGGAGGTGGGGAGAGAACAACTTCTAACTCCTAACTCCTAACTCAGCACTCAATTATTGACTCAGTACTAGTTGCCATTCTTTGGTTTGGGAATTCCACTTGGGTAGTTGAGTTTCTCCAACAACATAGGGGCCCCAGTAACGGCGGGAGCCATCTTGTGCAAAGGCAACTAAAATATCTCCCTTTTCTACCTTCAAATTATTCTGAGGTAGAGATAAAACCAGTCCCTTGTCGCCACCTTCTTGAGGAGCAAAATCCCAATGTGCCGGGACATCGTATTTAACCTCTTTAGCACCAGAGCCTTTTGCTACAGACTCTCGCGCCAGTAAGGCTAGTCGCACGGGCTGATCGGTTTGATTGCTCATCCGCAAAGTTCCCCGATCCTTGGCTTTGGTAGCTGATTTATCGCGGTTTGCCAAGACAGGATAAGTATTTTCTTTAGTGCTATTTTGCACTCGATCGCTTGGGTTCGTTGCTACAGTCGGTAGGTTATTAGGTAAGATATTCTTTTCTGGTGAAATCGCTGTAGATGAAGCTGTGCCCCACTCGGAAGTATTAGGTGGTACTTCCGAAGATGTATCTGGGTTCGTGGACTCAAAGGATACGCTGACTCCCAAGCATCCTACCAAAGCAACAAGCAGTCCCAAGCAACAAGCTGTAACACTGAGGTTACGATACACAGAAGATTTCATATTGATTAATAGTTATTAGAAATAAATATTTTGTCTAGGCTTAACCAAATAGTAGCCCTTTATCATAAAAGGCGATCGCACTAAGTAGCTTTATATAAATTTTCCTCAAATTATAGTGAGGAATGTATGATAAATATCATTTCAAGTGACAAACATTTCAAAGAAAAAATTCCTTTGGTGTTTGAATAACAAGGGGTGTAGAGACCGACTACTTAGTTTTTGTCCGTAAGCTTCCATAAAAAATTAAAATTAGATACTTAATCAGGAAATTGATTTGAATGAAACAATAGAAATTTTGTGAAACCGCTAGCGGTCTCAACAAAGCGTTCATTGCCAAACCTGAGATAAATCTAGGTAGTATATTCGATCTTGAATGTGGAAATGTAGCCCTTTAAGAAGCTATGTACTTCCCTCAAGATGATAAAATTTACGAAAAATTTCAATAGACACTGAAAGGCCAGCGGATACCTATAATTTTAACAAATAAGCTGATGTTAAAACCAATTTATTTGATTTAAATATTGATATATTTCAAGGGATGTTGACTTTTTGCCAAAAGTCCCTTTAATGCAAAACACACGTCTTAATAACTTGTTCGATGCCATTGCTAGACAGTTGGGGCAATGGTTTCTAAATCCTTGGCGGCGAATGTCGTTGCTGATAATTAGTTTTTTGTTCGGTTTTTTTCTGGGAAACGCAGCTTCCACCACAGCAGGGCAAAGGGCAGAATTAGATATTGTGGTAGCTGGTTTTTTAGTAGTATTGACGGAAATTACTAGCAGAATATTTTACCGCCAGCCTTTTTTCACTAGGCGATCGCTCTTGGTAGACTCATTAAATCTCCTGAAAGTTGGCTTTACCTACAGCTTGTTTCTTGAGGCCTTTAAGTTGGGATCGTGAAGAGAGGCAGGGGGGCAGAGGGGCAGGGAGCAGGGGAGGCAGGGGGAGAAATTATGAGTTTTTGGGTGGGTGAAATTTTGGTTTCAGAAGTCAGTGAAAGCTGGCTACAAAAAGCAAGAGAGGCGGTGTTGGCAGATGGGTTGAGGGCAAAGGCTTTTGGAATTACGCCCGAAAATGTGGATGAGGCGATGGAAAAGCGATCGCATTTACTAAAATCTGTGTTGCCAGCTTTTAACGAGTTCTGCCAAACTACCCTGCAAAGAGAACCCAAGGAAATGTTACAAGTTTTGTGGGACTTGTGGTTGCCTTTGGGAATCAAACTCGCATCGCAGCGTCAAGAGTTGGGACGGCCTTTGATTCAGGGCATTTTGGGAGGACAAGGCACTGGGAAAACCACCATGTGCAAAGTTCTGGGCTTGATTCTCAATCAGTTGGGATACCGAACTGTGAGTTTGTCTTTGGATGACTTATATAAAACTTACAGCGATCGCTTATTCTTAACACAGCAAGATCCCCGCTTGATTTGGCGCGGCCCCCCAGGAACCCACGATGTAGATTTGGGTTTAAATATACTAGATAAAATCCGCGAGTTCCAAAGCCCAGTTATGATTCCTCGGTTTGATAAATCTGCGTATGGGGGTGCTGGCGATCGCACTAATCCAGAAATCGCTACAAATATAGATATAGTACTATTTGAAGGTTGGTTTGTGGGTGCGCGACCAATCAACCCAGATTTATTTGATACTGCACCGTCGCCAATTCTCACAGACGAAGATAAAGCATTTGCCCGCGATATGAATCTTCGCCTCCACGATTATCTACCACTGTGGGAGCGATTAGACAGTTTAATTGTGTTGTATCCCACTGATTATCGCTGTTCTTTGGAGTGGCGCAAACAGGCGGAACACCAGATGATTGCTGCGGGTAAATCGGGAATGAGCGATGCAGAGATAGAGCAATTTGTCAATTATTTTTGGCGATCGCTTCACCCTGAATTATTCATCAAGCCGTTAGTAAAAGATGCAACAGTGGTTGATTTAGTTATTGAGATAAATGGCGATCGGAGTATTGGCACAGTATCATAAAAACTCCGTCTTCCTCTCTGCGCCTCTGCGTCTCTGCGTGAATAAATCATTACTACGGTTTTGTTCCTGAATTAGAACCATTACTAAACAACCAAGATAAAAGATTAGCAACCGTAGCAGCCCCAAAAGAGAACAGCGCAATAATCGCATCACGAGGTAAAACACCATCTAACCAACTACCGCTGATTCTCGAAACCGGAAAATCAGGATCTAAACCAATTTGAATCTCCTTCGTTTTCCCAGAAAACCGGGCTTCTATTCCCTTTTGCGGCACAATTCCTAGATGCCGTATTTCTTGAATATTTAGAGAAGCCTTAGCATCTTCTCCCATAAGAAACTGATTTTCTTTAATCTCCCTCTCCTGTTCTGCCATGCGGATTTTGCCTTCCACAATAGTAGAAACTTTTAAATCGTCTCTGACATCTTTACCAGTTATATCTACATCTTAAAATTGCAGATTTTCAGCTTTTATCTTTCCTCTAAACCATTGTTCTGATTCATATTTAGGAGATTTAGAGACAGTAATATAAAGACTGGCATCTTCCGTTAAATTTAAATTAATTTTATTATTTGGAGTTAAAATAAATTCTAATGGTGTTTCCTTATCGAATTGCTTTGGTAATTTTAAACCTGGTAATTCATAACCTTCTACTACAACTTTGATTGGCTGTTGACCTAAATATAAATCTATTGTATTTTTGATTTTTGGGTTTAAATTAGAGTTTGGTTGCAGAGAAAAAGCCAGTTGATTGCGATAAAAATCATAACTAAGTCCAGTTACTTTTGTATTTGGTTGTAGTCGTAGTTCTTCAAGACTGATTTCACTCGTGTCTTGAGAATTAACAGGAGTAATAATCCATCTACTCTCACGGTCTTTAAGCCGGATTTTTAAAGAATTTAACTTACTAAATTCTGGCGTTTGAAAAGTTCCTGTAAAAGTCAGAGTTTGTCTACCTTCATTTTCTAATTCTTTGATGCAGCGAATATTTTGCAGAAGAAGTTTGTTTTCTTCTCCCTTATAAATAAAACTCATTTTTTCAGCAGTAATATTACCTTCAAATGTATGTGTGCCGGGTACAATAGCGGCAAAGGTGAGGAAAGTAAAAAATAAAATTAACAGCAGCACCAAAAATAAATTTTGATGCTTTGCACTAATTCGTAGCAAGCGTTTTAGTGCTGAAATTATGGCTAAAAACCCAGCAATTAGATATCTTTTCATAAAATTCAACCATTGGCGAATCTTGATGAAGTCGGGAAATTTTTGTTTGGCTTTTTGCCGGGATGCCATGTTATTTTAACCAATTTGGGTTATGTTCAAATACAATTTGTCGTGAGATGCGATCGCTAGGTTCATTTCTGCGTTCAATATTAGCAACGTAGCGCAGTTGATAGCGTCCTGCTGCGGCGTTGCGTCCATCCCAGGTAAAAATAGTTTCACCTTTTTTCGGGTTAGGCTGCTTAGTCTCGTATATCGTTTCTTTACTTGGAGAAAGGATTTTAAAGCTAATAAACTTTACTCGACTCTCAGAATAAAAAGCAAATTCATACTTACCAGAACTTTGTCCGAGAATGACTGGAACATAGACAGGTTGGGAACCAAGGTTATAGGATGCCACAGCGCGGAGTTTATTTGCTGGTATTTTGGCTTGCCTGAGAACGTAAGTATCCCAGCTAAAGCTGAAACGCGAACCATTTTTAGACAATAACAAATCATCTAAAGATTTCACTATTACTTCAGGGTTTTGTCCGCCATTGATTTGCGGAACTTGTAGCGTGAGAGTTTTACTAAAACTGCTAAGGTTGCGAGTAGCAATAGAAATTAGGTTCAACGTATTCGCGCTTAAGTTTTCTATCAGACCTTCGCAGCGGTTGGGTGGTTGGCGGCGAATATAATCAGTAGATTGGGGATTTCCTTCTGGGCAAGAAGCAGCAGCAGGAAGATGGCTGAAGCTGAAGATTAATAGACTGGCAACAATAATTTTATAATTCATAATTTATTCAAATTAAACAACTCTTGTAGAGACGCGATTCATCGCGTCTGATTCTAATTCATCGCGTCCATTTAATATTCCAAATAGACAATTGTTTTTCAATCTCAGCCATAGGAAAAGCGAAATCTCGACCTTCATCTTTTTTTCGCGCAAAGACAATGCCTAAAAATCGATTTTCTGAATCCAGCACAGGACTGCCAGAATAACCGGGTTTGAGTGCAGCTTGAGATATTTCTAATCGCTGATTTACATAGCTGATTTGCCCTGATTCCATAGACCAAGATTTATCTTCACCTCTTTGAGCAGAATGACCGATAATCCTAACGGGCATTTTCGAGGTAATTTTATTTGACGAGATGGATAAAGGCTGAATATCTTCTGGTAGATTACCGCTAACTTCCAAAACAGCTAAATCGAGTTGTTCGTCAACAGAAGTCATTTTCAACAGCTTGGCATCTCGCCGCATTCGCACTTGGTTTGGCGGTGGCGAACTGAAAAATTCCACTTGAATATTTTTACCCTGTTCGTAGCCATCAAAAATCACATGACGATTAGTGAGAATCAATGTCCGGTTATCTTCTCGTTTAATGACTATACCAGTGCCAATCTCTATTCCTTGGCGTTCCCGGCTAAAAAACTCCGCACTGATGCGTACCACAGAACGCTTAATGGGTACAGTTGGATCGTTTTTAGGCAACAAATCTCGGTCATCGACTATGCCCTTAGCTTGGGTATCGTCTTTCGTCTTCCATAACCGCCTTGCTTCTATATTATTGTTACTGGCATAGACAAAATTGGGGTCAATTTCTTCTGCTTTGTCAAAGTGTTCAATCGCTTCTTCTAGTTTCCCTTGCTCTTGGAATGCTACACCTAAGCTATTATTTGCGAGAGTATGAGCGCTGGCTGGGGTTCCAGAATTGTCTTCTGGTAATGTTAGGGCTTTTTCGTAGGCGGCAACAGCAGCATATAATTTCTTCTGCTGTCTGAGGGCAATGCCGAGATTGTTGTAAGCACCGGCATAGTTGGGGTTGAGTTGAATTGCTTTTTGGTAGGCGGCAACTGCTTTATCTAATTTCTTCTGGTAACTGAGGGCAATGCCGAGATTGTTGTAAGCAGTGGCATCGTTGGGGTTGAGTTGAATTGCTTTTTCGTAGGCGGCAACTGCTTTATCTAATTTCTTCTGGTCACTGAGGGCAATGCCGAGATTGTTGTAAGCAGTGGCATCGTTGGGGTTGAGTTGAATTGCTTTTTGGTAGGCGGTAACTGCTTTATCTAATTTCTTCTGGTAACTGAGGGCAATGCCGAGATTGTTGTAAGCATCGGCATAGTTGGGATTGAGTTGAATTGCTTTTTCGTAGGCGGCAACTGCTTTATCTAATTTCTTCTGGTAACTGAGGGCAATGCCGAGATTGTTGTAAGCATCGGCATAGTTGGGATTGAGTTGAATTGCTTTTTCGTAGGCGGCAACTGCTTTATCTAATTTCTTCTGGTAACTGAGGGCAATGCCGAGATTGTAGTAAGCAGTGGCATCTAATTTCTTCTGTCTTTTAAAAATGTAGCCAAGAAGATTGTGAGTTTTGGCATCTTGTGAGTTAAGTCGAATAGATTTTTCACAAGCTGTTATTGCTTCATCAAGTTTGTTCTGGTCATCCAAAACATCACACAACTTATAGTAAGCAGTGGCATTATTTGGTTCAATTTGAATAATCCGGCGATATGTTGCCTCTGATTCTGAGTATTTACCCGCTTCTTGGGCAGCCTTGCCTTGTTGAAATAGCTGTTCAATATTGTTTTGAGCAACTACAAGCTGGGGTGTGGTCGCTAAAGATAGAGTTAAAAATAAAGTAGTGAATATACGGTTGTGCATAATCATACTACAAGTCTCTCAGATTCTATCAGGAGTTAGACGAAAATCGCTAAAAACTGCATGAATATTTAATAGATACTCGTGAATGAGTCTTTAATACTCGCCGACGAGTCTTTGATACTCGCCGACGAGTCTTTGATACTCGCCGACGAGTCTTTTATACTCGTGAATGAGTCTTTGATACTCGCCGACGAGTCTTTGATACTCGCCGACGAGTCTTTGATACTCGTGAATGAGTCTTTGATACTCGCCGACGAGTCTTTGATACTCGTCAATGAACCTCAGAGCTTCGTCGCTGAATATCTGAGGTTCGTCGCTGAATATCTGAGCTTCGTGAATGAATCTTTGAGAAGTAGTCGGACAGAATTAATTACACAACGTCATTGCGAATGGAGCGAAGCGGAATGAAGCAATTTGCTAAGTGAATTTTAGTAATAAAATTACCATAGCCGTTGGTTTCGGCTTCGCTCAACCAACACAGTGGTCGAGAGTTGAGCGAAGTCGAAACTCGTCAACATAGGTATTTTTTTCATCGGAAATCACCTTAACTACCGGGAAAACCTCCAGCTTGAAAAATCTGTTCGGCGGTTAAATTCAATTCTGGGAAAGTAGGCGAGATGATAGTATCCGTACCTCTAAATTGAGTAACTTGGTATTCACCATCGATTAATTCATAAATAGATATAGTAGGCTGTTTGGGATTACCAGTGAACTTTTTAGCGCCTAAACCGAGATAATCTACAACCCAGTATTCAGGAATTCCAATAACCTCATATTTACCTTGTTTTGTGTAGTAGTCATCATCCCAATTAGTACTAACTACCTCAACTACCAACGGAATTGATGCAGCATAACATACGGTTGATTCTTTTTTCCATAACGGCTCATTCACTAAATTTAGACGATTTAATATCAACACATCTGGCGAGTAAGCAGATACCGAATTTGCAGGTTTTATCAGCGCAGTTTTAGGAATCATATAAGGTAAATTTAACCGATCAAATTCTACTGTTACTTTTCTAGCTATAAAACCAACAATATCTTCATGGTCTCCGGTTGGTTGGGGCATTTCAACAATTACACCATCATATAATTCGTATCTTCCGCCTTCGGGTCGCCACGCTGCAAAATCTTCAAAGGTTACTAGTTTAGGTATGGCTTGACTCATAAATTCTTACCTTAATACTTGCTTTTAAAGTTGACAAATTGCTTTTAAAACTTGTAGCAAATGACTCGATCGCTCTCTTTCCATTAAATTTAATTCTGGCAACAGATAATAAATAGGGGGATTTCCTTGTTCGATATAGACAAACTGATAACTTCTACCATTAGTGGTTAATCCCCAAACTGATTTTTGATTCTCTAAATTTTTATAAGCGTAGGTGAGTAACTGAGGTAAACCTGTTGATATATCAATTTGGCTATTTTTAGATTCAATTAACAATACCCAAAAATATCTTTGAAGTTTTGTATATTTAGCTTTATTCACAGCTAAAATATCAAATCTTGCTTTAATTTTAATATCTTCGTCTTCAACTTCAATATCAGCAATATTCTCCTCCAAAAGAATCTCGATAGGATAGCGATAAAAACCAGCTAATCTTAATAAAGGTGCAACTGCAAGAAACTTTACCTGACCTTCAGAAACTTTGCCTATTGTTAGGTATCTATCAAAGTCTTGCTTAATTTGTTGGAGTTCCTGCTGTTCTGCTTCTGTGAGAGGTTCTAGAGATAAGTAGTTAGAAAAGGAGTCATTGTACTGTCTTTGAAAGCCAAACAAACGATGAACTTCTTCTAAGGATAAATTACGAGCGTTGAGAATTGTCATATATTTTTGATTAATTCAGGTGCAATTCAATCCAAGGCGTTGCGGATTCAGAATATGAATTTAAATCACGCAGAGGCGCAGAGTCGCAGAGAGTAAGAGTGGATTTTTGAATTTCATATTCAGCAACGCCATAAAACCTATATTAACTCCTGGTTGATTACATAAGACCTCTTACAAAACCCTTTCTTTGTGTTCTCTTCTCTGCGCCTCTGCGCCTCTGCGTGAGAAAAAATCTAGTTTCAGTCCTACAAAGTAAATGGTTTGCGGTTACGTTCTACCAGCCTATCCCATTGCATAGTTAACGTGCTTCCCATTTTTTGCTGTTGTTTTGCCCACATCGATAGTAGGTCTAAACAAGAGTGATCTATGTAAGCCAAGTCGTGTAAATAAACGTGCAGTTCTCTTCCTGGAGGCACAAGTTCTAAATTGTTCGCCAACTTTGGTAGCCTCACAAATGTTGCCGCGCCTTGTAAATAAATGTCTATCCGCCTGTCGTTGTCGTGCTTAATAATTTGGATATTCAACACCGACATTTTGTGAATTAATAACATTCCTGTTAATAGAATGCCAATTAAAACACCTGTGATTAAGTCAGTAACAACAATCCCTATTAAAGTAGCGGAAAATATTACCAAAGGAAAACGTCCATACTTCTTTAATTGGCGAATGTGTTCTACCTCGATTAGTTTGTATCCAGTAACAACTAGGATTGCTGCCAAACTAGAAATGGGAATTATTTTAAGCAACGTTGGGGCTGCAATTACTAATATTAACAGCCATACACCGTGAAGTATGGTCGATAATCTAGTCTTAGCACCGGCTTCTACGTTTACAGAACTGCGGGCTATTACTCCTGTCATGGGCAAAGCACCCAAGAACCCACAGATAATGTTGCCAATTCCTTGGGCTGTTAATTCGCGATCGAAATTGGTTCTTGGGCCAGTATGCAGTCTATCTACTGCTACGGCTGAAAGCAAACTTTCTGTACTAGCGATGAATGCAATGACGATCGCATCAATCAAAACTGGTGCTTGAATTAAGCGTGGTAAGCTGACTGGTGTTGGTAATTGAATTGCTTGTAACAGATTTGCAGGTACGTCAACATACTGAATCGGGAATCGATAGAATGTTGCGATCGCAGTGCCAATTACAACCCCGACAAGCGCGCCAGGTATCAATTTCAAACTCCTGGGTTTAAATTTGTCCCACAGCAGAAGGCTGATAATAGTTGTTACACCTATGAGTGCTGCAAGGTGATGAACACTACCATCTATAGGAAACAAAGCTTTATAAATAGTGTTGGGAATAGATAGTAAATTCTCAATCCCATGTATGCGCGGTTTGTCGTCTAGCATGACATGAAATTGGGAAGCGAAAATTAATACGCCAATACCTGCAAGCATTCCATATATGACAGCCGGTGACATGGCGCGAAACAACTGGCCGAGTTTAAAGATACCTGCGAGTAATTGGATTAAACCCGCTAACAGCAGAATTGGCCCAACCATTTCGATGCCATATTGTTGGACTACTTCTGCGACAACCACCGCTAGTCCAGCAGCCGGGCCGCTAACAAGCATTGGAGAACCAGAAACCGCACCAACAATAATTCCGCCAACTATTCCCGTAATTATGCCGCGGGATGGCGGAAGTCCCGAAGCGATCGCAATACCCATACAAAGAGGGAGGGCGACAAGAAATACCACAAATGATGCTGGTATTTCAGTAGTAAATGAGCATTTGTCTATGATTGCTTTCAAATTTCTCATTTGCTTCTCCTCCAATGAAAAGTTTTCAATTTTTGACGTGGCAAAATGAACCATGACAATGCTGCACAAACTCGGTTTGCATTGAATAGTTCAAACATATTTACGAGGTTTTAATTACATCATGGCTACAGCGGTATATTCAGCCCTCAAATAGTAAATACGCAATCATCAAGATAAATCGATTTGTATTTATAGCTACCATTTACATTTCTTAATGATTACAAACCCATGATAACAGTAGAGTTAGCTGATGGATAATAGATAACTTTTTCTATTAGGTTGGTAGCAAAAGGTAAAGTAAATTTGCACGATCGCTTAATTTTCAGGGCAAATAAGATATAATTCATAGCCCTCAATTGCGATCGCTAAGATTATTTATCAATACAAAATGGCGATCGCTATCTTTTCAAAATCGAATCTATCATTATGAATTAGGTCTAAACTAAAAATTATTAGCTTGCAAAAAAGGTGAAACTATATGACAAATAACAGTAAAAAAGCTTATAACTATACGGTTCTTCTAGAAAAAGAACAAGATGGTGGTTACCATGCTTTTTGTCCTGTTCTCAAAGGCTGTCATTCTCAAGGCGATACTTTTGAAGAAGCTATTGACAATATTACAGAAGCTATTGAACTATATCTTGAAAGTTTAATGGCTGATAATGAACCTATTCCTAAAGAAGATTTAATTGTCAAGCCATTAAGTATTTTAATATGAGTACTTTTCCTAGTGTCAAAGCTAAAGACTTTATTAAAATTATTGAAAAATTAGGTTTTTATCTAGATCGTCAAAAGGGTAGTCATGCCATTTATAAGAATATTCATGGGAGTAGAGTTGTTGTTCCAATTCATTCTGGTAAAGACATCAAATAAGGTACTTTGATGGGAATGATTCAAGATATTGGCATTGATAAAGAAACATTCTTCGAGTTATTACTACAAAAATGATATACAAAAGACAACTCAATCAATTAAAATAGAAATTGTGATGTTAATATTTACTTTCTTCAGCTGGGTTAGCTTACGGCATAATACACCTACAAAAAATTATTAATCATCCTATTTACTCTGGCGTTTTACGGGATTCATCCAAGCTTCCAATAGGCTAAATGCTTGGGAAGAAAGTAACGTCAAACATAAATAAACTACTGCTACACCTGCGTAAATTTCAAAGGCGCGATAGTTATCAGCAACAATTAGCTGTCCTTTGCGGAACAATTCTTCAAAACCAATTACTGCAACTAAACTTGTATCTTTCAACAAACTGATAAACTCATTACCCAAAGGTGGAATCATCCGCCGGAATGCTTGGGGAAAAATCACAAACCTCATGGTTTGCACGGAACTCAAACCTAGCGATCGCGCTGCTTCACTTTGTCCTACTTCAATAGATTGAATCCCAGCACGGACAACTTCTGCAATATAAGCGGCGCTATTCAAGCTTAAAGCAATAACTCCAGCAACTAAGCGATCGAAAGTAAATGTCGAACCGAGTTGTTGCAAAATTGCGGGTAATCCAAAGTAAATCATAAAAATTTGCACTAGCAAAGGCGTTCCCCGGAAAAAATCTACATAAGCCCTCGCTATCCAACGCAAAGGTGCAATATGAGAAAGGCGGATGATTCCAATCAAAGAACCGCCAATTAAACCAAATACTACAGAAAGTATCGTCAATTGCAACGTTACTAAAGCTCCCTGTAATAAAGTCGGAACAGCCTGTAAAATTACATTAATTGATGTAAATATTCCGGGAACACCTGCGCTAGTTTGATTCTCAAATGGTGATGTAACTGGTAATGATGATGGCGGTTCGGCTTTAAACCATTTTTGGTAAATTTGCGAATAAGTGCCATTTTTTAAAACGTTCTCCAACCCTTCATTGATTAATGCCAAATAAGCCGAATTTTTAGCTGTCGCAATTCCATAAAACTCTTCTGTCAGCAATTTTTGTACAACTTTAATTCCCTTGAGATTGCCTGTATTGATAGCATATAAAGTTACAGGCGCATCGTTAATTACCGCATCGACATTACCATTGAGTAATTCTTGTAAAGCTAGAGGCGCGGAATCAAAACTGCGAATTTGTACGCCGGGAATACTTTTAGCTTTTGCTGCGCCAGTTGTGCCAATTTGTACGGCGAGTTTTTTATTTTTGAGACTGTCAAAGCCAGTAATATTTTGATTGTCGGCGCGAATGGCGATCGCCAACCCAGCTTTAAAATAAGGACGAGAAAAGGAAATCGTCTTCGCCCTCTCTTCTGTAATCGTGATGGAACTAATGGCTGCATCTACGGTTTTGGCTTGCAGTGCTGGGATAATGCCATCAAAAGGCAGACTTTGGAAATTTACTTTAAAGTTGGCAGCACTACCAACAGCATTCATCAAATCAATTGAAAAACCTTGCAACTCACCACCTTGTCCTTGAAACTCGAAAGGTGGAAACGCGGGTTCGGTGGCAACTCGTAGAGTTTTTCCTGCACTGGGGTTGGTACTACAGGTAGTGAGTAATAAACAGCTGAAAGTTATAACTAGATATAATTGCAAGCAACGGATAAAACGAAATTTAGGCATATTTGTTTAACCTTTTTTTTCACGCAAAGGCGCAGAGGCGCGGAGAAGAAGATTAAAGACTGTCTTGGCTATTTGTTAAAAATCTTACAATTAACTCTAGAGCAGCTTGATATTAGCAATGAATAATTCTACCCCAGCAATTATTTTTGAGAATAGCGAGTAGCGTAGGCGTAGCCCGCCGTAGGCATCGCCCGCAGTTTTAGCCTACGAAGTTCTCACCAATCCGCAAAGCGATCGCCTGCGTGCTTTTCTGAATCGCCTGCAAATAATTCGCAATTAAATACTTTCTTTAAAGTCCCCATTCCGTACAGACAAGGGTTAATCGCATCTCTGCCCACTTCCCATTTTTTAAAGATATTCACGCAAGAAATCAAAGGGGTCATCTTCCCAACAAGGTTCAGGTATCAGCCAAAACAAATTCGTGTGGATGTCGGCTTCAATTTCTTCACCATCATCTCTGTCAAATAGTTCTATCAAAGCTGTCCAGTCACGTTCTCTAAGTGATATTAACGATGGGGCATATACCTGGAGATTATTTGGGTAATTCACACGCTAATTTATAATTTAGTGCTACAAAAAATTAGTTTAATGGTTTGTAAATAATTAGATTTTAGCTTTGGTAAGCCTACTTAAATAGGCACTTTGATACTATAAAATATAGACTACTACTACTACGAGTGTCTCATAACTTAAATAAGACTGCTATAGTATTTATTACATAATTCTCAAGTTAATTTATTCACACTGGAAAAATCCTTTGTGCTGGGACTCGATTAATTCCAAATCAAACACTTTTGCAAAGCACTCTGCTACATAAAAACGTACTTCTTGGCAAGTTATACCCGGAATAAACTCGGCTAAACTGCCTACAGGTTTATCAGAGATGCCACAAGGTACAATGCGCTCAAAACCTGTCATATCTGGACAAACATTTAATGCAAAGCCGTGCATGGTAATCCAACGGCTGACTTTAATGCCAATAGCCGCAACTTTTCGCCCTTGTAACCAAACGCCAGTAAAAGCCGGAATTCTTTCTCCCTGCAATCCATAAACTGCTAATACGCGAATGATTACTTCTTCGAGTTGGCGTAAGTACCAATGCAAGTCTTTACGATAACGTTGCAGATTTAAAATTGGATACCCTACCAGTTGACCTGGACAATGGTAAGTAACCTCGCCGCCTCGTTCAATTCGATGCACATCATATTGACTTTTGTCAATATCAAATTTCAGAAAATCTGTGTTGGCTCCTTGTCCCAAAGTGTAGACGGGTGGATGTTCTAGGAGAATTAACACGTCATCTAGGCTGGGGTCGTGGACGCGTTGAGTCAGGAGCGATCGCTGCCATGCATGAGCGTCTAAGTAAGGCATTAATCCTTGGTTATACAAAAAACAACGGTGTTTGGGTAGCTTATTACTATGGATCATGCCAAAAATCAACTGTGAAAAGAACGAAATATATTTCAAGTTAAAGGAATAGAATCAAAAAATGTCAAGCTTTGCAAAGGATTCTAAAGGAAAGTCAAGGGAACATGCATCTTAAAATACAAAGTGCTAGCTTGAATATATAACCTTAATAGGTGTTGGGAGGAATTCTCTACAATCAGCATCAGGCCAAGAGAATAGACATGAATATACTGGCTGATGACTCTAATAACATTGTTTGCATTTCAAACAAAATCTACTTCCACAAAACTTGTGTTCTTTATCAACAGCAAGCAAACCTCAACCGGACGCACAAGGAGCAACTATCAAAAGTTCTTTAAACCTTGCTTTAAAGGAGAAAGTAGTCATAGCTGTCACTGTTAAGATTTCTTCATCAAAGAATTTTAAGTGGATATCTTATTGGATATCAGCGCAGAGATGAGGAAATAAATCAAATCTAAGGATATGCTTGGGAAAAACTCAGATGCAACGAGTTTAGAGACAGCACACCAGCAGTAAATGATAAAAGTTCACAATTTGTTTTGGCGGGAGTGAAAGACCTTACCGCAACTTCTTTTCATACAAAGCAAATTCACACATCAAAATATTCAGCGGGAGAGTTTACATGAAGCTTGTCATCCACGGCAAAAACATTGAAATTACCGATGCAATTCGTGAGTATGTACATCAAAAAATTGAAAAAGCAGTTAATCATTTTCAGAACATTACAAATGAAGTGGATGTACATCTTAGCGTTGCCCGGAATCCCCGAATTAATCCTAGACAAGCAGCTGAAGTAACTATTTTTGCTAATGGTAGCGTGATCCGTGCAGAGGAAAGCAGCGAAAACTTATACGCCAGCATTGACTTAGTTGCAGATAAGATTGCGCGTCAACTGCGGAAATACAAAGAACGGCGTCAAGATCAGAAAACTCATGCCCAACCAACAGAAGAAGTTGTTGCAGAGTCAGTAGTCACAGATTTAATTGGCGATCGCACTCCCGAACTACCCAGCGAAGTCGTCCGCACCAAATATTTTTCCATGCCTCCCATGACCCTTGCAGAAGCCTTGGAACAACTGCAACTCGTAGGACATGACTTTTATATGTTCCGCAATGCTGAAACAGGCGAGATAAATGTCATTTACGAACGTAACCACGGTGGTTATGGCGTAATTCAACCCCGCAATGGTAACGGTCATACCAACGGTAAGAATGGCAAGTCAGCCCATGCGAATGCTGCTATACCGGAAAAGTCGCATTCGGGTAAATAGGGATTGGGGAGATGGGGAGATAGGGAGATGGGGAGAGAATTTCACCCCATCTCCCCACCACCCTACCATTCACCACTCCCTATTTCACAGCGAACTGTTGCAGGGTTTTTAGTGCTTCTTCAACGTGACCTTTAAAGTTAAACATTGAATCAAATACGTATTGGACAACTCCTTGTTGGTCAATGACGTAGGTAACGCGACCAGGGAACAAGCCAAAGGCGGCTGTTGCGCCATATAGCTTGCGTACTTGGTCGCCTTTGTCGGTTAATAGGGTAAAAGGTAGATTGTACTTGGCAGCAAATCGCTGGTGAGATTCCGTGGAATCGCCACTCACGCCGATAACTTCAGCGCCAGCACTTTTAAAAACTTCATATTGATCGCGAAAGGCGCAGGATTCCGCAGTACAACCGGGTGTGTCGTCTTTGGGATAAAAATATAAGACAACGGCTTTTTTGCCGCGAAAATTTTCCAGGCTTACTGTTGAGCCGTTTTGAGCGGGTAGGCTGAAATTAGGGGCGGTATCTCCAACTTTGACTGACATAGCAAGTAGTGATAGTTAGTTGACAAAATTTTACCTTGTATACAAGTCTATAATTTTTCCTTGATTAGCTGCATTAAGCGGGTTACCTTAGATACTCATCAAGGAAAAAATTCTGCTTATGCGCCTGACTTCACTAGATGTTTTTCGCGGCATTACCATTGCTGCGATGATTCTTGTCAACATGATGGGAGTCGCAGATGATGTCTATCCTCCCTTCGCCCACGCTGATTGGCACGGCTGTACGCCAACTGACTTGGTATTTCCTTTTTTTCTCTTCATTATCGGTGTAGCGATGACTTTTTCTCTATCGAAGTACACCGAAGATAATAAACCGAACTCAGCTGTTTACTTGCGAATATTACGCCGCGCCGCCATTCTCTTTGTTTTGGGATTGCTACTAAATGGCTTTTGGAATAAAGGTGTTTGGACTTTTGATTTAAGTAGCATCCGGTTGATGGGAGTGTTGCAACGCATCAGCCTTAATTATCTGCTGGCTTCTTTAATAGTTCTCAACATCCCGCGCAAAGGTCAATGGATACTAGCAGCAGTGCTACTCATCGCCTACTGGCTAACAATGATGTATGTAGCAGTACCCGATTATGGGGCGGGAGTTCTGACGCGGGAAGGTAATTTTGGTGCTTATGTAGATCGTTTGATTATTCCCAAAGCACATTTATATAAAGGTGATGGTTTCAACTCTCTGGGAGATCCTGAGGGACTATTTAGTACTATCCCTGCAATAGTAAGCGTTCTCACTGGCTACTTTAGCGGGCAATGGATACGCAGCCAGCCTGTACAGTCACGCACAAGTATCGGGCTAGGATTATTTGGAATTGGTTGTTTAATTATTGGTTGGGCGTGGGGGTGGACATTCCCCATTAATAAAAAATTGTGGACGAGTTCTTATGTACTTTTTACAACAGGTTGGGCATTATTGTTGCTAGCAGCTTGTTATGAACTTATTGAAGTCCGGCTGATACGTCGCTGGGGTAAGCCTTTTGAAATTATGGGTTTAAATGCGATCGCTCTTTTCGTCGCGTCTGTTTTATTGATTAAAATCTTAGTCAAAACCACTATCGGTACGGGAGAAAATGCTCCTAGTACCTACAATTGGATTTACCAGAATTTTTTCGCATCTTGGGCGGGGGCGCTGAATGGTTCCCTGTTTTTTGGCATAGTCACCGTGTTGTTGTGGTGGGTTGTTGGTGTTGTGATGTATCGCCAACGCTGGTTTTTGAAAGTGTAAGTAAGTCGGTATTGAAAAATTGCCCTTTTGGGAAACTCCAGGTGCGTAGGCGCAGCCCGTCGTAGACATCGCGTAAATGGAAAATTTGAGGTGCGTAGGCGCAGCCCGTCGTAGACATCGCGCTATTTTGAAGAATTTGGTGGGTTACACCGTCCTTGCAAGAGCTTCTGCCTTCCTTGTAAGACTTTCTGCCTTGACGTTTAAGTATATCGCGCAGCCTGTAAGAGCTTCTGCCTTCCCTGTAAGACTTTCTGCCTTGACGTTTGAGTATATCGCGCAGCCTGCAAGAGCTTCCGCCTTCCTTGTAAGAGTTTCTGTCTTCCCTGCAAGAACTTCCGCCTTGACTTGATGGCAAACAGACTTGTATTAATACCATATATTTACGGTGCGTTGCGCTATGCGACAACGCACCTACGGAAGTGTAAGTATACACAAGTCCAATTACCCCCCTTAATCCCCCCTTATAAAGGGGGGAAAAAGAAATCTAGTTCCCTCCCCTTTACAAGGGGGAGCCACTGCGTTGGGCGGCTCTGCCGACTTGAAGCAAGTGGCGTTAGCGTTAGGGAGAGGTAAAAATATATTTGATACATCAATCATCACTTTTCAAACATCCTCTAAAGTGCGATCGGCTTCAAAAAACCAAACTATGTAAACAAAAATTAAATCGGTTAAAACCCTATTTTATTCTGCCTTTAGCATAGTTACGTTCTGTTTTATTGCAATGATAAATATTCACACCTATATACTTAAGTGTGCATATTTATCAGTTCAATTTGGTATCAAAGTTGGCAGATTCTAGAAAAGTAATATTAGAACTTAAAGATTGCGATCGCTGGCAGATCCATGTGAAACTTGGAGATTTTTGAGTCAAAAATTTCTAAGTTTCCATTAATTTTTGATGAAATTAGCTTCAATACGTAAGATTTAGTCGTAGTGTATTATTGACAAGTTGTCGTCAATAAAAATTACTAAATAAATTGGGTGCTGTTTCCATATCTTTACTTTTCAGAGGTAATGGAAACAATTTTGCTTTGTCAAAAAAAATAAATAGCAATTAATAAAATTTTGTATGGAAAGTTTTCTGCCGCGCAGTTACGCCATGCCATCTTCGACTGCGCCCGAACTAGAAATCAACTGTTCGCCGCACTTTATACCCTGGTTGCAAACGCAGTTTATTAGCCTAGCTTTCACTACCTATCAAACTAATCGCCTGTTTTTCATCGGTTGCAACGAGCAAGATAGGGTGACTGCTTGCGAGCGATTGTTTGATAAACCAATGGGAATCTATGCATCAAACAACAGTATATATGTTAGCACGGGTTATCAAATTTGGCGATTTGAGAATTTACTCCAATCAAAAGAGACTTATCAGCAAAGCGTAGACGCAAAGCGGCTTGTCGCTAGACATCGCCTCTACATCCCTCGCACGGCATACACCACTGGCGATTTAAATGTCCATGATGTCGTACTAGATGATGCAGAAAAGATTGTATTTGTCAACACAGATTTTAGCTGCCTTGCCACCATCAGCAACGATTACAGTTTTGTTTCCCTGTGGCAACCACCGTTTATTTCCAAGCTAGCTGCCGAAGACCGCTGTCACCTCAACGGTTTCGGATTGGGCGATCTTGGGACTTTACAGAAGCCCACTTTGCTGTGCTCAGCCTGTTCCTAAAGAATTGCTAAACCGCCTCTAGTCGTTAACTACTATGTCTTCTAACCAAAATTCCAATTCTTTAAATCACAGTATTGCAACGGTTTCTCCTAATTTTGCTGATGCTCTCTGGCCGCAACGCGCTGATTTCAAACCACCTTTAGTATCGATTATCATGCCGGTGTATAACCGCGATCGCTACTTAGAAGTGGCAATCAGCAGTGTGCTGAGCCAAACCTACCGAGACTTTGAACTGTTGATTTGGGACGATGGCTCAACCGATCGCTCCCTAAATATTGCCAATCACTATGCTCAACAAGATGCCCGCGTTCGCGTTATTGCTGCGGCTCATCGAGGTGCCGCTCATGCCCTCAAAGAAGCTTATACTGCGGCTCAAGGCACCTACATTGGTCAGGTCGATAGCGATGATGCCTTAGACTTCCGGGCGCTGGAACTCACTGTTCCAGTGCTGAACTCCCATCCGGAAGTAGGCATGGTCTACACCGACCATTGGGAGATCAGTGCAGGCGGACAGGTACAAGGGTTGGGGCATCGCTGCCAAATCCCCTACAGCCCAGACCGACTGCTAATTGACTTCATGACGTTTCACTTCCGGCTGTTGCGCCGTTCAGTTTATGAGCAGGTCGGCGGCTTTCGAGAAGCGTTTGAATCGATCGAAGACTACGACCTGTGTTTGCGCTTGTCAGAAGTGACCGAGATTTGGCACTTGAATCAGCCGCTCTACTACTACCGTTTGCATCCGACTAGTGTCAGCAGCACTCGCACGATTGAACAAGTGCTGAAATCGCAGCTTGCAATTAACGAGGCGATTGTTCGACGCGGCTTGAGCGATCGCTACCAATTGCGGGTGGAAGTGCAAGCGAGATTCTTTATTGATAAAAAGCCAACCGATGCTGGTGCTGTACCTGCTACTTCACAGCGATTGCAGCAGTCCGATTCTATCCCCGACGAGGAGAGCGACAGGGCTTCTTATGCTTCTTACTCTCACGCTGCCTGAAGCAGTTCCTAGCAATCGTTCGCCTCCCAAACCAGAGGGGGAAGGGAACATCTCAACCCTAACGATTCCATTTGACCAGTATCTCGACCGATTAACTCGTTGATAGCTTAGGAGATTTTAATCATGGCAACGTTCACTGTAAACACCATCAATGACGACAACGACAACAGCAACAACGCTGATTCGCTGCGAGAGGCGATCGTTGCCGCTAACAACACGGCAGGCGATGACATTATTATCTTCGATGTGCCTGCCAATTCTACCTTCCGCCTGACTAGTGCCTTACCAACCATTACGAGCAACATCAGCATTCAAGGCACGAGTGGCAGTAATCTCACCATCAGCGGCGATGCCAACAACAACGGCATTAACGACGCAGGTGATGTGTCATTGTTTTCTGTCAATCAAGGTATTGTGTCGATTGCGAACCTGACGCTAGCAAATGGACGGGCGCAAGGCAGCAATGGAGTTAATGGTGCGGGGGGGAACGGTGGGTTTGGCGGTGCCCTGTTTATTAACAACGGCACTGTTACCATCAGCAGCGTCAACTTCACCAACAACCAGGCGATCGGCGGGGACGGTGGCACTGGTAACACGGGTGCGAATGGCGGGGACGGCGACAACGGCAGCGGTGGGGACGGTGGTAGTAGCAATGGCGGAACTGGCGGCAACGGCAGTCCTGGTGGCGATGGCGGAACTGGCGGCTTCGGCAGTGGCGGCAGCGGTGGCGGTGGTGGTGCGCGTGGTGGCGGCGGCGGCGGCGGCTTCACTTTCATCTCCAGGGACAGCAACGGCAATCCCACTTTCGTCTCCCCTGGCAACGGCGGCTCCGGTGGCAACGGCGGCTCTGGTGGCAACGGTGGCAGCGGCGGCTTCGGCGCTGGTGGTGGCGGTGGCGGTGGCGGTGGTGGTGGTGGTGGTGGTGGCGGCGGCGGCTACGGCGGCGGCGCTGGTGGTAGCGGTGGTGACGGCAGCAGCGGTGGCAGCGGCGGGATTGGCGGCTTCGGCGGTGGCAACGGTGGCAACGGTGGCAGCGGCGGTGATGGCATCAACGGCGGCAAAAGCTTCGGCGGCTTCGGCTACGGTAGCGGTCGCAGCGGCGGTACTGGCGGCAGCGGCGGTAGCGGTGGCGGTGGTGCGGGGTTAGGCGGTGCCATCTTCATTCGGTCAGGCAACCTCACCCTTTTTAACACCAGCTTCACCAGCAACTCCGCCACAGGGGGAACCGGAGCCAACGATGGACAGGGCTTAGGTGGAGCAATCTTTGCCGTAACGCAACAACTAGCTACCCAGGCAGGCGTGACAACAGCTCCCGTAGTCAGGGGAGGCAACGTTACCTTTTTAGGCAACACTGCCTCGACCAGTAATAAAGATGTCTATGGCACCATTACCCCCATTCCCAATACCCCTCCCACTGCCGTTAAGCTGCTCAATCCAACCAACAGTCTGCTAGAAAACACCAATACTACCAGCCCCATCAAACTGGCAGACATCAGCGTTAGTGATGATGGTGTAGGCAACAACAGTCTCACCCTCAGCGGCACTGATGCAGCCAGCTTTTTCATTCAAAACAATGCTCTCTACCTCAAAGGAAACACTGTTCTCAACTTTGAAAGCAAAAATGCCTATAACATCACTGTGAACGTGGATGACCCTACTGTAGGCATTACACCTGATGCATCGACTAACTATATCCTCAACGTCAGCGATGTTAACGAAGCCCCCAGTGCCATTGCCTTGAGTGCCAACACCGTCGCCGAGAATGCAGCAGGGGCGGTAATTGGCAACCTCACTGTTACCGATGCGGATACGCTCAACCCAGCATTTCGCAACAACACCCTGACCGTTGATGACACCCGCTTTGTGGTGGACAACGGACAACTCAAGCTCAAAGATGGTGTTTCCCTCAATTATGAAGCAATCCCCAACGGTCAACTAAATCTCATTGTCACGGCTACCGATGCGGGAAACTCATCGCTAACTAAGTCCCAGGTTTTTGTTCTCAACGTCAGCGATGTTAACGAAGCCCCCAGTGCCATTGCCTTGAGTGCCAACACCGTCGCTGAAAATGCCGCAGGGGCGGTAATTGGCAACCTGACTGTTACCGATGCGGATACGCTCAACCCAGCATTTCGCAACAACACCTTGACAGTTAATGACAACCGCTTTGTGGTGGACAACGGACAACTCAAGCTCAAAGATGGTGTTTCCCTCAATTATGAAGCAATCCCCAACGGTCAACTAAATCTCACTGTCACGGCTACCGATGCGGGGAACTCATCCCTAACCAAGTCCCAGGTTTTTGTTCTCAACGTCAGCGATGTTAACGAAGCCCCCAGTGCCATTGCCTTGAGTGCCAACACCGTCGCTGAGAATGCAGCAGGGGCGGTGATTGGCAACCTCACTGTTACCGATGCGGATACGCTCAACCCAGCATTTCGCAACAACACCCTGACCGTTGATGACAACCGCTTTGTGGTGGACAACGGACAACTCAAGCTCAAAGATGGTGTTTCCCTCAATTATGAAACAATCCCCAACGGTCAACTGAATGTCATTGTGACGGCTACCGATGCGGGGAACTCATCGCTAACCAAGTCTCAGGCTTTTGTTCTCAACGTCACCGATGTTAACGAAGCCCCCACTGCCATTGCCTTGAGTGCCAACACCGTCGCTGAGAATGCAGCAGGGGCGGTGATTGGCAACCTCACTGTTACCGATGCGGATACGCTCAACCCAGCATTTCGCAACAACACCCTGACCGTTGATGACAACCGCTTTGTGGTGGACAACGGACAACTCAAGCTCAAAGATGGTGTTTCCCTCAATTATGAAGCAATCCCCAACGGTCAACTGAATCTCACTGTCACGGCTACCGATGCGGGGAACTCATCCCTAACCAAGTCCCAGGTTTTTGTTCTCAACGTCACCGATGTTAACGAAACACCGACTGCCACGGGGGAAACAGTCTCTACTAGCAAGAACACGGGCAACCCAGTGACAAAGGTGACAGTCGATGTCAACGATAACATCTCTGACCCCGATCGCAATGGTCTAGTTGGTGCTAAACTCTCTGTCACCAGCACCACTAACGGCACTGTCGCTCTTTCCGACATCGATTCTGATGCTCGCCTGATTACCTTTACCCCCACCGCAGGTTTTAGTGGTACTGCCTCGTTTAAGTACACCATCACCGATGCCGGAAACCTGACCTCAAATGAAGCTACTGTGACGGTGGAAGTGGGAGACATTCTCTCAACAGGCAATAAAGACCAGAATGTTTCCGGCAACGAAGGCAATGACTATATTGCCGCAGGCAATAGTAACGATACGATTCGTGGCTTAGGCGGCAATGATACACTCTATGGCAACAATGGCAAAGATACGCTTTACGGAGGAGTAGGTACTGATATTCTCAATGGTGGTAACGGCGATGACGTACTCTATGGCGGTACTGGTAACGACACCTTGACTGGCGGCAATGGGGCAGACCGCTTTGTGCTAGCAGCGGGGGAGGGTAAAGACACGATTACCGACTTCCAAGATGGCACTGACTTGTTGGTTTTAGCTGACGGCTTGAGCTTTGGGCAGTTAACGATTAGCAACAGCGGCAGCAACACGCTCATTAGTCTCATCAACGGTGGCGCACAATTGGCTGTGCTGACAGGTATCAATGCCAGCAAGATTACTAGTGCTGATTTTATCGCCCTATAGTAACCAAGAGAGCGATGTCTACGACGGGCTGCGCCTACGCACTTTGGGGAAACTTGAAGTGCGTCAGCCCCATTTTGAAGAATTTGGTGGGTTACACCGTCCTTGTAAGAGCTTCTGCCTTCCTTGTAAGACTTTCTGCCTTGACGTTTCAGTATATCGCGCAGGCTGTAAGAGCTTCCGTCATCCCTGTAAGAGCTTCCGCTTTCCCTGTAAGACTTTCTGCCTTGACGTTTGAGTATATCGCGCAGCCTGCAAGAGCTTCCGCCTTCCCTGTAAGAGCTTCTGCTTTGACTTTATCAGAAACAGCCTTGTGTTACACCAATTTTTACCCCCCTTAATCCCCCCTTGTAAAGGGGGGAAACAAGAATACCTGGTTCCCTCCCCTTTAGAAGTTTTGGGCAATTGATTGGTGAGGGTTTAAAAAAAGGGGAAACAAGAATATCTGGTTCCCTCCCCTTGTAAAGGGGAGGGTTAGGGTGGGGTAATTCGAGGACTGGTAGTGATTCGATAACTTGTGTATACCCCGTAGCCTTGGCAAGGGGGAAAATTAACCGGGCAGGATATCAATCACTAAAGAATGCTGGAAATCACTGAAATTTTAGATTCTTGCAAAAAAATCAACAATTTTACGTATGACAACTTTTTATACAATTGTCCACCATAGATATGTAAGAATTTATTTTAGGTGGTGTTAATAATGGCAAGAGCAAAACGGACTTCACGTACACTCGACAAAGCTGAAGTACGACTAGCAAGTGTTAAATCTATCAATGCAACTCTTGAGGTGAGAGAGGGATTGTCAGTCAAAGATTATACTGACAAAATCGATAGTCTGCGAGAATCTATAGAAGCGTACAATACCGCGCTCTCCAATATTGATATATTGTTAACTCATATTGTCGAAAGTGAAAAAGATTTAGCAGATTATTCCGATCAATTTTTGCGTGGTATAGCTTATAAATTTGGTCACAATAGCGACGAATATTACAAGGCTGGAGGAATTCGCAAAAGCGATCGCAAGCGTCCTGTACGTCAAAGCCTACAAGTGTCAACTTAGGGACTTCCTTTTCTTGTGGGGTGGACATCTTGTCCGCCCCTGTCAATGGGCGGGCGAGACCCCCACCCCACAAGAGTGGATAATTTATTTCTTGGAAGTCCCTAACCGCCCATTTTGCTTAACCTACATCATCATGGGCGAAACGGTTAAACAGGAAGTCTAAGGCATAGTTACGGAGTTGATAGTATTGTGGATCTTCCATGATACGGGCGCGATCGCGGGGACGCGCAAAGGGAATTTCCATGACTTCACCAATCTTTGCATGGGGGCCGTTGGTCATCATCACCAACTTGTCTGCTAAAAATAGCGCCTCGTCGATGTCGTGGGTAATCATCAACACTGTGCAGCGGTTTTCATTCCAAATTTTCAGCAGTTCTTCTTGTAACTCTTCTTTGGTGATAGCATCCAGCGCCCCGAAAGGTTCGTCTAAAATTAAGACTTTGGGACGAATCGCCAAAGCGCGGGCGATGGAAACTCTTTGTCTCATACCGCCGGACATTTGCATTGGTTTCTTTTCCATCGCATCAGCCAGTCCCACCATTGCTAAATGATCGCGCACGATCGCTCTTTTTTCAGCTTGTGGTTTATTGGGATAAACGGCGTTCACAGCTAAGTAAATATTTTCAAAAGCAGTACGCCACGGTAGCAAGGCGTAGTTTTGGAAGACAACCATTCTGTCTGGGCCTGGTTTGGTAATGGGCTGTCCTTCCAGTAATACTTGCCCGGAGGTGGGAAAGTTAAAACCGGATACCATGTTTAACAGGGTGGATTTACCGCAGCCAGAGTGACCGATGACACAAATAAATTCGCCTTGTTCGACGTTGAGGTTAACGCCATCGAGTACGGTGAAGGGGCCTTTTTTTGTGGGATAGACTTTGGTAACGTCTTTGATTTCTAGGAAGGGCTGGCGGGTGGTGGCTGTATTTGCTAGTGGCTTTTTGAGGTCGGTAACTGTTGAGTTGCGGTTTTGCATGGTGATTTGGTTATTGGGTATTGGGGACTGGTGACTGGTGACTGGTGACTGGGGATTGGGGACTGGTGACTGGGGAATTAATTCTTTCTCCCCCTGCCCCCTGCCCCCTGCCCCCTTGCCTCCTATGAGGCGAGTTTTCTTCTGGGGGCATCGAGAATGACTTCGGCGACTGAGAAATCGCGTTTGATTTTCAAGCTGTTGAGATAGGCGATTGGGTCGTCGGCGTTAAAGGGAGTACCATCAAATAGTTGGATGGGTTGGCGGATGTAGCTGATATCTAAGCCTAATTCTCGTGCGGCGGTGCTGAAAACTCGGACTCGACAGACGCGTTCGACAACTTCCACCCAATTTCTGGGGAAGGGAGTGTCGCCCCAACGCGCTAATTGGCTCATAATCCAAATTTGTTCGGTGCGGCTGGGGCGGTTAATAGCAGACTCGGAATAAAACTGGTGGTGGGCATAGTCGCGCAGGGGATGGTCAATGTCGCAGGTGAGACTATTCGGATCTTCGAGTTGGATGTATTCTAAATCGGTGCTGACATACTCTCGACTTGCTAAAATTTGCCGAATCTCTTCAGCATTGTCAGGATTTGCACAATATTGACAAGCTTCTAGCAATGCTTTAGTTAAGGCAATGTGGGTATTGGGATAAGCTTCTGCCCAGTCTTCCCGCACTCCCAGAACTTTACCGGGGTGTCCTAGCCAAACTTCTAAGTCGGTGGCGATGGTAAAGCCAACATTTTCGGCGGCGGCGCGGTAGTTCCAAGGTTCGCCGACGCAGTAACCATCGATGCTTCCGGCTTGCAAGTCGGCTACCATCTGGGCTGGGGGAATGGTCTTCATGTCTACATCGCCGTCGGGGTCGATTCCACCAGCGGCTAGCCAGTAACGCAGGAGTAAGTTGTGCATAGAGGCGGGATGCACTACTCCCATTGTGTGCCTTTGGTCGCGGGTGCAAAGTAAGTATCTTTTGAAGTCTGATAAGCTTTGCACGCCTTGGTCGTAAAAGCGTTTTGCTAAGGTAATGGCGTTACCGTTGCGGGTCATGGTGAGGGCGGTGACAACGGGGAAAGGTTGGTTGTTGTGTCCTCCCAAAGTTAACCACATGGGCATCCCGGAAGGCATTTGCGCCGCATCCAAATAACCGCCAGTCATGCCGTCAACTATACCCCGCCAGCTACTTTCGCGCACGAGGTGAACTTCATCTAAACCATGTTTGACAAAGAAGCCTTTTTCTTTGGCAACTGCTAGGGGGGCGCAAGCGGTGAGGGGTAAAAAGCCGATTTCTAAGTTAACTTTTTCTAAGCCGTGGCGGGAAATGTCGGCTGTTTTTCTGGCGCGAATTTTCTTAATGCGTTTTTGCTGGTTGAGGAAGTAAATCATCTCACTCCGCAAGCTGTAGTAGCTGGGATGTTCTACAACTTCCATGCGCTTGCGGGGTCTGGGAATATCTACTTCTAAAATGTCACCAATTTTCGATTCGGGGCCGTTGGTGAGCATCACAATTCTGTCAGATAATAGCACTGCTTCGTCTACATCATGGGTAACCATGACAGCAGTAACTTCATTTTCTTCGCAGATTTGCATAAGTTGTTCTTGCAAATTACCGCGAGTGAGGGCATCTAAAGCGCCGAAGGGTTCATCTAATAATAATAACTTGGGGCGAATTGCTAAAGCGCGGGCGATCGCTACACGTTGCTTTTGTCCCCCAGATAACATTCCCGGCTGTTTGTCAGCGTGGGGACGCAAGCCTACCATGTCTATGTGTTTTTCGATAATAGCGTTGCGTTCGGCTGCGGGTACGCCTTTCATTACTGAGTCCACCGCTAGGGCAATATTTTCTCTCACTGTCCGCCAAGGTAATAGCGAATAGTTTTGAAAAACTACCATTCTATCGGGGCCTGGTTGCCTGATTCTTTGTCCTTCTAAGGTGACAACACCTTCACTAGGCAAATCCAGACCTGCAATCATATTTAATAATGTAGATTTGCCGCAACCGGAGTGACCAATTAAGGAAACAAATTCTCCTTTTTTAATTTCGAGGTCAATTCCTTTGAGGGCAATATATTGACCGCCGCCGGTTAATTCAAAAACTTTATCAATGCGATCGACAGCAACGAATGTAGACATGGTAGTTTGGTTATTGAGGGTTGAGTTTTAAACGCAAAGGAACGCTGAGGTTGGCGCAAAGGTACGCGGAGTTTGGAGGGTTAATAATAATTACCAGATTTGCGGTGTTCGAGGGCTGTTAAGCCATCGCTTTCTAAGACTTCACCTTTATCAACTACGGCATAAATTAACCATCTGTCACCGCATTTCATTTGATTTTGTACGGTGCATTCTAAATAGGACAGGGCTTCAGTGAGAATTAGGCAGCCGTTGTCAGCAGTTTGTGTGGAAAGATTGAGAAAGGGATTATTTCCTAAAACGCTATTGCGGGAAAAATAGCGGCGGATATTTCTGCCTTCTTTGAGGATATTTAATACAAATTTATCACCGGGATGACACATTAAATCTGCATTTTGTTCTTCAGCAATGGCAACCATAATTCCTGGTGGGTTGAAGGTTGCTTGAGAAACCCAAGAAGTTAAAACTCCTTTGTGGCTTTCTTCATCACGAGTTGTTAAAACACATAAGGAACCGATGATACGGCCTACGGCTTGTTCGGTGCGGTCTACTTTTGCTTCTGTAACAACTTGACGCGCTGTCCGCAATTTTTTAGTTTTCTTCAAGTTTTGGGCAAAGGAAGCGCCTGCTTCTTTGCACTGTTGAAAAATTTCATCTGTGGGTGTAAAGCGGACTCGAATTGTTTCAAATCCTAAACGATAATTGGCATCTTTGAGCTTACTTTCAAGTAAATCAATTGCTTCTCCACTCCAACCGAATGAACCGAAAACTCCTGCTAATTTTGTTTTAGCTGCTGTGGCTAGAACTATTCCTAAAGCAGTTTGAATTTGGGTTGGTGCATGGCCGCCTAATGTGGGCGAACCAATAATAAATCCGTCGCAAGCTTCGATAATGCGGGTAATTTCTGCTGGTTCTGCGAATTCGCAATTGATGGACTCTACATTAACGCCATTTTGAATTAAACCTTGAGCGATCGCATTAGCTACAATTGCTGTATTTCCATAAGCGGAGGCATAAAGTAAAGCAACACTTAATTCTTGTAATTTCTGTCCTTGACACCATTGACGATAATCAAAATTAAATCGACTCAGGCTGTAACGAACAATGGGACCGTGAGCAGGAGCATAACATTTTGCGGGGAAAATTGAAAGCTTTTCTAAGGCAACTTCGACTTGTTTGGCTTGGGCTGCGTGGAGACAATCAAAATAGTAATGACGTTCTGCATCTAAACGTTTCCAGTCTTCATCAAACAGGGTATCTTCGCAAATGTGAGCGCCAAAAAATTTGTCTGTATAAAGAATTTTGTTAGCAGCATCATAAGTACACAATCCATCTGCCCACCGAGGAGTAGGTACAGTAATAAATGTAAGATTATGTCCTTGTCCTAAATCCAAAGTATCCTCTGAACGCACAGCTTGAATGCGCGATTCCCATTCTGGAAAAGCAGTTTTCAAAGCATTAGCAGCGGGGCGAGAACAAATTAAAGTAGCTTGAGTAGCTTGAGAAAATAATACTTGTAGGGTGGCTCTGCGGTTCGGATTTACATGACCGAGAACAATGTAATCTAGGGTAGTTAAATCTAGATGTTGTGCTAATTCTTGGAGATAAATTTCGGTAAAAGATTCGCCGGGAGGATCGATTAAAGCTTTTTTATCAGCTTGAATTAGATAAGAATTTGCCGTAGTTCCCCGTTGGCGGGAATACTCAACCTCAAATTTTAGTCTCTCCCAAGTCCGCGATCGCAAAACCAACGTCTCTTTACCAATTTCAGCAACCTGCACGTCTCTCGGACGGCTGGTAATTAAAGTATTAGCAGACATAGTAACCTCTCTTTGGGTATGGGCATAGGGGAGCCACTGCGGTCTTGGGGTCTCCCCAAGTGGAGCAAGTGGTGTCATGGGGCATGGGGAAAGGGAAAGGGGTAAGGGGAAAAGGGGAAAGATTAAATTTATTCCTTTTCCCTTTAACCTTTTCCCCTGCCTCAAGAGCCTCCCATCTCCCCTTTCTAGTTGCCGTTGCTTTCGATTAATTCGGATTTCGATCGATTTTTATAGCGTTTAGATATTGCTTGTTCGGGGTCGATACCATCAAAGGTGGGGGGTAGCCAAACTCGAACAACTAGTATTACTCCTAAAACTAATAAGAAGGCACAAGTGGCTAAAATTTGACTCCAATTAGTTTCTAAAACTCCTTTAACAATGACTTCTCGCAAGGCAGAAACAATGGAGACTTCGACGGCTACACCAATAGATATTCGCTGTTCTTGCAAGTAAATAATCAGCAGTCGAAATAACTCAACTAAGATGAGCAAAAAGAGAATATCGGCAGTAACAACATGAAAATCCAGCGGGGGAAGCAGGGAGAAAAACATATCTCTCACCTGAATTACCATGAAGCAAAATAAACCGAGACACAGAGAAACGACAATCAAATCTTGAATCAATTCCAAGCTTTTTACGATGCGTTTCCGATGGATTTCATAGGTGAGAATTGGGCTATCTTGAGCAGGTTTATACATAGCTTTGTGTGTGGGGAGTGGGGGAGTGGGGGAGCAGGGGGGCAGGGGGGCAGGGGAGGCAGGGGAGAAATAACCAACAACCAATGACCAATGACTAATGACCAATGACTAATGACCAATGACAAATTTAGTAATGATTGCCAATTTTGCGGTGATGGACGGCGGTGAGTCCGTTGACTTTGGCGACTCTTCCAGTTTGGACGGTGCTATAAATAACCCAATGGTCGCCACAGTCCATGCGGCTGGTAATTTCACATTCGAGATAAGCCAGGGCTTCAGCTAAAATGGGGGATTCGTTGGTAGCAGCAGGATATGTTTTGATGCCGGCAAAGCGGTCTGCACCGGGAGCAAAGCGCTTGAGGAAATGTTTCATTAATCCTTGATATCTGCCTTCTTCTAAAATATTTAAAACAAAGCGATCGCCAACGTGCATTAATGATTCTATTGCCCGATCTTTAGCTACAGCTATCGCTACACCTAAAGGATTCAAACTTGCTTGCGTTACCCAAGAAGCCAGCATTGCACTTTGAACTTCGTCTTTTTTGGCAGTAATAATATACAGTCCCGTGCTAATCCGGCCTAAAGATTTCTCTAATTCGTTATCAATGGATTTGATTTGTTTGATTGTGCGATCGCGGTTTAACCATTGACCCATATCTGTCCCCGCTTCATCACACAATTGTTCTGTAACTTTGGTAGGAACTTCTTTAACTAAAATCGGGCTAAAAGCTTCAATTAATCCCAATTCTTGAAACTTATTCCGTAATGGAAAAACAGGTTCGTCTTCTCCTCCTCCCGACTCTAATAAACCAATGGCTTGTTTATTATGAGCAGCAGCTAAGATAGTCTTTAAAGCTGCCTGAGGAATATCTGATGATTGGGGAGGCATTCCAATAATTAAACCGGCGGCTTGGTCAACTAATTCTCTAACTTCTTGAGGCTCGGCATTATTCAAAGCTACTAATTCTACCGCCACACCTGTCTTTGCAATTCCATGTGCGATCGCTCTCACTAAATACTCACTATGCCCGTAATCTTCAACGTAAAATAAAGCTACTAATGTCTCTGTTTTAGCTTGTTCCGAACTCCAATTTTGATAGCGTCCCAGCCATTCGGAAATATGCTCTTTTAATAAAGGCCCGTGTCCTGTAGCAACTGTTTTGATTTCTAACTTTTCGATTCGCTTTAAAGCTGCCAATACAGACCGAGCATTAGGAGCCATCAGGCAATCATAGTAATATTGAAAATCTTCTTCGATGATGTCCAGATTTTCATCAAAAGTATGGTCATCACAGTAATGCATTCCAAACACATCGCAGGTGTAAAGAGTGCCTGTTTTGCGATCGTAAGTCAAGATTGTATCGGGCCAGTGTAAGTTAGGAGCCGAAATAAATTCTAATTGATGTCCATTGCCTAAATCTAATAACTCTCCAGTTTTTACCAGCTTTGATTTAAAAGGCTGGTGAATCATATTTTCCAAAAATTGAATCGCTATCTTTGCAGCAACAACGGTAACATCAGGAGCGAGTTGTAAAATATTTTTTACCAAGCCACTATGGTCTGGTTCTGTGTGGCTAATAATCAAATAATCTATCTTAGCTGGGTCAATTAAACCTGTGAGTATATCCAGATACAACTCTTCAAATTTGCCGTGAGAAGTATCAACTAAAGCTACTTTTTCTCCTTGAATTAAGAAAGAATTATAGGTCGTGCCATTCCGTAAACCAAACTCGACATCAAAACGTTCTCTATCCCAATCAAGACAACGAATAGCAGTTGTTTCAGGAGCAATTTCAACAGTTTCAATTGTTAAACGTCCGGTGTTGGGAATAACTTGAGTAGGCTGTGTGAGTGCGACCATTGGAGTTCTCCTATCAAGAGATTATCTAAAGCAACTGTGCTTATTTCTTATATTTACTTGAAAAGTTTGATTAGTAAAATGCCAATTTCTAAAGTTAGCCATCAAAAAAAATTATCATTCATTTCTATTGATTTATCATTGAATAAATCAATAGTTATTATTGTTTTTTAACTAGGGATTGAATTACTGGAAGAAAAATACGCTTGGGTTAGTAATATTTAGCAGCTAAAGAATTCCCCAGCTTTTTTTAAAGGTGATACTTAATTCCTTCCTTTTTAAAGAAGCATCGTGGAAATCAAGCTTGAACCCAAGCGTATTACAAGGAGCGGTGAAAAATTTACAGCAGATAGGAAGTTATTGAACTACCAACCTAAATTTGGTAACTTGGCGCAAAGACTGTTTGACTTCCCAATTCTGAATTCTGCTGTCTTATTACTTCTGCTCTGCTGGTAAAATCTTGTTTTGCAGCCAAGCCATTGCTTTGTCTAGGAGTAAGCCGACGACACCGATATAAACTAGAGCCAAAATCACTTCGCTGACGTTGTTATTTTGATACGCATCCCAGATAAAGAAGCCAATTCCCACAATACCTGACATGACGATTTCAGCAGCAATAATCGCTAACCAAGCTAAACCGATCGCAATTCTCAAACCAGTGAAAATATAAGGCAATGCCGCAGGAATCAAAATGTTAGTAAAGTATTCTTTGCGGCTAAGTTGTAGAACTTTGGCGACGTTGTTGTAATCTTGGGGAATTTGAGTCACACCAACAGCAGTGTTAATCAAAATCGGCCAAATTGCAGTAATGAAAATTACGAATAATGCTGCGGGTTCATTTTGTCGTAAAGCTGCTAGAGAAATTGGTACCCAAGCTAAAGGTGGTACAGTTCGCAGCAATTGGAAGAGAGGATCTAAAGCCTTAGACATGGTTTTATTAACACCAATTAAAACGCCCAAGGCAATACCCACAATTGCTGCAAGAGTATAACTAATTGCGACTCTTTGTAGACTAGCAAAAATCTGCCAAAACAGACCTTTATCGATACCACCCCGGTCATAAAATGGCCAGAAAATTAGTACCCAAGTGTCTTGTATAACTTGTATTGGGCCTGGTAATGTTGCACCAGGAGTCCAAGCGAATAATTGCCAGAGAACCAGAAAAATAATGATGGCAATGATTGGTGGTATAAGGTCAGGAAATTGCTTTTGTAGACGAGATATAAAGCCATTATTAAATCTAGGGCTTGTAGAACGTCTTTGAGCTATTGTCATAATGTCGGATTTCCTTAGCTTTTATTTGGTCTTCGTTGTTTGTCCTTTGCCATTTGTCAGTTACTAATGACTAATGACTCTTCTACAGACGCAATTAATAGCGTCTCTACTAATGGCTAAATACTGACTTTCTTGATTTTCAAACTCTTGAGATATTCTTCTGGTTTTTCTGGGTCGAATTTTGTGCCATCAAAAAACTCTTCGACACCACGTGATGTATTTGTGGGGATGTCAGCAGCAGCAATACCCATTTCTTTGGCTGCTTCTTTCCAAATATCTTCGCGGTTGACTTTATTAATTAGCTCCTTCGCTTTAGCACCGTTATTGGCAACGTAATCTTTTGGTAAAAATCCCCAACGGACGTTTTCTACTAGGAACCATAAATCGTGGCTCTTGTAGGGATAAGAAACATTACCTTTTTCATCTTTCCAGTAGAAAGCTGCCATTGATTTATCATCAATTTTGCGGCCATCACCCATGTCATACTTGCCTTGGTATGGATCTGCAAGAATCTCAGGTGAGGGAAGATTGAAATAATTTCGTCCAGCAAGAATTTGAGCTGCTTCTTTACGGTTGTCAAAATTATCTAACCATTGTTGGGCTTCTATAATGCCTTTTAAAAGTGCCTTGGTTGCCTTAGGATTTTTATCAACCCAGTCAGCTCTCATGGCAATATATTCTTCAGGATGATTCTTCCAAATTTCTGCGGTTAATGCTGCTAGATAGCCGATTTTGTCTTGAACAAGGCGATAAGGCCAGGGGTCACCTGTACTAAACGCATCCATTGTTCCTGTTTTCATGTTGGCAACAGTTTGTGCTGCTGGTACTGTGAGCAATTTCACATCTGCATCTGGGTCTAAACCGCCTGCTGCTAACCAATAGCGAATCCACAAATCTTGGTTAACGTGGGGAAAGGTGAAGGCTGCGGTGAAGGGGGTTGAAGATTTGAGTTCGGTGAACAGAGATTTAGCGCTAGCCAGTTGTAAACTAATACCTTTACCTTGGTGCTTATTGGCGATCGCAATTCCATTTCCATGTGTGATTAATTGACATAATACATACATGGGAATTTTTTGATTGCCTTTGGTAATTAAACCTTCTGTAATTAAATGTGGCATTGGCATCTGCCATTGACCGCCATCAATACCACCACCCGCAGAACCAATTTCTACGTTATCTCTAGCCGCACCCCAAGAAGCTTGTTTAGAAAGCTCGACTTTTGTCATGCCATATTTAGTAAAAAAGCCTTTTTCTTTAGCAATAATTAAAGGAGCCGCTTCTACAATTGGAATATATCCTAATTTGACTGTAGTAGTTTCTGGCGTTTGTTCGGGACTAATATTAGCAACCGACTGAGCAGTTGGCTGTGCTTGATTTCCTTCACCAGTAAGGTTTTCAGGTGGATTGCCCAAACAACCTTTGAGGAATACAGCACTCGCAGATGCTCCAGCCGTGAAGATGAATTTGCGCCGAGAAATTCGATTAAAAAATTCTGTCATAATATCTCCTGGAATGTAAATTTTATTTTTATAGCTATGACAATTGAGGCAAGAAAATATTAGATTTCTTGCGATTCAATGATTAATCAAGCTATATTTTGCAAGGCAAAGCTGACCATTTTTCAATGGCTACTGCTAATGCCTCAAACAAAATTTCAATGAATTGATTAAATCTGCTCTGGTGTGACGCAGAAGTGTTATTCACCTGGTTGAAATAAGTTTACAGCGTTTAGAGGCAAATTAGTTAATTACTTATTGCCATTTATTAAATAAATATTAGATTAGATCTATAAGGAAAAGTTTATCTATCTGTCTGGACTGTAGTAGTAATTCTTAATATATAAAGCCTTATTTATCGACACCATTATATCCGATTTATGATTGAGTTTTTTTGCTATTATTAGCCAAAATCAATAGTAATCATAGTAAAAAACCTTAATTCACTATGGCAGTTGGTAATGCCCTCAAGTACGGATAATTTGAAGTAAATGTAGGGTGTGCTACTGCTGAGGATAGGGCATCATCAACATTTGAAAGTGTGCCGGTTGGCGACAACATATCCTATATCTAGTAGTAATTTTAAATATATAAGAATGAATTTATGAATACTATTAATATGGAGTTATGATTGACAAGAAACTAAATAATAAGCTTAATCAATCGTAATCATAGCTAAAAAGCTGAATAATTTAGAATACAGAATTCAGAATTCAGAAGACTTTGATATCAAGATTAATAATCAGCCAAATTTGAAATAAGAATGTAGCAGATATATATGTACGGGCGCAATACTGCTCGGTTAAGGATTTTAAACTGGAATTTGGTTTGGGGAAAAGGTTAAAGGGTAAGGGTTAAAGGTTTTTTCTTTCCCTTTTCCCCTTTCCCTTTCCCCCTTAACCGACAAGTATTGTGTACGGGCGTACAGCTGTACATACGTGTCAACTTAAGCTCAAACTGTTGCCCCACAATCGTTTTACCCCACCCCCAACCCCTCCCCGATGCTTTGGGGAGGGGCGATTTTGGCTTTAGACAAAATCGGGGTGGGGTAACGCAGATCTTGATGGTAAATGAGTAGAACTCGCTCATCACCTTTCTATCAGGGTTTCACGTTAAGTTGACACCAATGACAGCTGTACGCCCCTAAAGCCGATTGATTTGTTGCAAAGGTTTTTGCGAATGGTATAAATAAAGCGGTGCGTTACGCTGAAGGCTAACGCACCCTACCAAAACTGAATTCTGAATTCTTCAAGTCGTGTATTCTGCGTTAATCCTCACGTAGTCATAACTCAGATCGCAACCCCAAGCTTTACCGACACCATGACCATTGCCAACGCTAACGGAAATTAATACTGTATCCTCTTGGAGATAAGCGCCTTTGGCTGCTCGTTTCAAATAGGTGCTGGCTGCTGCGCGATCGAATGGTAATGGTTGCCCGTTTTCTAGCATTAAGAAATTTCCTAACTTAATTTGCAGGTTTTCTTGCTCAAAGGGTACACCTGCGCGTCCGGCGGCGGCAGCGATACGTCCCCAGTTGGGGTCACGTCCAAAGATTGCAGATTTAACTAAGGAAGAACCAGCGATGGTTTTGGCTATTTGTCTGGCTGAGAGTTCATCGTGTGCGCCAGTCACTTCCACTTCTATGAGACAGGTTGCGCCTTCTCCGTCACGAGCGATCGCTTTGGCTAAATGCTGGCAAACTGCTGTTAACATTGCTTCTAATCTCTCTGACTCTGCACCCACTTCTGTAATTGCTGGGGTGCGAGATTGACCGTTTGCCAAGGCGATTAAGCTGTCGTTAGTACTCGTGTCACCATCTACAGTAATGGAATTAAAGCTTCTATCAGCTGCCCTAGCTAACATTTGCTGCCAAAGACCTGGCGAAACAGCTGCATCGCAAGTCACAAATGCCAGCATGGTTGCCATGTTGGGGTGAATCATGCCCGAACCCTTGGCAATACCGCCAATTCGCACGGGGCGATCGCCTATAGTTGTTTCTAAAGCAATGGATTTTGTGACTAAATCTGTAGTGATAATCGCGCCTGCGGCGGCATCTGAACCTGTTTGGGATAGTGCTGCTACTAACTTGGGAATCCCACTTCGCAAAGCATCCATCTTAATGCGTTGACCAATCACGCCAGTAGATGCCAACAAAACGGATTCAGAAGGAATGTTCAGTGCTTGAGCTATTGTCATTCCAGATTCTAAAGCATCTATCCAGCCGTCATTTCCTGTAGCGGCGTTTGCTTGTCCAGCATTGCAAAGGATAGCACGAGCGCTATGTTTAGCTTGCAAGCGTTGGCGACAATATTCCACACAAGCAGCTTTCACCTGGCTAGTGGTGAATACACCAGCTGCGATCGCTTCTACATCTGAATATATCAAAGCTAAATCCGGCAACCCCGAAGGCTTCAGCCCTGCGGTAATTCCCGCCGCTTGATACCCCCTTGGTGCTGTGATGCCACCTGTTATTTTTTGCCAATCTGCCATCATTGTCCCCCACAACCTGCTGAGTGCTGAGTGTGGAGTACGGAGTGTTGATTGTTTACGGTTGACGGTTGACTTAGGAGTTAGGAATTGTGCCTTTTTTTTGCCCCTTATCTCCCCACTCCCTACTCCCTAGTTGCTTTTATTATGAGTTTATTTGCTGATGGCAATAAATAATAATGCACTGCTTGGCCCTTAGCATAATTATTTTTACGTTTCTTATGACGAAAGACAAATGCGAAAAAGGAGAGCTACTTAAGTCGCTCTCCAGATCATCAGGGTGCATCTACTTACCAGAGCATACCATTTTTGGTATGAGGGTTGTCACCAGTTATATTATGAAGATTCTGTGAAGAAGCACCGGGAAAATACTTAGGTAATGGGAAAGGGGAAAAGGGAAAGGGGAAAAGGGAAAAGGGAAAAGATAAAATTTATTCCTTTTCGCTTTAACCTTTAACCTTTTCCCCTGCCCAAGGATAAGGGGTAAGGGGAAAAGGGAAAGATTAAATTTATTCCTTTTCCCTTTAACCTTTAACCTTTTCCCCTGCCTCAAGAGCCTCCCATCTCCCCAGTCCCCAGTCCCCAGTCCCCAATCTAACCGTTGAGCTTTTTCTCGACCAATTCGTTAGTCAGTTTCGGATCGGCGCGTTTGGCTGTCTTTTTCAAAACTTGTCCGACAAAGAAGCCTTTGAGGTTGGTGTTACCGTTGCGATACTTTTCTAGTTCTTTGGGATTGGCGGCTATGACTTCATCAACGATGGGTTCCAGTACGGTAGGATCTGTAATTAGTTCTTGGCCGGCAAAGGCTTTTTCTGGAGAAATACCACTGAGTAAGTCTGGCAGCTTTTCTTTAGCTTGGGCGTTACTGATTTTGCCCTTTTCAATGCGGGTGATGACATCAGCTAAATTGCTGGGAGTCAGGGCGATTTCAGTGATATTAAGTTTTTGCTTATTGAGGTATGCAGCGATATCTTGAGTAATCCAGTTAGCAGCAGCTTTAGGATTTGCACCAGCAGCGATCGCTGCTTCAAAATATTCGGATACAGGACGATCTTCTGTCAATACTCGCGCATCATAAGGTGAAAGCCCCAATTCACTTTCGTAGTGATGGCGCTTTTGGGCTGGTAGTTCTGGTAGTTCGCTACGCCATTTTTCTAACTGTTCGTTTGACACCTCAATTGGTGCTAAATCTGGTTCGGGGAAGTAGCGGTAATCGCTGGAACCTTCCTTCACCCGCATACTGCTTGTACGTTGTGCGCCTTCTTCCCACAGCCGAGTTTCTTGAATAATGCGCTCCCCTGCTTCGATGGCTGCGATTTGTCGGTCGATTTCGTAGTCAATAGCCCGTTGGATGGCGCTAAAGGAGTTCATGTTTTTAATTTCTACTTTGGTGCCAAACTTCTCTTGTCCCACCGGACGCACAGAAATGTTGACATCGCAACGTAGAGATCCTTCTTGCATATTCCCGTCGCTGACGCCGAGATACCGGACAATCCGGCGTAGTTCTTGGGCATATTCAGCAGCTTCGATTCCAGAACGCAAGTCTGGTTCCGAGACAATTTCTACTAACGGTACACCTGCGCGGTTGTAGTCTACCAGAGAATAGGAAGAACCGGAAAGGCGATCGCTACCTGCGTGTACCAATTTTCCAGCATCTTCTTCCATGTGCAGACGTGTGATACCAATGCGTTTGCGAATGGGGTTACCGTCAGCATCTACCAACTCAATTTCTAACCAACCATGTTCGGCGATCGGTAGATCGTATTGAGAAATTTGGTAATTTTTTGGTAAATCTGGATAAAAATATTGTTTACGGTCGAATTTGCTATATTTCGCGATTTGGCAATTCAGTGCCAAACCAGCTTTGACGGCATACTCTAATACCTTTTGATTTAGTACAGGTAAAACCCCAGGTAAACCCATACAAACCGGGTCGATGTTAGTATTGGGGTCAGCGCCGAATGCCGTCGAACTAGTGGAGAAAATCTTCGTATTAGTACTGAGTTGACAATGGGTTTCTAGACCAATAATCGCTTCGTACTCAGTTTTTACAGTTGTAGCAGAGGTCATAATATCACTAATTTGGGCATAATCCTTATCTAGTGGTACTATTGTAGCGGCGTCTGGAGTGCCCTGAAGACGGTTAATTGGTGAATTATCCTGACTTGAAAAAACTTAGTCTGGGTTAGCCATTAGTCATTAGCAAAAGACAAAGCGTAACAATTTCCTACAGCATATTTCAATAAGTGTGAAGTATACTCTCTAGGTCATGGTAACTACACAGAGAGCCTATTCTAATTCTGAATTCTGCCATACCATATAGTTTGACTAAATAAATGTTCCTCAAGGATTGGTTTGGTATTTCTTTGCAATACTTAACTAGCTTCTAATTAAAAAAAATTAATATAGATTAAAAATAATAACTAACATCATAATTTATTAAGTTTATCAAGCTAAATTGAGAGTATGCTTAATCATTGAAGACTAGTTGAAAAATTAAGTAACTAGGTGCAAATAAAATTAAAGATTTGTTTCGATGTTGAATACTAAAAACAAAACTTATTTGTGCCAACTTACTAACTAGATTCTCAAATAAGGCGGTGAAAACCCGACCAAAAGCAAGGAATAATAACGAAAGCAAAAGTAAACTTAACAACAATCACGTAACAATGATAAAAAAAATTTTGCTGGCTGTATCGGGATTGGGACATGCGGAAGAAATGCTCAAAACCCTCAGAGAAATTCCTTCAATTCAATCTGCAAAAATTACAGTTTTGCATGTAGTTCCAGCAAAAAGTACTGCTGCTAATATGACGGCTAAATGGGAAGAAGGCGGTAAAATTCTCGCTAATGCTATTCAAACTTTGAACTTAGATGCTAGCGAGGTTTCTTCAATTTTGCGCCAAGGCGACCCTAAAGATGTAGTTTGTCAAGTAGCTGATGAAATCGACGCTGATTTAATTGTTATGGGTTCGCGCGGACTCAAGCGGCTACAATCGATTTTATCCAACTCCGTCAGCCAGTACGTTTTTCAGCTATCTTCTCGCCCCATGTTGCTTGTCAAAGATGACATTTATGTCAAAAGAATTAAGCGCATTATGGTGGCAATAGACAATTCTGATGCAGCGAAAAACTGCTTGAAATTGGCACTATTTTTGCTGCGAGACATTCAGGGTGGTGAGTTGATTTTGGCGAATATCGCCACAGATTTTGGTGGTAAAAAATCAGAAATAACTCAGGTTACTTCCGACAAAAGTCCTGTTTTGGCAGCCGCAGTTGCAGAAGCTGAAAAATACGGTATCAAACCTCGTTGTTATATCAGCAGTGGCAAACCTGGTGAAGAAATTTGTCGGTTAGCAGAGGAATTGAGTGTAGACTTATTATTGCTCGGTTCTCCAGATCGTCGTCCATCGATCGCTAAGAGTTTTGTCGATATAGACAGACTCATTGGTGCTTCTTTGTCTGATTATGTTCGAGTTAATGCTACTTGTCCAGTACTATTAGCGCGAACCCTTGATTAAGGTAAATGCTGAGTATCAAAAATGTAGGACTTACAGCAAAATTCAGAATTAGAATAGGCTTTGGGCTTAGCTACCAGACTTAGATGGTTTACTTCACACTTTTTTAAATCTGTTTTAGATACTAAACAAGCCACATTTCAATACTGCTCACTTTGTGCATTTTTAACTCATAATTGGGTTTGGGGAAAAGGTTAAAGGGTAAAGGTTAAAGGTTTTTTCTTTTCCCTTTCCCCTTCCCCTTTTCGCCAAAACCCGACAAGTATTGAGCCAAATTTTGTCTCTATTAGTGGGCACATTGATAAATAAAAACCCCTACACTAACAATGTAGGGGCTTTATTTTATACACAAACTCTTAACTATCTTTTCCACCTTCGCGGCTAGCAGTTTGGATGTACAGAATTAATAAAAACACAGAGGGCACAAGTACGAACAAAATGCTCGCTACGAACCCCAGGTCATTCACTTGCATGGCAAGAAAGCCTCTCTTAAATTTTTAATCAACAACATTAGGATATCATCATCGATGACAGAGTTGACTCAAATTTTTTACTTGCTTAAATGCTAGCGAAGGATAATTCCAAAAAACTTAAGGCTTTGTGGCTACGCTGACAGGCCCATTTACTAAAGTTTGACAAGCAAGACGGTAATTTTCAGGCTTTTTCTTCAATTTTCGGTTCTCTACATCTGTACGGGGGGAAAGATTTTGTTGTCCTTCCACTATCTCGACAATGCAAGTACCACATTGACCGTAGCCGCCGCAATTTGTCATCTTGCCAATCAATGTATATATATCAATGTTATTTTGAATCGCTTTGAGCCGGAGATTTGCACCATCCGCTGCTACTACTTCTTTATTTTCTTTAACAAATTTGATATTACCCATAATTGATTCCTCCTTGACTCTCAGCTTGGCTTTCAAGGCTTAATATTGACATGGCTTGACTCATATCTTACTTATTATAATAATTCATTACAAAATATTAACAAATGTTAATTTAACAAATATAGGTCATAAAAATAGGACAGGCATTCTACCTGTCCTAATAAAAAGATTGAAAAATCAATTAACTTACCTAAACCCTACGGCTGCTTGCCAAACGAAAGCGAGCAACAAAAAGAATACGGGAATAACTGGGAGAACATCGACTAAAGGATCGAAAATTTGGTAAGCTTCAGGCAGTTTTGCTAATAAAAGTGCTGCTTCCATGTTTGTTTAAATCCACCTATCCAACACAGCGTTAATAATTGAGAAATATCTTAACATGGTTTGGTCATTGGTAATTTTGTCATTAGTCATTGGTCATAAGAAAAGGACAAGGGGAAAGGGTATGGTTCGACAAGCTCACCAACCGGGGAAAAGGGGAAAGATTAAATTTATTCCTTTTCCCTTTAACCTTTAACCTTTTCCCCTGCCTCCCCATCTCCCCATCTCCCTATCTCCCCATCTCCCCATCTCCCCATCTCCCCATCTCCCTCCAGCCAGTGACCAAATTCTGTGGTAAAGCGATCGCTTAATATTGCTTCTCTAATATGCTGCGTAAAGCGAATTAGTTCGGTAATGTTGTGAATGCTTAACAAGGTGTAAGCTAAAATTTCTTGCGATCGCACTAAATGAGATACGTAAGCACGGCTGAAATTTTGACAAGTGTAGCAAGGGCAAGTTTCATCTATTGGTGCAAAATCTTCACGAAACTTTGCATTTTTCAAATTCCAGCGTTCGCCTTGGACTATTGCCGTCCCATGTCTAGCCCAGCGCGTTGGAATTACGCAATCAAATAAATCTACGCCAGAGGCAATGGCGATCGCCATTTCTCGATAAGTACCCACACCCATCAAGTAACGTGGTTTTTCGGGGGGTAGAAGTGGTGCTGTGACTTTGACAATCTCAGCCATCAATTCTGGTGGTTCTCCCACACTCACGCCACCAATGGCATATCCTGGCAAATCCAACTTAGCCAAAGCTTCAGCCGCCCGACAGCGCAAATCTAAATATACGCCTCCCTGTACAATCGCAAATAACGCTTGGTCAGTGCGTTGATGAGCTGTTATGCAGCGTTCTAACCAACGGTAAGTGCGATCGGTGGCAGTTTCTACCTCTTGGCGAGTAGCGGGGTAGGGCGGACATTCATCAAACGCCATGATCACATCTGCCCCTAAAGTATTTTGAATTTCAATAGAGCGTTCTGGCGTTAAATTAATAATTTGTCCATCATGGGGCGAGCGAAAAGTTACGCCATCTTCAGTAATTTTCCGCATCTCACTTAAACTAAATACCTGAAACCCACCGGAATCTGTGAGCATCGGGCCGTTCCAACCCATAAATTTATGCAACCCACCACCCCCAGCAACGATCGCTTCTCCTGGTTGTAAGTGAAGATGATAAGTGTTCGATAATATCATCTGTGCCCCAGTATCTCGTAACTGAGAAGGGGTGATGGTTTTAACATTGGCTAGCGTCCCCACTGGCATAAATCTTGGGGTTTCTACAGGGCCGTGAGGGGTAAAAAACACTCCTGCTCTAGCTTTTGTCTGGCTACAGCAAGCAAGACATTGAAATGAAAAATTGGCACTCATACCATTTTTAATTTTTGAAGATGCGCTTATAGAACTTACGCCAAACTACATGATGTAGGGGCAATTCACGAATTGCCCCTACATCAAAAAAGCGCAGCCTTACATAAAACTTATATAACAGTTACACTTCCAAGTTACATATTCTGGGGTTAAGACCGTCCTTTGTCGGTTGTTATTCAGTAATGACCAATGACCAATGACAAAGTACAGCCCCCATGAGTGTTTTAGCTTAATTTAGAAAGAATCAGAACAGTCATCGTCAATTTCTGCATCCCATCTAGCTGAAAGTACTTGCTCCATCATCGCTTCTATGGCGCTGACATTAAAGCTTCGCTCTCGTCGCTCTTGCAGAGGGGTTGACCGAGGAATCAGCCTCAGACACACTCCTTCTTGCATCAAATCAAAATAAGTTTCTTGTTCCGACGATTGTTTGAGTTCTAAATAGTCAAAACTACAAACATTCAAATATAGTGCGTGGTTAGCCACTAAGGTAGACCTTTGTGGGTTGGCAAAAACCTCCATCACATCCCCTTCACCCTCGCTCAGTACCTTATCTTCTTGGGTGTAGATGTAGTGGACTCGACCTAAATCTGTCAGCAATCGCCGCATGTCGAGCTTATTCACAATGATGCCCGCGTTCACAATGCACGGAGCTGGTATGCTGGTGTCGGGTAGATGGTGACTCATAGGGAAATAGCGATTGAGCTACGGAGAGTAGAAAACATAGGCTAAACAGTCATATTGAATAGCTTAATTTACTCCCTAATATTTTAAAAAATATCATTTGTGGGGCAATCGTCTATTGACAACCGTCTACTTCTTAGATAGCAATAGACTTTTTTCAGTGGTTGATTACCGTTTCCACTATTGGCATTTTACCATGTTGAGGCTTTCTTAAAATCTGCGTTAGTGGTGAATATCCTCCAATTGAAAGATGTGGAGTTTTGCACCTATCGCGCGAGTCAAAAATCTCAACTAAGTTCCTAGTTAACTAATACAAAACACGAATTTTGCTCCTTGATGCAATTGTAATGTTTTTAATCAACGTAGTTGTATAAAATACTACTGGCAGATATTGGATTACCACTGAGAACAGCATAACAAAATTTTCAGGGATAATCTCTAATGGAAGTAAATCTTATTTAAAGCTTTAAAGTCTCCAGATGTGATTTCTACTGAAACTCAGACTGTTATCGAGCAATTAACAATGTAACTCAAATGATGAAACAGCAACAATGGTGGAAAAACCTGCTGTTCGATCTGGCAGCGAGTATTATATTTTACACAGTTATTCCCCTGCCGTATTTGAATGGATTAGACTTTCGCGGAGTGGCGCGTCTTGCTTCAACTGTAGGGTTGATAATTGGGGGAATTTTAGGATTAGTAGATACGGTGACGAATTACATTGGTATACCAGTGCTAACTCGTAGTGCGTTGGTAGTCAGTCTTTGGATTGCCATAACTGGAGGGCTGCATTTAGATGGGGCAATGGATACTGCCGATGGTTTAGCAGTGGGCGATCCAAATCGGCGATTGCAGGTGATGGCAGATAGCGCCACAGGTGCCTTTGGCGCAATGGCCGCGATCGCCTTAGTACTATTAAAGATAACAGCCTTAACGGACATATCAGAAAACCGTTGGCTGGTATTGATGGCTGCTTGTGGTTGGGGACGCTGGGGACAGCAAATAGCGATCGCCCGATATCCTTACCTAAAACCAACTGGCAAAGGTGCCTTTCACAAACAAGCCATTCGTTCTTATAAAGATTTGTTACCGGGATTTTTGTTGCTGTTGAGTTTGAGTGGTTTAATGTGGCTGATGGATAAACAGCAGTTATTTTTGCCAATAGCAATGATACTTGCTGGAGGTGCGATCGCCACTTTCACAGCCGCCTGGTTCAACCACAAATTAGGCGGGCACACAGGAGACACCTACGGTGCAGTCGTCGAGTGGACTGAAGCCCTATTTTTGTGTGTACTGACTGCTTTTTAGGGAGTAGGGAGACAAACAATTAAAAATTCAAAATAAACAATCCATCCTCCTGCCTCCTGCCCCCTGCCCCCTGCCCCCTGCCCACTTATTTAATCGGTTGCAATTTTGTTACCTTGAGTTTAAAAGCGCCAACCCCAGTTTCTCCAAAAGACCGGACGCGGATAACATAAGTCCCTGTTTCTGCGATGCGAGTAAATAGTAGAGAATTGCTACTACCATCAGGGCCGTCATCATTTTCTGCTAAAGTTGAACCATCAGGTGCTAGCAGCGTGATAATGCTATCAAAGCTTTCGGACGATAAATCGACTGCTAAATTGTCGCCCTTATCTAGCTTGACTGTGTAATCGCGGGCAAATCCACCTTGACCTGTAGGAATGTCTTTGTCTGAAAGGCTATCGGAAAATTCAGTACTGTTAGATAACGGAATTGGACTATATAACTTATTTTGAGCCAAGGCTGCACTTGCACTTGTAACTATTGCCAGCAAGGTGGCAGGAATAACGATCGATTGTTTTAAACCCGCCGCAAAAGCTTTATCCATAAAATTTCAAGCAATTTTTCCGCAAAATTAGGGTAGATTGGTCAACTCATACACTTTTGTGTCCAAGGTTGCCCATTAATTCTGGATTGATTCGTCTTTGACGGTAGTGGCTACTGCTACTAATCCTAAGACCACAATTCCATACTCACGAAGTGTTTGCACAGCAGATCTGGCAGTAGCACCAGTAGTATAAATGTCGTCCACTAACAGTACTGGGACATTTGGAGGACTATGGCGAAATCCTTGCCCAACAGCAAAAGCTTCAACCAAGTTTTGTTCTCGCCTAGATACCGACAAACCAAATTGGGCTTGAGTTTGTCGCACTCTTGTTAATCCATTTAGTTTCAATTTTAATCCAGTTATTTCGCAGAAGCTTTGTGCTATTAAGGCAGCTTGATTGTATTTACGTTGATGCAGCTTGCTAGCGTGGAGTGGGATGGGAACGACCACAGTCTGGCTATTTCGCTTAGGTGAATTCAATAACCAAGATTCTCCTAACAATTGGCCCAAAGGACGGGCTATTTGGGGTTGATTTTCGTATTTCATCACCGCGATCGCCCTTTTGACTATACCCTCATACTTACCCCAACAAAATACTGGTAGTGGTTCTTTCCACAGAGAAATTGAATCTTGACGTTGACATTTTTGCAATTGTCTAGCACAGTTGTCACAGATTTCTTGGGAAGTTGAACGTTGGCACAGTGGGCAATGGGATTGGAGAAAAAGATTAAGTAACCTTGTAAGATTTTGAGTCAATCTGTGCATTTAGAATTGTCCTTTGTCGTTTGTCCTTTGTCTTTTGTGATTTGTCCTTTATTGGTTAACAATGACCAATGACTAATGACCAATGACCAATGACCAATGACCAATGCCCCATGTCCTATGCCCCATGCCCTATGCCCAATGACTTAAAATAGACGCGATCGCAGCGTTTTGTTTCTATTCCTGTTGCTGGTTTATAGCCGTTGCTTTCATACAGCTTGACTGCTTCTACTAAAACGCTGGCAGTTTCAATCCAGATTTGCTCAAAACCACGTTCTGCGATCGCTTCTTCTAGTTGTTGTAACAAATATTTCCCCAATCCTAAACCCCTAATGCTGGGCAAAAGATACATTTTGCGGATTTCTACGGCTTTTTTGCCACGTTGGACGGGGTAGTATGCCCCAGTTCCTACTAACTGACTTTGGTGTTCAATTACCCAAAACTCGCCCCCAGTGTCTAAATAAAATTCCTCCACTTGCAGCACATCTCGGTCGGCACCGTTTGGTTCCCAACCCAAACCGTATTCTGATAATACATAATTGATTACTTGGGCAGCTCTAGTGCGATCGCTTTTTACCCAATCACGAATTAAAAAGTCTTGATAATATTTTTTCATACCATTTGCTGGTAAAGTTTACACAGAAAATTTTTCTGCCTCTATATCCCAATTTACTCAGCAAATAGCTTTTCTGGGAGATTTTAGTTCTCAGGCTTGCAATTATCTTACTTCTCTACACGTGGAGCGCTTGTGTGTGATAAAGCAAATTGCAAGATGAACTACATAACCTTAGTCTCAAAGCCAGGTATCAATTCTGTTTTACCAGTCACTACAGAGAGGGAAGGCGGCGCTATCGGAGCAAAAACAGGCAAAAAGAAAAGGAACATCAAGTGTTACCCGTTCCCTCTTAATTCCCAATTCTGAATGCTGCTGTAAGTGTCATCGGTAATGCTAAAAATTTCTTAAAAACCTCGCCACTCGTTGCCAAATTGCAGGTGACTTTCTATTAGTCTTATTACTTTGACTCAAATCTGATAGAGTGGGAAACAATGCCGATTCCGCATAAGGCCCATTTCGTAAAACTTTCGCTAGAGCATTATTATTTTCTCGCAACCCTTCATAAAAAAAGAATACTTCACCTTGAATACCAACTTGGCGATTGTATTCAATTGCCTGCATTAAATATTCTGGACTAATAGTATAATTGCCAAGCTTCATCAAAATTCCTGGCGCTAACTTTGACAAGTTTGTATCAGTAAACTGTTGAGTTACCAGTTTATCAGCGATCGCCTGATAACTACTAAAATCACGGCGATAAATCTGCGGGCTAATTATATCAACTATTCCCCGATTGAGCCATGTGGGAGAGTCTTGCAGATATTCCACAAAAGCCCAATCATAAATATTAGGTGCGATCGCTACTAATAAATTAGGATTCACTGCTTTCACTTGCTGATACAGATGTGCCCAGAAATCAGTGAGAATATCTGCCCGCCACTGTAGCCATTGTGCATCCTTGAAATTTGATGGCGGATCGCGCTCGAATTCCTCGCGATAGCGTCTTAGAGTTAGCTCATCGTAGCCACCTTCAGAGGGGAATGCTGGCAAGCGATCGTCCCCTTGGATACCATCAACATCATAATTTTTGACAACTTCTAGTACTAAGTTCAATAAGAATTCTTGCACTTGCGGATCTAGGGCATTCAACCACTCAAAGCCGTTTTTGTTGAGTAAATTACCATTGCGATCGCGCCCAGCCCATTCTGGTTTTTTCTCTAAAAGAATACCACCATTCAAATTGTAGGAACTGGCAAAACCATATTCAAACCAAGGAATAACTTTCAACCCAACTCGTCGCGCCTCTACCACCACTTCCTCTAAAGGGTCGCGTCCTACAGACATGGGGTCAATTTCAACCCCAAAATTCTGTAGCATGGTTTGACTGGGATACAAAGTTACTGCCTGGTTCCAAACAACAGGAAACACGACATTAAATCCCGTCTCAGCAAGAAAATCCATTGCCTGGGCAATACCTTCCTTCGATCTGAGAACTTGACTAGCAGTAGTGGTCAGCCAGACACCACGGGTTTCGATTATTGTCATTTTCAGAATTTAAATATCGTGATTCCCTAACGAGGCAATTTTAGACTTATACTACTTCACAAAATTATTGATACAAATCATTCTTCTTGCTCCCCCTGCTTGCCTAAATGTATCAATAGACCTCTTGCAAAAATAGTTTTACACATTTGGGGGAAAGGGAAAAGGTTAAAGCTTCGACTGCGCTCAGCTTTAACGTCGAGCGGAGCCGAGACGTTAAAGGGAAAGGGTTTTTTTATCCTTTCCCCTTTTTCCCGGTTGGTGAGCTTGCCGAACTATACCCTTTTCCCCACTTTTGCAAGAAGTCTAATCTTAAGGTGAAATGTTGTTACGGGGTAGTGGTTGGAGTTGGTGTTGGTGTTGCAGTTCCAGGATTAGCAATGGAACGAGCCTCTTGCAAGTGTTCTTGGAGAGCTGGTAGCGTTTGAGCGGCAAATGCTTTCACGTCTGTATCTTGTCCCTGTTGAGCTTGGTTTTCAAACGCAGCGACATCCTTTTGATGAGCTTGAACCATGTGGTTTATATATTCGCGATCGAATTGGGCACCAGAAAGTTTAGATAAGCGTTGGCTGAGTTGCTGATTTTCATTGTTGAGAGTTTTTGGTAGCGTTACACCATTTTGAGTTGCTAATTGTTGGAGTTGATTGTTCACCTGTGTGTGATCTTGAACCATACGCTGCCCAAACTGCTTTACTGAATTGCTAGCTGCACGTTCTGACGCCAGTTGTCCTAGTTGAACTTCTGCTAAACCATCTTGAGCCGCTTCATTTATAAATTGTCTGTCTGAAGAACTGAGGTTATTTTGTCCTGGTGCAGTTGGTGATGGTGATGGACTCTCAGTCGCTTGCACAGGCTCAGTTCTGGCAGGTGGAACTTCAGACGTTGTATTCTGGTCATGCGGAGAAGTTGGCGTGCAACCAGTAGCCAGAGATAAAGCGATCGCCGCTAGACCAGTAGACAATATTTTGAAGTTAGGCATAATCAATCTTCTCCTTGGATGAAGCTGTATTATAGAAAGCAAAATTGCAGCAATTCAGTATGTAAAACTTAGCTATGCATGAGTGTTAAATGCGATCTTTGATGTTGAAGATATAAAATTGAAATCGCCAAACACAAAAAAAGCTGATTAATTAAACTCAGTCTCAGATATACAAGTGCAGATTGCATACTAAAAAAAATGTTCTCCAAAAATACCTATCGTGCGGCTGAAGTTTTTTTTACCCAAAATAGAAGTCTTTATAACTGAAGAGGGTTCCCAAAACTGAAGTAATTTGTATTAGGTTGAATAGGCGATCGCCTTTTCCTTTGATATTCAAGGAATAAAAGCCATCTCTTAGCGATCGCTCGTAATACTAGGGTTAATGAGATCGAGCTAATTCTCAGAAAAATTGCTATTTTACTACTGTCTTTCAATAGATGTTGTCTGGCTGAAAATTATCTTAGATGTAATATTAGTCTTTATAAAATTTAAATTCTATTAATTATGTCTGTAATAGAAGCTTCTTGGCAACACGAATACATAACCACCAATGGGGTAAAGCTACACTACGTTACCCAAGGTGAAGGGCCATTGATATTAATGTTGCATGGATTTCCCGAATTTTGGTACTCTTGGCGGCATCAAATACCACAATTTGCTCAAGATTTTAAAGTCGTTGCTCTTGACTTGCGGGGTTACAACGATAGTGATAAACCAACAGATAAATCAGCTTATGTGATGGATGAATTTATCAAAGATGTTGAGGGAGTAATTAAAGGATTAGGATACGAAGAATGTGTTTTAGTTGGACATGATTGGGGAGGAGCGATCGCTTGGAATTTTGCCTATGCTCATCCCGAAATGATAGAGCGATTAATTATCCTTAACCTACCACATCCGGCTAAATTTGCCCAAGGTCTACGTACTCCCCAACAATTGCTGCGTAGTTATTACATATTTATTTTTCAACTCCCATTGATACCAGAATTAATTTTACAATCTTCAGATTTCCAAGTAATTGAAACAGCTTTCAAAGGCACAGCATTTAATAAAAATGCTTTTACACAAGCAGATATTAATGCCTATAAAGACGCTGCTGCAAAACGCGGTGCTCTCACAGCAATGTTGAACTATTACCGCAATATTTTTGAGCAGAGAATCCTCAATCCCAATCGGGAAATTCTGCAAGTACCAACGCTAATGATTTGGGGAGAAAATGACACTGCCCTTGGCAAGGAACTAACTTATGACACTACAGCATATGTCAGGGACTTTCAAATCAAATACATCCCTAATTGTGGTCATTGGGTGCAACAAGAACAGCCAGAATTGGTAAATCAGTATATGACCGAATTTCTTAAAACTGAGGTTAAAAGTATTAGTTAAGCTAACCAAACTACATATTATATTTTATTCTCAAAAGATTCCTTAGTCATTAGCCACTGGTAATTACTGATTTGTAAAGGACGAATAACAAATAAGCTGTTCTACATTTAACTTGCATAATTAGGGCGGGCTTTTCGACCCGCTCCACAAGAGTTTTATTAAATTAGATCGGGATTTACGCAAAATATCTCTCAAACTCTCATTTCTCCGTGAACTCTGTGCCTCTGTGGTTTGTTTTTACGTGACTCGTGCGTAAGTCCTATAGATATGTAAACTAGATGTTGAACAGCTTAATAAAAGACAAATCAAAAGTGCAAATTCTGTAGCAAAATCCTTTAGAGTACGGAAGTTTCCGATCGTCAGAAATTTGTAACAGAGGACAAATAACCAATGCCTGCTCGCAAAAGGCAACCTCACAAATCAATGTGCAACTTAATGGTTCATATTTCAAGTATAAATACCTATTTATCCAGGATAACTCTGCTGATTGGTGTAAGGTTTCAAAAGATTTAACACTAATTTAACGGCAGCGGATTTTCCAGGTTTATTCCAGTAAAATAAGCAAAAATTAGAATAAATCGGATTTTTTGTTTTTTCTTCATCCTTGCTTCCTTAACACAATAAACTTTCCAGGTCAATCTGGAACCAGAAGAAGTTTGGTGAGATAATAGAAGTGTGAGGTAAAGAACGGACGCAACTTGAATAATCAAGGGGGAAAATTATGAAACTCCAGCTATTAGCGGCCACAGCCTTAGCAACTCCCCTATTTTTTATTAGCTCGGTTAGAGCTGAGAATCCGCAGGACTTACAAAAGCTGCTGTCGACTGGGGAATGTATCCAGTGCGATTTATCGGGAGCCAACCTTAGTGGCGCTCATTTAATTGGTGCTGACTTAAGAGGAGCTAAACTTCAAGGAGCCAACCTTGTAGAGGCAAACCTCGAAGGTGCAGACTTGACTGATGCTAACTTGGCAGGTGCTAACTTAACATCAGCTTATGTCACCAATGTGAATATGAAGCAAGCCAATCTTAACGGGGTAAATTTTACTCGCGCTACAATTCATGATTCTAATGTGTATAAAGCATCAATGAACGATCTCAATCTCACTGATGCCGAAATATTTAACACTGGAATCGGTATTGGTGGAGAAGATGCCGAGATTCCCGATTGGAAATAGACTTAACTCATTAGGTAGGTTCCAATAAACAGAACTAAGTTTTCGCGGATTTTAATCACAGAAACTAGTTATTTGCAAGCATTTTCCTGAGACCTGCCCTTACAAAAATATGTAAGATAAATAAAACCTCTGCCTTGTAGTTACTTCACTCTGATAAAGGCAGAGGATTTTTTTATGAAAAATAGATTTACAATTAGTAATTATTGTTTAATAACTGTCTTAAAAGTTTTAACTATCTCCCTTAACTGTCTTAACTGTCTTAACTGTCTCCTTAACTGTCTTAACTGTCTTAACTGTCTTGTCATTTTTCAATTTTCGATTTAAATATCTGCTTAACTTGTTGATTTTATGTATTGCTTTTTTTCTATAACTGTGAAAAAGTTTGATTGTGCAAACAACGCAACAATAAATATTCGAGAGTATGTACATATGGGATATGCAATCCTTTGAATTACATAATGTTTATATGCCACAGCAAGGTCAATAACTGTGGAGTGGTGGCGTAACATTTCCTCAAAAGTGATTTGCACAAAAAATGCCAATTTAACACAACTTAAATCAAGACAATGACCTGAAACTGATAGGTTTAAATAAACAATGACTTCAAGCAACCAACCTTTTGAGTTGCCAAGTTTTTATGTACCTTGGCCCGCACGGCTAAACCCCAACCTGGAAGCGGCACGGGTGCATTCTAAAGCTTGGGCTTATGAAATGGGGATTTTGGGCGGGGCAGAGGGATCGGAAGATTATGGGATTTGGGATGAGCGCAAGTTTGATGCCCATGACTATGCATTATTGTGTGCCTATACTCATCCAGATGCCGATGAAGCTATGCTCAATCTGGTAACTGACTGGTATGTTTGGGTATTTTTCTTCGACGATCACTTCCTTGAGCTTTACAAGCGTACCCAAGATACGGCGGGGGCTAAGAAGTACCTGAATGGGCTACCAGCATTTATGCCTGTGCAACCTCAAGAAACGCCGCCAGAACCTACTAATGCTGTAGAACGGGGTTTGGTAGACCTCTGGGCCCGCACTATCCCCAATGCTTCCCAAGATTGGGTAATCCGATTTACTGAGAGTACTATCAATCTTCTCAAAGAATCTCTCTGGGAACTCGCCAATATTAGCCAGAATCGAGTTGCTAACCCCGTTGAGTACATTGAAATGCGCCGTAAGGTAGGGGGAGCGCCTTGGTCAGCTAACCTTGTAGAACACGCGGTTAGGGCAGAAATTCCGGCTGCGATCGCCCGCACTCGACCCTTGCGTGTCCTCAAAGACACCTTTTCTGACGGCGTACATCTGCGAAATGACATCTTTTCCTATCAAAGAGAAGTAGAAGAAGAAGGGGAAAATGCTAACTGTATCCTGGTCTTAGAACAATTCCTCAATGTGGGTACCCAAGAGGCGGCCAACCTCACTAACGACTTACTCACATCGCGGGTGCAACAGTTCGAGAACACCTTTGTTACTGAGCTTCCTTCCTTATTCGAGGAATATAGTCTGACTCCCGATGAGCGTCTGAAAGTAGTCCTATATGCCAAGGGGCTTCAAGACTGGCAGTCGGGGGGTCATGAGTGGCACATGAGATCCAGCCGCTACATGAACCAGACATCAGAGAAATCTTCCATAACAAGCTTGTTTTTAAGCGGCCCCACTGGACTAGGCACATCAGCAGCCCGTTTAAGAGGCTTATACGATAGTTTGGGATTAAAACGCTTCCAAGGCTTTACCCATGTTCCCTACCAGCCTGTAGGGCCAGTAACCTTGCCTGAGTTTTATATGCCCTTCTCCACCAGTTTGAATCCCCATCTACAAGAGGCTCGACGGCATTCTAAAGAATGGGCGCGACAAATGGGGATGCTGGACACACTGCCAGGAATGCCCAGCATTTACATCTGGGATGACCACAAATTCGATGTGGCAGACGTAGCTTTATGCGGTGCTTATATTCATCCCAATGGTAAGAGTGATGAGTTGAACATAACGGCTTGTTGGCTAGTTTGGGGAACTTATGCTGATGACTACTTCCCGGCACTATATGGTTATAGCCGCAACATGGCAGGGGCAAAACTCTTTAATGCTCGGTTATCCGCCTTTATGCCCCTCGATGGGAGTCCCCCTCCCGAAGCGACTAACCCAGTAGAACGGGGTTTAGCGGATATTTGGGCAAGGACGGCAGGGCCGATGACAGCTAATGCTCGTCGTCTGTTCCGGCGTGCGATCGAAGATATGACGGAAAGTTGGTTATGGGAACTGGCTAACCAAACCCAAAATCGGATTCCCGACCCAATCGACTATGTGGAAATGCGCCGTAAGACCTTTGGCTCCGATTTAACCATGAGCCTGTCTCGACTTTCCCAAGGGGACGAAATCCCACCAGAGATCTTCGCCACCCGAACCATGCAGGGAATTGATAATTCAGCCGCCGACTTCGCCTGTTTGACGAACGATGTTTTTTCTTATCAGAAAGAAATCGAATTTGAGGGCGAGATTAACAACGGTGTGCTGGTGGTTCAGAATTTCCTGAACTGCGATATCTCCCATGCTGTCGCAGTTGTTAACGACCTGATGACCTCCCGCGCCCTTGAGTTTCAACATATTGTTTCTACTGAAGTTCCTGTCTTGTGCGATGATTTCGGCCTGGATACGAATGCCCGAAAGAAGTTGTACGGATACATCAAGAAACTAGAGCAGTGGATGTGTGGGGTACTCAAATGGCATAGGGCGGTAGACCGTTATAAGGAATTTGAATTGCAAAATAACTCAACCGAAAAACGGTTACTCCAACAGCCCACAGGCTTAGCCAGCCAAAGTACACCAAGTGTCGGTCAGCAAACAACTCAAACCAATGTTCAGCCAGTAGTGCAGAACTTACCGAGCGGCCCAACAGGGTTAGGGACTTCAGGTATCAAAATCGGCTCGTTGTTAAGAACAAAAGATTAGCTCAATGTGAGTCGGTCGTCAGGTGAAACTTGATTTTTTTTCTAGTAACTAAAAAGTAGAGGATTGAATTGTGACTTATTCTAGCGATCGCAATATCGATGCAGAAAATCAGCAGCCCCAGTTAACTTTGAGTACAGCGGCGGCGCGTAATTTGGCGACAACGGCCAAATCTGCACCGCAGACCCAGGAAATTACATCCCGGTGGTTATTGAAGCTGTTGCCGTGGGTACAAACCAAAGGAGGCACTTTTCGAGTCAACCGTCGGTTGAGTTATACCGTAGGTGATGGGCGAGTCAGTTTCACCAATACTGGAGCAGCAGTGCAGGTAATTCCCCAAGAACTAACTGAATTGCCCTTATTGCGCGGATTTGGCGAAGTTGATATCTTGACCGCTTTAGCAAACCAGTTTCAGCAGCAAGAGTACGCCCCAGACGATGTAATCGTTGAGATTGGTCAGCCCGCCGATCGCATCATTCTAATTGCTCGTGGTAAGGTGAACAAGATTGGTGCTGGCAAGTATGGCGAAGAGATCGTCTACGATGTCCTAGCCGATGGCGACCATTTCGGCGATGAAACTGTAGCCCAGTCCGAGGACACTTGGCAGTACACCCTCAAAGCAATTACCAGAACCATAGTTTTGTCGTTGCCCCAACAAGCATTTGAGAGGCTCGTCGGTCAGTCGGAGGCACTGCGAACTCATGTCGAACAGTTCCGCACCCGCCTGAGCCAGCCACAGACTCCCGAAGGTGAAGCTGCCATTGAACTAGCAGCCAATCATCCCCAAGAAACTTCCTTGACAGGAACCTTTGCCGATTACGAACTTGCACCCCGCGAATATGAGTTGAGCATCGCCCAAACGGTATTGCGAGTCAGTACTCGCGTTGCGGATCTGTACAACGAACCGTACAACCAGACCGAAGAACAACTGCGACTAACTATCGAGTCATTACGGGAACGTCAAGAATACGAATTACTCAACAACCGCGAATTCGGATTGTTGCACAACGCCGACTTGAAACAACGCATCTATAGCCGCACTGGCGCACCCACACCCGACGACTTGGACGAACTATTGACCACGGTATGGAAAGAGCCGTCATTCTTCCTAGCTCACCCTCGTACCATTGCAGCCATAGGCCGCGAAGCCAACCGCCAAGGGGTTTATCCACAAAGTATAGATATCAACGGCGTTCAAGTTACAGCTTGGCGCGGCGTACCTATCTTCCCCTCTAATAAGATTCCCATCACCAATAACCGCACCAGTTCTGTGCTTTTGCTCCGCACTGGTTTGGAAAAACAAGGGGTAATTGGCTTACATCAAACTGGTATCCCCGATGAGTACCAACCAAGTCTGTCTGTGCGCTTCATGGGTATCGACGAAAAGGCGATTATTTCTTACTTAGTTACCGCCTACTACTCCGCAGCCGTCCTGATTCCTGACGCGCTCGGCATCCTTGAAGATGTGGAAATCGGGCGCTAAATATTCTTCAGGAGTGGTGAGTGAGGAGAGATGCGATGAATCGCGTCTGTACAAGAGATAAGAGTGAGGTAGAGACGCCATTCATCCCGTCTGTACAAGAGTTAAAGATTCTCCCATCTGCCTCACTCAGCACTCTTGATGCGGTTTATTGGTAACTAGAGGATCGGGTAATGACGGATTTTATTGAATCGAACACTTCAGTTGGGGGCGGACAACCTCAACTGAGTTTGAGTAAAGACGCAGCGCGGAATTTGTCCAAAACAACTAAATCTGCACCGCAGACACAGGAAATTACGCCGCGCTGGTTGTTGAAGATGTTACCGTGGGTGCAGACTAAGGCTGGCACTTATCGGTTGAATCGGCGGTTGACCTATACTGTGGGTGATGGGCGAATTAGTTTCGCTAATACCGGAGCCGAAGTGCGGGTAATTCCGGAAAAACTGACTGAGTTGCCATTGCTGCGAGGGTTTAACGATGTTGGTCTATTGAGCGCACTGGCAGGTAGATTTGTTCAGCGGGAGTTTGCACCTGGTGAGATTATAGTGCAGGCAGGTCAACTAGCTAATGAATTTGTGGCGATCGCGCATGGCAAGGTTAACAAGATTGGTATTGGCAAGTATGACGAGCAGCCTTTGTTGGATGTGCTAGCTGACGGCGATCATTTTGGCGAACAGGTATTAGTTGAGCCAGAAACCAGCAATTGGAAGTTTACAGTCACAGCTGTGACCCAATGCACGGTATTGGCGCTAACACAACAGGCATTTCGGGGACTACTCAATCAGTCCCAGGCGTTGCAAGCTCAAATTGAGCAGTTCCGGACTCGTGCCCAACAAGCACAAAATAAATACGGAGAAGCTTTAATAGCCTTATCCTGCGCTCATCCTACAGAGACGACGTTACCAACAACATTTGTTGATTACGAACTCTCACCCCGCGAATATCAATTAAGCATTGCTCAGACTGTGTTACGGGTAAGTACTCGCGTTGCGGATCTGTACAACGAACCGTATAACCAAACAGAAGAGCAACTGCGGCTGACTATTGAGGCTTTGCGGGAACGTCAAGAATACGAGTTGATCAACAACCGCGAATTTGGCTTGTTGCACAATGCTGACTTGAAACAGCGGATTTATAGCCGCACCGGCCCCCCTACTCCTGATGACCTTGACGAATTGGTTACCCGTCGGCGCAAGTCGAAGTTGTTTTTGGCTCACCCCCGTACTATTGCAGCTTTCGGTCGGGAGTGCAACCGTCGAGGCATCTATCCACCAACCATTGATGTTGATGGGACTAAGATAATTACGTGGCGCAATGTACCGATTTTTCCTTCTAACAAAATCCCGATTACTAAGAACCAAACTAGTTCTATCTTGATACTCCGCACTGGTGAAGATGACCAAGGCGTGATTGGTTTACATCAAACTGGTATCCCCGATGAATACCAACCGAGCTTGTCCGTCCGATTCATGGGCATCAACGAAAAGGCGATCGTCTCCTACCTTGTGACTGCTTATTACTCAGCTGCGGTTCTCGTCCCCGATGCACTCGGCATTCTTGAAGATGTCGAAATCGGGCGCTGAGGAAACAAGGATGCCTCACCCTATCGATAAATGAGGGTATTGCCAATTTCTGACAATACCCTCAGATAAACAAGGTAATTTTTGGTAAGGCTCGTTACTTAAAATTGCATCTTTGCCTGCCCGCGTCTTTATAGCGAGTTGAACTATGCAATTTAGCGTACAAGTTTAAGTTAATGCCTGAGCAGCAGCCGAAAGAAACTCATTTGCTGCTTGCTTCAATAATTCGGCTTTATCGGTCTGTTCCCAAGGTAAGTCTAAATCGCTCCGTCCAAAGTGACCGTAAGCCGCGACGTCCTGATAAAAACGTCCGCCTCGTTCGCTTGGTAAGTTGCGTAAGTTGAAGCTATGGATAATCCCTGCTGGGCGCAGTTCAAAGTGCTGCTTGATTAATTCCAACAAGGTTTCTTCATCTACTTTGCCAGTACCAAAGGTATCCACTAAGATACTAGTTGGCCGTGCTACGCCAATAGCATAAGAAAGTTGGATTTCAACTTTATCTGCCAACCCAGCAGCAACAATATTCTTTGCCACATAACGAGCAGCGTAAGCAGCAGAACGGTCAACCTTGGTGGGGTCTTTGCCAGAGAAAGCACCACCGCCATGTCGTGAATATCCACCGTAGGTGTCAACGATTATTTTCCGTCCTGTCAGGCCAGAGTCTCCTTGGGGGCCGCCAACAACAAATTTGCCTGTGGGATTGACTAAAAAGCGTGTTTCGTCATTTGGCTTAACGTCTATGTCGCCAAAAACAGGTTCAACTACAGCTGACCATAGGTCTTGTTTAATTTTGGCTTGTACTGCCGCTTCGTCTGTGATTTCCCCAATATTGGCTGTATGCTGGGTAGAAATCAAGATGGTATCAATCCCTACAGCACGTCCATTTTCGTAAACTACAGTTACCTGAGTTTTGCCGTCAGGACGCAAGTATGACAATTCACCTGTTTTGCGAACTGCTGCCAATCGCCGAGCAATCCGGTGAGCCAGACTGATAGGCAAGGGCATCAATTCTGGTGTTTCGTTGCTGGCAAAACCGAACATTATACCTTGGTCGCCAGCGCCAATTGTGTCGAATTGTTCGTCACTATCTTGCTGGCGGGTTTCTTGGGCGGTGTTGACGCCTTGGGCAATATCAGGTGATTGTTCGTCTAAAGCTAGCAAAACGCTGGTGCTGTTGGCAGAAAAGCCGTTATCAGCGTTTGTATAGCCGATTTCGGCAATTTTCTTGCGGGCGAGATTGACGAAATTTACATTGGCTTTGGTGGTGATTTCACCAGTGATTAACACCAAGCCAGTATTAACTACTACTTCAGCAGCAACGCGGCTGCTGGGGTCTTGTGTCAGTAGGGCATCAAGGATGGTATCAGAAATCTGATCGCAGATTTTATCTGGATGACCTTCAGTGACTGACTCGGAGGTAAATAAATATCGACGAGACAAAGGTAGTTCCTCCTTGTTTGAGTATTTTGGCTAACTAAATGTAGGTATTTAGTTCGGCTACCTAATTTATGAAATCATAACAACATTTATACTGGAGTCGTTAGTGTCTTTTGAAGATCGATTAAAACTACTAACTACAAGTAAGGAAGATACAATATAAGCTAATTATTTTCTACGCAAAACGTTTTGAAGAATACAAAAAAAAGAGGGGCATTCCGAAAAGTGCCCCTGCAAGCTTTGACACAAACCTGCTGCTTTAAACTTGAATTGCTAACTTTGCTTCTTTAGCTGTCAGCTGTTCGTAAGCTGCACGCATTTTTAAACCTGTAAGCACTTGGAATAAACCAGTTCCATTGTTGGAACCTGGATATTCACGGTGCTGGAGTAATAAGTGAGTCAACTCACCTTGATATTTGGTTGATGTATTGCTGAGATGGGTTTCGATGTAAATGACTTCTTCGAGGTTGTCAAATTGACCATCTACTTCTAATACTGAGACGTAGCGACCGTAGTAGACATCTGAACCGTAGTACAGCTGCATACCAGGGTAAGAACAGGTGAGTTTGCGTCCGCAGGGAGTCCAGTTAATTGTCGATCCTTCATCAAATAGGTAGGTTGGCTCAAAGCCTTCTTTTCCTTCTCGCTGGAGCATACGTACCCGTAAGACTCGACGCTCGGTGTCGTTTTTGATCAAGTTTGTGGGTAATACCTGAAGAACTACATCGGCAAATTCTCTTTGTGGTTCGATGAACTTTTCAAAGTCAGGTTTGCGGGAATTGATTTGTGCTAGGACATCTTCGTAGCGATGACCGCGTTCAGCCATATCCCGCTGGATTTTCCAGGCAATTTTGACTTCATCACTGATGTCGAAATAAACGCTAAAGTCGATTAGCGATCGCACCCGTTCATCATATAAAGGATGTAGCCCTTCAACCACTATGATATGATTTGGCTCTACCCGCTCTGGCGGATCGATTAAGCCAGTTTCGTGGTTATAAATCGGCTTATCAATCGCTTGACCGTTTTTGAGCGCTTTAATTTGCTCATACATCAAGTCAAAATTGTTCGCCCTGGGGTCTAGCGCAGTGATTCCTGTTTCTTTGCGCTGTTTGCGATCTAAGGAGTGATAGTCATCCAAGCAGATGACTGTCATTAAATCTTCACCAAATAAATCTATCAAACGACGCAAAAACGTAGATTTACCGCAACCAGAGTCTCCGGCTACTCCAATCAGTACCACGCGTTCCGGCTTAGTTGTCATAAATCTCCTCTAAATACTAAAGTTGTGTCAATAATTTTTCACACAGCAGATTCTGAAGCCAGGAGTTTACCGCTTTGGTTTATCCTGCGTTCTTGCTACTCAGCACTGCTATAAGACATCAATAAGTAGACAACAAACTCAAAACTCATAAGTTGCTACTCATCGGACTAGCCTGAATCTTAAGTGCCGGTAAGTATTTAATCCTAGTGGTATATTTGATTTTAACAGAAGGGGGTATCCCATACAAGATTTGATATTAACAAGAATTAGTTTGGTTTGCTAATCATTTTGACGATCGATCTGTTAATTTCCTAAGAGGGATCGAGAATACCCCTAAGTGTTGCAATGCTGTGTTGTCTGCTAGTTGTGACTTTATGCGATGGAGTTGTAATGGTATAATTGATTTGGTAGGCAAAGTTTTTGACGTTGTGAAATTTTATCGCGCCTGAAGGCTCAAGATATTTAAGACCAAAATCTATCCAACGAATGACTCCCTAAGTTGCATTAGTAAAATTCTTGGGTGTAAATTAATAGGCATCTGAGCGATCTCAACATTCAATGATTCCATTGAGAAAAATAGTAAGCTATTACACTTTGAATTCGTTGACCGCTGATGGTTAACTGTGAATTGTCAACAGTCAACAGCCAACACTAAAATATGTGCTGCGTTAAATGCTCTTAGGAGCTTAAAATTTAACCAGATATGCACCATGCGATCGCCTTTAACCACTGAGTGAAAATACTGCTACTAGAAGCTTGTCCTATTCAACATTGCAAGAGACTCCATCTAGTTGCACTCACAACAAGCAATGAAAATTTCTTTTCCCCACTCCGTACAAACAAGGGTTATTGCCTCTCTACCGATTCCCTACCCCTATTTTCAAGGCAGTCAAATATAGATAAAACAGCAAGTAAATTTACCAATAGCTAGGAAATTACGAAAGATGCACTAAGGAGATGCTTTTCCTCAGGAAACAGAGGTATTAGCAGTAATTCGATTCCAATTGAGAGCCAAAAGTAAAATTACAAATTGTAATAACAAGCTACTGATAGAGGTTGACAGATTTTTCACATCAAGTAAAACTGATTATAGTTGCTTAAATCACAGTTCTCTGTGCCATTATGTTCCTAGCTTAAGTTGTACTAGTCATGTAGTTAGACATGGGCAAGTAATAAATATAGCTAAGAATATTTAATGAGAGTAGTAGATTTGGCCAAGTAAGGCCAATGATAAGATGCTATTAAGTGCATCGATTGATACGCCTTGTCTCGTGCAGCATTATTATTTGTAGATAAAAGTTAGCAAAAAAGTATCGGTGGTAGTTAACGAAGAAAAGATTAAATTGATTCATTATTAACATTCTCCAAAAGACTTATCCTTTACCTTAGAAGGTGAACAGGTGTGTTTTTTACTATGCCTGCATGTCTTCGGTGAGTGTACTTAGCAAGGCATCGCTAAATGATGCCGTTTTTCTAGAAAGCCAGTTTTGTGAAACGAAAATCCGGTAAACTAAAGCTGGCAAGGTGGGGAATAGTTTTTTTTGAAAAACGGTTAAGTAAATATCGGAGTGGTAGAACGAATGAACAATCGAGGTGCTGTTGAGGGTGCTGCCAACACACAATTAGGTAGCCGCGTCTTCCTCTATGAAGTGGTAGGTCTGCGTCAGAGTGAAGAAACCGATCAAACGAACTACCCGATTCGTAAAAGTGGCAGTGTGTTCATCAGAGTGCCTTACAACCGCATGAATCAAGAAATGCGACGTATCACTCGTCTAGGCGGCACTATTGTTAGCATTCAGCCCGTAGCTGCTTTAGGGCAAGTTAATGGTAAAGCCACACCTGTGAATAGTAAGACTGAAGTTAAAGCTGAAGAACAGCTAAAGAACAAGGACAAGAAAGGCAACACCATGACTCAAGCGAAAGCCAAAAAAGACCACGGTGACGTTCCTGTTAACACTTACCGTCCCAATGCTCCGTTTATTGGCAAGGTAATATCTAACGAGCCTTTAGTCAAGGAAGGCGGAATTGGTATTGTTCAACACATCAAGTTTGACCTGTCTGGCAGTAATTTGAAGTACATAGAAGGTCAAAGTATTGGGATTATCCCACCAGGATTGGACAAGAACGGCAAGCCAGAAAAACTCAGACTGTATTCTATCGCCTCAACTCGTCATGGCGATGATGTAGACGATAAGACGGTATCGCTGTGCGTCCGCCAGTTAGAATACAAACACCCCCAAACTGGCGAAACAGTCTACGGTGTCTGCTCTACCCACTTGTGTTTCCTCAAACCTGGGGATGAAGTGAAAATTACAGGGCCTGTCGGTAAAGAAATGCTGTTACCCGATGACCCCGAAGCCAATGTTATTATGATGGCAACCGGAACAGGTATTGCGCCGATGCGGGCTTATTTGTGGCGTCAGTTTAAAGATGCGGAAAGAGCAGCTAACCCAGAATACCAATTTAAAGGATTCTCTTGGTTAATATTCGGCGTTCCCACAACTCCAAACCTATTATATAAGGAAGAGTTGGAAGAAATCCAACAAAAATATCCCAATAACTTCCGCCTCACTAACGCCATCAGCCGGGAACAGAAAAATCCCCAAGGCGGTAGAATGTACATCCAAGACCGCGTAGCCGAACATGCTGATGAATTGTGGCAATTGATTAAAAATGAAAAAACCCACACCTACATCTGCGGTTTGCGGGGTATGGAAGAAGGTATTGATGCAGCTTTAAGTGCTGCTGCTGCTAAAGAAGACATCGTGTGGAGTGATTACCAGAAGCAACTCAAGAAAGCTGGTCGCTGGCACGTAGAAACTTACTAAGTTGTCATTGGTCATTGGTCATTGGTCATTGGTCATTAGTGAATAACAAAGGGCAACTGACAAAAGACAAAGCGCAAAGTCTGAGCGGAGGTTTCCTCCGCTCAGAACTTTGTAAGAGAGGACAATGGACAACTGACAAATGACAAAACACAAATGACAAACGAAGAAGGATAATCAGTAGGTAGGGCGTTATATGCTCTACCTACAATTGTTGTTGGTGAAATTGGGTGCAAAAGTTGTGGGTGTGAAACTAGGAATACTGGGATTAGGAACCGTTGGGACGGGTACAGTACAGTTGTTGCAAGATAAAACTGGGCGTCACCCGTTGTTGCAAGAAATAGAAATATACCGTGTTGGAGTACGATCGCTAGATAAACCCCGTGCAGTAGAATTATCTACGGATGTATTAACCACAGATTTAGAAGCCATTGTCAACGATCCAGCGGTGGATATAATAGTCGAAGTCATGGGCGGACTAGAACCAGCGCGATCGCTCATTCTCAAAGCTTTAAATAATGGCAAACATGTAGTCACCGCAAATAAAGCAGTAATCGCCCGCTATGGCGCAGAAATTTTCACAACTGCCAACCAAGCTGGCGTATACGTGATGTTAGAAGCTGCTGTAGGTGGTGGGATTCCGGTGATTCAACCTTTGAAGCAGTCCTTAAGCGTTAACCGCATTCATACTGTAACTGGCATAGTTAACGGTACTACTAACTACATCCTCACGCGGATGCAAACAGAAGGCAGTAACTTCAGCGATGTTTTAGCTGATGCCCAACGCTTGGGTTATGCGGAAGCTGACCCCACAGCCGATGTTGATGGCTTAGATGCGGCTGATAAGATTGCTATTTTGGCATCATTAGGTTTTGGCGGACGTATAAACCTCAAAGATGTATATACCGAAGGAATTCGGCAAGTCAGCAAAACAGATATTGCCTACGCCGAAAAATTAGGATTCGTGATTAAATTATTAGCGATCGCCAAAAGAATTACACCCTCTCAAGAGGACGCAGGGAAATTTTATCTATCTCCTCTTTCGGTGAGAGTTCATCCGACTTTAGTGCCGAAAGCTCATCCTTTGGCTAGCATCAATGGCGTTTACAATGCCATTCTTGTGGAAGGAGAACCCATCGGGCAAGTAATGTTTTTCGGCCCTGGTGCTGGTGCTGGTGCAACTGCAAGCGCGGTAACTTCGGATATTTTAAATTTAGCTGCAAGTTTCAAATCGCAGAGAGTCAACACTAACGAATTACATCAATCAGAAAGTGCTTCGTTGAATCCATTATTAGCTTGCGGACATCACGAATACAGCGAAATCGCACCGATGGCAGAATTGATAACTCGGTTTTATGCTCGTTTCCTCACCAATGACCAGCCTGGAGTTATCGGAAAATTGGGTACTTGCTTTGGTAACTACGGGGTTAGCTTAGAGTCAATCGTTCAAACTGGGTTTCAAGGCGAATTAGCGGAGATTGTAGTTGTTACCCATGATGTGCGGGAAGGCAACTTTCGGCAAGCTTTGGCAGAAATTGAGAGTTTGGAAGCGGTAGAAAGCATTCCCAGCTTACTGCGCGTACTTTGAGATTACATGAATAGCAAGCGATCGGCATTGAAACAGACTACTAGCTGTCAAGCAAGCCTTGGCAGCCTTCACCTCATTGCAAGCTAAACTAAAAAACAACCCTTACTCCTGCAAAGGTAACCTTATGACCTCTGCAACCGACCTATCTACAGACCTGACTCCTTTCCCCGACCATACGCAGCTACCAGAGTCTAATCGCACATTTGTGAAAAATTGGCAAGAGCATCCGCAAAGCATTTTACTTACTGACTCTATTACACCCGTCCTCAAACAATTACATCCTGATGGTCAATATTGTATCGGTCAGGACTTAGGTATTTACTGGCGCTTGACAGACCCGCCAGAAAAAGGGGCAGAAGCACCAGATTGGTTTTATGTACCAAATGTACCGCCTTTGCTCGATGGACAAACGCGGAGGTCTTATGTATTGTGGCGAGAATTTATTGCCCCATTAATTGCTTTGGAATTTGTTTCTGGTGATGGTAGTGAAGAACGAGACAAAACTCCTTGGAAGGGCAAATTTTGGATTTATGAGCAAGTAATTCGTCCTCCGTTTTATGGCATTTTATGAAGTGAATAAAGCCAGTATAGAAGTGTATGAATTCATTGGCGGACAATACCAGTTATTAGCAGCAAATGAACGAGGACATTATCCTATACGTCCTTTAGGAGTACAGTTAGGCATTTGGCTTGGAGTTTATCAAAACGTGGAATTGCCCTGGTTACGTTGGTGGGATTTGCAAAGTAATTTGTTGTTGACTGGCGATGAAAGAGCAGGACTTGAACGCCAACGCGCTGAACAAGAACGCCAACGAAATGAGATTCTGATTGCTCAATTGCGTTCTCTAGGCGTTGAACCAGATGCATAATTTTAATTAAAAGTCAACTATTTATTCACCTCTAGCAACTGGGAAGTTTCTAAGCGACTCATCCACTTTGCAAAATAAACTCGATTCGCTTTTTCCTCGGATGGATCTTTAGTATCTATAGGATAAGGCGCTAGTCCCAAAATCGTTGCTGTAGTCACGCAAAACATCGATTTTTGGAAAGTCATACAAATTTGCACTCGCAAATCATCTTCACCCCGGAGGCTGCGACGATAAATTTCATGCAAGTACTCTGGCAAATAATGACGCATATCTTGCATCAACAAGGTCGGAGGGATACCTGCGCCGCCAATGGGCAAAGGATCGGCGTACAATGCGCCATATTGGAATCGACTTTGATCTGGGGAGATTTGATAAGCTTGGGCGTTATATGAAACTGTACCGTGGAAAGGTGTTCCTCTAAAGAAAACAGCCTCTACATAAGGTATTGCTGTGTCTGCTAAGAAGGTTAAACCAACGTCTTTGGGAATGATGTCATAGAGTTTTCCCTTTATTTTGACGCTGTAGGTAATTGGCTTGGCTGCACTTTCCACTAAACCTGCTTTAATATGGTCTACAACTTGGGGAATCGATTTGATTTCGCCTTTGTCGTAAAGGTCAGATAAGCTGAGGAAAATGTCAGCCATGACTCGCCAAAATTGACCTAAACCACTGTAGTAAGCAGAAACGCGTAACTGTTCGGTTAAAAAGTCTGGAAACAGTTGATTGATGCCTAAAATTATCGGATTAGTTTTAAATTTAGCTGTAATTACAGCTTGCGCTCTTTCTTGAAATTCTTTTGTATCTAAATATTCATCCAAACCGCCGCCACCGTGCCACATCATGGCTTTCATGCAATACTCGGCATATTCAAAATTAATGCGATCGTGCCACCAGTGACGCAGTAATTTCTGAAAAGATACTTCTCCATTAAAGTATTTAAAAAATGGGAAAAATACTAAAAATTGATGCTCGGCAATGTAAATCAGATTGATTGAATAGGCATCTAAAACTACGCCATAGCTTTTGAGAATACCAACTACTTCCACAACATTTTGTGGAGTATCGCTGAGTAATGCTCCTCCTGTTTGCAGGCGTTCAATAAACTCAGGTAAAGGTTCGTTAGTGAATTTATTTCTAATAGTTACCATTGCTAGTTCTCCATAAATTATAGGGATTGGGGATTGGCGATTGGGAAAAGGGGAAGGGGCAAGGGGAAAAGGTAAAATTATCCTTTTGCCCTTTTCCCTTTAACCTTTTTCCCTTTTTCTCTAGTCCCTACTTTCTACTGCCCACTCCCCATTCTCTTATCCAAAGACACTACTACTACGTTTTGGGTATCGATCATTGCTGTAATTGTTGGTTCAGTCCAGCGTGCTAACCAACGCGGCTGAATGCCAAAAATCACTATTAACAAAGCTAAAATTGCAGCTGGCATCCGATCGCTCCAATACACCCGTGGTAAGTTGACAACAGGCGAAGATAAGCGTCCGAAAAAGGCGCGGTTAACAAGTAATAAGAAATAAACCGCTGTTAAACCCGTACCAATCATGCACAGTAGTGTTTGTACTGGAAAAACTGCAAAACTACCGCGATAAACGATAAATTCGGAAATAAATCCGACCATTCCGGGTATACCAGCGCTGGCCATGACTCCCACAATCATCAGGCTACCGATTACTGGCATACCGCGTTCTGGGTTCAGTAGCCCTTTAAGAATTTCTAAATCCCGGCTGCCGGCTTTTTTATAAACAACCCCCACCAGCAAAAACAGCATTGCAGAAATCAAGCCGTGGCTAATCATTTGCATGACAGCACCCAAGACACTTAAAGGTGTAGCCGCCGCCGCCGCTATCAGGACGTAGCCCATGTGTCCAATGGAACTGTACGCCACCATTTTTTTCATATCTGTTTGGGCGATCGCACAGGATGAACCATACAATACACTTACTGCTGCCCAAATTGCTAACCAAGGAGCCACATAATTCCAGGCTTCTGGTAACAAGTTCATACCAAATCGCAGTAAGCCGTAAGTCCCCAACTTCAACAGTACCCCAGCCAATAGCACGGAAATCGGTGTAGAAGCTTCAACGTGAGCATCTGGCAACCAAGTATGGAAAGGAACTAAGGGAATTTTAATCCCGAAACCTACCAAAATTCCCACTAGCAGTAAAATTTGTGTTGCTAAAGGTAGAGTCTTGGGATTCAAGGTTGCTAGTGCAAAGCTAGAGGAACCACTCAGCCAAACCATTCCTAAGAAACTTGCTAAAATTAGGATTCCCGAAACGGCAGTATAAATGAGGAATTTTGTTGCAGCATAACCCCGTCTTGTACCACCCCAAATAGCTATCAGCAGATATAGGGGAATCAACTCCAATTCATAAAACAGGAAAAATAGCAGTAAATCCTGTGCTAAGAAAGCTCCTGTTACGCCAACGCTTAACAGTAGTATCAAAGAGTAGTACAATTTCGGTCGCGCAAGGGATTCATCGCTACTGTAGATGGCAATGGAAGTCAACAGTCCATTCAAAAGCAGCAATAGCAAAGATAAACCATCTACTCCCAGGTTATAGTTCAAGCCTAAGACATCTATCCAAGGAACAGACTCGGCAAATTGTTGACCCACTTCCCCTGGACGGAACTGAATTGTTAATACAACTGTCAACAAGAAAGCGACAATTGCAAATGCCAAAGCTACCCCACGGGCAAATTTGCCACTAATGCCAGAGGGCCAGAAACCAATTAAAGCCGCGCCAATCAAAGGCACTATAATTAAAGCACTAAGCATAGACTTCAGGTAAGGAACATGAGGGCAGGGGGCAGGGAGACAAGGGGACAAGGGGACAAGGAGAGAAGGGGAATAATCCTTAACTCATGGAAAAACTTGGGTTAATCGCGTCTGTACTCAGCACTCAATACTGTTAAAAGGGCAGTTTGTCTAATAAACCCAATGACCAGCTGATGAAAAAGCCCAGGATGCTGACGACTGCCAGGATGGTCAACATATAACCTTGGGATTGTCCGGAAATGCTGTACTTTAAACTTTGTCCGCTGAGAATTGTGGCAAACCCAACTAAGTTCACTATACCGTCAACCAAATAGCGATCGCTCCAAGCAGAAATCTTCGATAGCAGTGCTACTGCACTCACGACCGTTGTTCGATAAACTTGATCGATGTAAAAGTCATAACCCAACAAATCTTGGACAAATCTCCATGCCAAAATTCTCGATCTTGACCAAGCTTTGTGGAGATAAATTGTAGAACCTACACCTACTCCTATTCCAGTAGAAGCAAATAAGGCTAATGCTACATACCAATTGATACTTTCCCAATCGGGTAGCAGATACCATTGCTGTAGCATCAAAGGAACAAGCAAGGTCAATATTGTTAAAGTTACCATTGGGAATGCCATCGACCAACCAACTTCTGGAGTCCGGCGGGTCTTCGGTTGGGGTTTACCCCAAAAGACTAATCGAAATACTCTGGTCAAGTTCAATGCTGTCAAGCCATTGACTAGCAATAAAACTCCAATCACCCAAGGGCTAACAGTCACAAAACCGTCAGCCCACGCTAACATTGCCCAAAAGCTTCCCAGCGGTAGAAGCGTAACCATTCCTGCGGAACCAACTACGTAAGCAGTGGTGGTGGCTGGCATCCTCGACCATAAACCGCCCATTTCTGTCAAGTCTTGGCTTTGAGTAGTTAAGATTACCGAACCAGAACTCATAAATAATAATGCTTTAGCGATCGCATGGGTTAACAGCAACATCAAGGCGACACCACCTTGCTGCAACCCTACTGCCAAAAACGCTAATCCCATATATGCACTGGTTGAATGAGATAAGGCTCGCTTAATGTCGATTTGAGCTATGGATACTAATGTTGCGCCAATTGCCGTCACCGTACCCATGATTACTAAAGCATTCAGGGCAACTGGTGACAGGGCTAACAATGGTTGCAGTTTAAATAGTAAATAAGCACCACCAGCTACTACCAAGGAATTTCGCATTACTGAGGCGGGGTTTGGCCCTTCCATTGCCTCATCTAACCACAGGTGCAGTGGAAACTGGGCACATTTACCCGCAGGCCCGGCAATTAACGCCAGCCCTAATAACGTTGATGTGACTGGGCTTAAATTAGCTGTTTGCGCCCATTCATATAAATCGGAAAAGTTCAAACTGCCAGCCAAGGTGGAAAGGGTAACTACAGCCATCAGCAGTAACAAGTCTCCCACCCGTTTAGTTAAAAACGCATCTCGCGCAGCAGTCACTACTAACGGTTGAGCGTACCAGAATCCCACCAGCAAATAAGTCGAAAGTGTCAGGACTTCCAAAAGAGCATAGCTCAAAAACAAAGAATCGCTGATTGCTAGACCGCTAAGTGCTGCTTCAAAAAATCCCAGCAGCGCAAAAAAACGTGCTAACGACCAGTCTTTTTCCATGTAACCCAAGGCATAAACTTGTGCCAGTAAGCTTATGCCTGTGATTAAAACTGTTGCCCCAATACTCACTGGTGAGAGTTCCAAGGCAAAGGATAAGTCTAAATCCGCAGCTTTGAACCAGCTAACCAATAAATTTTCTGGTTCTCTATCCCAAATATCTTTAAATACAAACAAGCTATGGACAAAAGCCAAAACGGTCGTCAACAAGTTGAAGTATGCCGCGGGCCTTGGGCCTGTGCGCCGAATTATTCCCAACCCCCAAGGCAAGGTCAAAATTGCACCAAATAAGCTATATAAAGGCACAAACCAACTTGTTAAAAATAAAAATTGACTCATTTAAATTTTCCTTGACGACTTGACCTGAATTTTAAAAAAGCTTTCAGAAAAATATTGAATTTTATAAAATTGATTTGCCAAAACTTCCATGTTTGTTTAATATTGTTTCAAATAAAACTTCGGAGTATTTTTCCTTAATTTTACCTTATTAAACTTTACTAACATAGAACTTCATATAAGCAAAAGTATTTACTTGCCTTAACATCATCCTCAGTTTTTACATTTGTATTTCTACTTTGACCAGGGTAATTTATACGATATATTTGAAAAAATTATATGTTTTTTTACCTAGTCATTGTAGATGCAGCAAAAATTGGGGAAATATAGAGACAGCATAAGATACAGCCACTGCTATTTCCTTCATACATCAGATTAGCCTTGGCTATGAATCTCGTTTTGTAAATGTGATAAAGAAATTATAAAGCATAAGTGGCTGCTCTAGGAATCAGTGAACTTTAATTGCTTCTGGAGGCAGATAAATTTTTGTTAAGTTTTTTAAAACTTTTTTATCATAAACTATTATAGTGATTTATATTGCCAGGGACGCCAAGCTTTCCTATGCTTAATTTGGAAGTGTTTTCTTAGCTCTTAAGATCAAGCTCTCCCCGTCAAAAATTTCAAATAACAGTACCGATCGGATTAATTTTGTAGGAGTTCTGCGATGCCAATTGCAGTTGGAATGATTGAAACGAAGGGCTTTCCAGCAGTAGTGGAAGCTGCGGATGCGATGGTGAAAGCAGCCCGCGTCACTTTAGTAGGATACGAGAAAATTGGTAGCGCTCGCGTCACCGTGATAGTTAGGGGAGATGTATCGGAAGTTCAAGCCTCCGTGGCTGCTGGCGTGGAAGCGGCGAGAAGAGTTAATGGTGGTGAAGTTTTATCCACACATATTATCGCTCGTCCTCACGAAAACCTAGAGTATGTCTTGCCGATACGTTACACAGAGGCTGTGGAACAGTTCCGTACCTAAAAGGTGTTTAACACAAAGTAATTAGCGTTTTTCTCGTTTTTTTGAGCATATCTAAGTGTGTCCAGGGCTAAAACTTTAAATAGGGATTAAAACTAATGTCGATCGCAGTAGGAATGGTTGAAACGCTGGGCTTTCCAGCAGTAGTGGAAGCTGCTGATGCGATGGTGAAAGCAGCTCGCGTAACTCTAGTGGGTTACGAAAAAATCGGTAGTGGTCGCGTAACAGTAATTGTGCGGGGAGACGTATCAGAAGTTCAAGCTTCTGTGGCCGCAGGAGTTGAATCTGTCAAGCGAGTCAACGGCGGACAAGTACTTTCTACCCATATCATTGCTCGTCCTCACGAAAACTTAGAATACGTCCTGCCAATTCGTTATACAGAAGACGTAGAGCAATTCCGGGAAAATGTCAATGCGATTCGTCCTTTTGGTAGAAGACCGTAATTTGTAATGCAAGTTGCCAAAGTTCGCGGCACAGTAGTTAGCACCCAAAAAGACCCAAGTCTTAGAGGTGTAAAACTACTGTTATTACAATTGGTGGATGAAGACGGAAATATCTTGCCACAGTATGAAGTAGCAGCAGATACTGTAGGAGCAGGAGTAGATGAGTGGGTACTTGTCACTCGTGGCAGTGCCGCTCGTCAAATTGATGGCAATGAGAAGCGTCCGTTAGATGCAGCAGTGGTGGCGATTATAGACACTATTCACGTTGCAGATCGCCTAATTTACAGCAAAAAAGATCAATATAGATAGTCATTAGTCATTGGTCATTGGTCATTGATCGTTAGTCATTAGTGAATAACAAAGGGCAACTGACAAAAGACAAGGGACAAAGGACAACTGACAAATGACAACTGACAAATGACAAATGACAGCAGAGGAGGAATCTCGCGATGGTAGTCCGCAGCACGGCGGCACCCCCAACCCCGTGGTCAAGGAATTTAGCCGAACCTGACATCCATGAAACTGCCTTTGTACATAAATTTTCCAATTTGATTGGAGATGTACGTATAGGTGCAAATGTAATCGTTGCTCCGGGGACTACGATTAGAGCGGATGAAGGCACACCTTTTTATCTTGGCGAAAACACTAATATCCAAGATGGCGTTGTGATTCATGGGTTAGAGCAAGGTCGAGTAGTTGGCGACGACCAAGACAAATACTCGGTGTGGATAGGCAAAAATGCTTGCATTACCCACATGGCTCTAATTCATGGGCCAGCTTATGTTGGAGACAATTCCTTCATTGGCTTTCGCTCCACAGTGTTTAATGCCAGAGTAGGTGCAGGTTGCATCGTGATGATGCACGCTTTGATTCAAGACGTAGAAATTCCCGCAGGAAAGTATATACCTTCAGGAGCAATAATTACCACCCAGCAGCAAGCTGACCGTTTGCCAGACGTGCAAGATCGGGATAAGGAATTCGCTCATCATGTGGTTGGGATTAATCAGGCACTACGAGCTGGTTATCTCTGTGCTGAGGATATAAAATGTATTGCGCCGATTCGGGATGAAATTGCTAAATCTTATACAGGTAATGGTATTACTGTTTTAGAGTTGGAAAGGAGTAATGACGTGGCGAGTAATAGCTTGGGTGCCCAAACAATAGAGCAGTTGCGCTATTTATTACAGCAAGGATATAAAATTGGCACGGAGCATGTAGACCAAAGACGGTTCCGCACGGGTTCTTGGACTAGCTGCCAGCCAATCGAGCCGAGATCTTTAGGTGAAGCGATCGCTTCTTTGGAAAGCTGTCTGAGAGACCACAGCGGCGAATACGTGCGCTTATTCGGCATTGATAAAGGTAGACGCCGGGTATTAGAAACCATCATTCAACGTCCCGATGGTGAAGCCAAACCAGCTACCACCTTTAAAGCTCCTGCTAGTTCTAGTAATGGCAGCTACAGCAGCAATCACAGCAGCAATCACCATAGTAATGGTAACGGCTCTGGCGGCGGCAAAATTAGCAATGAAACTGTAGATCAAATCCGGCAACTATTGGCTGGTGGTTATAAAATTGGCACCGAACACGTAGATGAGCGCCGCTTCCGCACAGGTTCTTGGAGTAGCTGTAAGCCAATTGAAGCAACCTCGGCAAATGCAGTGATTTCAGCCGTAGAAGAGTGTATCGACAACCATGAAGGCGAATATGTGCGTCTAATTGGCATTGACACCAAAGCCAAGCGGCGGGTGTTAGAAAGTATCATTCAACGTCCCAACGGTCAAGTAGCTTCCTCTGGTAGTGGTAGTCAGAAATCGTCATCATCATTTTCTAGCAGCAGTAGCGGGTCTTCCAAAACCACAACAGCTACTAGTACCCGTTTAAATTCTGAAGTAGTAGACCAGCTAAGACAATTGTTGGCTGGCGGATATAAAATTAGCGTCGAACACGTAGACCAAAGACGCTTCCGTACAGGTTCTTGGACGAGTACAGGCCAAATTCAAGCCTCCTCAGAAAGAGAAGCGATCGCAACTGTAGAAGGAATTCTTGGCGAATACCAGGGAGAATATGTACGCTTAATTGGCATTGACCCCAAAGCCAAGCGTCGAGTATTAGAAACGATAATTCAACGTCCGTAGTTTAAGGGAATAGGGACTGGGGGCTGGGGACTGGGGTAAATAGGGAAATAGGGAAGATGAGGAGATAGGGGAGAAGGTTGCAGCAATTTCTCCTGTGCCCCTTTGCTCGCTTGCCCCTTTGCTCGCTTGCCCCTTTGCCTACTCCCCACTCCCCACGTGAGGTTAAAATTTCCATGTCTGTGCCGCCACTGCGCCTCAGCAATAACTTTGATTCTTACATTAGTGGTGAGGTGACTGTTCATCCAAGCGCGGTACTCGCACCTGGGGTAATACTCCAAGCGGCTGCAAATAGCAAAATCGTTATTGGCCCGGGGGTCTGTATTGGCATGGGATCGATTCTCCAAGTCCATGAAGGAACCCTGGAGGTAGAAGCAGGCGCAAACCTGGGAGCCGGTTTTTTGATGGTTGGCAAGGGGAAAATTGGAGCAAATGCTTGCATTGGTTCGGCGACAACAGTTTTCAATTGTTCGGTTGAACCCGGACAAGTGATTCCACCTGGTTCGATTTTGGGAGACACCAGTCGGCAAATTAGTCAAACAAACCAACTCAATCCATCCCCAGAAAACCCAGCTTCTACAAGCAGCGAAGAAAACAATAATGGTTTAGGGGAAAGTGAAGAAAAGGTAATTTCCTCAACTAACTTCTCGGCTTCGGCTTTTGTAGAGTTAAAAGGGCGATCGCTTTCTTTCTTTAAATCTTCCAACACTCCACAAAGCCAGTCTCCTCCAGTATCTCAGCCTGTTAATGAGGCTGAACCTAATTTAGAACCAGCCGTCCCAGAAGAACCCAGCGAACCACCTACAGAATCCCCCAATAGCTTCGGGACTCAAATTTATGGGCAAGGCAGCATAAACAGACTGTTGACCACTTTGTTTCCCCATAGACAATCCTTGAGCGACCCAAACTCTGACGATTAGTCCGAGTAAGTGTTAATTGTAAGTTGTCAGCTTTTTCCGTATCTTGGAAAATTCACATGGAAACATTTAATCAACGGTCTATGAGTACTATGCATTCATCGGGTCATTTCGACGACCTCAAGGATACCGCTTTGGGCTTAGTTTCTACCCTCAGCTTCCCGGCGATCGTTGGGACGGCGGATATGATGCTCAAATCTGCTGGAGTCCACCTCGTTGGCTATGAAAAGATTGGTAGCGGTCATTGTACCGCCATCGTCCGGGGTGGAATTGCTGATGTGCGTCTGGCTGTGGAATCAGGCGTACAAACCGCCGAACAATTTGGTCAGTTAGTTTCTAGCTTGGTGATTCCGCGACCCTATCCTAACTTAGATATAGTGCTTCCCATCACAGCTCGTTTCACTAAATTAATGGAGGAAGGCGCTCACAGCCGTTTGAGCAATCAAGCGATTGGTTTGGTAGAAACGCGAGGATTTCCCGCGATGGTAGGCGCGTGTGATGCCATGCTCAAAGCTGCTGATGTCCATCTGGCAGCTTATGAAAAAATTGGTGCCGGTTTGTGTACGGCGATTATTCGTGGTTCCGTAGCCAATGTAGCCGTAGCAGTGGAAGCAGGAATGTATGAGGCAGAACGCATTGGGGAATTAAATGCAGTGATGGTGATTCCCCGACCCCTAGACGAAATGGAACAAACTTTGCCATTAGCAAGCTGCTGGATAGAACAAAGTCAACCGTTAAACTTACCAGTGAATATTAAAGAGAAAGAGCAAGTTGCCGAAATCGAAGTGTTAAGATTACCAGATTTAACGAAGCTGCCGACAAAAGTTGCAGAAGAAATATGGAATGATGAATGATGAATTGTAAATTGTGAAAATTCCACATTTATTAATTCAACATTCATCGTTAGCTAGAAGGCATCTTACGCTTTTCTTATTTTTCTGATAATAGCTTCTTGAATCCATAAGTGAAATATTTTTCTTCTAATAGCGAGAATAGAGTTTTATCTATAATATTAAAACTCATGACTTTCTATAGTCATCGCTATATCATTGCCAGCTGTTCAGTAATAATAGATATATATCTATGAATCGCTATTTACAGGAGAACTACCCTTGAATCAAGCGACGCTGCACCAGTTAAAAGTCTTCGAGGCAGCGGCACGGCACAGTAGCTTTACTCGTGCTGCTGAGGAATTATTTCTCACTCAACCGACCGTTTCCATGCAGATTAAGCAACTGACAAAATCGGTAGGATTGCCATTATTTGAGCAGGTGGGAAAACGGTTGTATTTGACGGAGGCAGGAAGGGAACTATTTGCTACTTGTCGGCAAATTTTTGATAATATAGCCCAGTTTGAAATGAAGGTGGCAGATTTAAAAGGGCTAAAACAAGGACAACTCAAGTTGGCAGTGATTACAACAGCGAAATATTTTATACCACGTTTGTTAGGGAAGTTCTGCGAACTTTATCCAGGTATTGACATCTCGTTACAAGTCACAAATCACGAGCAAATTTTGGAACGGATGTCTCAGAATCTGGATGACTTATATATTATGAGCCAAATTCCAGACAATATGGATATAACTTGCCAACCATTTTTAGAAAACCCTTTAATAGTCTTTGCACCACTTAATCATCCTTTATCCCAGGAAAAAAATATTCCGATAGATCGCCTAGCTGAAGAACCTTTTATTATGCGGGAACCAGGTTCGGGAACTCGTCGTGCTGTGCAAAGCTTATTTGACGAACAAGGGGTGAAGGTAAAAGTTAAGCTGGAATTAGGAAGTAACGAAGCAATTAAACAAGCAATAGTTGGTGGTTTAGGAATTTCTGTTTTATCTCGTCACACCTTACTATTGGACGCTTCACAGTTCAGCATTTTAGATGTCCAACACTTTCCAATCCATCGAAATTGGTACATGGTTTACCCGTCTGGTAAACAATTATCTATCGTCGCTCGTGCTTATTATGATTATCTACTGGCTGCGGCAAAAAACATCGTAGAGCAAAACGCTACTTATAACTATAGTGCGGTTGAAGCGGCTCATACATAAATATTGGGCATGGGCATTGTGCATTGGGCATTGGGACAGAAAAGTGGAATTCAAAAACTCATTTACAAGTATTAAACACTCATTAACGGAGTTCAAAGACTCATCCGCTAATCCTAATGCCCCATACCCAATGCCCCATTATAGATTTTTGATTTTGAATTCCTCAAAGGGGTTGACGGCTAGACCAGGAAACATTAAAAATTAACCAGCAGAACCATTAAAATGGGGGAAAACTGGCAGTGGTTAACCCGGAAATACAGTCTTGGCGCAAAACAGTAGAAAGCGAGATTGTAGCTGTTACAGTCTACGCTGATAGAGCATTGGTTACACGGCGAGGTGTAGTTTATTTAACAGGAATTGAACGGGAGTTAGTAATTACCCCAGTACCAGTGACTCTAGAAACGGAGTCTGTGAGGGTTAGCGGTACAGGTACGGTGGGGGTGCGGTTGTTGGGAGTGAGTAGCGATCGCATTTACACTACCGAACCTGTGGCAGAACGTATAGCACATTTGACCAGGCAAATTCAGCAATTAGAAGCAGAAAAACGCCATTTACAAGCCCAAATCGATGCTTTAGCATTGCAATCTAGTTTTATCGAAGGGTTACGTGAAAAAACAGAAGAACCTTTTTCCCAGAGTTTGTCGCGAAAAAATCTGAGTCTGAGCGAAACATTAGACTTTCTTAACTTTCTCGGAAGTCAGTATAGTGAATATGCGATCGCATCTGGAGAATGCAAAGTTCAACAACAGGAATTAGACAAACAACTGCAAGCACTCCACGCCTCACTGCAAAAAATTCAAACACCGCATCCTAAAGAAAGTTTGAGCTTAGTTGTAGCAGTTGAAGTTGCTGGTGAAGGCGAATTTGAACTAGAAGTATCATACTTGGTGAATCGCGCCAGTTGGACTCCGTTATATGACTTGCGCTTTAGCACCACCAGCGATATCGTACATTTGAGTTACCTGGCAGAAATTACTCAAAGCAGCGGCGAAGATTGGATTGGTGCAAGTCTCACCCTTTCTACTGCAAAACCGGGATTAGGTACGCTCCCGCCGAAACTCGATCCTTGGTATATTGATAGCCCTAGTCAACAATTTGCCAGACGAAGACTAGCTCGTCCATCTTTACCTGCGATCGCACTTCAAGCTGCTGCTCCTGCTGGTGGAGAAAATTGGCAAGAAGAAGACGAAGTTGCACAGGAGAGTCCCATCCCAGCAGAAATTGTTGCAGCAGAAGTATCAAAAGAAGGAAGTGTAGTTACCTTTAAATTAAATGGTGGCGGTAACATTCCTAGTGATGGCGCACCCCATAAAACAACAATTTTTAATGATGATTATCCTTGTAACTTTGATTATGTGGCAATGCCGCGCTTGGTAAGTTTTGCGTATCTGCAAGCGAATGTGAAAAATAGTTCCAACGGTGCAACTTTGTTACCAGGCAAAGCGAACATTTTCCGCAATAATGTTTTTATTGGTGCTACTGGTTTAGAGAATATTGCACCAGGACAAGAATTTAAACTAAATTTAGGAATTGATGAAGGTTTAAAAATTGAACGCGATTTAATCGAACGTCTGGTAGATAAAAGACTAATTAGCAACCAGCGCCGAATTACTTATAGTTATCGGTTGATAATTACTAATCTACTAGAAAAACAAGCAAATTTAAAAGTAACTGAACAATTACCTGTTAGCCGCAACGAACAAATTAAAGTGCGTTTGATTCGCACTAATCCGCAAATTCAACTTGGGGAAATGGGTATTTTAGAATGGCAATTAACTCTTGCACCACAAGAGCGGCAAGAGATATATTATCAGTTTAATGTTGAACATCCACCAGAGTTAACTGTGGTTGGGTTGGATATTTAAATAATGTTACTAAGTAGGTCAACCTAAAAAAACGTAAGATAAATAGAGTCCAGTAATTAAGTAAGCAGCGATGCCAAAAGTATTAAAAATAATACTTAATAGCGAAGAAGACCGTACACTCAAAGAACTAAGTTGCGCTGATGGGGTAGCACGTCGAACCAAGGAAAGAGCGACTGCATTACGTCTCAATGCTCATGGATGGAATGTAACTCAGATTGCAGAGTATCTAGATTGGGCACAACAGACGGTAAGACAAACAATTCGACGCTGGGAACTTCAAGGCTTAGGGGGTTTGTGGGAAAAACCTGGAAGGGGAAAAAAACGAAGTTGGCATGAAGTTGATTGGCAAGTAGTCGAAAAATGCTTGGAACAAAATCGCCGATACAGTGCTCGCCAACTAAGTCAAAAGCTTTTAGAGGAACGACAAATCGAGTTAGGTGCCGAACAAATACGGCGACTACTCAAAAAAAGGGGTGGCATTGGAAACGTATCCGCTACTGTCCGGCTCTAAATCTCAAGAAAGAATATTTACAAGCTAAAAGGCTTGATTGGGAATTACTTAAGCTCTGGTCACAATTAGGGTTAGTTTGTTTAAAGTACTTAGATGAATCTGGTTGCTACTGCACTAGCCCCACTGATTACGCTTATGGACGCAGGGGTGAGCAAAAACGTATTCGACAAAATAGACGACGTGGTAGGCGTATCAATATCTTCGGTATTTGGGAACCAAAAATTCGTTTTGATTATGCTTTGATGGTGGGAACTCTCAAAACCCCAACCTATGTCCAGCTGATGGAGTGTCTTGCTCAAACTGCTGCTACTCGCTTACTTGAAACTGGACAAGTCACCGTGATCGTTCATGATAATGCCTCTGTCCATAAAAGCTCTTTGGCTCGCCAGCAGCACCAACGTTGGCAGCAACAAGGTTTGTACATCTTTTTTCTTCCTCCCTATAGTCCCCAAATGAATCGGATTGAAGATGAATGGTTGCATCTCAAGCGTGACGAGCTTGCTGGTCAAGTTTTTGAGGATGAATATGAATTAGCGATCGCTATTATTGATGGTATAAATCACCGAGCTAACCACGGATATTATCAAGTTGAGCGTTTTACGTTTAATTAGGTTGACCTACTTAACAATAGTTTTAATTGGTTGATGAATTAATATATTTTGTCAATTTATCTCACCATTTAATATCAAATTTAATTAGCTATTTTTAGTATAAAACTTATTTAATCATAAATTGCTCAGCGCCTATCCTTATAGCTGTTACGCTAAACTTATAGCATTAAGAAACTTATTACTATGTCTGTAGTCCAAAATTTAGAAACCCCAGAAGATGTTATATTTCCCCCAGGGGATTTATATAGTGACGAACCGCCTTTGGAAACTGACTTACATCGCCTACAAATGACGCTACTAATTCAATGCTTGGAGTGGTGGTGGCAAAACCGTAATGATTTTTATACATCGGGTAATCTCACGATTTACTACAGTCCACGCCAACTTAAATCAGAAAATTTCCGAGGCCCAGATTTTTTTGTAGTGATGGGGACTGAACGCAAACCTCGTAAAAGCTGGGTTGTTTGGGAAGAAGATGGCAAGTATCCTAACGTGATTGTAGAACTGCTATCAGATTCCACAGCAGCAACCGATCGAGGCTTGAAAAAACAAATTTACCAAGATATTTTTCGCACACCAGAATATTTTTGGTTCGATCCTATTAATTTAGAGTTTGTTGGATTTGTTTTGCTAGCTGGTAAGTATCAACCCTTGGAACCTAATTCTCAAGGTTGGTTGTGGAGTCAGCAACTAGAGTTATATTTGGGAGTTGATACGGAAAAATTGCGATTTTTCACGCCTGAAGGACAAATAATTCCAGCACCAGAAGAAGTTGCACGGCAGGCGGAAATAGAGAAGCGACGCAGCGATCGCTTGGCAGCAAAACTGCGAGAATTAAATATAGATCCAGATACTATTTAACTGTGGCAATTTTAGATTTTAGATTTTGCGTACTCCTGCAAAGAAGCAAGCTACGCGTAGCGCGTCGCATACAAAAGTTTGAGCGGAGTTTCCATCCGCTCAAAGCTTTTCAAGACAGATTTTAGATTAAAATTTATTTGGGTACATACTTCGCCCTTAGTACGCCGAACAAATATTTGCATCCAAAATTTAAAATTCTCTACTTTTAGTGGGATATATTTTAATCCAAAATCTGCAATCCAAAATCCAAAATTGATTGACTCAATCTTACGGATCTTCAGGAAAAACCCATTTTGGCGGTTCCGTCATTTTTCTCCGCAGACGTTCTTCAGCCATTTCCAACATTTTGTCTAAAGAAGTCTCTTCAACAAATTTGGCAGTTGCTTCTCTAAACTCTATGTTGGGGCATTTATCCCCTAAAACGCAGCCGTTAACACAGGCTACAGCGCAGTTAATTTTTTGCTCCACAGTGAATTCCTCTCTTTTAAAGTTATGAGTTATAATTTCAACTCCTAACTTCTTAACTCTCAAACATTACCTTCAACATAAATTTTACCTTGCCTGTTGCCATCCCAACGGTCTAAATACTTACCATTTAATAAGTTAGGAGTTAGGAGTTATGAGTTATGATTTTTACTCCTCACTCCTAACTCCTCACTTTCATAACAAACGCTGATGCCCGAACTCTTTGCCACTACTGGAACTATAGCCGCGATCGCCACTGCTGTTGTCCCCCAACAGGGTAGTGTTGGGATTGTGCGCGTATCCGGCGATCGAGCAATGTCCATCGCCGAAACTTTGTTTCACACTCCAGGGCGACAAGTTTGGCAAACTCACCGAATTCTCTACGGTTATATTCGCCATCCCCAGACGCAACAATTGGTAGATGAAGCTTTGTTGCTAATCATGAAAGCACCCCGTTCTTACACCCGTGAAGATGTGGTGGAATTCCATTGCCACGGGGGAATTATGGCAGTGCAGCAGGTGTTACAACTGTGTTTGGAAAATGGTGCAAGGTTGGCTCAACCAGGAGAATTTACCCTCCGCGCCTTTTTGAATGGGCGATTGGATTTGACTCAAGCCGAAGGCATTGCTGATTTGGTGGGAGCTAAATCGCCCCAAGCTGCCCAAACTGCCTTAGCTGGTTTGCAAGGAAAATTGGCTCATCCAATCCGGCAGTTACGCGCTAACTGTTTGGATATTTTGGCAGAAATCGAAGCTCGAATCGATTTTGAGGAAGATCTTCCTCCGCTGGATGATAAAGTGATTATATCAGAAATTGAGAAAATTGCCATAGAAATTTCTAGGTTGTTGGCAACCAAAGACAAAGGTGAGTTGTTACGCACTGGGTTAAAAGTGGCAATTGTCGGGCGTCCGAATGTGGGTAAATCGAGTTTATTAAACGCTTGGAGCCGGAGCGATCGCGCCATTGTCACAGATTTACCCGGTACAACCCGCGATGTAGTGGAATCCCAGTTAGTTGTGGGGGGAATTCCCGTGCAGGTGCTAGATACTGCTGGGATTCGAGAAACAACAGACCAAGTAGAAAAAATTGGCGTCGAGCGATCGCGCCGTGCGGCAAATGCAGCTGATTTAGTTCTATTGACCATTGATGCTTCAGCAGGTTGGACTCAAGGCGATGAAGAAATTTACGAACGAGTGCAGCACCGTCCTTTAATTCTAGTATTTAATAAAATTGACTTAGTAGAAGAAAGCCAAAGGCAAAATCTTCAATCTCAAATCACAAATCTCAAATCTCAAATTTTCACATCTGCTGCTCAAAATCAAGGAATTGAAGATTTAGAAACAGTAATTTTAGAGATAGTTAAAGCAGGAAAAGTCCAAGCTGCTGATATGGATTTAGCGATTAACCAAAGGCAAGCCGCAGCTTTAACTCAAGCTCAACTTTCCTTGGAACAAGTACGAGCAACAATTGAGCAGCAGTTACCGCTTGATTTTTGGACAATTGACTTACGAGGTGCAATTCAAGCACTAGGCGAAATTACTGGAGAAGAAGTCACAGAATCAGTATTAGACAGGATTTTTAGTAAGTTTTGTATTGGCAAATAAACTAATAAATGTTTGAAAATAAAGTTAATAATCTATTGGATATATAGTAATCCAAAATTTCATCTAAGTCTTGGCTGGCTTCCTTGGCAATAAAGTATTCCATTATCCTTGAGTCTCACGAGCCTTACGTAATTTCTCCTCCAGTCGTGCCATCACCACTTCACCATCTACTACGTCTCCACGTTCGATAGAAGCTAGTCCAGCCGCTATTTTTTTCTTAGTTTCTTCTTCCCATTCCTGATAACCCTTCTCCCATTCCTCAAGCAGTTTTAACGCTTTGACAATCACATCTTCAGCATTTTCATATCTACCTGAAGCAATTCGGGTTTGTATAAATTGCTCGTATTCCGCTTGAAGTTGGATGTTCATAGTTTTTCCCTCTAGTTAAATAAGAGCGTTACCTAGCCACATTTTCTCTGGGCTAGAAAATTCATTCTTTGGTTATTGCCCTAATCTAATTTGTAAACCATTGTTCACCTCTGGTCACTCAAAAGCCCCCGGTAATGTACCATTCGCTTTTAGTTTCTGTCTGCTGTCAGGCGTTCTGTCTCTTGCTCTGTCTACTAATTTCCTTGCTATATAAGGATTCTGTATAAATAGTGCGTTACGCTCGTATTAATGTAACCTACTTTATTTGTAAGCAAAGCCTATGAAGTTTTTTGTACCAGCAGCCAAGGACGATGTGAAAGCCGAGCAGGTGTATAACGCTTTGGCTCAATCTGTCCAAGCACCAATAAGCGAAAAGCGTATTTGGAAATTACAGTGGTGTGACAATGAAACTGAGATGAAATGCGAAGTAGGTAAACCTTTACCATCGTCTTACCAAACAGGAAAAGAGTTAGTTTTGGTAATCTTTGAGTGTGAAAACTTTTATAAAATTTGTACTCTTACCCGTGGAGGAGTAAAGGGAGAACCTATCTTGGCTGTGAAAAACTCTCAATCCTCAGCTACATATTTTTCAGATAATGTAAATAACTGACTCTACTGTTTGCATAAAACCTACTGCGTAGGCGTAGTCCGTCATAGACATCGCCTTGGTAACATAGTAGATAAAACTAGTTCAACGGAACTCTCAAGGTTATGACCAACTTTCAGATCTCGTTACCTGAATCGATGAAAGCTTTTGTTGACGAACAAGTCGCTAAAGGCGGTTATGGTTCAGTCAGTGAATATCTTCAAGAGTTAATTTTTCAAGACCAATACCGCAAAGGTCCAGTTAACGACGAGGAGTTTGAAGTAGTCGCAGATCGGTTAATCGAAGAGTTTGCAGTGTGTATTGGAGCCAATTTACCTGTACTATCAGATTATGCTATGACTCGTGAAAGTATTTATAAGGAATTGTAGCGGTCGATCCAGCAACGCTGTAATTGTTCTTTATTTAAGATGCGATCGCTAGGATGCTATAAATAATCTGGCGCTGCTTGAAAATACAGTAATCAAAACTAAGAACTAGGAAACTCTGAATTAGCACTTTCTCCCCCCAGTGCTGTCTGACATGGTAGGTGTCGCTCCAACCAATTTTCTAAATCAGCCAGCACCTCTTGATAATTCAGGTCGCTTTGAAGCTCGTGATAAGCACCTGGATACTCGATTCTTAATTTATCCGAGCAACTCACCCGCTCTAAAAAAATTTTCCCACCCTCAGGTAGAGTTACTCTATCTGCTCCACCGTGAAGAATTAACAATGGTAATTGCCAATCACTAGCATGGGCATTAACCCAATCAACGGTAGCAAAAAATTCTGTAGCTAGACGCGCACTACCTCTAGTATGGCGCAAAGAATCTTGGGCATAAGCGGCTATAATTTTCTCATCCCGCGAACCACCAGAAAGATCGAGTCCGGTATTTAAGCTAAAACGCGGCCAAATTCGTGAGAGCAGTTTTCCTATAATTAACCGGGTTTTTGACACTCCAACTTTTCCTAAAGCTGGTGCTAAGGTAACTACACCTTGTAATGCAGATGCTTGTTGAGGATAACGCAGAGCATAATCCAAAACAATTACTGAGCCTAAGCTATGACCTAAAAGAAAAATTGGTTTTCCTGGGTGTTGGGTTTTAATTAATTCTAAAAATGCTCGCAAGTCTTCACGGAATTCACTCCAACGATTAATGTAGCCTCGTTGACCAGGGGAACGACCATGACCGCGCAAATCAAAACCGTAGACAGCATATTGTTTGGGTATTAAATGTTGAACTAGGTTATCGTAGCGATCGCTGTGCGCTCCCAATCCATGTACGATCGCTAATATCGCCTTCACCTTTTCTTCTGGACACCAGCTTTGGTAATACAGTTTTAGCTTTCCCGCACCTTCAAATGTATCTGCTTTGTAATGGCTCATCAGAATAATTTGTTACGCTTGTTCCCAATTAGCTACTAGCTTATCAAGTTACATTGTCAAGAAAATCGCTTCTCCCTTTAGGAATAATTACTTTTTTAAACGAAACTTACGAAATCAGACGACACGAGCTTGATTTTTGAGAGATTCTGCTAGGATGAATGCAGATAAAGCCGCCATACGTTTATCGGTGCGGTCAATGCAAAATCCAAAATTTAAAATTGAAAATCTTTTGACATCGAGTCATCAGCAAGAAAATAACACGCAATCAGAAATAGCGCCTCTGAGTGATGCTAGCATTGAGCGGGTAAAAGAAGGTGTAGCCGCAGCTGGCGATCGCGCCGTTCGCCAAATCGTTGAAAAAACTCTCAATCATCTCGAAGCCACAAATCAAGAGGATTGCGAACCTAGAGTTAATGGTTGGGTGCGTCGTTTTGTAATGCGATCGCTTATTCATATCCTTTTCCAAGTAGAAATCGAACACCCCGAAAAGATACCTCAACAACCAGCAATTTTAGCAGTTAACCATCTCCACCATATCGATCCATTACTCCTGTTAGCCGAACTTCCCACCCAACCTTATTACTATATTCTGGGCGATGCTCGTACTCTTTATAATAAGTGGTGGAAGCGCCTCATCCTGGGTTTTGCTGGAGGTGTAATTCCTTTAAAAAGGGTGTGGAAAGAAGAAGTCGCTGTGATGAAAGCGGCTAAAGCAGGAAGGGAAGATTTAATCGATCTAGCCGCAGCAATCGGACAGACAGTAGCCACAGGTGAAGATATACAGACATTGCGACAGATAGACCGCATTATTTTATCAATTTTGGCTCGTGGCGATGGGATGATTCTGTTTCCCGAAGGACGATTGGGAAATGCGGAAGCTCAGTTACATCTACCCCTCAAGCGTGGAACTATAATTTATGCTTTGCGTGCTGGCGTACCAATTATTCCCATTGCACTCATTGGAACTCACGACCTTTATTTGAGAAAAAAATTAACTATAAGGGTTGGCGATCCGTTACAATTTGCCTCAACAACTAGGCCAAAACGACAAGAAGTAGACGTAGCTTTGCAAACCTTAGAGAAAGCAATGTTGAGCCTTTTACCAAATAATTATCAGGAACCAACAGGCTTAAAACTTTTACGTTATTTCCTCAATCATATGTTGTGGTGAAAAATTATTTCCCTAAAAACTTGGTAATTTTGAAATTTGAAGTTCCCTCCCAACAATGATTTAAAAATGCACTTACTTGAGCATCTGCTGAATCAGCCGATTCTTTTGAAGCATTAAACTGAACTGCTGTCACAATATACTCAAAAATAATCACAAACTGCTTTTGGGCTGAAATTCTCTCAACAACAATTGTTTCACCTACTTTAGGAATTTGACATATATCCACCACAAACGTTTCAATCTTTGGTTTTTCCAGCGGATTTTTGAAATTGAAATATTTACAGTAAACAATAATTTTCACTTCATTAAGCTATAAGTAATACTAAACTATATCTATATATAAAGTCCGTTGCGCTGCACGACAACCCACGTTGAATTTTTGGCGATGCGTTAGCTTAAAGCATAACGCACCCTACTCCACTGTTTCAGCTAATTTGGTGCTTTAGCAAAAATCAAAAACGTTGGTTTCTATCAATACCTCAAAAATCTCTTGCATCATTTTAGCTGAAACAGTCCACTACTTAAGATTTACTTTATAAATGATCTCTCTATTTTTAACTACTCTCCTGCTGTTCTAGTAAAACTACTAAATCGGATATTTCAGAAAAATCTACAAATTCCTCTCCTAATACTTCCAATTGTTCGGTAGACAATCCTCGAATACGTTCAATTATCGACGAATCTATTTCACCAAACCGCCGAGTTAATAGACGTATTAAAAACCGAAAGGCTTCTTGTTGCTTTCCCTTCTGTAAAATATCTTGATAAATTACCGACTCTTGCATCACATCCTCCCTTAAAAATTGACGAATCAATTCCTTTTCAAACTTTAAACCATTCCCTATTCCTACTTAGATAAACGCGTCATTTCAAACAATTGCTGGGCATTATTTCCTAAAAAAGCATCAAAAAGTACCTGCTTTCCAGGTTCGACTTCCACAGGATAGCGTTGGGCAATTTCATAGTAGGCGTAAGTCCAAGGAATCTGAATTTCTGCGCCACTGTTATCATCTAATACTGTTACCATTTCCGTTACTGCTTGAGTTGCGGTTTGACGCAAACCACAAGCAACATTTCCCTCTATCTCTGCTTTCATTGGTACGCCCAAGTTAGCCAAACTAGTAGCAGTAATGTCTATATCTGGATATTTTGCGGTGTTCTGGCCGTTAACGTAGCCTGTAAAGTGGTTGACAGCATAACCGTGCAGCAATACCCAAGCGCCATACTGAGTAACCTGGTTCACTTCTTCGACAATGGAACGCCGGGGAGGTAGCCAAGGACGGGTAAATATTTGTTGGAGTTGTTTGGCGATGATTTCAAAGTTTTCTTCTTTTTCTAGAAGAGAATTAATAGATGGAGTGAGTTTATATTCAATTGAAGCTACTGTTTGAGAAATTATTTGAGCAATATTGCTAGGCAATTCATCAACAATCAATTCGCTGATAAACAGTTTGGGTAAGTTAAATTCCTCTTGGTGCGGATGATGATAATGACGGGCATAAAGATGAGTTTTCGCAAAAGTATACTCGCCAGCCGCAACATAACCTAAAGCTTCTACAATTTGTGCGAGGTAGTTAATTCCCAGGTTAATTTGACCTCGTGGAGTATCTATTAATAGACGCAAAGACCTGAAGGCGATGTGGTCGTTGGCTACGTTTCCACCGGCAGCGGTAATCATTTGCTGGTAGGTACGGGCATAATTTACTCTGGCGCTGTATTGTTGCCAGAGTAGTTTCCAGAGATGGAGGGCTATTTGGGGTTTCATAATGTTGATGGGGGATGAATGATTTTTTCACGCAGAGGCGCGGAGGTGCGGAGAGTTTTTGCGTGAGGTTAGAGGATATTTGAGAGAGTTTGGAGGGCGATTTGGATTTGGTCGCTATCGATGATTAGAGGGGGACAAAAACGAATTGCTGCTTTGCCACAACCTAGCAATAATAAACCTTGTAAGAAGGATTCTTGGATAAGGCGATCGCGCAGTTTATTATCAAGATTACCTGCTTCATCCAATAAGTCCACCGCAACCATTAAACCTTTTCCTCGTGGTGGCGAGACTCTGGGAAATTTATGGTGTAATTCGGTAAGCCCAGTTTGTAACAACTCTCCCATATGGGTAGCGTTAGTCATTAAACCGTTTTCTAGCAGTTCTAGAGTGGCAATACCAGCCGCACAAGCTACGGGATTACCGCCAAATGTGGTAGCGTGAGAACCAGGAGGCCAAGTCATTAACTCTGGTCTGGCAAGTATCGCCCCTAAAGGTAAACCGCTAGCGATACCTTTGGCGGTAGTAATAATATCAGGCATGACTCCCCAATGCTCGATCGCAAATAATCTACCAGTGCGCCCCATACCCGCTTGTACTTCATCCACCACCATTAAAATACCGTGGCGATCGCAAATTTCCCGAATGCGTTTTAAAAAACCATCTTCTGGTACGATATACCCGCCTTCTCCTTGAATCGGCTCAACTACAATTGCCGCTACTTCTTGTGGTGGTAAAGTTGTCGTAAATAGCTGTTTTTCTAAGTAATCTAAGCTGGCGTGAGTGCCATAAGGAATATGAGTTACCCCTGGAACTAAAGGGCCAAAATTGGCTCGCTGCACTACTTTGGAACCAGTGAGAGACATTGCACCATAGGTGCGTCCGTGGAATGCGCCTAAGAATGCGACAATTAGCGATCGCTTGGTGTAATATCTAGCTAGTTTAATCGCCCCTTCGTTAGACTCTGCCCCGGAATTGGTAAAAAACACTTTGGCGGGAAATCCAGCGTTATTCTGTGGTTGGGGAAAGGGGGCGCGAACAGCCAATTTTTCTGCTAGTTCTACCATCGGTTCATAATAAAAATCTGTCCCCGACATGTGCAGCAAACGCGCCGACTGTTCTTGAATTGCTTTGACGACTTCTGGGTGGGCGTGTCCCGTGGCGGTGACGGCGATACCTGCGGTCATATCCAGAAACACATTGCCGTCCACATCTTCCACCATACAACCTTCACCACGAGCCACCACTAAGGGATAATCGCGGGTATAAGAAGGAGAAGTCACGGCGCGATCGCGTTGTATAATTTCTTGAGCGCGAGTTCCAGGCAAAGAAGTTATTAAGCGCGGTGTTCGAGGTAGATTTAAATTAACAGGAATACTTAACATAATTTTTTAGAATTACTGAATAATTAAACTGCGAAATCCAATTATTTACAAAGAAAGGCAGAAGGCAAAGGGCAGGAGGCAGGAGAAAAGAAGTATGAATGAAAACTTTACTTGTGGGTTTAAAGCCGCACTAGTATAAAAAGAACTATATCTAGACGTACAGCGCGAGATACAAAGCGTCCTTGTTTCAATCCCACGATCCCACGTTTAAAAACCTCGTTCCTCCTACCTCGTGCCCCCTGCCCCCTGCCTCCTACCTCCTGCCTCCTGCCCTGCCCCCTGCCTCCTACCTCCTGCCTCCTGCCCCCTTCCTCCTGCCCCCTGCCCCCTGCCCCCTGCCCCCTGCCTCCTGAAGAATTACGAATTACTTCGATTATCTATTTGGGCGCGTTGCAAACTTCCAGAAAAGTCAACATAAACGCTTTTCCATTCTGTGAACACATCTAAAGCAGTGGTGCCGGCTTCGCGGTGTCCGTTGCCGGTTTGTTTTACACCACCAAAAGGTAAGTGTACCTCTGCACCAATGGTAGGGCCGTTAATATAAGTGATACCTGCTTCGATGTCGCGCATAGCAGTAAAAGCGCGGTTGATATCGCGGGTATAAACGGAAGAAGAAAGACCATAATTGGTATCATTGAGAATGGCGATCGCTTCTTGAAAAGAACTCACCTCAATCAATGCCACCACCGGGCCGAATATCTCTTCACGGGCAACGCGCATATTGGGAGTTACATCATCCAAAATAGTCGGTTGAAAGAAGTAACCATTTTTTAATTCGCCAGCAGATGCAATTTCCCCACCAATTAAAACTTTTGCTCCTTCTTCGCGGGCAATATCTAAATACTTGCTTACCTGTTGAAGTTGCTTTTGATTAATTATCGGCCCGATATCTGTATCTGGGTCATTACCAGCACCCAAGCGTAACTTACTCGCACGCTCATAAAGCATAGCAGTAAATTTTTCTTTGATGTCGCGATGCAAAATCAGGCGACTCGTAGCCGTACAGCGTTGACCTGTTGTGCCAAAAGCACCCCACACCGCACCATCTAAAGCCAATTCTAAATCGGCATCTTCCATTACCACTTGGGCATTTTTGCCGCCCATTTCCAGACAGACGCGCTTGTGAGTGCGTCCGCAAGTCGCGCCGACAAAAGCACCAGTTTGGGAAGAACCAGTAAAGGACACCAAATCAACACCAGGATGTTCGACTAAAGCTTTCCCCGCCTCTTCTCCTACACCATGCACGAGGTTAATTACCCCTGGCGGTAAACCTGCTTGTTGGAAAATTTCAATTAATTTATTTGCACAAGCAGATGTATCTTCAGCAGGTTTGAGGATGACTGTATTCCCACACACCAATGCTGGCATCGCTTTCCAGCAAGGAATTGCCACTGGGAAATTCCACGGAGTAATTAAGGCGCAGACACCAATGGGCATTCGCACTGTCATAGCGAATTTATTCGGCATTTCCGAGGGTGTGGTTTGCCCAAAAAGTCGCCGTCCTTCGCCAGCACTATAAAAGGCGCAGTCAATACCTTCTTGCACATCTCCCCTAGCTTCTGTCAGGGGTTTACCCATTTCTCGGCTGATTAACTGGGCAAGTTCTTCTTTGTGTTCGAGTAATATTTCCCCAACTCTAAAAATGTATTCTGCCCTGGCTGGGGCTGGGACTTGGCGCCAAGTTTGGTAGGCTTTGCGGGCGGCGGCTACCGCTGTATCTACATCCTTGGCTTGGGAACGGGGAAATGTAGCAACAAGTTCGTTTCTGTCAGCGGGGTTGCGGCTTTCGAGAGTTGCTTCCCCTACAGCGGTCAACCATTGACCGTCTATGAAATTGCGGCAAGATAGCGGAGTTATCATCACAAAGACCTCCGACTGATAATTCAGTGGATTTTGGTACTAAGTTTGCTTGCTTTCTACGTTATCGTCAAGTCAGGAGTCACGAGTTAGGTTTTTATGTCACGCATTCGCCTTTAGAGGTTCCCGCTTTCTTAAACGCTAAGGTGCAAACGGGGAAATTAGATTGCGATTTCAAAATATGAAAACTGTTGTAAACCAATATTCATTAGTCAGCCGGACTCAATTCTAAATTCTGACTTCTAAGTTCTGATATTATTTCTGGTTAATTAGTTATGATTCCTACAGTCATTGCGCCCCACCCCTTAATCCCCTCCCCGCAGGCTGGGAAAGGAGACAAAGCGCAGCTTTGGCTCTTTGGGGTTCCTCGGATTTAACAAGTAACCAAGCGGACACTATATAACTTCTGAATTCTTTAGCCCTAAGGCACAAATGCCAAAACCCCTACAGGAGAACCGGAACCACCACGCAATCTCAAAATTCCGATCGCTAGAGTAGTACCATTAGGTGGCAATTGATCCAAATTGGTGAGATTCTCTAGCACAATGCGCGATTGTTCTAACACCAAGCGGTTTGTAGCGAAGCTGGTATCGTGTCCTGGATCTACACCATGAGTATCAATTCCTACTCCAGCAATGTGCCGTCGAGCGAGTAAAAATTGGGTGGCATCACTGCCAAACCCTGGAAAGTGGCTGATTCCTTGAGCATCCTGATTGAGGAATGCATTTTTATCAAACCACTTCTTTTGCCAACCAGTATTCAATATAACTACGCACCCGGCAGGAATTTCACCGTATTGTTCTTCCCAAGCCAGAACATCAGCAATGGTCAATGCATAATCAAAATTAGCTTTCACGGCTTCACGAATATCTATAACTACCGCAGGTACAACTAAAGACTGCGCTGGGTATTGGTCAATTCCGATACTATGACTATAAAAACTATTAGGAGCATTGATATGGGTGGCGCTATGTTCTCCCAAAGAAAAACGCCGCAGGTAATAGCCATCGTTGTTCGATTCAGCCACAGTTTCAAATTCTACTGGGGGATCGCCAGGCCATTGGGGAATATCCAAGTCAATGACATGACTTAAGTGGATAACGCGTGTATAGGTGATACTTTTTTGACTTTCGGGTTGTCTCATCCCAGCCTTCTATTTGATTGCTAAAGGATTTTTCTCAAAAGTGCAATGTTTAGCCTGGATTTTTCAGAAATTGAGACTGAATTATTCTGGTAAATAACTTAGGTGATAATACAATACCGCATTGCCGAGTGCGATCGCCGCAGTTGATTTGGCGATCGCTCGCTATGAACGTTGACGAAGCTCAGAGATTCATTCACGAAACTCAAAGAGAGATTTGCAAAAGTAAAAGCTACGCTGATGGCATTCTCAATAAGTAGTATTAGCTGCTAGCCTTCACTTACCACCATTGAATACTAGGAATTAAATAAAATGGTGCGTTATGCCAAAGGCTAACGCACCCTACTGGCGCGGCAAGGCTAAAATGTTGCAATAGATTTTATTGTGGGATGGGTGTCCTCACCCGTCCGGGCGGGCAGGATGCCCACCCCACAAGAGTTTACTAATACACTATTTTAAGCTTGCCACGCCACTACTGAAAAACTCTTTTACAATGCCCAATACCCGATTTTCAAGACAAATTTATTTGTTGGAAAATACTTGTCTCAGGTCAAAATTCTAAAACTGGCCAGTCTGGTTCGCGATAATAGCGTGTCATATCGTCGAACTTACGCAACTCGACGCGATTAATCAAAAATTCTGGCAAATTCAACAACCATTTTTGATTCAACTGAGAAAGGAGCGTACTGAAGTTTGTACGGTCTAAATCAGATGGAACTTCGCCAAAATAGGCTAATGTAATATGTGCTGTAAGGTGATAGTGCTGCTCAATACCCAAAGCTATTAACTTCGGGTTTTGATAAATTGTTCGGCGAAATTGAATAATTTCATCATAGGAGCGTTCATCCTTAGGTACTAAACAAACAGCTATAGCTCTTGGCATCAGTATCAATCCCAGCATTTCCCATTTGATAGGATGATTCCTGTTTGTCATCGATTGTTGATATTGCTGGAAGATTTCTGCTACACAAGAGTGTAACTCTCGATCGAATTGGGGATTTTGTTCGCGGGCATCAACAAAGGCATTGTCCCAAATTAAATCCGCTAAAGTCAGATGGAAGCTAGCAGGAGGTACGGGCACAATCAAATCAGGGTTTACAGGTAACTGCAAAAGTTCCTGTTGGTAAATCTGTAATTTGCCATAGAAAGCAGAGTTTTCTGATTCTTCTTCAGCAGGCGGCGTAATTAACGTATAGCCAGGAAAGGAAACTGCTTCTCTAGTCCCAGAGTTTGCCTGAAATTTAGAAGATTCCTGGATATGCTGGGCTTGGGATCTGTGGGCTTCCGGTAACGTCAACCGTGCCAACCGATTTAAGTAAGTTTGATAGTTGTCGTCCAATCTTCATAGCCTCAAGCTCTCACTTGATAGATTTTAGGGAAAATTATCCAAATTAAGAGAATGATTTCAAAAGTATTTAGTTTTTGGGCAGGGGAGGCAGGGGGCAGGAGGCAGGGAGCAGGGGAGGCAGGAGGGGGCAGGAGGCAGGGAGCAGGGGAGGCAGGAGGCAGGGGGCAGGGGGCAGGGGGCAGGAGGCAGGGGGCAGGGGGAGAAGAGAATAAGGGAGATGGTAATCCTAAAGGGGAAAGGGAATAAACCCTACATATCTCCCTTTACCCTTTCCCCTTTCCCCTTACCCTTTCCCCTTTACCCTTTACCCTTTACCCTTTCCCTTATTAGGAGATTAATTTATGCCAATCTACGTTTACTGGGGTGAGGATGATTTTGGGATGGAAAAAGCGATCGCTATGCTGCGCGATCGCGTCCTCGATCCTCAATGGATTAGTTTTAACTACACTTCATTTCTACCGGATGGAGATAATGCTGTCATCCAGGCGTTAAATCAGGCGATGACGCCAAGTTTTGGCGCTGGTGGGCGCTTGGTTTGGCTGATTAACACCACTGTTTGCCAGCACTGTCCAGAGAATGTGTTGGCAGAATTAGGGCGATCGCTTTCAGTGATTCCGGAAAATTCTTTTTTATTACTCACCAGCCGTAACAAACCGGATGAACGGCTCAAGTCTACGAAATTGTTAAAACAATTTGCTACCGAGTTTAAAGAATTTCCACTTATTCCCCCTTGGAAAACAGAATTGTTGGTGCAATCTGTTAACCAAGCAGCTCAAACTCTGGGGGTAAAACTAACTGCCAAAACTGCTGAGTTGTTGGCAGAATCTGTAGGAAATGATACACGCCTTCTCTACAATGAAATGGAAAAGCTGCGTCTATATGCCCAAGGTAGCAACAAACCTTTAGACGTAGATATCGTCAGTAAGTTAGTAAGAAATACTACCCAAAATAGTTTACAATTAGCAGCAGCAATTAGAACAGGAGATACCGCAAAAGCTTTGATTACGTTAGCCGATCTCATCAATGCTGCCGAACCAGGATTACGGATAGTTGCCACATTAATTGGACAATTTCGCACTTGGCTATGGGTAAAGATTATGATGGAAAGTGGCGAGCGAAATCAACAAGCGATCGCTCAAGCTGCTGATATCGGCAACCCCAAGCGCATCTACTTCCTACAGCAAGAAATCAAGCTCCTTTCTCTAGAGCAGTTAATCTCTTGCTTACCCCTACTACTGGAATTAGAAGTAAGCCTAAAACAAGGAGGATCAGAAATGTCAGCACTCCAAACTAAAGTAATTGAACTTTGTCAAATATGCCGAGCAAGTTCACAATAAATATAAAAGCTTGATATATTGGGCAGTTACTGGAACTTCCTACTCCGAAAATAATTCAAAGTTGTTATAAGATCCCTGATGTATTTCTGTATTACACACAATATGAAGAAAATTTCTCATTTCTTTTCTCAATCTAACCGAAAGCGAATCCTTTCCCAATCATTCTTCTTCGGTTTTGTAGCTACTGTGGGTTTGATTTCCAACGGTTTTTCATCAAGTTCAAAAGCTTACGGTCAAACTCCGCCAGTAAACAATACAGAAATTAAAAGCTATGCCCAAGCGGTGCTAGCAATGGAACCAGCACGTCAAAACGCATTTGAAGAAATTAAAAAACTTATTGGCAGTGGAGAAATTCCGAAGATTGTTTGTAATGATTCTAACAGCATCAATGGTCTTCCCAGAAAAGCTCAAGATATTGCAGTAAATTACTGTACTCGTTCTCAAAAAATTGTCGAAGATAATGGTTTAAGCATCGATCGCTTCAACAAAATTACTATAGAACTGCAAAATAACACTAACTTAAAAAAGGAGGTATATAATACCTTATTAATCCTGCAACAAACTCCTGAAATGAGATAGAAACATAGAATTACTATGTCTATATTGAGATAAAAATTAAAGATTACCATATTAAAACTGTAAACAGTCAACAGTTATCAGGGAATATTGGTAACTGTTAACTGGTAATTTTTAATTACTGGGTGGTACAATAACCAAAAAAATCAAATTGCTAACAATATTTGCTTTATTTATTCAATACTTTTAATGTATGAATTAAAAGCTTTTGTCATCCTCAGCATTTAATTTTTAATAAAGGTAGCACCTTTTGTTTTAACAACTCAATTAAAGCTGGTTCCATATACTCATATTCATCTGGTATATCTAAACAAATAATCTTTTTATCTTTAAGGCAGTGCTGAAAATTTTTTGATAGCTTGTTTTTATGCGACTTTTCCATAACAAAAATAATATCAGCCCAAGCGATCGCCTCTGTTGAAACTGGTACTTCTGCGTATCTATCTAAACCTGCGGAGTCCGTTTCTAACCCTTCATATTCAGAAAACACAGCTTCAGCGGTAGGACTTCGCAACCTATTTTGGCTACAGATAAATAAAAGCTTTTTCATTAAAAGGCTGTCTTTGACTGCTAATTCATCCTCAAAAAGTCAGACCTCTTGACTGCTATTTCTATTGTATTAGCTCAGCTACAATACAGTCAGATATGTCTGCTCAGAATTCATCGGAAAAACACGCAATTTTCGATTTTTAAGGTCTGGTTCTAACCCTAAAACTTCCACTGGCGTCACACCTAATAGCGGATATGGTACTTCTGTAAGTTCCAAACAATCAAAAGTTCCTTGCCTTTCTCCAATACTTAATTCCACATCTCGAAAAATTCGCCCTTGCTGCACTCCAGCCGCAGTTTCTACCTAAGCTTCTCCACCTTGAACTAAACCTAGTTGACTAATAAGGCTCGCAGGTAAACACAGTAATGTTGCACCTGTATCAACTAAAACATCATCCAGCGTACAAGAGCGTACCTCCTCCAAAAAAATGAAGCCTCGCTCAGCCAGAACTCGGTCGATTCGATTTGTGACAGTGAGGGTAACTATTACTTGTCCCATCTGCTTACCCATTTGAGTTTACTCTTGCTGAGGATTTTAAATTTATTGTAGTTGTTCGGCTATTACCTGACGAGGCTATGTAAAGAGCTAGTTTCAATCCTTGACCGACGAGGAGTGTACGAAAAAGTAGTAGAGTGAAAAATGCATCTAGTAGCGTTAGGATCTTGACGAAATTACCCGTGCGGAAAATAGTTATTGCCGGTAACTGGAAAATGTACAAAACCCAGGCAGAATCCGAAGAATTTTTACAAGGATTTCTGCCCTACCTACAGGAAACGCCTGAAGAACGTGAAATACTATTGTGTCCTCCTTTCACTAATCTCAGCGTTTTGTCTAGGAATTTACATGGTAGTCGCGTACAACTGGGGGCGCAAAATGTTCATTGGGAAGAATATGGAGCCTACACTGGTGAAATTTCTGCCCCTATGCTGACAGAAATTGGCGCACGCTTTGTGATTGTCGGTCATAGCGAACGACGCCAATACTTTGGCGAAACGGACGCCACCGTAAATCTGCGCCTGCGAACAGCTCAAAGGTTCGGTTTGACCCCAATTCTCTGTGTTGGTGAAACCAAAGAACAACGAGATAAGGGAGAAACAGAATCACTGATTAGTCTCCAACTCGACAAAGGCTTGGTAGATATAGATCAAGAAAATTTGGTGATAGCATACGAACCAATTTGGGCAATTGGCACTGGTGATACTTGTGAAGCTGTAGAAGCTAATCGAATAATTGGTTTAATTCGCAGCCAATTGAGCAATCCAAATGTATCAATTCAATATGGTGGCTCAGTCAAGCCAAATAATATTGATGAAATCATGGCTCAACCAGAAATAGATGGCGTTTTAGTGGGAGGAGCAAGTCTCGAATCTGAGAGTTTCGCTCGGATTGTCAATTATAAGTCAGTCTGATGTGCCTTTTATCGTTCCCATGCTTCTGCATGGGAATGGCTAATATCAAAGCAAGCCTCCGCTTCGATTTTTAACTTTACAAGTGAAGTATTCTGAATTCTGGATTCTGAATTCTGACTTCTTTTTATGCCAAGTAACTTGATAATCCGGGGACGCTGTTTCGAGTGGGGACAGCGGACTTATTTGATGGGCATTTTGAATGTAACGCCTGATAGCTTTAGCGATGGAGGTGAGTTTAACAAGACCTCTGCGGCTTTAGTCCAGGCGCAAGCATTGGTGGCTGCTGGTGCTGACATTATCGATGTGGGTGGTCAATCAACTCGACCAGGAGCAAAACAAATAACTTTCGCAGAGGAACTCGACCGGGTGCTATCGGTGTTAGAGGTACTCAGACCAAAAATTTCAGTACCGATTTCTGTAGATACTACCCGTGCTGCTGTAGCCAGGGCATGTATAGAGGCTGGGGCAGATATGATTAATGATATTTCTGGTGGTAGCTTTGATTCGGAAATGTTGCCAACCGTCGCCAGTTTAGGCGTGCCGATTATTTTAATGCACATCCGGGGAACGCCACAAACCATGCAACAGATGACTGATTATCAGGATTTGATGGCAGAGATTTTTAGTTTTTTGCAAAAACAAATCGCGGCTGCAACTGCTGTGGGCGTTGACCCAAATAAAGTGATTATCGATCCTGGTATTGGTTTTGCGAAGAATTATGAGCAAAATTTAGAAATTTTTCAGCGATTGCGATCGCTCAGGGCACTCAATTGTCCTATTCTAGTAGGAGCATCTCGTAAAAGCTTTATTGGTAAGATTGTCAATCGACCAGATCCCAAAGCACGAGTTTGGGGAACCGCAGCAGCTTGTTGTGCTGCGATCGTGAATGGGGCTGATATCCTGCGGGTTCACGATGTCCAAGAAATGCGCGATGTTTCCCTGGTAGCTGATGCAATATTCCGACAAACCGCACAGCATAAATTTTAATAAATGCGGTGAGTGGGGAGTAGGGAATTCTAAATAAAAAATATCCTACTATTCACAGTCAACGGTCAACAGTTATCTGTCAACAACTTCAAGCAGGATAATTTATTTGTTGGAGTTCCCTTAAGTAGTCCCGTTTTCTGATTTTTTGGGGCGATCTTCGTTATTTACTGACTCAGCAATTAACTCCTGAAACATCTCAGTTGAGTTAGCTGGATCGACAAAAACAATTTTAGCATTATTGCTCTCGCCGAGTTGCTGACTAGCCTTGACGTAATCCTGAGCCACTAGATACCGCAGAATTTCCTTACTTTCTGGATTAGAACGTAAGGCTTGGGCAATGATTTCAACTGAAGTCATAGTTCCTTCTGCTTTGCGAATGGCGGCTTCTTTTTGTCCTTCCGCTTCGGTAATTAATGCCCGTTTTCTGATTTCAGCAGCTTGCTCATCTTCCCTAGATTTACGTACACTCTCAGGTAAAGTAATTCTTTGAAGATCTAAGCGCAGAATTTGTACTCCCCAATCTGCCGTAATTTCATTCAACTGATTTAGAATAGCTCTGTCCATTTCCGCTCTAGAGACATTGGTTTGCTCAAGGGTGTTTTGAGCAATAATTTCCCGCAACGTAGTTGTGGCTAGCTGCACCAATGCTCCTTGAAGATCTTCAATAGCGTAAAAGCTTTTCTCAATATCTATAATCCGCCAGTATACAATTGCGTCTACTTCTACGTAAATATTATCTTTGGTAATTACATTCTGGGGTTTGATGTCGATATATTGCTCTCGCGTGGTATCTTCCATAACAATTTGATCCACCAAGGGAACAATAAAGTTTAGCCCTGGCTTAAGTTTTCGATGATACCGTCCTAGCCGTTCCACTAAAGCTTCATTACCTTGATTAATCAGTTTGGCAGAACCTAAGGCATAGCCTATAAGGGCTAAGACTATAGCAATGATTGGCTCCATATACGCTCCTATTTAGCTGTTTGGGAGAATCTAGTATCAAGGATATGCTACTAGCTTGTCATACCTTTGAGTTAAATGTTTTGAGTCTGTAATTTTATCAACACCAGCAGCAATGTCTGATATCGAGTCGCTGGGCGTCTTGTGTGTAGGAAACTTTTGCAGAATGCGATCGCTATTAAAGCACCTCGATCGCACCCTGGCAAGAAGTACTTTCTGTAATCAGCTTTACTTACACCTACACCTCCACACAGACCAGATTATTTGCGTACATTTACTTAATTAAAGTTAAAATAATTTTACGTGATTTTTAGTACTAATTTAAAAATTCCAGTATAATTCGGAATAAAATTAGGTTCAGCCACATAAAAATAATATACAAATACTATGGGCAGGTTGTCGATTAAAGTTATAGGTTTAATATTGCTTTTTACAGGCTTATATTTTTTTACTCAAAACATCATATTTGTCACAGGTTACTATTCTTTTTCCCGTAGCTTACCTGCTACAGCCTCAGTTTTAGCAATCATGGCAGGTGCTTTTACACTAGTCTTTTTTCACAGAGAGGCTAGCAATTTGGGATGGATTTTATTAGGTGTTGGTATAGTACTAGTTTTTTTGAGCGGTGGAATAATTTTTAGATCGACTAGTTTATGGAATTTATTAGTTGCCTTCACTGCATTAACGGTGGGATATAAATTATTCAATGGGGGCAGAATCAACTTTTAAAGTCAGAAGCCAGAATTGAGAATTCACAAGTCAAAATGCAAAATTAATAACACTTCAAGACCAAGCTTAACAATTTAATAAAAATAAAGAATTTATGGTAGCCTAGATTTTTCGAGCATTCTAGATTAAAGTTCCAGACTCGTGAATTCTGAGCTTATAAAAAAGTACTGTCAGAAAAATTTAACATAATATAGCGTTTCTGGCCTTGGTGATGTAAAAGATAGGGATGCCAAGCAAGTTTGGCTTGCTTACAAATTTATGTACCTCATGCGATTGGGAACGGCTGTAATTTTTCTATGTTCTCTACTGCCCCTGAAAGTGCATTAGGGTAGTTTGATTAAACTTGTAGCTAAATGCTGATTTGAGCAAGTGTAAAGTACACAATAACCGATCTCAACCAGACCAATAGCCTCCTAATCGTGGCTTTATTCGGGGGGGTTTTACTAAGGTTGAGGCTACTATTACAATGGAAACTATTGATTATGAGGACAAGGCAAGAATGACTCAGGTTGTTCTAGGAGAGAACGAAGGAATAGATTCAGCTTTACGTCGATTTAAACGCCAGGTTTCCAAAGCTGGCATATTGGCTGACGTAAAATATCATCGGCACTTTGAAACACCCTTAGAAAAACGCAAACGTAAGGCAGTGGCAGCTAGACGCAAAAGACGTTTTAAATAAACTTATTTGCTTTGGTATTAACGTTGCTTGAGTTAATAACCTACAACAGGCAACGGCTCGTAGGCATAGCCCTTCGTAGACATCGCCATTATTCTTACAAAAATTAAGCAAGATATGATGCACCCCTTTGTTAGGGTGTCGATGAGTGAATTTACCTATGCACAGAGTGTATAGGAGCTTTATATTGGTTGGATGGAGCAAGCTAAAATCGCTGCCCATCAACCAATATAAGCGCCCTAGAGGGGACAAGGGGACACAGGTCAACACTCTCGTCGAATTTTAAGACTCAGAATGATTGATGGTACGGCTATTACAAATATTCATTGCCTTTTCTACTCCCTGCTTCAGGCTTAATTCTACACACTCAACTACGAACTGAAGTACAAGAGACATTAGCTGATTTTCGCTAGCAGAAAATCGCCCTAGTACATGGGAGACAGTATCTGAATCATCTTTACTAGCTGCATCTTTGGGTTTACCAATACCGATTCGCAAACGGGGAAAATTTTGAGTGTTAAGATGTGCGATCGCACTTTTCATTCCATTATGCCCCCCAGCAGAACCAGACAAGCGCAGACGAGTTTTACCCAAAGGTAAATCCATATCGTCATAAATTATCAACACCGACTCAGGCGGTAATTTATACCAACTGGTCACAGCTTGTATGGCTTGTCCTGAGCGATTCATATAAGTCAAGGGCTTGAGCAAGCGAATTTTACCTCCAACTGGTGCCGTACCCTCCCCATACTCTGCTTGAAACTTGCGATTTTCCGCTAGGGTAATGCGCCAAGCACTACAGAGAGCTTCCACAGCAGCGAAGCCAATATTATGGCGTGTTTGGTGATATTTGCTTTCTGGATTCCCCAACCCAACAATCAGCTGGGGAATCACCAAAGCTGGTTGTGTAACAGCTTCTGTCATTTTGCTACAGTTAATCAATTTTAGGGGTATGGGGCATGGGAAGAAAAGGGGACAAGGAGGCAGGGGAAAAGGTTCAAGGTTAAAGGGAAAAGGAATAAATTTAATCTTTCCCCTTTTCCCCGGTTGGTGAGCTTGTCGAACCATACCCCTTTCCCTTTCCCCATGCCCTGTTTGCCCAATCCAAAATTGGTATATTTTCCTAGCCAACTTGTGAAGAATTAGCAGTATCGTGCTGTGATTTAGCAGGCTCGATTTGCTTAGGTTCCAATTCAGCGGTAGTTTTCACAGCTTCTTCTAATTGTTCGGCTTCTTTTTGAAACTCACTTTGAAACTCTTTAGAAGCTTCTTGAAAACTGCGAATTGTTTTGCCTACACTGCGGCCAATCTCTGGTAACTTCTTTGGGCCAAAGATTAACAGCGCCACTACCATAATTACAGCCATTTCCGGCAGACCGATACCAAATATATTCATTTTTTATCTCCGATAAATTCTAAAACTACTATATAGACTTACATATTATTATGTAGTCTACTAAATAATCGGCTATTAAAGAAAGCGATGCCTAACGGCAACGCCTAAAGGCGATCGCTCCACCAGCGAGTAATGCCTTAGCTACATCTACACCAGTATTTCTTCTGACTTCTGAATTCTGAATTCTGAATTCTGACAAAAAAACCCGGACTAGCCGGGTATGAGTTTACTTGTTATCCAAACTAGATAACTGTGTATCCATTAGCGTCCTAAACTCCGCCAATCGACATTTACATCCTGAACCAAGATTGTTTTATTGTAAAGTTGCAGAATAATCAACAGAAACACAAAAAACAGCAACATAAAAACAGCCATCACAGGGGTAGTACCCCAACCTGGTGCCACTTTTCCATACTCAGAGTTCAGTGGTCTCAGGATATCTCCCAACCTAGTCCTTTGTGCCATAGTTCACCTAAGATTACTTGCCCAAGCTTTTTTTAATCTTCTGTAATATTCTATAAGAATAGCACTCATAATCAATCTTAAAATTATGGAACCCGCAATAGTTCTTAGCATTTCTGTAGCAGCTGTTTTGATTGCCATTACAGGCTATGGAATTTATACCTCCTTTGGCCCTCCCAGCAAGCAGTTGAGCGATCCTTTTGAAGATCACGAAGACTAGGAGAGTTAGGAGTAGAGACGCGATTAATCGCGTCTGTACTTAAGAGTCAAAGGTTAACAACTCTAGACTCTCAACTCTAGAGTAATGATTTGTTGTGGTCTAGAATTACTTATTGGGATTGACTTTGAAGCTGACGATTTTCCAAGGCTGTATCGTCAAGATTTGTTGCTCAGATGAGAATTTAGGAGCAGGATCGCTAGAACGCTCTAACAAATCTACCGTATTTCCGAGACTTATTCCTAGATCGCTTTGCAAAGATAACTCGGCTGTTTCTCCGTGACATTCATAACACCGCAGAATCAACTGCTGTGGGTCGTCTTCTGCTGGCTTCAAAGCCATCAAAATCAGATTTTCAGATGATAAATTTACAAAGCTTGCTCTGTCAGGATTAGGGACTGGGGATTGGGGACTGGTGACTGGGTTGATTATCGCTTGTAGAGGTGTATTCAATTCATAGCCACGCTGTACTGTATGGGCTGATTCCCAAGTATTAGCATGAGGATACAAGGCGTAGGTGAATTCATGCAAACCTCGGTCAGCTTCTGGGTCTGGCCAATTGGGGCTACGTAACAGTGTCAGACGTAATTGATTGGCTTTAGCATCATAACCATATTTACAATCATTTAGCAAACTAATACCGTATAAACCCTGATTTGTTTCGCCTGTTAAATCAGCCCAACGTAAGGCGGGTACTTCCCATTTTGCTTGTTCTGCGGGGGTTTGCGGTTTAGTTGGACGGCGAATTGCGCTACAGGGAATTTCGTAGGTAGCGAAGTCTGCTTCAATGTTGAGAGGAAAAGCAGCTTTTACCAATACTTGATTTTCTTGCCAGTTAACCCTGGAGGAAATTTTCAGCACGGGCGAACCAGTTTGCAGAATATAATCTTGGCAAAATTCTGATTCGCCCAATTGACGCACTACGCGCAAACGATTTTGTACTGCGCCTTGTTCTACCCATTCAATAGATTGAAGATTTGTTGGGGGTAAGGGATGCTGGGCGTAATTAGGATCTATATTCCAAGCATCCCAATATTGACCGCTGTCTTTGAAAGCTTGCAGTTGATTTCCCGCACCACTCAAAACTTCCCGTTGATAAGTTTTATCAAAAACACTTGATAAATCTCCTGTTTCAGGGTTGACGACAACTCGGAGGAATTCATTTTCCAAAACCCATTCTGGGGATGTAGCTTTAGCTTCCTGCAATGTAGGGGATGAGGGAGAAAGCCAAAAGAGGCGGTAGCCTACGGGTGGGATGTCGGGGGCGAGAAATAGTAGGGTTGATGGTTGAGATAATTGGGAGACAAGCAGCTGACCAAAAGCATCGTAAATCTGCCATTGTTGGGTAGTTGTTGCTGGTGCGGGTAAGGCGATAGAAACTACCTCAGAACGCTGCCAATTGAGAGAATTGAAAATGAAAATAGGTAAACTATTGGGTTGCGGTGGTTGTGGTAGGGTAGTGTGAGATGCGATCGCCTGCAATGATTCTTGTAATATCTTCGTTCCCGTTTGTTCGACTTGTTGCCATTCCGGCAAGGCATCTTGATAAACTTGGGTAATGGAAGAACCAGGTAAAATATCATGAAACTGTTGAAATAATACTTGTTTCCAAGCTGCTTCAATTTCGGCTTTGGGATATGTCACACCACAACTGATGTTTGCCAAAGTTGCGAATAGTTCAGCTTCATACAACAAAGTTTCACAACGACGATTCCAACGTTTTTGGTCTGCGTGAGTAGTGTAGCAGCCGCGATGGAATTCTAAGTATAGTTCGTCATTCCAGATGGGGAGATGGGGAGGTGGGGAGGTGGGGAGGTGGGGAGATGGGGAGACTTGTACTGAGCGGAGCCGAAGTATGGGGAGATGGGGAGGTGGGGGGGATGAGGGAGAATCATAACTTCTGACTTCTGAATTCTGAATTCTGAATTCTGATTGGATTTGCTGTAAATACTTTTCACCGGTGGTAAATTCTATATCTGGGAAGAAAGGTGATTTTTGCCAGCGTTGGGCGGTTTCTAACATATCACGGGTGGGGCCGCCGCCGTGGTCGCCGACACCAGGAAGCCAGAGAGATTCTGGTAAATTCGTTTGGCTTTGCCATTCTAGAGCGTATGATGCCATTTTAACTGGGTCGATCGCTTCACCGATGGGTGCAGACATGAAAGTAAAGACTTGGCTACCATCAGGCGATCGCCACCAAAAAGCACCATAATCAAATTTAGTAGTATCATTCCAGCGTAACTTTTGGGTGACAAAATACTCAATTCCGGCATTAGCGAAAAATTGCGGTAAAGTTGCACAAAAACCAAAAGAATCTGGAACCCACACCGCAGGCGAAAGCTTGCCAAATTTTTCTTGTATGTATCGCTGACCATACAATAGCTGACGCACAATCGATTCGCCAGCAATCAAATTCAGTTCTGGTTCTACCCACGTTCCGCCAATAACTTCCCACTTTCCGGCTGCTACTTGTGCTTGAATTGCCCTAAATAAATCCGGGCGATTTTCTTCAATCCAAGCATAAAGCGCCGGAGTCGAATGACAAAAAATTAACTCTGGAAAATCTGCTTGCAACTTCAAAACCGATTCAAAGGTGTTTTGTGCTGCATTCCAAGTTTCACTCACAGGCCACAACCATGCTAAATCTAGATGAGCGTGACCCAATAAATGGATTTTGGATTTTAGATCCCCCCAACCCCCCTTCAAAAGGGGGGCTAAGATGTCAGATTGAATTAGATGTTGACGTAACGACCTAACCAATTCCTTCTGTGCGCCTCTGCGGTTCGTTACCTCCTCTACCGCCTCCACCAAAACACCCAACTTTTCTGGTGCAAACTTTTGCAAATAAAGTTGCAAAACAGCCAACTCATCAGCCACAAAACCCGGATCGGGATTATCATCATCATTAGACTCATATATAAGGAGCGATCGCACTAAAGCGCCATCACAATGTCCGGGACTCACTAACCGCAATGCAACAATAAATTCTTCCCCTGGCGTCACCTTGCGACTCAAAAGCACTCTCGGTGAAGAATCAAATAAATCACCCTCCAGCGCTAACTCCCCATTTACATAAATCTGGACAGCATCAGCCCACCAAGCTAACGCCAGCCGCAAAGATAACCCAGCTAACGGATAACCCTGTATATCTTGGGGAACTACTAATTTTTGCCCTAGCCATAAGACTTTTTTCCCCCCTGTCCAAGCAATATGTTCTTTAGCGTTCAACTCTACAGGTTGCCAATCAGATAAATTAGCAGCTGTAACATCAGTAATTATCTGGTCAGATTCTCGGTATAACCAAGTAGACTGAAGATTAACCTGAGAAAAAGAGCGTAGTTGCTCAATTGCTTGCGAGATTAAATTGGACTGAGATTCAGAGATAATTGGAGTCATATTTTCGCTAAAATGAGGGCACACAATAATTAACAGTTTGTGGTTTTTATTGTTCGGCGGGAGTCTCACAACTAAACAAGACTCGAACTCAAAAATTACTATTATGTCTTCTGGTTCTTCTGGTCGTTATCAAAGCAAACTATTTAATTTTGTCAACCAGCAATCTCGGCGGTTGACACAACGGTGGGAAAACACCTTCCGGCATTTGCAAGTTGCCACTAAGTGGGGTGTAGAATTGCTACTTTACCCAGTGTATCTACTGTTTGTGTCATCTGAATCAGATGCTAAAACTTTACACGCCAAAGAACCACGATCCAGGCTGAATTTACCATCAAATGATACCGATTTTCAGCCGGAAACTGATTTAAATGTTGATACTCCCATTGAGCATGTATTAGAGACAGTTAATTATCTGTCATCGGAGGAGGCGATCGCTACTCCTCAAAAAGCCTCTCAACCTTTTAATGCTTTGAGCTTTTTAGGAGGTTTTTGGCAAAAATCTATCCCTAAAAACTCCGCAGATACTAATATTATTAATTCTCCAACTCTTACAAATAATTCAGCCGCAAGTATCAAATCCACACAACAAGAAAATCCTCTGAAGCAGCATCTTGCAGCCATTCGGGGAGTTGCCACAAATTTGCTGAATCGAAATTTGGTACTTGTCACCGCTGAGAATGAAATTCTCGATATTTTGACACCGCAGCAGCAGGCAAAATTAGAAGATAGGATTATTAGCGAAGTTGCTAATTACTGGCAGTTTTGGCGATTATCAGAAGCTAAAAGACAAAAGGAATTATTACCAAAAATCGAGGGTTTATTAGCAAAATTAACTGGAGAAAATTCAGTTAATATTCCAATCATCAGCGGAGCAACATCCAATAATTTACTTGAGTCCAGTAAATTATTAACATTTTTAGATGTAGCTGTTGCTAAAGTCGAATCAAATGCTTTAATACCAGTTCAACAACGCAGTCAAGAAATTATCCAAGTAGCCCAAACTCAGTTAAATATATTTCTTTATGGAAAAGAACAGTTAACTTCTAAGGGAGAAATTGCAGTTACAGGTGACGATTTAGAAACTCATGCACTAAATTTTCAAGCTTTAATTGAAGCAGCGCTGAATTACTTTTTTGGTGTTGGGAATCGAAAAAATATTGAATCAACAACTGATGGCAACCAGCCAGATAAACTATTATCTAGTTACCCAAAAAAAGCTTTATTTAAAAATCGTAACCTGCAAAACCAGGATTTAACGGACGATCCTTGGTTAACGTGGAATGATTTGTTTGGCGATCGCCAAAAAGTTGCTGACAAAGCAGTTACACTTGAAAACACAACTCCTGCTTTAGCTTCAGATTTATCAGCAGGGATTTCTTGGCCAAAGAATTTGAATCGACAACAGCCAAAAGGCAAATCTGAATTAGTACAAAGGAAAAAAACAACCCGTCATCTCGCCTCAATTCCCAAAAAATCTGCAAAAGTTACCTCTTTCCAACAAACTGAAGCAGCGATCTCCCAATCTGATAGCAAGAATCATAAAGGGGAAATTTCCCAACAGCGGTTTTCTCAAAGCACTGAAGTTGAAGCACAGCCAGACTGGATAGAAACCAAAGCAACGACAATGGGTTATGAAAAGCATCCTCTAGAGAGAGTTTTGGAATGGCTCGATCGTGTTATTCTTTGGCTAGAAGAAACATTTGCGAAACTTTTTCAGTCGTTACAACGAGTTTGGCAAAGTAAGTGATATAGAAGAATTCAGAATAATAAACTACTAAATGTAGTGGCGTGACAAGACTAAAATGTTGCAATAGAACACGCCAAAAAAAGGGGGGAATCGATGGGAAGAGGTCGTAGTGATAAGGTGCTTTTGAATACAGAGCAAAGGCAAAAACTAGAATCTCTCAGCCGTAATGGATATGCCCCACACCCCATTTTCATTTAACAAATTCCGGTAGTTCTATCCAAAAACGACTGCCTTGGGAGACTTCTGACTCCATACCTACTTGTCCGCCCATGCGTTCGATGCCTTTACGGACGATCGCTAGTCCAATTCCTGTGCCAGGATAGGCTTCTATGCTGTGTAAACGCTCGAAAACACCAAAAATCCGCTCCCAGTGCTGGGGCGAGATGCCTATGCCGTTGTCTTCTACCCACAAACGCACCCAGAGTTCGCGGCGTTCTGTCCACATTCTGACTTGGGGTTGAACTCCAGAATCTACAAATTTAATCGCGTTGGTTAGTAGGTTTGTAATAATTTGCTCGACGGTGCGGTAGTTTCCCACAACTTCTAACAATGGTTCGACAATTGTCACTTGGGCTTGGTTTTCTTGTAGGGATACTTCTAATTGCGTCAGCACTTGCTTGACTAGTGAGTTGAGGTTAATTGGTTGCACTGGCAAGTCAATTCGGCTCAAGCGGCTGTATTCTAATAAATCTAGCAGTAAGTTGTCCATCCGCTCGACATTGCTGGCGATGCGATGGACTAAATCTTGCCCGCCTGAATTTAATACGGTATCGTAGTCTTCTAAGAGAATAGTGGCAAATCCCCGAATCGCACGCAGAGGTTCTTGTAAATCGTGGGAGATGGAATAGGCAAAGGCTTCTAAGGCACTGTTGGCTTCTTCTAGCTGTTGTGTGCGGTTGTGGACTAGTTGTTCGAGTTGTTCGGTGTAGCCCTGCAATTGTTCGCGCAAGCGAGATTGCTGAATGCCGATCGCTAACTGATTTGTCACCTCGCGGGCAATTTCTACGTCTTCCTCAGTTAGCGATCGCGGTTGTATTACTCCTACGTTCAAAGAACCGATTAGCTGTTGTTGAGCAATCACAGGTACATTCATAATTAAGCGAATGCCTTGGTCGAACAACTGTTGTTGAACGCGATAGAGTCTAGGATGTTCGGCCAGGTTTTCAATCATCATCACCTGGTTTTGTTGCAAGTTTTCAATGTTGCCAAAATCATGTAATGAGAAAGTTTCGCCCACGGCAAAGCCAATGCGATCGCTAGACTGGACAGCTAAGACAGTGGCTTGTTGCCGTTCTAAATCAAACAACGTCACATCCATTAATTGGCACGGAAGTAAGGGATAAGTCGCAGCTAGAGCCGCTTCGGCAATTCCTTGGGGAGAAATTGCCCCCAAGATCGACCGATCTAACTCTTGGAGAGTTTGTAGTCTTGTGGCGTAGCGCTTGAGTGCTTCTTCTGAGCGTTTGCGCCCGGTAATGTCTTCCACTAGACCATCAATCACCTCTCTTCCATTACTAATATTGAGAGTTTCATTCACTGATATCCATATATAGCTACCATCTTTTCTGCGTATTCTTAATTCCCGTTCTCGTCTTTTTTGTGGTGTTATATCTCCGGCTCTGGAAAAAATCTCATTAAAGTTAGTATTAAACTGAATTTCTTCTAAAGAATCAAGCCTCAAAAGGCTGAGAAATGCACTGTTGACTTCTAATAGCTGTCCGTCGGGAATTCCCCGAAATACGCCGACATTTAATTGATTGAGTAAAGATTGCAAACGGTTCTCTAAAAAGCTGGCTCTACGGCGAGTTTCGTTGCGTTCTAACACAGACCTCACCGTTGCAGACAAACGAACTAAGTGTTTGGGCGACTTAAGAATATAATCATCAAGTCCGCTTTTCATTGCCTCAACGGCGATTTCTTGATTGCCTGTGTTAGTAAACATAATCACCGGGCGATCGGGATAGCGGTTTTTTAAAACATCTAATATTTCTAAACCATTGTTCCAGCGCAGTTGATAATCGGTGATTGTTAGGTCAAAGCGACCTGCTATCAATGCTTGCTCAAAGTTTTCTGGTTCACCCACTTCCTCTATTTCTACATCAGGAAATTCCCGCCGCATGTGGCGAATAATCATGAAACGGTCATTTGGGTTGTCGTCAATAATCAGAATGTGCATGAGAAGCAAAAAAATTTATGCTTGAGAAGTTCTAAGTGCAGAATTCTTACTAAAGAAAGTAGATTTAATAACTTACAATTTCTGTAGTATCAGTTAAGAGTGTAATGCGTAAGTTCTAAATCTTTCGATGTCGTATTCTCAGCAAGAACACACTCTACTAAGCAATCTCAACTTAAAGGTATTTTCAGATAAATAGACCATGCTTTATAGGTAAAGCGCAATCCTCGTTGGTCTTAAATAGTGTTAGCTATAAGATAGAAATAGCTTAACTGTGATTTTGGTCACCCGCCTTACCTAGTAGCAGTTTCAGTCGGGGTAACAGTTCCTTGTAGAAAATGTCTTTACAGCAATTTTCAGGTAAATAGACCACGTTGTAGGGGCGCACAGCTGTGCGCCCCTACCGAAAATTGTGGTTCAAATAGATGAAAAACGCTGTAATGCGTGAATTTTTAATTGTTAATGATACTCCCACCCTTTTAAGAGGTGGGATTGCAACGTTTGAGCGAATAAACTTGTCTAAGTGAAGTAAACCAACGGCTGTTGATTTAAAGTTAGCCAATAGGCATCAAGTAACTTTATCATTGCCGTTAAATCATTTAATGCCACGGGTTTAACTAAATAAGAATTAACACCCAAGTCATAAGCTTTATGAACGTCGATTGTTTCTTTAGAAGTTGTCAGCACAATTACTGGTAAGCGTTTGAGTTCGGGTTGTTGCTTGAGCCACTCCAAAACCTCAAACCCAGATTTGCGAGGCATTTTTAGGTCTAGCAAAAACAGTATCGGCAAAGGGTAGCGTTCTCGATCGCCATATTCTCCTTCACCACAGAGGTAAGAAATAGCGGCTTCTCCATTGCTAACAACCTGTAGGGGTTGCATCAGATTAGCTTTGCGTAAAGCACGACGAATTAACAGAACTTGATTTGAGTCGTCTTCTGCCAGTAAAATTGTCTGCTGCTCTATGTTCATGTTCTCATCGAAAGTTTTTTTGTAATTCAATCCAAAAGCGGCTGCCTTTACCTACTATTGACTCTACACCGACCTGTCCCCCCATACGTTCAATACCTTTGCGGACAATAGCTAAACCAATGCCAGAACCAGGATAACTTTCTTGAGTATGTAGTCTTTCAAATACATTAAAAATTCGCTGCTGATGTTCTGGTGCAATGCCAATACCGTTATCTTCTACCCAAAGGCGAATGGGGGATGAGGAAGGCAAGGGGGACAAGGTAGAATTTTTTCCCCTTTTTACCTCATCTCCCCATCTCCCTATCTCCCCATCTCCCCCGACGATTTCTGCCCAGATACGAATTTCGGGTTGTCTGTTAGCGGGGACGAATTTAATTGCATTACTCAGCAGGTTTACGAGTACTTGGATTAAAATTGTCCAATTGCCTATAACTTCTGGAAGTGGTTGCTCTATGTTGACTTGAGCTTGTGGCCATTGCAATTCTACTTCTAGTTGCTTAAGGGCTTCTGTAACAATGTCTGTTAAGTTAAGTGCGCCAAGATTAATTTCTACCTGACTCAGGCGCGAGTAGTTGAGCAAGTCTTGAATTAGTCCATCCATTCGTTCGGCAGAGGCGACAATCCTTTGGATATAATCTTGTCCAGTGCTGTCCAAGCGATCGCTATAATCTTCCTGTAGTGCTTGCGCTAAACCTTGCATTGACCGCAAAGGAGCGCGTAAGTCATGGGAGACTGAATAACCAAAGGTTTCCAGTTCTTTGTTAGCTTCCAATAGGGCGGCTGTACGTTGGGCGACTCGTTCCTCTAATTCATTGGCGTAGTTCTGCACCGCCTCTGCCATTTCCCGATAGCGAGTTTCACTTTCTCGTAACTTCAACTCTGTACGTCTCCAAGCTGCATTCACCTCAGTAGTTAGCAGCGATACGATAACAAATAACCCCAAGCGGATAAAACCATCGAGGGTTAAAATACTCAGTGAATAAATTGGTTTTAAAAAAAAGAAAGCGATCGCCAAGCTACACAGTACGGTTGCAAATAAACTTGAGCCGCGAGTCCCATACCAAGAACTCAGCACCACGGCTGCAAAAAACGCTGAAAAAGTAATGTTCTCTAACAGTGGCGATATCAGTAGAGAAAATAATAGTGCTAAACCGCTGGCGAGTACAGCAATGCCGTAGCTTTTTTGCCAGGAGCGATTTCTATTGTGCATTAGACACCTGCTGGTGTGGTCTTAGGTTCAGGGGGGGCAGGGGAGGCAGG